>NZ_JAOVAM010000009.1 GCF_029850875.1 Rothia similimucilaginosa | reverse complement strand
GGACCCGCGGTTTTAAACCCCATGCGCCGGGTTATTGGGGGGGGGGGGTTTCAAAACACACCCCCCCCCCCCCACACTCTTAACACGTGCTCTCACGAATACGCAGAAAAGACAGCCTAGACGCTCTCACGTGAGGCATGATGTTGCAACACCGCACCCGCAGCAACCGCATCCCGCTGAGCCCGCGCCGCACGAGCCTTAGCCCGCGCCTGATGCTGACGCTGACGACGTAACTCATCACGACCATCAATACGCATCTTCTTATCCACCGCATCCATCGACCGGTGACGCACAAACCGGCACGACGCACCCTCAACCGGCTGCGTAGTCTCGGTGAGCGTATCCAACACAGCCTTTAGCGCATGACGGCTCGCCGCCGTCAACGCATCACGACTCGTACCGCCACGAACACCCACCGTACGCTTCGGCGTGAACAACACACTCGCCCCACGCGGCACACCGCGATACTCAGCGAACGACACCGGATCGACACCCAGGCGCTTAGCCATCACCTCAATAGCCGGCGGATTCTGATCCACACACACGAACTTACGGCCCAACTGAGCCGCCGCCGCACCTGTAGAACCAGAACCAGCGAAGAAATCCAACACCCAATCACCCGGACGGGAACTCGCCGCAATCATACGACGTAACAAACCCGTAGGCTTCTGCGTGGGATACCCCGTCTTCTCCTTACCCGTCGGCGACACAATAGTATGCCACCACACATCCGTAGGGAGCTTACCGCGAGAAGCCTTCTCCTCAGTCACCAAACCGGGAGCCATATACGGTTCACGATCAACCTCCGCAGTATTGAAGTAATAGCTGCGGTAATCCTTCGCGTACACCAAAATATTGTCGTGCTTCGTCGGCCAGCGGCGCGTAGACTTCGCACCGTAGTCATAAGCCCAAATCAGCTCATTAATGAAGTTCTCCCGACCAAAAATCATGTCGCACATAATCTTCACATAATGAACCTCACGCCAATCCAGATGCAGGTACAAGGTGCCGTCCTGCGCAAGCAGACGATGCGCCTGCTCAATACGCGGTGCTAGGAATGCCCAATAATCCTCGAACGAGTCGTTATAGCTCGCCAGAGTCTGCAGGGTGCTCGAATAGCTCTTGCCCTTAAAGCCGGTGCGGTCACCCTTCTCAGAAGCCTCCGCGCTCAAAGTGCGGCGCGTTTGCTTCTTACCCGTATTGAACGGCGGGTCAATGTAAATCACGGTGAACGCACCATCGGGCAGGTCACGCAGATACCCTAGGTTATCTGCCTGCACTAGCAGCGACGGGCCCTGCGGATCGAAAACAGCCGAATCCGCGGGGTGCGTCTTAGCGGTAGAGGAGGGCGCGGCAGGTGCCGGGGATGCTGAAATACCCAACCCCGGCCCTAGCCTTCAGAACCAGCACGGTCAGCGCCACGGCCCTTACTGCGAGAACTCTCAGGACCGGAGTCCCCAGCACGAGAACCTTTAGCACGCGAGCCTTCAGAGCGGTGGCGGGTGCGGCGACCCTCACCCTCCAGCGGCTGACCCTCAACACGGCGGGTACGGCGACGCTTACGAGGCGCACGCTCAGAACGCTCAGAAGAATGCTCGGTACGCTCAGTGCGCTTGCGGCCTTCGGAACGGCTACGGCGCTTGCCACGGCCCTCACCGTCACGACCGCCAGAACGGCCACCATCACGACCTCCGCGAGAACGAGCCGGGCGGCCATCACGAGAATCACGGGCGCTCTCAAAGAACTCCTCGCCCATCCCCTCAGCCACACGCTCCTCGCGCGGCAGACGGCCCTTGGTGCCAGCCGGAATGTTCAGGTCGTAGAACAGGTGCTCAGAGGAAGAGTAGGTTTCTACAGGCTCAGGAACGCCCAGCTCCAGGGCGTCGTTAATGACCTTCCAGCGCGGCAGGTCATCCCAGTCCACCAGGGTCACGGCGGTACCCTCATTGCCCGCACGGCCGGTACGGCCGGTACGGTGCAGGTAAGTCTTCTCATCCTCGGGCACGCGGTGGTTAATCACGTGGGTCACATCTTCAACGTCAATACCGCGAGCCGCCACGTCGGTCGCGACCAGAATATCGACCTTGCCGGAACGGAACGCCTTCAGCGCCTGCTCACGCGCAACCTGGTTCAGGTCACCGTGCAGAGGCGCGGCAGCGAAGCCACGGTGCACCAGCTCCTCCGCCACGCGGGCAGCATCACGCTTGGTCTTGGTGAAGATGACGGTGCGGCCGCGACCGGTAGCGCGCAGAATGCGGCCAATCATCTCGTCCTTATCCAGGTGATGTGCACGGTAGACGACCTGGCGGATCGATGCCTTAGTCTTCGATGCGTCCTCGGGGCTAGCGGCACTAATACGCATGGGCTTGGTCATGTACTGGCGTGCCATCGCAATGACCGGGCCGGGCATGGTTGCGGAGAACAGCATACTCTGGCGGTCCTCGGGCAGGTAGCTGAGAATCTTCTCAACCGACGGCTGGAAACCCAAATCCAGCATTTCGTCAGCCTCATCGAGGACCACAATCTTGACCTGCTTCAGGTTCAGGAAGCCCTGCTGGTACAGGTCGATAATGCGACCGGGGGTGCCTACTGCAACCTCCAGGCCGCGGCGCAGCAACTCAGCCTGAGGCTCAATCGGCACACCACCGTACAGGGTAGCGATGCGGGCGTTGCGCAGCTTCGCAGCAATCGCCAGATCCTCACCCACCTGAATAGCAAGCTCACGGGTCGGAACCAGAATCAGCGCCTGAGGTGCGCCGGGGTACTCCAAATCATCCCAACCCTCATCGTCGCGGCCGACCACACGCTGAATGGTGGGCAGACCGAAGCCGAGGGTCTTACCGGTACCGGTCTTCGCCTGACCAATGATGTCCTGGCCAGACAGAGCCACGGGAAGAGTCAGCTCCTGGATGGGGAAGGGGGAGGTAATGCCAACCGCCGCGAGGGCGTCGCTAATATCCTGGCGAACGCCGAAGTCGGCGAAGGACTTTGCAGTCTGAGTGGTTTCCTGCGTGTTCGTTTCAGTCACTGGACCGTATCTTTCTACCCCTGTTCGGGGTGTGTTTCTCCCCGAATTGGGGTGTACCAGCCAGCGCCCCAACGGTGGAGGCGGTGACGGGCGGGCGTCGAAAGCCGGCCGCGGGAAATTCTTACACGGGAAATTCTTGCCGAGACGCCGCCTGCACGCATGGTTCATTCATGATGAGAAGGCGGTGCAGCCTCGGGGTCTTGAAAGGGGTACGACCGGTCATTCACTTAACCCCTCAATATTAACCCGGATTTGCTTCTGGTGCACCCCCAAGCGGTTGTGGCGTGCGCCCGTGATGGGCGATATACCGCCCCAAAACCGGGTGTCGCGAGGTTTTTGTGTGGGCGGCTTAAAACACAAATCCCCGCATCCGGCACGGCGTAACCTTACGGCGCATAAAGCGCACGCACACAGCGCATAAAGCGCGGTTACGCATCATGACGGATGCGGGGGAGAGCTAAAGCTAAAGGGGAAATTGCTACCGAAGTAATTAGGCGCTGATACCGAAACCAACGTGACGCTTCGCGTCGGAACCCAGCTCAACGTAGCCAATTTGAGTGCCAGAAATCAGGGTGGTATTGCCCTTATCGTCAGTGATCTGCAACAGGGAGCCGTCCTCAATTGCCTTTGCGACCTTCTCGGTGATAACGTCCTTGGATTCGGTGGTCTCAACAACGATTTCGCGGGCGATGTGGCGAACGCCAATCTTGATTTCCATGAGTCTCCTCGCAGAATAGTCCGGCGCCGCCAAACGCGCGCCGGGTATGGGAACTGTCTTATCTAGCATCTACTCTAGCGTGAATGCGCCCATCGGCACCGTGAACGGGCGGTACTTCGCCGGGGGCTAATAAAATACTCGCCACCGGATGCGTGAAAAAGTGCGCGAAAACCCACACAAAACCTGTGCGAAAACGGGTTTGGGTATGCGAAGAATGCCAGCAAGAGCAGGGGAGAGGCTCTTAAGAGTCCTCCACCTGAATACCGTAGAGAGTCTCCAGTGCCTGTACGTAATCCTCCGTGCGGCCCTCCGCCGCAAGTTTCTTGGCGCGCACTGTCGGGGTGTGCAGCAGGGACTTCACCATGCGACGCATCGCCAGCTCAAGCTGCTCCGTCGCCGCACCGCAACCAAACTGGCTACGCACCTTCTCCAGCTCGGAATCCAACACATCCATAGTGTGCGAGCGCAGCGCAACAATCGCGGAATCAATCGTGCGGGAACGCTGACGAGACAGGAACGCCGCCAGCTCAGATTCCACGATGCGCGTAGCCGTCGCCACGGATTCCTCGGTTTCCTCGGGCGCGGCAAGGCGCACCGATTCGAGGGTAATCAGCTCAACGTTCGGCAGGTCAGCAACCGAGGGATCAAAGTCACGCGAAAGTGCCAGGTCGAGGATCGTGTGGTGACCGCCCGGAATCTGTTCGGGAAGCAACGGATCAGAGCCGCCGGAGCAACCAATAATGACGTCGGCAGAAGCCATGGCCTGCTCCATGCCGTCCACCGGCACCGCAGAAACCTCGCGTTTTGCTGCGAACTCGGCGGCACGGCCCGAACGGGAATTGACCCAAATGTCGGTGCAGCCACGGTCGCGCAGAGCCGCAATGGTCGCGCCGGCGTAAGCACCCGTACCAAAAATCAGGGCGCGGCGGGTCGACCAATCCTTCTCGGCAACCTCATCCGCAAGATCGAGGGCAACAGATACAATGGAGCGGCCCTGAGCACCAAGAGCCGTATGCTGACCCACCTGACGAGCGGTATGCGCCGCGTGTTCAAATAGCTGAACCAGCTCACCGGGAAGGGGCACGCCGTCCTCTTGCGCTTTCGCCTGAGCAACAGCCAGGGCGCGGCGCACCTGACCGGTGATTTCACGCTCGCCAACCACAGCAGATTCTAAGCCGGAGGCGACCGTCAGCAGGTGGCGTGTAGCCTCATCATCGGCGTACACGTCGAAGCTGGAATTAACCAGTTCTTTGTCTAGCCCGGAGGTGTGCGCAATAGAGTCGACAATCAGCTCACGAACCATGGTGACATGGGCGGACACATGTAGTTGAACATACATTTCAAGACGGTTACAGGTGGCAAGAACGACTGCACCCTTGACACCCAGCTGGCGCGTCATCTCGCCCGCCAGAACATCGGGTACGCCGGAAGCACCGGCGCTCAACGCAGCGACGGTGGTCAAATCAACGGTGTGGTGCGATGCCACAAATGCATAAGTACTCACTAGAGACTAATCATAACCACGCCGGCTAAGCCCCTGTAAAGCTTACAGAACCTAAGTTCCACCATCGTAGGGGTCAAGAGTATCTGCACGGTCGGGGAACTGAGTACGATGAATAGACACAAACTAAGGTTTTCCTCACCACTAAGAAAGCTACCATTAGGTAAGAGTCGCCATGACATAGTGTCGCAAAAACACCCGCATAAACCTGTCACACTAGACACTATGAGCGAAAACCAGCACACAACTCCTGCATCGGAAAAGGGCCCCGCATCGGCTGCCGCACAGGCACCCGCTCTGCCCGCACACCCCACCGACGCCCAGCGACCCCTGCTCACCGACGAACAGCTCGCACACCTACCCGCCAACCACCCCCTGCGCGCAGGCACCACCGCCGACTCGCCCATGCTCCGCGCCCTCACCGGCCGCCCCTCCAGTCACCGACCCGTCTGGTTCATGCGTCAGGCAGGCCGGTCCCTGCCCGAATACCGTGAAGTACGCGAAGGCATCCCCATGTTGGACGCATGCCTCACCCCCGACCTTGCTGCAGAAATCACCGTGCAGCCCGTCCGCCGCCACAAGGTCGACGCCGGCATCTTCTTCTCCGACATCGTCATCCCCATGAAGCTCGCGGGTGTCAACGTCGATATCGTGCCCGGCAGGGGCCCCGTACTCGACCAGCCCGTACGCACCCTCGACGAGGTGCGCGCCCTGCCCGAACTCAAAGACAGCGACCTCGACCCCATCCGCGAAGCCGTAGCCGCCACCGTAGAAATGCTCGGCGACACCCCGCTCATTGGCTTCGCCGGAGCCCCCTTCACCGTTGCCGCCTACATGGTCGAAGGCGGCCCCTCCCGCGACCACCTGCACCCGCGCACCATGATGCACGCCGACCCCGCTGCCTGGCATGAACTCGCCGCCTGGGCATCGCGTACCGCAGGCCAGTTCCTGCGCGCCCAGATCGAGGCGGGTGCCTCCGCCGTGCAGCTCTTCGACTCCTGGGCAGGCTCCCTCGGTGAAAATGACTACCGCCGCTACGTGCAGGCACACTCCGCAACCGCCCTCGACATGGTGCGTGAATACGGTGTGCCGCGCATCCACTTCGGCACCGGCACCACCGCACTGCTGCCCGCCATGCACGAAGCCGGTGCAGACGTCATCGGTGTAGACTACCGCCTGCCGCTATCGGCAGCGAACACCCTGCTCAACGGCGCCGTACCTCTGCAGGGCAACATCGATCCGGCACTGCTTGCCGCAGGTAGCGAAAACCTCTACGCACACGTAGACGAAGTGCTCGCCGAAGGCAACGCCGCCCCCTCGCACGTGGTCAACCTTGGCCACGGCGTACCCCCGACTACCGACCCGCAGGTGCTCACCGACCTCGTGGCGTACATCCACGAGAAAACGGCAAGCTAAAGCAGCGGACCCGCGGGGCTAACACATATCAGCGCTGCGAGACACCGCCCCAGCCACCGCACCCGCTGATAACGCCAACGCCACAGGGCAGACCCGCTGACAGACCGAAGGAGAACCACCATGGGCCAGCACACCAACCAGGCACCAAACCGGACCGCACAGGCCAGCTCCTCCACTGCGCCCCAGACCGCACGAACTTTCACCCGTAACGAGAAGGTGCCCACCGCCATCGTTATCGGTGGCGGCCCCTCCGGCCTCATCTCAGCACGCCGCCTCGCCGCAGCCGGCATGCGCGTCACCCTGCTCGAACAACGGCACCACCTCGGCGGCGCTGTCGGAGCCCACGAAGTTGGCGGCCTGCTCCTAGACTCCGGCGCCGAATCCTTCGCAACCCGCAGCCCCATCGTCAGCGACCTCGTTAAAGAACTCGGCCTGGGTGACCAGATTGTCACCCCCAACTCCTACGGTTCCTGGCTATACCTGCCGCAAGGCGCCCGCCGCACCCCCAGCACCGGCATCATGGGTATCCCCGGCAACGTCAACGACAAATCACTGATTCCCGTCATCGGCAAGAAAGGCCTGCGCCGCGCCCAGGTAGACAAATTCCTACCCATCTCCGCCGGTGAAAACGCAAAGACTCTCGGTGAGCTCGTACGTATCCGCATGGGTCAGAAGGTCCTGGACAACCTGGTCGCCCCCGTCGTCTCCGGCGTGTACTCCACCCACCCCGACAAGCTCGACGTGGACGCCACTATCCCCGGGCTGCGCGCGGCACTGCGCAAGCACCGCTCCCTTGCCGCAGCAGCGGCAGCCTTCCGCTCCGCAGCACCTGCAGGCTCTCAGGTAGCAGGCATTATCGGCGGTATGAACCAGCTCTCTGAACGTCTCGTCGAGGAACTCTACGAAGCCGGTGTACGCATCGTCACCGGATTCGACGTCATCGCCGTAGACCGCGACGAATCCACCGGCCAATGGTTCATCATTCAGCGCCACACCACCGACGGCGAAAACACCCCCCTCTACGCCGACTACCTGGTAGTCGCAACTGATGGCCCGACCGTAGCCCGACTTATCGGCCCGCATGTCTCCACGGCGCTACCCGCCCTGGAGCCCGGCCCCGAAGTCGCCCTCGTCACCCTTGTCGCCGATGCCCCCGACCTGAACAAGCACCCGCGCGGTACCGGCCTGCTCGTCTCCGAAGAAGCAACCGCCGTCCGGGCCAAAGCCCTCACCCACGCCACCGCCAAATGGCAGTGGGTCGCCGACGCAGCAGAACCCGGCCGCCACGTTGTGCGCCTCTCCTACGGCCGCGGTGGCGAAGACTCCCGCTTCTCTGAAGTGGCACTCGCCGACGAGCAGCTCATCACCCTCGCCCTGCGTGATGCAAGCCGCATGATGGATGTATCCCTCACCCACAGCAACCTCGTCGACGCGGACGTTGTACGGTGGCGCGGCGTACTGCCCGCCTCCACTCCCGGCCACCGCGAACGAGTCAAAGAATTCCGCGAACGCGCCAGCGAACTCGGAACCCTCAGCACCGTTGGCTCCTGGGCCGCAGGTTCCGGCCTAGTCCTCACCGTCAAAGACACCTACGAGCAGATGGACCGCCTCATCTATCACGCCGCACAAGACTGGGAAGGCGTCACCGCCCCCAACGCTGCCGACACTCAATAACCGGTAATACGCAGCGCACCATAAACCATAATTTGAGAAAACGCGCGGCTACGGAAGCTGCGCCTCTAAGACAGCGAACCCTCGCTGAAGAAAGGAACACACAATGTCTCACGACCACGCAGCACATGGCCACAGCGGTGCACACGGTGCACACGGCAGCTACAGCCACTCCGGCCACGGCTACGGCGGCGCACCCAAGGGCTACGCAGTCCAGCATTCCGCAGCTGACGAGAACCGCCGCGGCCGCGAAGAAGGCGAAACCCTGCACTACGCCCTCTACACCGTCTTCGCACGCTCCGGCGCACGCCCCGCAGAAGCTAACACCGACGAAGCCCGCGCAGAATTCGAGCAGCTCACCGAACAGCTCGCAGCCGAGGGCGTGACCCTGCGCGGCATCTACGACGTCTCCGCAATGCGCGACAACGCAGACATCATGATCTGGACCCACGGCCAGAACCCCGAAAAGCTGCAGGCAGCAGTCCGCAAGATTCGCCGCACTGCACTCTTCACCGGTACCACCATCGTCTGGTCCACCATGGGCGTACACCGCGAAGCAGAATTCACCCGCAACCACGCCCCCGCATACGCGCGCGGCAAGGCACCCGAAGCATGGGTCTGCGTCTACCCCTTCGTACGCTCCTACGACTGGTACTACATGAACCCCGAACGCCGTGCAGAAATGCTCAAGAACCACGGCATGAAGGCAATCGACTTCCCGCAGATACTGGCAAACACCGTCGCAACCTTCGGCATGAACGACTACGAATGGGTCCTCGCCCTTGAAGCACCCGAACTGGTCGACCTGGTCGACATGATGCGCCACTTCCGCAATACCGAAGCACGCCTGCATGTGCGCGAGGAAACCCCCTTCTACACCGGCCGCCGCATCGGCGCAGACGAAGTAGCTGAGGTCCTGGCGTGAGCCATCAGCCAAACGGCGGCGTAACCCTCAACGGCACGCTCTTGCCGGACGACGTGGTACCCAACCACACCGACCCGGCGAACACCGCCTCCAACGGCCCCGCTGCACTCAATGAGCAGACCCTCGGTGATTACCGAAGCGAACGCAGTATCACCCGTGAACGTGCTGAAGAGGCACGCCCCTACGACCTGGTGATTCTCTCCTCCTTCGGCGGACCCGAGGGGCAGGAGGACGTCATCCCGTTCCTACGCAACGTAACCGCTGGCCGCGGCATCCCAGATGAGCGCCTCGAAGAGGTCGCCACCCACTACCGCGCCAACGGCGGCGTCTCGCCCATTAACGAGCAGAACCGTGCCCTGCTCGCCGCACTGCAGCAGGCACTCGCCGAGCGCGGCCCGCACATCCCAATCACCTGGGCGAACCGCAACTGGAAGCCCTACGTGAAGGACGTGCTCGCCGAAGCCTACGAGAACGGTCACCGTAACGTGCTCGTGCTGGCGACCAGCGCCTACCCCGGCTACTCGAGCTGCCGCCAGTACCGTGAAGACTACGGTGTGGCGATTGAGCAGCTCGGTCTGGAAGGGCACGTGCACGTGGGTAAGATCCGTCAGTTCTTTGACGTGCCCGGATTCTCCCGCGCTTTTGCTGACGGGCTGAAGGACGGGCTCGCCACGGTGCGTGAGCAGCTTGCTGCACGCGATAGCGGTTCGCTGAACCCGCGCCTGCGCATCATGTTCTGCACTCACTCGGTGCCGACCTCCGCGGCGAATGAGGCAGGCCCGCGCGGTGTGAACTATGAGGGCGGCTCCGCCTACGTAGAGAAGCACCTGCAGGTCGCTCGTGCCGTGCTATCGCTCGTGCGTGATGAGGCTCCCCAGCTTCTGCAGAACGTCGAGTGGGAGCTGGTGTACCAGTCTCGTTCCGGCCCGCCGTCCATGCCGTGGCTCGAGCCGGACGTCAACGACGCCCTGGAGGCGCTGCCCACCCCCGCCAACCCGGCGGAGGACGGCGAAGCCCCCGTGGAAGGCGTCGTGCTGGTGCCCCTCGGATTCGTCTCCGACCACATGGAAGTCAAGTGGGATTTGGACACCGAGGCGCTGGACACCTGCCAGCGCCTGGGCGTGGTCGCCGTGCGCACCCCCACCCCCGGCACGCACCCGGCGTACGTGGAGTCGCTGCGCCGCCTGATTGAGGAGCGCGTGGAGAACGGCGTTTCAGCCGACCTACGCCCCGAACGTGAGAGCGTCTGTGCCCCGAGCGCGAGCGGTCAGTACGGCTGGTTCGACGAGTGCGAACCTGATTGCTGCAAGCCCGATCGCGGTGAGCCGAAGCCAGTCATTGCTGAGTATGCAGCCGGTGCTGATAACAGCGCTACTGCACCCAGCACTTCTGAGAACGCACCGGCCAGCCGCTCCGGTGGCTGCGGCTCCGGCGGATGCTGCTCCCACTAACACCACCCCTGTAGCTCCGGCTCGCCCCAACGCCCCTGAAGAGGGTGCGCGGGCGGGTCGGAGCGCATGTGCCTACGGGCTATCACACACATCACCGATAAGGAGAGATATGAGCCATCACGAGTACATCTTGGGCACCCGCGGGTCTGCTCTCGCCCTAACCCAAAGCCGTATTGCTGCTGAAACCGTTACCTCCCTCTACACCGAACACCAGGCACACCACAGCGCCGCAGATGCCGAGGTCGTGGACTTCACCCTGCGCACCGTCAAGACTGAAGGTGACGTACTCACCGGACCCCTGGCAACCCTCGGCGGCACCGGCGTATTCGCGGCGGCACTGCGCCAGCGTCTGCTCGACGGCGAGAACGCCTCCGAAGAAAACCGCGTGGACATGGCAGTACACTCCCTCAAAGACCTGCCCTCCGCACCCTGCCCCGGCCTGGTCATCGCCGCAACCCTCAAACGAGAAGACCCCCGCGACGCCCTCGTAGCACGCGATGGTCTGACCCTCGACACCCTGCCCACCGGCTCCCGCGTGGGCACCGGCTCACCCCGCCGTGCCGCCCAGCTACGTGTGCTGCGACACGACCTTGAAATCGTGGACATTCGCGGTAACGTGGGCACCCGCATCGGCCGCGTGAAGGGCCTTGAAGAGCACGCCGGCAAGCAGGTCGTACTCCGCCAGAATGCTGAAACCTCCGAACGAGCCGACCACGGGGTAGGCACCGAACGCAGCGGCGACTGCGACGCCGTGGTGCTTGCCGTCTCCGGCCTGAAGCGCCTGGGCAAGGAAGATCTCATCACCGAGTACCTGGACCCCACCCGCATGCTGCCCGCCCCCGGTCAGGGTGCGCTCGCCCTGGAAGTGCGCGAAAGCGAGTTCGAAAACCCGGACCCTGCCGCGCTGGCCGACGCCGAGGTGGCGCGCCCGGTGCGTGCCCTGGGCCATGCCCTGCTTGCCGCAAACCACTACGAAACCCGCCTCGCCGTCAGCGCCGAGCGTGCCCTGCTGCGCCGCCTCGAAGCCGGCTGCGCCGCCCCCATCGGTGCCTACGCGCAGGTGGTTGAGGGCGACCTGGTGCTCAACGTTGTGGTGGCCTCCCCGGACGGTACCGACATGCTGCGTCACACCTCGGCAACTGCTGAGCTGGATGTGCCCGGCGCCGAACGTCTGGGCGTGCGCGTGGCAGAAGACCTGCTGCAGATGGGTGCCGCTGCCCTGGCCGGGCTGGAGGCGAAGTAGACGCCATGTCTGCTTCGCGTTCTGAATCCTGGCAAGGCGACACCCCGCCTGCTGAAGCCCCGTGCACGGTTCTGTTGACCCGCTCCGCCGCGCAGGGCGCCGCCTTCGCACGCGCCCTCGCCGAGGAGCGCGCACAGAACGGGTTGGGGGAGCCCCGGGTACTCTTTGCCCCGCTGCAGCAGGCACGCACCGTCGAGCCGGGCGAAGAACACGCAGCCGTGTTGGAGGCGCTCGCCTCCGGCCAGTACGCGTGGGTGAGCTTCACGAGTGCCAACACGGTCCGCGCCTGCACCGAGCTGTGGGGCGATAAGTTCGCCCGCGCCTGCGCGAGTGGGGGAGTGCGCATCGCCTGCGTGGGCGCGGCAACCGCCCGCGCTGTGCACACCCAGCTGGGGCTGGGCACAGATTTTCAGCCGCAGGTGCAGAGCGCCGCCGGTATGCTCGCGGAGTTTGAACAGCCTGCAGCTTATGCCGCCGTGCTGGTTCTGGAAGGCTTCAACGCCCGCCCGACCCTGCGCGAGGGCCTCAAGAACCTGGGCTGGGACAGCCGCCGCTGCGTGCTCTACGACATGGTGCCCGCCGAGCAGGTGGCACCCGGAGAGCTGAGCCTTTCCGCCGCCCGCGTGCTCATACAGGGGAATGCCGTAGACACACCAGACCCGGATACCCCCGCGCCGGATGTGCTGGTGGTGACCGCCCCCTCCCGCCTGCACGCCCTGCTGGACGGCCCATCCGGACTAGCGCCCGAATCCGTGCCGCCGGTGGTGGCGATTGGGGCGAGTACCGCCTCCGCATGCCGCGCTCTGAACTTGCGCCATGTGCAGGCCGATTCGCCCTTACCGCAGGATTTGGCGCGCGCCGCCGTAGCCCTGATTTAGGCGCATCCTTCAGCTAAGACTTCACATTATTTCGAAAGAACTTTTCAGGAGAGATCATGAACCTCACCCGCCGCCCGCGCCGCCTGCGCACTACCGCAGCCATGCGCTCCCTCGTCGCTGAGACCACCCTGCGCCCCGCGCAGCTGATTCAGGTGTTCTTCGTTCGCGACGGCATCGACGAGCCGCAGCCGATTCGTTCCATGCCCGGTCAGTACCAGCACACCCTGGAGAGCATCATCCCCGCCGTGCGTGAGGCGTATGAGGCAGGCATCCGCTGCATTGACCTGTTCGGCATTCCCCGCGATGAGGATAAGGACGAGGTCGGTTCGACCGCCTGGGATCCGCAGGGCATCCTGAACCGTGCGATTGCGGTGTGCCGGGAGGAGTTCGGCGATGACCTGGTGGTTATGGCTGATACCTGCCTGGATGAGTTCACGAGCCACGGCCACTGCGGCGTGCTGGTTGATAACGGCCACGGCACGCCCGTGGTGGATAACGATCAGACAGTGGAGCTGTACTGCAAGATGGCGGTTTCGCAGGCTCGTGCGGGTACGCATACGGTGTCCCCGTCAGGCATGATGGACGGCCAGATTGCGGCGATGCGCACCGCCCTGGACGAGGCTGGCTTTGAGGATGTGTCGATTCTGGCGTATTCGGCGAAGTACGCTTCGGCGTTCTTTGGTCCGTTCCGTGATGCGGTGGAGTCCAGCTTCACGGGTGACCGTAAGACCTATCAGCAGGATCCGGCGAACCGCCGCGAGTCGCTGCTGGAGGTGCGCGCTGACCTGGAGGAGGGCGCGGATATGGTGATGGTGAAGCCTGCCGGTAGCTACCTGGATATTGTGCGTGAGGTGGCGGAGTTTTCGCCGGTGCCGGTGGCGGCGTATCAGGTGTCGGGTGAGTACGCGATGATTGAGGCAGCCGCTGCGAACGGCTGGATTGACCGTAAGGCTGTGGTGCTGGAGTCGCTGCGTTCGATTCACCGTGCCGGTGCGGATGTCATCTTGACCTACTACGGTACGGAGGCGGCACGCTGGCTGCGCGAGCTGGACGCCTAAACCCCTCCCTCATTTAATGCAGAGAAGCCACATGCTGTACAAACAGTATGTGGCTTCTGAGCGGTATTAGAGCGGTGAAGAGTAGCCCGCTTATTTGTATTGCGCCTTCTGGAAGGATGCGCGGCGTGCCGCCTCTTCTGCATGCTTACCGGCAGGCTTGTAACCCATGGTCGTACAGATGACGCGGCCGTCCACGAAGTACTTCGCTAACATTTCACGGTCCGCCGGTGAATCCAGCTGCGCCCAGCGTTCCTGCTCAATCTTGAACGCAATCTGCGCCACCAAACAATCAATTTGGTGATCATTGAGCGCATAGTCGTGCTTGCGGCCGCTGGGAAGCAGAATCTCCAGCCTCCACTGGCTCGCGTCCTTCGGATTCAGCTTGATGGCGTCCGGGTTCTTCGGGTACACACGGAACGCGCGAACCTCAGAGTAGGGGCGGGACTTCGCCGGAAGGAACAGCCGCCCAGCCTGGAACGAATCCGGGTTGTACACCACGTAATCGCGGTTGTACATCAGCAGCACGAGGATCAGCGGAATGTACGCCGCCGCCAAGAACCAGGAGGCGTGACCGATATAGATCGCTTCCAAATCCTCGTCGATGCTCCAGCCCGCCAAGGACATCAAGAAGACAGAGGCGAGCAGGAACGCAATACCGTTGAGCACCCAGTAGGCGGTGCGATCGTTACGAATCGGCTCCACACCCGGCACAGTGCCGCGCACACGGAACGGTGCACTCAGCTTACCCAGCGTCGCCGAGTAGATGCGCGGCATGCCCAGCACACGGTCGTCCTTGCTGTAACCGCGTGCTTCGCGCCAGCCGCGGCGACCCCAGCGCGCCCCCAGGTACACCATGAGGAACGGCAGAATCAGCGCCGGCAACAGAATGCCGTCGTACACGATATCCCAGTACAGGGTGAAGATAGAGACCGCCACAATCCAGCCCCACAGGTACATGACCACGTGGAACCAGCCGCTAAACACGCCAGCGCCCTTAATAGAATCCAGCTTCTTCTTCGCCTTCTTCGTGGCGCTACCCTTACGGGAGAAGCTCAGCGGCGCACCCATCGCGGTACGTTCCGCAGTGGCGCGGCGCGCCTCATCAACGGGCAAACCGGACACCTCAAGGTACAGGTCGGCTGCCTTCTCCTTCTTGATGGGCACCGGGTAGGCGATATCTACCAGCAGGCACAAGCCCAAGTACACCATGAAGGCGATCAGCCACACATCGCGTAGCTGCTCCATGGGCAGTCCCAAGGCGCTCAGATCCATGAGCGGCTCACCTCCTTACTTCTCGCAAACCCTTACGCGGATGCGGCAGCGGCGGCGGCAGTCGGAAGAGCCGAGATGATACGTTCCATCGCCTCATCATTGTGGGCGGCAGAAACGAACCATGCCTCGAATGCGCTCGGCGGCAGGTACACTCCGGATTCGAGCATGGAGTGGAAGAACGCGTTGTAGCGGCTGGTTGCCGAGGCCTTGATATCGGCGTAGTTGTGCACGCCCGCCTCGGAGGTACCAAACGCCACCGAGAAGAGGTTACCGGCGCTCTGGATGGAGTGGTCCACACCGGTGGCGTTGAACGCCTCGGTCAGAGCCTGCTGCAGCTGAGCGCTACGCGAATCCAGGTGCGCGTAAACGGCGGCATCAGCCAGGGTCAGGGTCGTAATACCCGCCGCAACCGACAGCGGGTTACCGGAGAGGGTACCAGCCTGGTAGACGGGGCCGACCGGCGCCAGGTGCTCCATGACCTCACGCTTACCGGCCAGCGCCGCGATGGGCATACCGCCACCAATGACCTTGCCGAACGTGAAAATATCGGGAACCCAGCCGCCATCCTCGGGAGCCGCGTAACCCCAGTAACCAGCTGAAGAGACACGGAAACCGGTCAGCACCTCATCAAAAATGACGAGCGCACCGTTCGCGTGAGCAATCTCGTGCAGGCCACGGTTGAAACCGGGCTCGGGGGTCACCACACCCATGTTGCAGGGCGCCGCCTCAGTAATAATTGCGGCAATCTGACCCTCATGGTTCGCGAACGCCTCACGCACAGCGTCCAGGTTGTTGTAGGGCAGAACGATGGTCTCCGCGGCGGTTGCGGCAGTTACGCCAGCAGACCCCGGCAGCGCCAGGGTAGCCACACCCGAACCAGCCTCGGAAAGCAGCGCATCCACGTGACCGTGGTAGCAGCCCGCGAACTTAATAACCTTGTCGCGACCGGTCACACCACGCGCCAGACGAATCGCAGTCATGGTTGCCTCAGTACCGGTGGACACCATACGCACCTGATCAATCGCACCGGGAATTGCCGCGTTAATACGGTTGACCACCAGTTCAGCCAGCTCAGCCTCCGGCGCGCTTGCTGCGCCAAAGGAGAGGCCGCGCTCAGCCGCCTGCTGAACCGCCTCAACCACCTGCGGATGCGCGTGCCCCAGAATCGACGGACCCCACGAGCAGACCAGGTCAACGTACTCGTTGCCGTCCGCATCGTACAGGTAGGCGCCCTTAGCCTTTGCCGCAAACGCAGGGGTGCCGCCCACAGAATTGAAAGCACGCACCGGGGAATTTACACCGCCAGGAATTACCGCGCGAGAACGCTCAAACAGCTTCTCGCTGGCTTCGTGGTGTAGCGGGTGGGTAGAGGAAGAAGTCATCGTATCGGTGCCTTTCAACAGGGACGGCGAACTAAAGAATTACAGGGGACGATACACACCGGGCGACAGAGCCTGTACGCTACTAACGTCCCGTACCTAACCATCATAGGCGCTACAGATGAACCGCAGGTGACAAGCACCTGAACGTACCGAAAGGTGACGATAAAACACAACCGGCAGATTAGGTAACAGATAGGTGAAGAAACTCAGAAACTAACGCATATGCCGGTCAGTATCCAGACGGTGCAGCACCTGAGTGTCCTGATCAAACAACCAGTTCTTATCAAAGAGCAGACGCACAAACGCCAAGCCCATACCCAACGCCATGAAAATCAGCATAGACTGCACAAAACCGGTCGTCGCCGAATACATGTCACCGCTGGCAAAATGCGACATGGAACGATAGAACGAAACACCCGGAACCATCGTCACCACCGCCGGAACCGACAGCGAAATACGTGTGTACTTACGATGATGCAGCGGCGCCACAATCTCTGCCAAAATACCCACACCAAACACGGCAATCGTCGCCGCCATATGTGCGGGCATACCCGCCTCCACCATGTAAATACGGGCGGGGTTCGCCACCGCAGCAATTACACCACCCCACAGGCACGCCACCGGAGAGGCGGCAAAAAGCATCGCAAAGCCAGCCGCCGCAACACCCGAGGAAAGCACCTGCAACACCAAATACAGGGTAGGATGCAGATTAAGAGGTGCCGGAGCATCCAGCGGCAAATGGAATAGCGACCCCAAAACCCACACCGCAAACGACGCACTAATCAGCAACAAACCCACATACGTCAGACGTGAAATACCCGCCAAAAAGTCCATACGAGAAATGTCGAGCATACCCGTCACCATGGGGAAACCCGGCACCAAGAACAGCACCGACGAGATAAAACCAATCATATGGTTCGGACTAATCCAACTTGCCGCAACCAGCACATTAACAATCGCAATGTACAGACTCGCCGCCAAGAAACCACAAGCCATCCACGTGGCCATATGGCTCACCCCGCGCTTGAGCAGAGTCGAACGCAAATACTGGCCAGCACCCGCCGCCAAGAACACAACCGAGCACTCCACCAGACCGCCACGGTTCAAGAAGGCGAACCCGGCACAGGCCACAGCCGACGCCAACGCCAGCATCCAACGGGTGTATAGCGGCTTTGCCGAATCGATACGGTCCAGCTCAGCGTTTGCCTCCGCAGGGGTGATCTTTTCAGGAAGCTCAGAAATGAACTTACCCAACTGGTCAAGCTTATGAGCGTTAATGCCCATCGTGCGTTGCTCAGCCACCTCAGTACGGAAATTACCGTCCGTGTACGAAGATGTCGAAATCTCAGTGAAGGTCACCTGCGCGTGATGCTCCTTCAACCCCACAGCCTTCGCCAAACGCGCCATCGACGCCTTAATACGGTAGGCGCTCGCACCCGACTTCATCAGGATGCGACCCAGGCGGAGCACCACCTGAGACTGCGCCACCAAATGCTCATGCGCCAGGCGGGTAGAGCCCAGATAGATACTACGCGTGTTTGTATCCGGGTAGGGTTCGTGTGAAGGGTTGCGGTGATGGTCCATTGAGGGCGCTCCCGGGCTAATTTCTGTCAATGCGTTGTGCATACTCTTTTTAGCATAGGGGAGATGGCCAGCCGACGATAGCGTCAGCCTGTCAGCAAAGGCGAGATAGTTGGGTAGCCGAGGTGAGTTTAGCGACGCACCGGCCAGCGGCCGTCAATGACCTCAGATTCCTTACCCGGTTGCGTACGCAACCACGCCTGGAAGCTTGCCGCCTGCTCCGCCGCCCACTGAACCTGCTGCTCATGAAGCTGGCGCGCATCCACGTTGAGGACCTCGGGGAACTGCTCGGTGAGCTTCACCAGCAGACGCTCCGCTGCCAGGGCGTCATCAGCGGACGTGTGCGAATTCTCCAGGGAGACACCGTACTCGGCGGCGAGAACCTCCAGTGTGCGCTTGCCGCGCTTACGCGGAATCACGTGCTTATGCAGAACGTACGGGTCGAGCACCACACCCGGCGGCAGCTCACCGTTGGCAATATTGTGGCGCAGCATCTCGTGGTGCAGCACCGAAAAATCGTAGGCGGCATTGAACGCAATAATCGGCACGCCGTCAAGGTTTAGCGCACCAATCGCGCCGGCAAGCTCCCACACGACCTCGCGGGCGGGACGACCGTGCTCACGTGCGTACTCGGTCGTAATACCGTGCACGGCGGCGGCACCGGCAGGAATCTCAACGCCGGGGTCAGCCAGCCACTCGCCACGGCGCACCACATTACCCTGAGGATCCAGCAGAATCAGGGAAGCAGTCACGATGCGGGCGGTGGTAACGTCCACACCGGTGGTTTCAAGGTCAAAAGTGGCGCGCAGGCCGTTCATCCAGGTCATGCTATAAGACTAACCCAGCGGAGAAGGAGGCGCGCGCCCGGTCGTCACGCGGCTGTGGATAAGCCCCCCGGCAGGGCAGCATATTAAGCCCCGGGAGCGACATATATAAGTCACCGGGGCGGCATATAAGCAGCCGACGACCCCGATGACCGACGACAAGGTACAAGCGTGCTACAGCCGATAGACTGAAACCATGACAACCCAACTTCTCACCGGTATCCCCGGAACTGGTAAAACCCACCACCTCACCGAACGCGCCCTGCGCTACCTTGCCGACGGGAACGACCCCGCTCGGCTGCTCATCCTCGCACCCACCCGCACCGCCGCGACCCGCATGCGAGACGTCATCGCCGCATCCAGCGACCGTAGTCTCTCCGTAGCACCCACCCGCGCCTGGGCAGCATACGCCTTCGACCTGCTCAAACGAGCCCAAACCCGGGGTCTACTCAGCGGCGTAGAAGGCAACCTCAAACTCCTCTCCGGCCCCGAACAAGACGTCATCATCGGCGAACTACTCGCCAACCACGCCGAAGGCATCGCACCCGGACCCGCCTGGCCCGACGTACTCCGCGACGCCCTCGCAACCCGCGGATTCCGCCACGAAATCCGCGACTTCTTCGACCGCATGGCAGAATACGACCTCACCGCCGAGGACGTACACCGGCTCGCCACCGAACACAACCAGCCCGCCTGGCACGCCCTCGCCCAACTGCACACCGAATACCGTGCCGTGCGAGCCCTCCGCGCCAAAAACGCCTACGACCCGGCAGTACTCATCAACGATGCCTGCCGACTGCTGCTGCGCGCCCCCGAATTCCTCGCCGAAGAACGCCGCCGCTACGACCTAATCCTCATCGACGACGTGCAGGAACTCAGCCCCTCCATCTACCGGCTGCTGCGCCTCATCGCCGCAGAAATCGCCCCCGCAGACGCCGCGCACCTGACCGAAACCCACCCCGACCTCTTCGCTGAAGGACCCCAGGTTGTCATGACCTACAGCGACGAAGCCGTCGTCCAGGGCTTCCGTGGCGCCCGCCCCGACCTCGTTACCACCCTGCAGGCAAGCTTCCCGAGCATACGCACCCGCACGCTCACCACCTCGTATCGCCTGCCCGCACTCATGATGCCGCTCGTGGCGGACATTCGCCGCCGCCTGCCGCGCTACACCCGATTCGTGCCGCTCACCCCCGAGCAAGAGGGGGGAAAGAATAGCGCGCAGGAGGGGTCAAAGAACGGCGCGCCCGCAACCTTCGGACGCATCAACACCACCCCCGCCGACGAAGCCCTCACCTGGGGCGCCGCCGACGAACCCCTGCTGCACCTGGGCGCCGACGGCAAAATCCTCGACCCTGCGCACTACCGCACCGCACCCGCCGGCGTGTATAAATATGCGCTCGCCAGCTCGCAGGACGAGGCGAACCTTATCGTCCAAATGCTGCTTGAAGAACGCATCTACGGCAACCACCCCTACCGCGAGTCCGCCATCATCGTGCGCAGTAGCGCGGATGTGGCGCGCATCCGCCGTGTGCTCTCCTCGAACGGTATTCCCTCGCGTACCTCCGCGGCGCTCGTGCCGGTGCGCGACGAGCCCGCCGTACGCCCCTTCCTCGATGCGCTCAGTCTGCTCGTCTACGCCCGCAAGCGCGGCGAGAAGGCACTGAACCCCGCCGTGCACATGCCCGCTGCAGAAGCTACAGAGGCGGGGGAGCGCGGCGGCTACGAAGCCCTCAGCGCAACCGAAGCTGAAGAGCTCATGCGCCGAAGCCTCGATGACGTCATCGCCGAAGAAAGCCGCGCCAACCCCCTCGGCGGCGCGCAGAGCGCTATCACCCTGCTCACCTCCCGACTCGGTGGCGCATCCAGCATGGACGTGCGACGACTCCGCCAGCAGCTACGTTCCATCGAACTGCAAAGCGGTGGCCACCGCCCCAGCGACGACCTGCTCCTCGGCGCACTGCTACACCCCGAAACCCTCCCCGAAGAGGGCGTAGGACGCGCCGTGCACCGCATCGCAGCCGTGCTCTCCGCCGGACGTAAAGCACTCGCGCGCCCCGAATCCACCAGCACCGAAGTGCTCTGGGCGCTCTGGGAAGCCAGCGGCCTCGAAAAGACCTGGGTTACCCAGTCGCGCGGCGCAGGCCCCGACGCCGACGCAGCCCACCGCAACCTCGATGCCATGATCGGTCTCTTCGAAGCCGCCGACCGCTTCGACGAGCAGATGCGCGGCGCCGGTGCCGAGCAGTTCCTCGACTTCATCGACGCGCAGGACCTACCCATGGACACCCTCGCCGCCCGCGGCGTACGCCAAGACGCAGTCGAGATTCTTACCCCCGCGCTCGCCGCAGGTCAGTCCTGGCGCACCGTATATGTATGCGGTCTGCAGGAAGGCACCTGGCCCAACACCACCGTGCGCGGCTCCCTGCTGAGCACCGGCGACCTTGTGGACCTATGCGATGCGCGCCTCCGCCAGCGTGCCCAGCAGACAGAACAGCAGGCGGGGGAGGAGGAGCCTGCGCCGCCTGCCCGCATCCGCAGCTACCCCGAACGCGTGCGCGACACCCGCCACGACGAGCTGCGCATGTTCGCCGTCGCAGCCACCCGAGCCAGCACCCGCCTCGTACTCACCGCCGTACGCAACGACGATGAAGCACCCGGCGAGTTCTTCGACTTCGTCCTACCCGCCGACGCGGTCGGCGACTCCACGGATGTGCCCATCACCCGCGTACGCCGCCCCGCCACCCTGCGTTCCCTCGTGGCGGAGCTTCGCCGCACCCTCGTTGAGGAGTCGCTGAACGCGATGCGTGCCGAAGACGCTCAGGACGGCACACAGGCCGGAAACGCACCGGCTGAAGACGCACTCACCCCGGAGGCTTCCGCGTACCGACTTGATGCCGCCTCCCGCATTCTGGCGCGCCTGGCGAATGCGCAGGCCCCCGGCGCCTCACCCGACGAGTGGTGGGGTCTGCTGCCGCTTTCTAGCACGGAACTACTCTTTGCGCATAGCCCGGCAGACCACGCTGAGCTGGCCGAAAACCATGCCGAAGAGCCTGCCGAAAACCCCGGCCGCCGCACCATTATGCTCTCGCCCTCGCGCCTGGAAACCATTCACAGCTCCCCGCTGGATTGGCTGGTTTCTGCCGCCCGCGCGGAAGCCCAGACCGACCTGTCCCGTTCCCTCGGCACGCTTATTCACGCCATCGCCGAGAAGTACCCGACCGGCACCCTCGAAGAGCTCCAAACCTCCCTCGATGAGCGCATTAGCTCCCTCGGCGTTCCCGCCCGAAAGGACGACGAAACCGACGAAGAGTACCGCGAGCGCGTGCCCTGGGAATCCTACGCCCTCTACGAGCGCGCCAAGCGCATGATTCTGCGCCTGAGCTACTACTACCGTCAGCACATGGGCGACGCCGGCTGGCAGAACCTCGGCGTTGAAGGCTCCTTCGCGGTGCGTGTGCCCGTGCCCTTCGACCCCGCCGGTGAAGTCGGCGAGCTGGACGCGCTGCTCACCGGTCGTGTGGACCGCCTCGAGGGTACCGCCTCGGCGGAGGACGACACCCGCCGCTACGCCATTGTCGACCTGAAAACCGGCAAGTCTAAGCCGAGTGGGTCGGAGATGGAGACGCATCCGCAGCTTGCCGCCTACCAGATTGCGGTGGAGGCTGGTGCGGGTGAACAGCTGGAGGAGCGTTACCGTGCCGAAGTTGCCGCCTTGGAGGCGGGCGAACCGCTACCGGATGCCCGCCCCCAGGAGCTGGAGTACACCGGCTATACGGGTCGTTCCGGAGGCGCGGCGCTCGTGCAGCTGGGCGCCTCGGGCGTGAACGATGAGAGCAAGACTCGCCTGCAGGTTCAGCCCGCCCTGACGGAGCACGATTCGTGGGCGGCTGAGCTGGTGCAACACGCCGCGGAGCTGATTGCTGGCTCGCAGGTACAGGCTCGTCACCGTGAGGGTGGCTACGGGTGCCGTCTGCCGGAGATTTGCCCGATTTGTACGCGCGGCCGTCAGGTGACGCAACCCTAGTAGCCGCGTACCCCCGTTTACTTTCGATATCACTCACACTGAACCTCCCATGAGAATGATCCATGAGGAAGAGGAATCATGACTGACTCTGGCGCATACGGCGCTGATATGCACAGTGCTACTAACCTCGGCGCTCACCCCGGTTCTGGCACCGACATGCTCACCCCCGCCCAGTGGTGTGAGCACAATAGCTGGCAGCTGCCCAACGGCGTGCTCTTCTCGGCAGAAGCCGCCACGAATGACCCCGCGCTGAAGCCTACCGACTACCGCAGTGCCCTTGACATTGCCGAGATGCTCAACGGCGCTGACGGTAAGAAACCGACCCCCGAGCAGGTACGCATGATTGAGGCGGGCCCCGCCCCGACCCTCGTCATTGCCGGTGCCGGTTCGGGTAAGACTGCGACCATGGTTGACCGCGTGATTTGGCTGGTCGATAACGGTTTTGTACGCCCTGAAGAGGTTCTCGGCGTGACCTTCACCCGCAAGGCGGCAACCGAGCTGCGCAGCCGTATGCGTGCCGGCCTGAATACGCTGCGCCGTAGCCGTCGCGTCGCCCCGACCGATGAGGAGCTGCGCGAGGGCGTCGCTGACCCGACCGTGCTCACTTACCACTCCTACGCGAATAACCTGGTCAAGGAGTACGGTCTGCGCCTGGGCGTGGAGCAGGACGCACAGATGCTTGGCGATGCGCAGAAGTGGCAGCTTGCCGCGCAGATTGTGCAGTACTGGGAGGGGGAGCTTCCCCTCGATAAGGACGGCGTGCCGGTGTCTGCGGCGACCATGATTAACCAGATGCTGCAACTCTCTGACGAGTGCGCGGAGCACCTGGTGGAGCCGCAAAAGGTCATTGATTTCTGCACCGAGCAGTTAGCGGCGTACGCGGCGGTGCCCGAGCCTCGCCGTGAGACAAAGACTGAGAAGGACATTCTGAAGGTTCAGCGTCTGCTGCGTAACCGCCGAGTGTACGCGCGTATGGCGGTCAGCTACGCCCGCGTGAAGTCGCGCATGCAGGTGCTGGATTTCGGTGACCTGATGCGTTTTGCCGCCCGCATTGCGGAGTCTGACCCGGCGATTCGTGAGGGTGAGCGTGCCCGCTTCAAGGTGGTTCTGCTGGACGAGTTCCAGGACACTTCGCACGCGCAGATGAGCTTATTCTCCTCGATTTACGGTGCCGATGAGGCGGCGGGTATTCCGGCGCATCCGGTGATGGCTGTGGGCGACCCAAAGCAGTCGATTTACGGTTTCCGTGGTGCTTCGGACGGTCAGATGTTCAGCTTCTACCGTCATTTCCCGACTGAGCATGTGCAACCGCTGTTCCTATCCATTGCGTGGCGTAACGACATTTCGGTGCTGAACGCAGCAAACCACGTGGCGGAGAAGCTGAAGGAGGTTCCCGAGTGGGTGCGTGCCGCCGACGGCGATATTACCGCCGCTCAGGTTCCTGACCTGCACCCGCGCTGCGCCCTGATGGGGGAGCCTGGTTCGCCCGCTTTTGAGCAGGCTGCCGCGGGCATGGTGGGGCGTGTTGATTTGACGTACCATGACTCTGACCGCGAGGAGGCTGTGGCTATCGCCGAGCGTATTGCGGCGATGCGTGCGCAGGCGGTGCGCGAGTATGAGCGTGCCTACGCGGCGCATCGTTCCGGTGATGGTTCAGTGCGTCCGTGTCTGAAGATGCCCGAGATTGCGGTGTTGGCGCGTGTGCACGGTCAGCTGGAACCGATTCGTGTGGAGTGTGAGCGCCTGGGTATTCCGGTGCAGCAGGTGGGTTTGGGCGGCTTGCTCTCCCAGCCGGAGGTCGTGGATTTGGTGTCGGCGTTGCGTGTGCTGGCTGATCCGAACCGTTCGGATGCCCTGGCGCGCCTGCTGACGGGTGCGCGTTGGCGTTTGGGTGCGGCGGATATGTTGGCGCTGGGCGATTGGGCGCAGTCTCTGGTGCGTGAGCGTGAGCGTGCCCTGCGTGAGCAGATGGCGTTGCGTATGCTCGCCGAGGCTGAAGACGCCGACGACGCAGCTGCTATCAACCTGCAGGCGGAGCACCTGCGTGCCGCCCAGGAACGTCTGGACGAAACCCTCAAGGGCGCGGTGGAGGATTCCTCCGGTTACGCCTCCCTCATCGAGGCGGTGGAGAACCTGCCGCAGGACAGTGTGGACGGTGAACCCCTCTACGGTGAGCAGTACCGTGGCCGCCGTTTCTCCCCGGCGGCGCTGGAACGTCTGCGTGCTTTTGCTGAGCAGATGCGCGTGTTGCGTGCCGGTTTGAGTGAGGATTTGGGCACGCTGCTGTACGAGATTGAGCGGACTATGCTTCTCGATATTGAGTTGGCGGTTCGCCCGGGTACCGACCCGCTGGGTTCGCGCGCGAACTTGGACGCTTTCCACGAGGTTGCTGCCGCCTACGGTATGTCGGCACCGCGTATTAACGCGATGATTTACGCCGGTTCTGACGGTGTGAGCGCGGAGGAGGACGATCCGGGTGCGCGCCGCTTCCTGCTGTCTTCGGGCGGTGTGAGCTACGTGATGGGCTTCCTCGCCTGGCTTGAGCGTGCCGATGATGAGGAGAAGGGCTTGGCGTTGGGCACGGTGGAACCTGACCCGAACGCGGTGCAGCTGATGACCATGCACGCCGCGAAGGGCCTGGAATGGGATCATGTGCTTCTGCCTGGTCTGTGCGGTACTGCGACCGGCGGGCAGACCCCGAACCTGTGGCAGATGTCGGCTAATGCGGCTCTGCCCTGGCCGCTGCGTGGCGACCGCGAGTACCTCCCGTCAATCCTTGAGAGTGCGGAGGAGATTACCGCCTTCGAGAAGGCGAAGAACCTAGAAGACTACCTGGACGAGCATAAGGAAGATGCCGCCGAGCACGCCGGCATGGAGGACCGCCGCCTCATGTACGTGGCGATGACCCGTGCCCGTAACCTGCTGGCGATGAGCGCCTACCGCTGGAAGAGCTCCGCTACGCAACCTCAGCCGGTGCAGCCCTTCTGGGAGGAGCTGATGGAGATGCTTTTCAAGTCGCTCTTCAGCATGGGCACGCCCACGGTAGATGCGCCCTCTGTGCGCTTCGAGGAGACGATGGATACCCCCTGGGCGGCGCCCCAACTGGTGGGTATGGGCCTGTCGTATACGATTCCGAACCCCGCTGATAAGCGCAAAAAGGTGCACCTGAACCATGTGCGCCGCTGGGTTGATCAGCTGGCTGAGTCGAAGTACCGCCTGACCGAGCCGGTGACCCTGGTGCACGGTACGGTCGTGGACCCCTCGAATCTGCCGCCCACCCCTGATGAGGCGGCCTTGCTGGAGGGTCTGGACCTCTACCCCGTAGACGCTGATGAGCTCACCCCCGAGCAGGTGGAGGCACGCGCGAACGCTCGGGCAACCTACGCCGAGCAGGTGCAATGCTACGCATGGGCGCTGGTTGAGGTCATGGCTCCCGCCCTCGCGCAGGATTGGCAGCTGGCGGCTCCTTCCGTACGAGCACGCACGGTAGCGGAGAACTGCACCCGACTGAACCTGCCGGTGCCCGAATGGATCATCGAAGCCACCGAGCGGGAGAAATGGAGTGAGGCGCAACCGCCTCAGCCCGGTTTTTCGCCCACGGTGGTGGCGGCGCTGCCGATTGAGGTGCGCGGCCAATTCGCCCAGAAGAACTACGAAGACAGGAACCCGAACCTGGGTGCGGTGCTGACCGCCATGTGGCCTTTTGACCCGCTGGAGCGCCCCGTGATTTGGCGTTGGGCTTCTGATGACGCTCTCACGCAGGGCACGAAGGAGGTGCTTCGCCGCGGTCAGCATGAGCACCTGGAGCGTGAGATTGCAATTAACTCCTCGAGCCGTCGCGAGGCGGTGGAGCGTGCCGCCCTGGCGGTGGAGCTCGCCGTCGGCGCGGGTGACGAGGGTACTCCGTATGAGGGTACCGAGTTTGGGGCGGCAGGGGAGAGCGCAAGCAGCCCTGTACCCGCCGCATCCACAGCGCATGGTGAGTCCGCCATTCCAGAATCCCTACGCCAGCAGGTGGTGGACTGGGAACGCGAAGCCGACCTGCTTCTGCTCATGAAGGGTCAGAGAGACCCGGTGCTCAGCGATCAGCTGCCGGGGCACCTGTCCGCCTCCACGTTCATCCGCCTGAGCGAGGACCCGCAGGGCACGGTGCATCAGCTGATGCGCCCGGTGCCTCAGCGTCCCTCGCGTGCGGCAACGATTGGTACGGCGGTACACGCGCTGATTGAGGAGCACTTCGGGGTAGTGCCGAGCGCTGACCCGCTGGAAGCACCCGATGCGGAGGACACGGTGGGCGTTGACCTGCCTGGTTCCGCTGCCGCCTCCACCGCGCCCGCTGAGCCTGCAGACTCCTCTGATTTTGCAGACCTGCAG
Organism: Rothia similimucilaginosa; assembly: GCF_029850875.1. GTDB lineage: Bacteria > Actinomycetota > Actinomycetes > Actinomycetales > Micrococcaceae > Rothia. The sequence continues at coordinate 69,990 of NZ_JAOVAM010000009.1, read as the reverse complement.
GAACAGGACGAGTTCACCTTCGAAGATGCCTACGAGGAGTCCGAGAGCGAATTGGAGGCCTCCGTTCAGCGCCTCTGGGAGCGCTTCGCCGATAGCGAGTGGGGCAGCGACGAGTGGAAGGACCGCATCTGGGCGGTCGAGTACCCGGTCGAAACCCATATTGAGGGCGTAAGCCTGCGCGGCCGTATTGACGCGGTGTTCCGTACCGAGGACGAGGACGGTGAACGCTGGGTCCTGGTGGACTGGAAGAGCGGTTCCCGCCCAAAGATGGCGACCATGCAGTCTCGACGCTTCCAGCTGGGTCTGTACCGTATCGCGTTCTCCCGCATTATGGGCGTGGACCCGGAGCGTATCAGCACCGTGTTCGTGTACCTGGGCGGCAAGGGCGTTGCGGAGGTGTGGGATCACCAGATCCATGGCGGCCTACCCACGGAGGCACAGCTGGCGAAGGTGATTCGTGAGGCGCGCAAGGGCTAGGTAGCAGGTCTAAACAGCGTCAGGTAGGCGGCGCTCGCGTACTAGCGTGCCCCGCTAGTATGCGCCGTGCCAGTCTGCGCAGTGCGAGCACAAGCTGTCACCGAATATAGAAAAAGCAGCTCCTGTAGGCTTTGCGCCTCGTGAGCTGCTTTTCTGTGCGGACTTTTACGGGGTAATGCCAGAGGACGCCTCTTCACCCCACTGCATTAGGGTGAGGAGGCGTCCTCAGCCGCTGAAGAACTATAGAGCTCCTTCGTGCCCTTGTCCGGGAAAGAATCGCGCCGAACGACTGCCGCTCTCGCGACCTCACTCGCGCCGCCGACGCCCCGTGGGGTTTGCGTGCGTCTATACTCTCAAACACAACCTTGAAAGTAGCTCTATAGTTTTCTGCCATCGGTGATTGGTTGCGCGGTGCATGAATCCGGCTCGGGTCTGACATGACTGGTCAGGGCCCCGTCCAATCTGTCTCCCCTTTTTATCGCTGCCACGATATCAGCACTGGTCAGTGCGCTATGGGGAATGTGTCCGCAGGTTTTCTTGCGGCACAGCAAAAGTATTCCAGGAGTTTTTGAAAAAATCTATAGGGAAAGTTTTTGCCCCAAAATGCACTATTTTGAGCGTAGCTCAAGGTCAAATTGAGGCTCTGTGGACTCTTGAAATCAAAAGTTGGTTTATGTGGATTTATAGTGCATTTGCGCTCAGGAAATATTGTGAATAGCATCTTTACCGCACCTTTAAGTCTCAGCCTTAATCTGAGCCATTCCTGTACAAAAATGCAAAACTGGCAGTCAAAAGGTGATGGGAAACACATAAAAAATATTGATAAAAAGCCCGCTAAAGCCCCTCCGCTAGCCCTTATAGACATGATTCTGCCGGTTTGACAGATACCCAGGACAACTGATTTCACTAGGCACAGGTCAGAGGATATAAACCCGATAGATACACTTCAGCCCCGCAGTGCAGTACTGCGGGGCTGAAACGAAAACCTATGCGGTAGGTGGCACCCTGGCGGGCAATAACCTAGCGGGCAGCAATCTAACAGCTACTCGGTGGGACCGACCAGCGGGCCGACCTCCTCCTGACCGAGCAGTTCGCCGGAAGCTCGCAGGTCGTCCTGAATGTCCAGGAGCATGGACACTGCGTGGGTTGCGCCGTCGCGGTCGCCGATCTCTACGGTATGGGTGAGCCACTGGGCGATTGCAAACTCCGCGTAGAAGTTCGCGCGCTGCGCCAGGTAGGCGTCGGGTAGCTGAGGCATCTGCTGGCGGTACACCTCGATTAACTCGTCGGTGAAGTCGATGTCCTGGCAGGAGTACAGCCAGGCGAAGTCCTGCGCGGGGTCGCCCACGTGCACATCGGACCAGCCGGTGACTTCTACGATGCGTGCCGTCGAGGGCGTGACGTGCAGTACGAGGTTCTCGGCGCCCATGTCACCGTGGACCACGCGCGGGCGGAACTGCCACAGGGGTCCGGGGGAGAGCACGGTACGCCAGTGTGCGAGCAGATCGGCGGGAACCTTGCCGGTTGCGGCCGCACGCTCGAGCTCGGCGTTCTTACGCCGACGGATCTGCTCCGAAGAGTAGGAGGGCAGGTCGGCTTCGTAAATAATGTCTTCGGGCATCACGTGCAGGGTCGCGATGTCTTTGGCGATGATGGATGCCAGGGAAGGGCGGTTCGCTGCAACTTCGCGCCGGCTCAGCTCGGCGAGCTGGTCCACGTCGTAGATGGTGCCGGGGATGTGCGTGTACACGAATACGTTGCCACTCGCGTAGGGTACGGTGCTGGCGACGGTGGGTACGGCGAAGGGCAGTCGGGCGCGAAGGCCGGGGCTGAACGACTGCAGGATGAGGTGTTCAGCTTCAAGACGCATGCTGGCGTCGGGGCGGCGTGGAGCGCGCACTCGCCAGCGGCGACCGGTGGAGTCGGCGATGATTGCCGAGTCGAAGTCGTCGCTGTCTTCGCGGACTGGTTCGGCGCCGACAGGGTAAATCCCGGGCACTCCGGCGGAGACAATGGCTGCTAGCTGAAGGGGAGATAAAGTCACGGGTTAAGGTTACCAAACCAATATGTACCGTTTAGTAGTTTTTGGGATATTTATGTCAAGCGGTGAAGATACTTGTGGACAAGCCTAAACGTGCTTATCTGCGTATTCCTGCGCATTTCGTTGAGCTTCTAACCGTGCGGGTCCAAGGCGGGTTCCTCACACCCTGATTCCTCACGCCCTGAACGAAAGCAACAGTTAAGAAGCCGCGGTGGGTCTGGAGAACACAGGCTGGGAGAATACAATGGAAGACCGGCTATCACCGCCTCGCGCACCCGTATGCCCCGCGAGAGCGTATACCGCCTGTCCGTACCGCCCGCCTTACTGATGGAGCATTATGACCGCCACACCTCAGCAGCCTCAGCATATGATCTCCGCAGACGACATTCTTGCCGGGCTCGACCCGGATCAGCGTGCGGTCGCCACCGAGCTGGACGGCCCCATGCGCGTGCTCGCCGGTGCCGGTACCGGTAAGACCCGCGCGATTACGCACCGCATAGCCTACGGTATTGCGATTGGTCGCTACCAGGGCCCGCGCGTACTCGCCCTGACCTTTACCCTGCGTGCTGCGGAGGAGATGCGTACCCGCCTGCACCAGCTGGGTGCGCACGGAGTGCAGGCACGTACTTTCCACTCGGCGGCACTGCGTCAGCTGGTGTACTTCTGGCCGCAGGTGGTGGGCGGTACCTTCCCATCTATCGTGCAGAATAAGGCAACGCTCATTACGGAGGCGGCGAACCGTCTGCGCATCAGCACTGACCGTTCCCTGCTGCGTGATTTGGCATCGCTAATTGAGTGGGCGAAGGTTCAGCTGCTGACCCCGGACACCATCATGCAGCGTCTGAGTGAGAAGCAGCTGCCCTCGGCGATTACCCCGCAGAATATGCAGCGTATTTTCCAGGCGTATGAGGATTTGAAGGATGAGCGTAACCTCATCGACTTTGAGGACGTACTGTTGCTGACCATCGCCATGCTGGAGGAGGACGAGAAGCTTGCTGCGACCGTCCGTAACCAGTACCGCCATTTTGTGGTGGACGAGTACCAGGACGTGTCCCCGCTGCAGCAACGTCTGCTGGATGTGTGGCTGGGCGGCCGCGAGGATATTTGCGTGGTGGGTGATGCCTCCCAGACGATTTACTCTTTTACCGGCGCGACCAGCCGTTACCTGTTGAATTTTGCGCGCCGGTACCGCGGCGCGCATACGGTGAAGCTGACCCGCGACTACCGTTCCCATTCGCAGGTGGTGGAGTTGGCGAACCGTCTGTTGGCGGCGCGTCGACCGCATCCGGATTCGAGCCCGCATTCGTGGGCGCCGCCGCTGGAGCTGATGTCTCAGCGCGGCCCCGGCGTGGACGTGGAATGGTTCGGCTACGCGGACGATGAGCAGGAGGCCGCCGGCATCGCCGAGGATATCCGCGACCTGATTGAGAAGGACGGTGTGCCGCCTTCAGAGATTGCGGTGCTGTTCCGCACGAACGCGCAGTCGGCGGCGATTGAATCTGCGCTGGCTACCGCCCACATTCCGTACCAGCTGCGCGGCGCGGAGCGTTTCTTTGAGCGCCCCGAGGTCAAGCAGGCGATGCTTGCCCTGCGTGGTTCGGCCAAGTCCACCGACGGTACCGAGGACGTCACCCGTTACACCCGCGATGTGCTCGGCGGCATCGGCTATAAGGAGGAAGCCCCCCTTTCGGGAGGCGCCACCCGCCAGAAGTGGGAATCCCTCGCCGCACTCGTGCACATGGTGGACATGATGGCGCAGAACCGCCAAGAGCAGCTTCAAGAGCATCGCGCAAACCCGCGCCCGGGTGTGCCCGAGCCGCTACCTTTGACCATGCACGAGGTTGTGGCGACTCTGAACCATCGCAGCGAATTCAATGATGCACCGCAGGTCAATGGCGTAACCCTCGCCTCTCTGCACGCGGCTAAGGGCCTGGAATGGGATGCCGTGTTCCTATGTGGCCTGAACGAGGGCCTCATGCCGATCACTTTTGCAACCACCCCGGATGAGGTGGATGAGGAGCGCCGCCTGCTGTATGTGGGCATTACGCGTGCTCGCAAGTATCTGTGGCTGACCTGGACGATGACTCGCACCGTGGGTGGTCGCGGTCAGCGGAAGCGTTCGCGTTTCCTGGACGATATTGATCCGGCGAAGCGCCGCCGCAGGGCTGAAAGCGCCGGCTCGTCGTATAGCCAGGTTCGCTCGGCACCGGCTCGCCGTTCGTCGAAGGGAAGAGGAGAATATGGCTCAGCGTTTTAAGCGTGAAATTCTGCCCGCCACCGAGGACCGCCCGCAGATTGAGCTGGTCCGCTCGGCGCGCCGCACCCGCACCATCAGTATGCAGCGCGACGGCGTGGATGAGCACGGCAACCCCGCCTACCGTCTGCTCATTCCCGCCGCCAGCACGAGCGAAGAGATTGACGAGCATATCGCCCGCCTGCTGCCGCGCATTCAGCGTCGTGCCGCCCGCCGTGAGCGTGCCACACAGTTGACGGTCACAGACGAGTACCTGCGCTCCCGTGCCCTGCATCTGGCGCAGAAGCATCTGCCGGAGCTGGTTGCCTCGGGCAGGCTGGAGAGACTGTCGATTCGCTGGGTAAGCAATCAGCGTCAGCGCTGGGGTTCGGCAACCTACGCGAACACGCAGATCCGCATCTCCTCGGAGCTGCAGGGCGTACCCGAGTATGCGCTGGATTCGGTGATTCACCACGAGCTCTGCCACCTGCTGCAGCCGAATCATTCGGAGGCGTTCCGTACTCTGGAGGCGCGCTACCCGCAGCTGCTGCGGGCACAAGCCTACCTGGAGGGCTACGCGCTGGGGCGCTCGCGTGCTGAGGGCGAACACGTTGGGGATGGGCAGGGTGAAAACACCGCCGACTAAAGCGCTTCCCGAAAATCAACGAAGCAAAAACCAACCGAACACTTGAGCGGGGGTGGCTTGTACATTCACAAGCCACCCCCGCTCAAGGTGTCAGCTAATTACTTTTCGCCGCGCTACTTGTGCCGCTCTACTTTTTGCGGCTCAAAATCCCGATGTTTCCCGCGATGTTACTGCGCTCAGCGTTACTTTTCTTCGGGCGCGTCGCCGAAGCCACCGTCCAGTAGCTTCTGTAGCTCCGAGTCGAAGTCTACGTCGTCCAGGCTGATTTCGTTCATGCGCGCATCGTATGCGGTGAAGTCTTCCAGCTCGGCGGGGGTGGGCAGGGTCTCCGGGGTGTCCCAGAGGCCGTCGCGCGCCTCAATGCCGTGGGCGTTTTCGTACCAGCGCCAGAACTGCTGTGCCTCACGCACTAGGCGGGGGCGCAGTTCCAGGCCGACCAGGTTCTCGAAGACCTGCTCGCTGGGGCCGCCGTCGATGCGGCGGCGCGCCATAATTTCGGTCAGTTGCGGTGCCTTGGGCAGGTTGCGGGTCGCGTCCTCGGTTACGACGGATACCCAACCTTCGATGAGCGCGAGCAGACTCTCCAGACGTTGCACCGCTAGTTCCTGATCTTCGGTGCGCTGGGGGCTGAACAGGCCGCCTTCGAATGCTTCCTGTACGGCGTCGGGGTTGCTCATATCCACCTGGGATGCGGCGTCCTGCATGCGGTTCATGTCCACGCGAATGCCGCGGGCGTAGCGCGCCACGAGCTGAACCAGGTCTTCACGCAGCCAGGGGTTTGCCTTGTGCAGGCGAATCAGCGCAGATTCACGCACTGCGAGGTAGAGTAGGACCTCCTGTGGGGGAACCTCGATGCTGTCGGCGAGCTGCTGGTAGCCGTTGGGTAGTAGCGCGGAGGAACCGGGCGCGAGGGGGAAGCCCACGTCGGTGGAGGAGTAGACTTCACCGGCGAGCTGTGCGAGTGCCTGCGCCATCTGCGCACCAAAAATCACGGAACCAATGTTGTTCAAGAAGCCGCTGTTAAGGATCTGAGAGATTTCTTCGGGTACGTCTTCGGACGCGCCGGGCATGACCATGGACTGGGTGACTTCGGCTGCGACCGGCTCGACCATTTCGCGCCAGGAGTCGAAGGAATGCTCAACCCATTCCGCCTTGGACCATGCCTGCACCGGGTGGTTGTGGCGCTCAATGGTGGTCACCGCATCCAGCCAGAGGTCGGCGAGGTTCGCCGCGTCTTCTACTGCGCGCTTGAGATTTTCGGGTACGGAGGGGTCTTTACCCATGGAGACGAGCATCTGACGTGTCTGGTTCTTCACGTTGTCCCAGTTCACGCCGCTGGAGCTGTCGGATGCGCCCGCGCCGGAGAACATCGCCTGCACCTGCGCAAACATGCTCTGCATCATTGCGGGGTCGAAACCCATGCCCATGTTCTTCAGGTCTTCAGGGTCGATGCTGATGCCGAAGGGGTTCTGACCGCCTTCGCCGAAGAGTGCGCTGAAGGGGTTCTGCGCGTTGGAGGAGGTGCCCTTGCCGCCCTGGCCGGTTGCCCCCGCGGAGGGGTCGAAGCCCTGCTCCTGCATCTTCTTAATGAATTCTTCGAGGGGGTCGCGCTCGTTGGAGGCGCCGCCGGTGGGGTTCTCAGACATGTAGAAGCCTTTCGTAATCCGGGGGTGGGCGTAGCTGGCCCGCTCGCTGTCCAGCCTACCGATTTTTGCTGAGAATTTCCCGTGTCATTGCTGTGGAGGCGGGTTAATCAGCTAAGGGCTCACAATCTTGTCTTTGGGGTCAGGGTTTGGGAGTTTTTTCGTGCCGTTGTCACGGTCAGGTGCTGACAAAGCGTGGTGCGGGTCAGAGCGTGACCGCCTCCTGGTTACTCTATTTTTAGCGGGGTAACGGTGACCGCCCGCGTGTTGAAAAGCAGGTTTATCCGGTACTGTAGAAACCATGACTAAGTCCACCCCTGATGCTGAGCAACAATCGAACGCCGTCTCCGCGAGTGTGAAGAGTGATGAGAAGGCGGCTAAGCGTTTTTCGCGTTTTGCCCCGCGCCGTGTGAACCTGCGTTCGGTCAGCGCTGTGGCAACGTGCGCCCTGCTGGCTGGTGCTTTTATTCTGCCCAGTTCCTATGTGAAGGAGGGCCCCGGCCCGCTCTTTGACGTGCTCGGAACGTACCAGGAGAAGGATGTCATTGAGGTTTCTGGCGCTCCCAGCTATAAGACGTTTGGCAAGATGAACATGACCACGGTGTCGGTTTCGGGTGGCCCGTACACAGAGCTGTCCGGCGCGGAGGCTTTCTACAGCTGGTTGGCGTTTGACGGTAACCGTAGTCTCGTGGTGCCGACCGATGCCCTGTACCCGCACGTGAGCCATGAACAGGCAACGGCGGCGACCGGCGCGCAGATGGCTGATTCGCAGACTCAGGCGAAGGTCGCGGCGATGCGCGAGCTGAAGATGGCAGTGAATGAGAAGGTTCAGGTGCTTTCCACGGTCGAGGGTTCCCCGGCCGCGAGCGCGCTGAAGGCTGATGACCGCATCGTGAAGGTGGGGGAGAATCAAATTGAGACCCTCACCGATGTTCCGAAGGCGGTAAACGCCTCGAACGGTTCGCCGATTGACGTGACCGTGGAACGTGACGGCACGCAGCAGACGTTTAAGCTGACCCCGGTTCGTTCCAGTGACAATAGCCGCTGGATTCTGGGTGCTGGCTTGAAGCAGAGCTATGACCTGCCGGCGCACGTGCAGTACAACCTGGACGGTGTGGGCGGTCCGAGCGCGGGTCTGATGCTCGCGCTGGGTACGGTCGATAAACTGAGTGAGGGTACTCTGCTCGCCGATGAGGACGCCGGAGGCGACCCATACCGTAGCTACATTTCGGGTACTGGCACGATTGATGCTGACGGTAAGGTTGGCGCAATTGGCGGCATTAAGTATAAGATCCTGGCGACGGGCCGTTACGGTGCGCGTTATTTCTTGGCGCCGAAGGAGAACTGCGATTCGATTGTGAAGATGCAGGCGCAGGACCCCGACCTGTTCAACTACTATCACGCCGGTCAGGTGAGCGGCACGATGACTGTGATTCCGGTGTCGACCCTGGATGAGGCGGTGAAGACGGTGGAGGCGATTAAGTCCGGTACACCGGATGATTCCCTGCCCCGTTGCGGCTCCTAACGTAACGTTTCTCTCCGAGAGGTTCTAACCCGTATAACGTAGAAGTCAGCCCCGGTACTTTACGGTACCGGGGCTGTTCTGCGTCCTTTTCTCTGTCCTCACCTCATTATTTCGCGCCTCAAAATCTCTTAACCCGGTCATATTTCGCCCCGAGCTTCTACGAGTTTCTGCCCTTCTGCTGTACCTCTGAGATACTTAAAGGCAGTTATTTTCTCTGAACATATGATGAGCGAGGAATTGTGTCTGAATCGACCAATAACACCGCGCATCCCAAGCCGACGAATCCTGCCCCCAAGCGCCGTAGCCCCCTGAAGGCAACGATTGCTGTGGTGGCGGTGCTCATTGCTGCGTTTGTGGGTGCGTCCCAGGTGTACACGGACTGGCTGTGGTTTGACCAGCTGGGTTATAGCACCGTGTTCACTACCCAGATTTTGTTGAAGGCAGCTGTATTTGTTGTGGCTGCCCTGGTGGTTTCTGTGCCGCTGTGGACTTCGATGTCCTACGCGGTCCGTCATGCTGATGTGGCTCCGGACCCCGAGAAGAAGCCGCAGGCGACGCCGAACCCGAATCAGAGCGTACCGACCAGCGGCACGGATGCTGCCGAGCAGATGCTGCGTGACGTATTTGGTCAGCAGCGTGCTGAAGAGAGCATGCGCCGCTATCATGAGAGCGTGGATAAGGCGCGTAAGGTTCTGCTGATTGCGGTTCCGCTACTGCTGGGTCTGTTCATTGCTTCGGCGACGATGACTCAGTGGAGCACCGTCGCGCTGTTCTTCAACCAGCAGTCCTTCGGTAAGACTGACCCCGAGTTCGGCCTGGATTACGGGTTCTTCCTGTTTGCGTTGCCGTTCTTCCGCATGGTGGTGACTCTGGTGACCTCCGCTGTGGTGCTATCGGCGCTCGCGGGCCTGTTCATGCACTACTTCTACGGTGGTATTAAGGTGCAGCCGGGCGGTATGAGCACTACCGTGGCGTTCCGTCGTCACGCTGCGATTGTGGTGGCTGCGTTCTTGCTGACTCGTGCGGTGAGTTTCTGGCTGGATCGTTATTCGTCGACTCAGCAGCAGGTGGGCCGCTGGGCTGGTGCAATGTACACGGACGTGAACTCGTCAATCCCGGTGAACGCTATTTTGGCGATTTCTGCTCTGCTGGTGGCGCTCATGTTTGTGGTGGCGGCTTCGATGAATCGTTGGCGTTTGCCACTGATTAGCACCGCGATGCTGGTAATTGTTGCTGTGGTTGCTGGCGGCCTATACCCGTGGATCGTTCAGCGGTTCCAGGTGGTTCCGAATGAGCAGGGTGCTCAGGCGAAGTTCATTCAGCGCAATATTGATGCGACCCGTTACGCGTACGGTCTGGATAAGATTGAGGCCACCCCGTATGACGCGACGATTGATACCCGTGCCGGTGCGTTGAGCTCTTCGAGCGCGACCATTGCGAATATTCGTCTGTTGGATCCGAATGTTGTGTCCTCGGCGTTTGCTCAGATGCAGCAGTTCCGTCCGTACTACCGTTTTGATTCGCAGCTGGCGGTGGACCGCTATTCGGTGGGTAACACCACGCAGGATACGGTGTTGGCGGCTCGTGAGCTGAACCCGGCGCAGACGAGTGGCGATTCTTGGTATAACCGCCACGTGGTGTACACCCACGGTTACGGTGTGATCGCCGCGTACGGTAACCAGGTGGATTCTGCGGGTAACCCGAAGTTCTTGCAGTCCGGCATTAAGGCGACCGGTGCTCTGAGCGAGGACTACGAGCCTCGTATTTACTTTGGCATGAGTTCACCAGAGTATTCGATTGTGGGCGGTAAGGGCGATACCCTGGAGCTGGACCGTCCGCTCTCTGCTGAGGAAACTAACGCCTCCGATGCGAAGTACACTTTCGCCGGTTATGGTGGTCCGCGCGTTGATTCGCTGCTGGCTCGCCTGTCCTACGCGATTAAGTTCCAGTCCTCTGACATTCTGCTTTCGGATGCGGTGCGTGAGGGTTCGCAGATTCTGTACGAACGCAATCCGCTCGATCGTGTGCGTAAGGTGGCGCCGTACCTGAGCGTCGATTCTAAGCCGTATCCGGCGATTGTGAATAACCGCGTGCAGTGGATAGTAGATGCTTACACCACGAGCGATCAGTTCCCCTACGCGCAGGGTAGTTCCCAAGATGCAGCAACTGCTGCGGGTACTCAGCGTTCTAACTCGGTGAACTACATCCGTAACTCGGTGAAGGCTACCGTGGACGCGTATGACGGTTCGGTGACCCTGTATGCATGGGATGAGCAGGACCCGGTGCTGAAGGCGTGGCAGGGTGTTTTCCCTGGCACGGTGAAGAGCTACCGTGAGATGAACGCTTCGCTGATGAGCCACGTGCGTTACCCGACTGACATGTTCAATATTCAGCGCACCATGCTGAACAAGTACCACGTGACGAACGCCAATAGCTTCTACGCCGGTGATGATGTCTGGTCGATTCCGAACGACCCGACCAATGATCGTAACCAGCCGATTTCGCCCTACTACCTGTCCCTGCAGATGCCTGGGGATTCTCGTGCGCACTTCTCGTTGACGACTACGTTCATTCCTCAGCAGAGCGATTCGAACTCTCGTAACGTGATGTACGGCTTCCTTGCCGCTAATGGTGATGCTGGTACCGGTAAGGACGGCGAGCGTAGCCCCGATTACGGTAAGCTGCGTCTGCTGGAGCTGCCACGTTCTTCGGTGGTTCCCGGTCCGGGTCAGGCTCAGAACATTTTTAACTCTGATGCTGAGGTGTCGAACCAGTTGAACCTTCTGCGCCGCGGTTCGTCTGAGGTTATTAACGGCAATATGCTGACTTTGCCGGTGGGCGGTGGCATGCTGTACGTTCAGCCGGTGTATGTGCAGTCGAGCGGTGACGCTAAGTACCCGCGTCTGCAGCGTGTATTGGTAAGCTTCGGCGACAAGGTCGGTTTCGCACCGACTCTGGAGGAGGCGCTGAACCAGGTGTTTGATGGCTCTTCGGGTGTGAAGCTGGACGGTTCATCGTCGGCTAGCCCCTCGGCTTCTGGTTCTTCGGGCGCTTCGACCGGGGCTTCGTCTGTTTCGCAGTCTTCGGAGCTGAAGCAGGCTCTGACGGATGCCTCGAAGGCGATGACCGATGCTGATGCGGCAATGAAGAAGGGTGACTGGGCAGCCTATGGTGAGGCTCAGAAGCGTCTGGAAGCAGCCGTGAATAAGGCTCTGGAGGCTGAGGAGGCGCAGAGTACAGCTTCCGCTAAGGCTTCTGCATCGGCAGCTCCCAGTACCTCTACGACTCCAAGTGCTGCGGCTTCTGCAAGCGCCCCTGCAAGCGCGAAGCCCAGCGCCAGCGCTTTGGCTTCTCGTTAAGGTGCTGTGAAGTACAAGGTGCTGGGGTAGTGGGGGAGTACACCCACTAGGCGCTTGGGTTTCTGGGTCTAGCGTCCTCGACCTAGAACCGGAGCCTGCACTGGGTACGGCTCCTACTGGCTACCTCTAGCGGTCTCTGATGGAACGGGGTGGAAGCAATGGCTTCCACCCCGTTTTTGTGTGCTTGGTTACAAATAATGATTTTGGCTTGCGTGACCGGTTCTGGGTCTGTATAGTTATATGAGTCGCCGCGGGGTGGAGCAGTTCGGTAGCTCGCCGGGCTCATAACCCGGAGGTCGCAGGTTCAAATCCTGTCCCCGCAACGGATAACTCCCGATAGCTTTTAGCTATCGGGAGTTTTTTTATTCACCAAAACCTGTGCTCTCGCCTGCCTATCTTCTTTTGCCGCCTGCCTGTCGCCTGTTGGGCGGCTCTCTTTATCTCATGCCTTCTGTAATCCGTGGAGGGGATCTTCTGAGCCTTGTCGAGGTTGACCTGCCCTTTATGAGGGCGCTTCGGAGAAGTTGGCGGGGACTTGCCTGCTGACCCTTCAGAGGTGCTTAACGTGGATCTTCGAGCCTCTCGAAACTTCCTTAGAGAACTGCTTTGAAAGCACCTTGGGCTGGTCCTCTGAATGTCTCCCGATGTGTCTTTCGAGGTGTTCCTCAGTGTCTCTATCGAGGCTTAGGCGGGTGTGCTCATAGGGTGGGGCAGAGCTGCTTTTGGGCAGTTATTGGCCAGCGGTTATGCCTTCTTGAGGTGCTGCTTTTGGGTCCCTCAAAAAGGGGCTCTGAAGGGGGTTCTGGGGTGGGGCTCAAGAACGTGATAAGGGGTCCAAAAGGATACCTGAGTGAGGGAGTGGTGAGGGGATATTTTTGCCTCAAAGTGCATTCTCAAAGTGGAATATGCGAAAGTTGCCTATATTCCTGGCTTGGAAATCACCCGTTTTATCCCGGAATTCCGGGGTTTTTGGCAAAAAATGGGCTTCGAGTGCAACAATTCACTATGAAAGTGATTGTAGTCACAGGTGAAACATTCGAGTTAATTATAGGGTTTTTGAAAATTGTTCAAGAAACATTCAAAAACCCCGGAAAATCAAGGAAAAACAGCCCATTCAACCTCTACTTGAGGGTGGCTTAAGTTCGGCTAGAAGTTGAAGAAAAACTCTAGTTAAGATCTAATTTTGTTCGATACCCAAAAATAGCCCCAAAAAACCGCTGGAAAAGGCTTTTTGACCTGGTAGCTTTGAGTACATGGTCACCGCGGTTCACCGCGCAGTTCTCCGGATTGGCCCCGCGCCCTCCATCACATCAGACACCCCCGCAACACGTACGGGCTGGTTGATGGAAGCGTTCCGGGTAGCGTCACATCCGCAGGCCGACCGCCCATAGGACGTCTCACCTATCGACCATCTATCACTCAACCACTTACGGGCCTTTGCGCCCCAGAAACATTAACAATGAGGACAACCCCATGGCACTTCGCCCCCGTACCGTTAAGGCTGGCTCCCTGGCAGCTATCGCCGTACCCTCCGTACTCGGTAGCACCCTGGTAGCACCCGCTTCCGCATTCGCACCCGTTGTTCAGGACATTCCCGGCGCAGCTACCGCAACCACCGCTCCCAAGCCCCTGTTCACCTCCACTGTGCAGCCCACCCTCTCGCAGGTTTCTGTGCAGATCCGCCAGCAGGCAGAACAGGCAAAGCAGACTCAACAGATTCCCGCAACGACCGCGGTTCAGCCCATCCAGCAAACCTACACTGCTCAGGCAACTCAGGCAGCACAGCAGGCGACCCCCTCGGCTACCTTCCAGTCCGCACAGGCTGTTCAGGCTACCCAGGCGGCTCAGCCTTCCGCTCAGCCCACCCTGGCACAGATTGCCCAGACCCCCGCAGCTACCCAGAATGCTACAACCCCCACCGCTCAGCCCGCGCAGAGCGCACAGGCTACTCAGGAAGCATCCGGTGTGGCGGCAACCCGCACCAACCAGACTTTCCTGTCCTACACTTCCCCGGCTGGTACCACCTCGCAGTACCACGTCTACGCTGAGGGCGTGGACTTCTCCAAGCCCGTTGGCGTGGTCTTCTACTTCGACGGCGACTACTGGCGCAACGATCAGTCCAAGGTCTACGACCCCTCCGGCGAGCTGGCTCAGATGGCTGCATCCGCAGCGGCACAGAACATGCTGTTCGTGCCCGTCATCTCCCCGGACACCAACCGTTACGATGCTGGCGTGACCTGGTGGGAAGACATGGATCGTAACGGTGAGTTCTTCCGTGCCTTCGCATCCTCCTTCATCGCGGCTAACGGTGTGGACTCCTCCAACGTGTGGACCATGGGCTACTCTGGCGGCGCTGAGTTCATCACCTACGAACTGAACACCAAACCCCAGACCTGGCGTAACAGCGGCGGCTCCATCATGGTCGCTGGCGGCGGCCTGGACGAGGGCACCCCCTCGGATGCGCTGAAGTCCCAGCCCATGTACTGGTACGCCAATGCGAATGACGGTACCGGCGAGACCTACCCGCAGACTTGGAGCGCACGAGGCGCGGTTAAGGGCGGCTACAACGCCTACCGCAACGCCGGCTACACCAACGTTTCCGCGACCGTTTTGAACGGCTCGGGTCACTTCGACTACAACTTCTCGCAGATTCTGAGCAATTCGCTCACCAAGGGTACGGAAACCGCCGCCCCTAAGGTCGAGCAGAAGACCGAACAGAAGCAACAGAGCACTCAGCGTGCCCGCACCATGCGCTCTGCAACCTACCAGAGCTACACCTCCCCGGCAGGTACTACTTCCCAGTACCACGTGTACGCGAACAACCTAGACTACTCCAAGCCTGTTGGCGTGGTCTTCTACTTCGACGGTGACTACTGGCAGCGTAACGAGTCCAAGGTCTACACCCCCGACGAGGGCATGCTCGCGGCAATGGGCAAGATCGCTAACACCCGCAACATGGTCTTCGTGCCGGTCATCTCCCCGGACACCAATGCATCCGGCGACGGCATCACCTGGTGGGAAGACATGAACACCAACGGTGAGTTCTTCCGATCCTTCGCGAAGTCCTTCATCAGCCAGAACAACCTGGACGCTTCCCAGGTGTGGACCATGGGCTATTCTGGTGGCGCTGAGTTCATCACCTATGAGCTGACCGACCACAACACCACATGGCGTAACGGTGGCGGCTCCATCATGGTCGCAGGTGGAGACTCGGACGGCTCCATCGACGCTGACGCAACCACCAAGGGTCTGCCCATGTACTGGTGGGTTGGCGCGAACGACACCTCCGGTAACACCAACCCCGTCACCTGGAGCGCACGAGGCGCAGTCGAGTCCGGCTACAACGCATACCTTGGCGCAGGCTTCTCCGACGCCCGTGTGAAGCTGATTGACGGCTTCAGCCACCACGACTACGATCTGCCGCACATCCTAGCGTCCTCCCTGGACTTCGCGGGTAAGACCCCCGCACTGGGCTACAGCGACCTGTCCGATTCGAACCCGAACTACAACGAGATTAGCTGGCACTCTGATCACCGCATCATGATCGGCTTCGCGGACGGTACCTTCCGCCCGAACGCATCGGTCAACCGTGCACAGCTGGCAACCTACCTGTACCGCGTGGCTGGTCGCCCCGCAGTGAACGTACCGGCTGTTTCGCCGTTCAGCGACGTCCCGGTCAACCACCCCGCATACAAGGAGATTTTCTGGCTGAGCCAGCAGGGCATCAGCGGTAGCGACTTCCGCCCCCTGGAGGCCGTCACCGAGTCCACCATGGCTGAGTTCATGTACCGTGCAGCTGGTTCCCCGGCACAGGACCAGGGCGGCTATGCCTCCCAGGCTCTGGCGTGGGCTGCCTCCAACGGTATCGGTACCGGTTCCACCTCTAATGCTGCGGTCACCCGTGACGCTATGGCAGGCTACCTGTACATCTACGCGAACTAAAGCTCGCACCCCTTAACGCATAAAGATCCGCCCCGTTCCTGATGAGTTCAGGAGCGGGGCGGATCTTTATAGGTTTAGCCTAAGAAGCTATGCGCTAGACCAGGCTTAGAGAGTCTGGGTGGGGGATTCCACAGCCAGGGGAGCCGGAGCTGCTGGAGCGTTCTTAGCCTTCAGAGCGGCCAGGCGAGCGTCCAGCTCGGTCTCGCGCTCCATCTGGTCCAGGGTGTTGAACTGTGCGTCCAGGGAGGAAGCTGCCAGTTCCTGCTGACCGATGACGCGTGCCTCTTCGCGGCGAACCTTCTCTTCGAAGCGGCTCATCTCGCTGGTCGGGTCCAGGACATCGAATGCCTTCAGAGCGTCGTTCACCTGAGCCTGAGCTGCTGCAGTCTTCTGACGTGCAGTAAGCTCATCACGCTTGTACTTGACCTCTTCAAGCTTGGAGCGCATCTTCTCCAGGCCGTCCTTGAGCTGGTTGACGACCTGAGTCTGGGAAGCCAGCTGGGGCTCAACAGCCTGTGCAGCCTTCTCAGCGAGCAACTGCTTGTTCAGAGCGATCTTAGCGAGGTTGTCGAACTTGTCAGCATTGGCAACGTCGCCAGCTGCGCGGAATTCATCAGCCTTGTTAGAAGCTGCCAGAGCCTTGGTGCCCCATTCCTGAGCGGCCTTGACGTCCTCTGCGTGATCCTTCTCGAGCAGACGCAGGTTGCCGATGGTCTGTGCTACTGCAGCCTCCGCCTCGCGGATGTTGTTGGTGTAGTCACGAACCATCTGGTCCAGCATCTTCTCCGGGTCCTCAGCTGCATCAATCAGAGAGTTGATGTTTGCCTTAGCGAGCTGTGCAATACGGCCGAAGATGGTCTGCTTAGCCATAATCTCCTACTTTCTGTTCACGGGCTGCGGGGGGAGCACTACGCTCCTCGTGAGCCGTGCCCGTATAGCTAATTATGTGGCAGATTTCTGGGTGCATGCTGTGAACATGATGCACGCCTGATTTCTGTTACCTAAACTTCTAGTAAATTACCTTAGGTGTTTTCCGGCTGGGGAAGAAACCGGTGAGGTAAGCTACGTACCCTCGCCAGTCAGGGTATAGAAAAAATCTGCAGAAACCGACCGGCAGGATCGTTAGCATGGAGGCGGTTAGAAGCTACCGCCGTCACCGCCGCCGCTGCCCCAATCGCCGCCTCCACTGAAGCCACCGCCCCAGCTTCCGCTGCTACTACCGTCACTGCTGTGGCCACCGTTGCTACCCCAGCTACTGGTGCCGGAGTTTATCGCGGTCATCAGAGCGCCCAGCAGCAGACCCTTCGCAAGGTCACCGCCGAAGCCACCGCCGCGGTCATGGTTGTTGTAGTAGTTGCCGACCTCGCTCTGAGCGCGGTTCTGTGCATCGGTTGCCTTCTGGATGGCCATATTGGCTTCCTTCATAGCGTTCAGCGGATCCGAAGAAGCCAAGCGCTGAGCCTGATCCAGGTGACGCTCCGCCTCAGAAACAGCAGTCAGAGTCATCGGGCCCACCGCAGCACGGCGGTTATTGATGTAGCTACGCGCACCGTTCACAGCAGCGTAGGCAGAACGCATTGTACGATCCAGGTTCTGCGATGCCGCACGAGAACGCTCGCGGGTAGCACGCATATTCGTCATTGCCTTATCCAGCTCAGCGGAGAGCTGATGTAACTGGTTCACCAGAGTTAGTGGGTCATTCGGGCGAGTCGAAGCGCTCTGGGTGACCTGGTTGAGTACCGCCTCCATACCGGCGGCGACCGCACCCAAATCATCGCGACGCTGAGAAGCCGCGAGGCTCTTCGCCTCAGCCACGTCACGCTGAATGCTCAGCAGGTCGGTGCTCAGACCCAGCTGAGCCTGCTCTAGCTCATGCGAACGGGTATTCACGGCCGCACCCAGCGCCTGAATCTGCGAGGCTGCTTCCTCGGCGGTGCGCAGATGAGCAACCGCCTCCGAACGAGCCGTAGCAACGGTCGCCTTAGCCTTCTCAACCTCCGCAGCGCACAGCACCATATTCGACTCCAACAGGGTAGGAGTCTTGGAAATGGGCTCCAGGGCGCTGGGCAGGTAACGTTCCTTCAGCGCGCGGTACTGAGCGGCAATCTCTTCCACCGAGGCACGCAGCTGCGGTAGGCGCTGAGCCAGAGCCTCAATAGCCGCAGGTGCCTCCTGCTCCAGGTTGCGCAACTGAGCCAGCTTAGCGTCCTGCTCCTGAGCAATGCGGGTGACTTCCTGAGAGTTATCAATAATCTCAGTCAACCAAGCACGCTGCTCAGCGTCAGTATCCGGGATGTTATCGGTTAGAAGCTGCTGACGCTGGAAGGACCTACTCATCAGATCCTCAGCACGCGCAATCTCCTGAGCGAACTCGGTGACCTGCTGATCGTTGTACTGGGCGCGCGCGAACTCAAGCTCCTGCTTCGCGTGGCTCATCGTCGTATCAGCCTGGAGCAGGGCGCTACCGGCACGAGTGTGCAGCTCCTCCAATGGAACCTCCGGAATGGGGGAGTAGTTGCGAGGCGTGCCGTAGGAACGCTGAGGCTGCTGCTGCGCGTTATTCTTCTTGCGGCGGCGGTACATCGCGTAACCACCGGCACCCACGGTTGCCGCCGCGCCCACACCGAGCACGCCGGTCACCAGGCCAGAAGAGCTACCTCCCTTCTGAGCCTCGATACCCTCAACCGCAGCCAGTGCCGCACCCATATAGTCGCTATTCTGCAGCTTCGGCTTGATGTAGTTCTGATACACCTTCGTCTGCTGGTCGCTCGAAAGAGTCTTGGCGCTACCCGCCAAGAAATACGCCTGGCGAGACTCGGTAGCAATCACCAACACCACATCGGCAGAACCCCAATTGTTCTTCGTAGCAAGCGCCTTCGTCCAGCTTGAAGAAGTAGACGGGTTCTCAAACTTATCGATAACCACCACGTGCAAATCCACGTTGTGCTTCTTCGACAGAGCCGAAATCTTAGACTTTAGGGTAGCGGTATCACCCAAAGAGTTCGTGGAATCGTATACGGTGGTGCCCGTAATCTGCATCGGGGCAACAGCCAACGCCGACGTGCTCAAAAATGCAGAACCAGCCGGCAGAACCACCGGGGCACAAGAAAGACCAGCCGCCAGCACGGTGGCACCCAAGATAGTGCGCAGGCGAGGGCGTGCGGGACGAATCTGACGCGCAAAGGCGTGCTCGGTCATGGTCTTTCCTCCGTTATCGTGAAGTACGAACTGACCTGCACTTCACGGCGTGCTTGTTCATCGCACACCTTAGTGCCGGTCACATTATTAGTGTAGCGGTGGCCTAGTCACACAGACGCACAGATACGAGAATATTGCGACGCTATTTGCCACCCGTTTACCGACTTCCCAGGATTTATACAGGAAAGCCGGGGGCTAGCCTCACGCTAGATCCCGGCTCACCGGCTATTCAGTTAATTAGCGCCGCCGCGCAATCTCCAGATTACTTATCAGATGCTCCACTACCTCCGCGGCACTAACATCGTGGATACTCTGTACCACACCGTTCACCACCTGAACCCGCGAAGACAAGGCGTACATCCAGCCTAAGAACTGCACATAATTCAGCAACCTAGAACTGGAATCTGCCTGTTCCCGCATCTGCGACCACAAAAAGGGTGTAGTCGGCACGCTACGGCCCTTATACATCTGGGAGTTAGAACGGGCGTCCAGAAGCTCAGCGAGCGCCTCAATATTTTCAGTCAGCTCCTTCAAATCCTCATCAGCGGCAGAGGGACCAACGAAATGACGATCAACCAGGGGCCAAGACATGTAGCCACTACAGCTACTCACCCACGCCAGCTTTAAACGCAGATTCTGTAGGCGAAGCACCTGCTGCAGAAGCCGCGAATGGGTCCGCAACACAGACAGCGGCATGGAGGATAACTTCATCTCTTCCGAAAGCAGACCCTCGGGGGAACCCTCCCCGGAAAACGCCTGATACGGATCTGAGACGCCCAGTAGAAGCACCGTTCCCTCATAATGAACGAACGCCAGAACCTCGGGGACACTTGAGAGAGAACGGATGCGCTCGCCAATGGTTGGCAGATCCTCCCGATCGGGGGCGTACTGTTCGCGCCTGAACATCAACGTATGGATAGGCTGCTTGGCAAGGTGGGGCGAGTAATGAGCAAGTGCCCGCAAATCGGTTACAACCTCCGCCAGAACGCCTTCCTGCTCAACCTGCAGAAGCTCCTGGATAAGCTCAATGATAGAGCGCGCCTGCAGACTCAAAACTGCGGCGCAGAACTCCGCATCCTGAAGCTCAAGACGCACCTTTTCCAGGTGCTCTTCGAGCGTGGACTGTACGCCCTTGAGCTCAAACTCACTCAGCTGTTCTGGGTGGAGCATGCGGTGCGTACCGTCCTCGCTGGAACGGTAGAAAAGCTCGCTAAACTCCAACGTAGACTGAACGCCCTTCAACGCCCGCTCTCGCAAGTGGGGTAGAACGTCAAAGGCAACTTCCGTCATCTCATTCCAGACCTTGACCTCATCGAGATTCGAGTCCTTGCGAACAGTCTTCTTCCAGGTCTCGGCAAGTTGCATGGCGCGGTCAAAATCGCTCAGCTCCACAGAAGCCGCCAGCTTCTGCGCGCTCTCACGCAGATAACGCACCGCGTAGAGGCGGTCGTTCAAAGAGTCCGGGAGGGTATCCTCCAACAGACGCCAACTGAAGGTACGCTCAAAGCACTGTTCCGTCAGGCTAATGACGGCGGCGCTCAGGGAGAGCGCATGATCACGAGCAAAAGCGTAAGAACTCGGGGCATCCGCCAGACGAGGTAGGGACGTATAGAACTCTAACGCCCCGCTCAGCTTCAGCTGAGACATCCGGATGGTTTCTTCCAGCTCGGCGGCAAGCCCCGTACGGTCAGCCTGGGCAGTCTCTTTGAAACTGTGTAGCGGAGAAAACTGCGCACGCTCCAGCGTCTGCAGGTTCATGACCGCACGCATGAGGTAGTTCTCTAGAATATCGACCTGCTGCCAGCGCGGACGCTGATTCAGCGGAACATGATTCTCTTGCGCGCCCACCAGCAGATGCTCCGGTACACCGCTAATCGACGGCAGTGCAAAGACTTCATCCTCTGATGTACTGACAGAAAGCACCATGGGGTAGCGGCTGCGCTGCGCATCCTCTAGCGGGGGAATGAGCTTGTGATTGGTACTCAAAGAGAAACGATCGGAGGGCTTGCTCTCAGGCGCCTGCTGGGGAACCTCCTGCTGCGGGCGCTCTTCAGGCTGCGCCAGGGTGCTCAGGGGCGTGCTCTGTTGCACCTGGCTTTCTGCTGAATGGCTCTGCGCTGAAGAACCGGAGGCGCCACCTACCTGCATCGGCTCCAGAGGCGATGGCACCGCCACCGGCTGCTGAGCACTATGACCCGGCTGAGCCTGCTTCGGCTGGTAGCGCATCGGGTAGCTCACCGTGCCCTGAATCTGCTGAGACTGTGCCTGCTGCGGCGCAGGCTGTGAAGGCCCCTGCTGATCGGGTGCCTGCGGGTGCGGTACCTGCTGATTCATCGACTGGTTCTGTTGCTGTTGCAACACTTGCTGTCTAATCTCACACGCGCGACGGCGCGAGGGGCTCAACGACGCGAACAACGCTACCGCTGCGTAGATCAGAACAAAGATAAGCAACGCGTACAGACGTGTTGTACCGTCCGCAGAAGACGCCACCGCCGCAGATGTGACCGGCAGCGCGCCAACAAGAGCGAAAACAGCAGAAATAATCCTCATAACTTCACCATAACCCAGCTAAATCCTGGGTGCCCGCAACGCCGTCGCCTTACCGCATACTAAAAGGGAAGTAGCCCGGGTACCGGGTGCTTTCGCCCAGTGCCTCCTGCGCTCGCACCACGGTTAAAAGACGATGCGGCGTAAGCCCTCATGCAAGGGTTCACGCCGCATCGATCATCACTCAACTCACTATCGTACCCGGGCAGGTCCTCACACCGCCCCTTCGGGACATACTGGGGATTCTCGTCCCTTCCGGTGCAGGGCTCTTATCTCCCGCCCCGGAAACTATCAAATTCTATGCGCTACCTACCGGTGGTCAACACCTGTGTAGCCAGTGGCTGCGTCAACTCGGCAGTTTTTTCCGCACGATGACGGCGGTGCACCGTTCCCGAGCAACAGGCCACAATACCCGCACCGATACCGATGGAGCTTGCCAAGATCGCACAAAAAATCAGGGTTCCGATCATCATGGGTTTCCTCCTTTGTCCTCGTCTCTATGCACCTGAAACATTACGGAGCAACCCTGTGACCAAGCTGTGTACCAAGAAGCATCAGGCTGTGTAAACCGTGAAGAAAAATTGGGCGCTTTAAAAGACAAACCTGAGAGTGAGTAGCGGACAAAACCCCAAAATAAACTAGCCGCCGAATGAATCGCCGGGTAGCTCAGACCAGCTAATCTGCCCCAAATGAAAGGGGCGAGAAAAATTCCCAGCGAACTCCCCGATTACTAACAGCAAAAAGATACAGAATGCTATAAAACACCCTCTACAGTAGAAACATAGCGTGCGCTCAGGGTGAGGTACACGCTCAACTCTAGGAGAACTCATGACTCAAAACAACGGATGGTTTTACGGGGGCAATGACGGCGTCACGGATGCAACCCGTCCCATGCAGAACGTGAACGGACAGGCAAGCTACCAGCAAGGCCAGAACGCATACCCGCAGGCATACGCCTCTCCCGGATACACCTACCCCCAAGCCGCCGCTCAGGTTAGCGCGGCACAGGCTGCACCCCAGAATACCTATAACAACAAGCGTTACGGTGCCGGCGTTGTGCTCACTGCAGCCCTACTCGCAGCCCTCGTCGGTGGTGGTGTCGGTGCGGGCGTCGGAGGCGGTATCGCTGCCTCGAACAACAGCTCCTCCAGCACCTCCTCCCGCGGCTCCGTCAGCTCCAATATCAGTAACTCCTCCACCGTGGCAGGCGTAGCAGAAACCGCGAAGAAGGTCCTGCCCTCCACCGTGACCATCATGGCGTCAAATGGCTCCGCCTCCGGCGGAGGTAGTGGTGTTGTCCTCGATAAGGCCGGCCACATCCTCACCAACCATCACGTGGTCACCCTCGAATCTTCCAGAGAAGCATATATCATTGAGGTTCGCCTAAGCGATGGCACCGTGCGCACCGCAACAGTGGTGGGCCTGGACTCTGCAGCTGACCTGGCGGTTTTGAAGATTAACCCTTCCGGCCTGGATCTGCAGCCCATCACCTGGGGCGACTCCTCCAAGCTGGTCTCCGGCGAGGCTGTGGTTGCCCTCGGTGCACCGTATCGTCGTAGCGAATCGGTGACTGCCGGCGTAGTCTCAAATGCAAACCGCGTGCAGCCTGCTGACTCGAAGGGCCAGAACTACATCCCCATGATTCAGGTTGATGTGCCCATCAACCACGGTAACTCCGGCGGCCCGCTGGTGAACCTCAAGGGCGAACTGATCGGTATTAACGCGCAGGGCCAGGCAAGTCAGGACGGTGGCACCGCTGATGGTATGGCGTTCTCCATTACCTCCAACTACGCCAAGCGCATCTCCTCCGAGATTATTGCCAAGGGTAAAGCAACTCACGGCTACCTGGGCGCAAGCGTAAAGAACACCCCCGCGGACACCGGTTCGGGCTCGTCCAAGCTCATCCCCGGTGGTGTTGAAATTGTCTCGGTAGAATCCAACAGTCCCGCCGCCAAGGCAGGTCTGCGATCCGGCGACGTCGTGATTGAAGCCGACGGCCATGCTGTCACCAAGAGCGAAGAGCTCAACGGTACCGTACGTGCCGCAGCGGCAGGCTCCGACCTGAAGCTGAAGATCAAGCGCGGCTCCTCCACCCAGGACATCACCGTGACTCTGGGCAACGCCGACAGTCAGAAGTAACCCCTCGCGTCTGAACTAACAGTACGGCGTAGCTGAGAAACACCCGCTCAGCTGGGACTGCTTAGTTAGCCTAAACAACGTGCATAATAAAGATGCTCCCACCCCATATATGGGGTGGGAGCATCTTTATTAGTAAGGCAGAACTATAGTGATACTGCAGAGCGGGCGGGCTAAGCGTCCTTGAGGACCTCTCCCACACGCCTCCTCAAAGCTGGGATAACCTCCTGCTCGAACCATGGGTTCTTTGCCTGCCACCTAAAATTCAGCGGCGAAGGATGCACCAGAGGCAGGAACTTCGGAAGATAAGACTCCCACGCACGAACCGTCTCTGTCAGGTTCTTCTGTGCCTTCGGGGCGTGCACACCATCCAGGTAATACTTCTGGGAATATGCGCCCACTAGTAGAATCAGCTGAATATTCGGCATGAGCTCCAGTAAGTGCGGATGCCACTTGGAGGCGAAATCCTTACGCGGCGGGTTATCACCGTGTGTGCCCTTGCCGGGGTAGTAAAAATCCATCGGTAGTAGCGAAATCAGCTCAGGATTATAGAACTGCTCGTCCGTTACGCCCATCCACTCGCGCAGCTTCACGCCGCTCTGGTCATTCCATGGAATACGGCTCTCCTGCGCGGCACGTCCAGGTGCCTGGCCAATCACCACAATACGAGCATGAGGGGAGGCTGAAAAGACCGGCGCCCAGCCCCGTCCCGTAAACTCCCTATTCTGCCGATCCAAACGAATCTGCTCAGCCAGGGGAGGGTCCGTCTCCAGAATCTGCTGAACCAGATGCTCCGGCAGATTATGGTGTGTTGCAGTCATGCTAGATGGCGCCTCCCTCAAAACCGTTCTGACGCCACGCCTCAAACACAGCAATGGACGCAGAATTAGCCAGGTTCAGCGAACGACGGCCCGGCTTCATCGGAATCTTCACACGCTCGCTCACATGCGGGTCCTGCTGAACCTCAGCAGGGAGCCCCACCGACTCCGGACCAAACATGAACACATCATCGGGACGGTACTCAATATCCGCATATGAAGTCGAAGCAGTGGTCGTGAACGCAAAAACACGCTCCGGAGCCAGAGCCTCCCACGCATCCTCAAGGGTCTCATGCACCGTCACCACCGCCAGGTCGTGATAGTCCAGACCCGCGCGGCGCAGATGCGCATCATCAAAGTTAAAGCCCAGCGGCTTCACCAGGTGTAGCTCAGCGCCAGTAATCGCCGCCAAACGGATAGCGTTGCCGGTATTGCCGGGAATCTCAGGGGTATAGAAAAGAATCTTGAACACGTTCCTAAGTGTACCGCGCAGCCCACGACCATCATTGAGCGTCCCGGGAGAGTAGCGCTCGCCGACCCTGCCGAGATGAACATGTCTAGAAGAGTGCGGATAGAGCGCGATAAAATAAGCAAGGCGAAAAACCGCCGACAACCCAGCAGGAGGAAGCATGAGCGCAGAAACCAACCCTCAGAACGGCCGGGTCTACCTCGACCATGCCGCCACCACCGACGTACTGCCCGCCGCCATCGACGCCATGGTCGAACAGATGCGCAACGGCGGCAACCCCTCCTCCCTACACGCCGTAGGACGCGACGCCCGCGCCACCGTTGAATACGCCCGCGAACGCATCGCCCGCGCCATCGGAGCCGACCCCGCCGAGGTTATTTTCACCTCAGGCGGCACCGAAGCGGACAACCTAGCCGTCAAGGGCATCTACTGGAAGCGCCGCGAAGAAGACCCGCAGCGCACCCGAATTCTCGTCTCCTCCATCGAGCACCACGCCGTGGAAGAAACCTGCGAATGGCTCGAAAAGGCAGAAGGCGCGCAGCTTGAATGGATCCCCGTAGACGAGCACGGTAGCGTCAACCCGCAGACCGTCCGCGAGCTCATCGAAAAGAACCCCGAAGACGTCGCACTCGTGACCGTCATGTGGGCGAACAATGAGGTCGGTACCGTAGAGCCCATCCCCGAGATCGCCGCTATCGCTGCCGAATACGGTATCCCCGTGCACTCGGACGCGGTGCAGGCTTTTGGCGCGGTGCCCATTGATTTTCACGCCAGCGGCGTGGCGACCCTCGCAATCTCCGGCCACAAGATTGGCGGTCCCATGGGTATCGGTGCGCTGGTTGCAACCCGCGCCGTACAGATGACCCCCGTCCTACACGGAGGCGGTCAGGAACGCTCCGTACGCTCCGGCACCATCGACGCACCCGCGATAGCAGGTTTTGCAGAGGCCGCCGTACACTCGGTTCAGTACCTTGACAAAGAATCTGCCCGTATCGCCGCGCTACGCAACGAACTCATTGCGGCAATTAGCGCGCTCATCCCGCAGGCGCACCTGAGCGGAGAAAATCCGCTCACTGAAGAGTACCCCGGCCAGAAGCGACTGCCCGGTAACGCCCACTTCACCTTCGAAAACGCAGAAGGTGACACCCTGCTCTTCCTGCTGGACATGCAGGGCATCAGCAGCTCCACCGGCTCCGCCTGCAACGCCGGGGTGACCCGCCCCTCCCATGTGCTCATGGCAATGGGAATGGGCGAAGACACCGCCCGCAGCGCCCAGCGCTTCACCCTCGGTCATTCCACCACCGGAGCCGATATTGCGCGCCTCATCGCGGCACTACCCGCCGCCTACGAACAGGCGGCAAAGGCCGGGCTTTCCTCGCAGCTGCCGGACGCCTCCCGCTGGCACTAGAAAACCAGGAGAGAAGAGACCCAACTGCCCTCAGCCTGGAATCTCAGCGTTCGCTGAGGGCTGGCTGAGGGTGCACTGCCCAATATTCCGCCGAGCCCCTGCGTACAATGGGTAGCTACAGTACCGGAAAGTCCGCCCACACAAATACAGCGTACCTTTCTAAAGGCTCAACACAACAGAAGGATAGGCAGTGAAAATTCTTGCAGCTATGAGTGGCGGCGTTGACTCCGCAGTCGCCGCAGCTCGCGCCGTAGAAGCAGGACACGAAGTAGTCGGCGTTCACCTAGCCCTATCCCGCATGCCCGGCACCCTGCGCACCGGCTCCCGCGGCTGCTGCACTCTCGAAGACTCCATGGACGCCCGCCGCGTCTGCTCCCAGCTGGGCATCCCCTTCTTCGTCTGGGACTTCTCCGAACGCTTCAAGGAAGATGTCGTCGACGACTTCATCTCCGAATACGAAGCCGGACGAACCCCCAACCCCTGCATGCGTTGCAACGAAAAGATTAAGTTTGCCGCGCTACTCGAACGGGCCCTCGCACTCGGCTTCGACGCCGTGGTGACCGGACACTACGCCCGCGTCATCACCACCGAAGACGGCAACCGCGAACTTCACCGCGCCGCCGACTGGGCAAAAGACCAGTCCTACGTACTTGGTGTGCTCACCCACGAACAGCTTAAGCACGCCTGGTTCCCCCTTGCAGACACCCCCTCCAAGACACAGGTACGTGCGGAGGCGGCAGAGCGCGGCTTCTCCGTGGCGAAGAAACCGGACTCCTACGACATCTGCTTTATCCCCGAAGGTGATACTCGCGCCTGGCTGGGCGACCACATCAAGATGCGCCCCGGCCTCATTAAGGACACCCACGGCGAGGTGCTCGGCGAGCACCCCGGCGCGCAGGCATACACCGTAGGTCAGCGCAAGGGCCTGGCACTGGGCCGCCCCGCCGCCGACGGCAAGCCCCGCTTCGTTCTGGAGGTGCGCCCCAAGGAAAACGAAGTTATCGTCGGCTCCCGTGAGTTGCTTGCCGTGCACGAAATCCGTGGTATCCGCGCCACCTGGGCGGGCGTACCCGTAGAGCAGGCGGCACGCTTCCTGGAACAGCCCCCGCAGGCTGGTACTCGCAGCGAAGAGTTCGAAGTGACCGCACAGGTGCGCGCGCACGCCGACCCGGTCCGCGCCAAGGCATACATGACCTGGGCATCCGACCCCGAAGCTGAAGAAGAAGATGTGTTGCGCCTGGAAACCGTAGTGCGCCTACTGGATCCGCTCTCCGGTGTGGCACCGGGACAGACCATGGTTCTCTACCAGGGCACCCGCGTACTGGGTCAGTCCACCATCGCCCGCGCTTACTCGCTGGACCGCGAAGACATTCAGGAAACCCTGTCTAGTGGCGCCTCTACCAACGCCAACTAGCCGCACAGAATAGCTGCACACCCCGCTATCCCCAGCTGTTGCCGCAATAACCTGCTTGAACACAACGCACAGAAGACCACAACCGAACTGAGGAGAGACCGATGACTGCCGAACACACTTCCTGCGAATTTGACCCCCACGCCACCTCCATGGGCGATGAAGTCGCGCCGGAGGTTTACGAGGAGCTCTTCGCCATGCGCCGCTCCATCGACAACTTCGATGCAGCGTTGGTGCACATCCTTGCGGAGCGTTTTCAGGCAACCAAGCGCGTGGGCGTCCTGAAGGCTGAGCACAACCTGCCCGCCGGTGACCCCGGCCGTGAAGAGGCACAGATTGCTCGCCTGCGTGCCATGGCGAAGGAATCCAGCCTGGACCCGGAATTCGCGGAGAAGTTCCTGAACTTCATCATCTCTGAGGTGATTCGCCACCACGTGCGCATCGCGAACGAGCATGCTGACCATGACAAAGAGACTGAAAAGTCTCAAAGCTAAGAGCCTGGAAGGCTATGACTTTCTGAAAGCTCAGCCTCTTCGAAAAGCCCTGCTCTCATCCGTGCTGAGCATCCAGCGGCAGAGCTTTGACCTGCCCGCACTTTTCCCTAACCGGTCTTAACCTCACCTGTTTATGCCCCCTCAATCTTCCTCCCGCCAGAATGCCCGTACCGAGCCGGTGCCAGAGCGCCTGCTACTGCCCGGTGAGTACCGTGCCCCCGAAGGAGACGAACTGACCGAGCAAGATCTTGCCGCACTCGCTACTGAGCGTCCGCTGGTGCGTGCTAGCGGTCGGGGCGATTTTCCCGGCAATGATTTGGCTGAGGCGATGTCCCGTGTAGAAGGCGAGCTGGGTTCCCCGCACTTGCCGTTCCTGCCGCATCTGCCGGCGCTGGGCTGGCGGACTACCCCGCTGGCACGCACCCTGGCGGTGTGCGAGGGACTTGCCTTTGACGGTGCCTCGTTTGGCTGGCGCATGGTGCATAGCGGCGGCAGAGGAGCGCGCGAGTCTGCCCTAGCGCAGGACCGTCTGCTCTCCGATATCAACCTTCTAGCTGACCGTGTGGGTGTGCAGAAGAAGAGGTTCACCTCCGGTGTTGAGGATTCCGCTGCGGTGTATAAGATTCAGCTGGTTGGTCCGCTGACCCTTGCAGCCAGCATCTACCTACCCGGCGGCGAGCGTGCCATCAGTGATGCAGGGGCGAGCCGTGACCTACTGGAATCGTTCCTGGAAGGACTGAAACGCTGGTCGGACTCTCTACGTGAGGCTCTGCAGGCTCCCCAAGCGCTGATTGCTGTGCAACTGGAGGAATCGGAGTTTCAGCGTCTGATGGAGGGCTCCATTCCTACCGTCAGTGGTTTCCGCTCCCTGCCGGTGTTGCAGCCTCATTACTATCAGCAGGTGTACCGTCGGGTGGCGGATCGTTTTGCTGAACTCAATCTGCAGCTCATCCTGGACGTGGATGGCACTGTGCTCAAACCGGTGCAGGAGCTGAAGCTTCTCACCCGGCCCCGTCCCGCCCTTGACACTTTGGCGCTGTTGAAAGCTATGCAGGTTGAGGGTGCTGCTCCTGGTGCTTTGCTGTTGCATCCTGACCGTGCCCGTTTGAAGGGGCCGGGCATGCTGCAGGTTCCGCCGCTAAGTGACCCTCGTTCCTGGGAACCTGTGGCGCAGCTTTTGGAGGCTCAGGCTCAGCTATGGCTGCCGGTGGTGACTTCTGTACGGGTTCCTGATCAGGTGCGCCGTCTGTACAGCCTGTGGCGTGAGGTTGGCCTTGAGCCGAAGCAGTTGAGTGCAGTGGGTTTAATGGCTGATGAGCGTCCGCAAACGGGTTCAGTGCCTTCTGCCTCCACTCCGGGTACGGTGAGTGTGCTGGACGCCACGGCTTCGCTGGCTCGGGTGGCAGAGTGTGCCCGTGCATTGTCTGAGTGCACGGTATGATTGGAGAATCAGATTTTTTATGTAAGCATTTACGATATTTCTTTAGAGAGGTACTGTGAGCGCAAGCGACACACACACCATTTTGGTGGTTGATGATGATGATGCTCTGGCGGAAATGATTGGCCTCGTGCTCGCACAAGAGGGCTTTAACGCTGTTTTCTGCGAAAATGGCGGCCGCGCTTTTGAAACTTTTATGCGCTCCACTCCTGATTTGGTGCTTTTGGATTTGATGCTTCCTTGCATGAACGGTATCGAAGTTTGCCAGCAAATTCGCCGCTCTTCTAATGTGCCGATTATTATGTTGACTGCTAAAAGCGACACAGAAGATGTTGTGAAAGGTCTTGAGGCTGGCGCTGATGATTACATTGCTAAGCCTTTTAAGCATGCTGAGCTTTTGGCGCGTATTCGTACTCGTCTGCGTCCGCGTGAGAGCCGCCAGCTGGTCGTGTCCATTGGCGATATTGCCATGGATATGGACGGTCGTACCGTCAAGTACCACAGCGCCGAGGTTCCCATGACTCCTCTGGAGTTTGACCTGTTGGCTGCGCTGGTGCGTCACCCCGGCCAGGCGTTGAGCCGCCAGGAGCTGTTGGACATGGTTTGGGGCTACACTGATGTGAGCGATTCTCTGGTAAACGTGCATGTCCAGCGTCTGCGCGCTAAGTTCGATGAGTTGGGTGCGGCGCGTTTTATTCAGACTGTTCGCGGTGTTGGGTACAAGATTCCGGCCGAGCTAGTAGGATCTTCCGGCAGCTAAGCGGAAGCTATTCATAGGCGAAGAGATAACCTGATTGTCTGTTGCGAAGTCGAGCCATGAGCACCGCGCTTTGACGGCGGAGGCGGTCGCCTCCGCCTCTTCGCGTACCCGCTCATCTAAGCCGCGTAAGGTGCAGAAGCAGGGCAAGAGGCTACCTCAGCGCGTTCAGCGTCTGTGGAAAGAATCCCTGCAGTTCCGTGCTCTTGGCACTGCGGGCATCATGATGTTCCTGAGCTTCTTGATGGTGGGTTGGTCCTTGTCGAACCAGATTGCGACGAGTCTGTTTGAGAATCAGAAGACTCAGGCGCTGGAAGAATCGACAAGCGGTTTCCGCAACGTTCAGAGTGTGCTGGACTCCTCTGAAGCTCGTAGTGATAGCGAAATTCGCCGTAACGTGAGCCGTACCCTGACCATTCTTGACGCGGGCGGTTCGGGTAAGCGCAATTGGATTCTTGTGTCTTTGGAAGGTCAAGGTAAACAGGGTTTTATTCCTGAGCAGAGTAGTAATAATTCTTTGAATTCTTCGAGCATTCCGAATGATTTTAAAGAAACTGTTCGTGATAAGAACGGTGTTTTTTGGCAGACGTCTACGGTGACTACTATTGAAAATAACCGTGAGCGTACCTATCCAGTGCTTATTGTTGGTACCCATATTTCTATTGCCCAGAACCCTAATTACGGTTTGTTCCTTGTGTACGACATGACAGATTCTTCCGCCACGATTGCGCATATTAACTTTGTTCTTTTTGGCGGTTTCTGTGCACTGCTTGCTGTGGTGCTTTCTGTAGTGTGGATTGTGACTCGTTTGGTGGTCCACCCGATTACTCAGACCGCTATTACCGCTGAAAAGCTGGCTGCCGGTAACCTGGATCAGCGTGTATCTGTGCATGGTGAGCATCAGGCGGCGCGTCTGGGTTATTCCTTCAACCTGATGGCTGACTCGCTGCAGCAGAAGATTGTTCAGCTGGAGCGCCTGTCGACTCTGCAGCAGCGATTCGTTTCTGACGTTTCGCACGAACTGTGTACCCCGCTGGCAACGGTGCGTTTGGGCACCGAGCTTTTGTACGACTCGCGTGAGGATATGGAGCGGCCGCTGAGCCGCACTGTGGAGCTTCTGCGCGATCAGGTGGATCGTTTCCAGTCGATGCTTACTGACCTGCTGGAAATTTCTCGCTTCGATGCCGGTAACGCAATGCTGACCATCGATACTGAAGACTTCATATGGGTGCTGTCAAATATTCTGCAGGAGGCTCTGCCGCACCTGGAGCGTACAAATACGAAGCTGAACGTGCATACGAGCTATGAGAGCATCATGGTGGATATGGACCGTGTGCGTATTGAGCGTGTGCTCCGTAACCTGCTGTATAACGCGATTGAGCACGGCGAATCCCGACCGATTGATGTGTATGTGGGCGCGAACGCCACGAACCTGGGCGTTGCGGTGCGTGACCACGGTATCGGTCTGTCTGAGGATGAAGCCGTTCAGGTGTTCAACCGTTTCTGGCGTGCTGATACTTCGCGTAAGCGCACCCTGGGCGGTACAGGTCTGGGCTTGTCGATTGCTGCCGAGGATGTGCGTCTGCACGGCGGCACGATTGAGGCATGGGGCGAGAAGGGCCGCGGCGCCTGCTTCACGATGAACCTGCCGTTGGTGCACGGTGCACCTTTGGGCGAGTCGCCGGTTCTTGTAACTGGTGAGCCTGAAGCAAGCGCACATCGTGCGGCGACTGCGAAGGATACGCTGCCGGCTATTTCTCCTCGTGTGAATGTGGAGGATGACGCTTAGCGACTCACACCGACAGGCATTATGGACAGTATTAGCGGCAGAGTTTGAAACTGGTGGGAAGCTCCACGAACGAGTGTGGGTTTTCCTGCCGGGTATAAGGGTTTTCGACTCTGTCCAGGTTAGGGTGCTGATGCTAACTAATGAGCATTTGCGCTTATCCTTGCGTATTTGCACCGGCAAACCAGTACAATCAAGGCAGATATATTTTCACTCCGTTGCGATGGCCTACAACGTTAGATGGAGTGGATTCTTATCAAGGGTCGTAGAGGAAGGTTAAGACCTCCATGTCTCACAGGGCTATTGTTTCTCGACGCGCCGCGCTGTCTTTGGGGGTGGTGTCCTTGGCGACGCTCGTGAGCTCTTGCGCGGGTCTTCCGTCAAACAATCGAGTGACTCAGTATAGCAGCGGCCTGGATGTGAAGAGCGTTAACACTTCTCCGGCTCGTGCTCCCAGTCCGCTGGCTGGTGCGACTCCAGAGGCGATTATTGAGGGTTTTGTGCGTGCCGGTGTGGATAGCATCGAGAACTATGCAGTGGCGCGCCAGTATTTGAGCTCTTCTTTTGCGGGCCGTTGGAACCCGATTGGTGCCACCCGCGTGTACCGTAATACGGTGCAGGCGCGTAGTGACGATAGCGGCAATGCTGAGGGTACGTATCATATGCGTTTCCAGCAGACTGCTACGGTGAGCAGTCAGGGTATTACGAGCACCTTCCCCGAGGCTCAGATTGAGACCCATGATTTCAAGATGGTCATGGAGGACAAGCAGTGGCGTATTAGCTCCTGCCCGGACGGTCTGTGGCTGGACGGTACCGAGTTTGAGCGCGTGTTTAGCCCGTGCCGCCTGTACTTCTATGACCGTGCGTTCCGTTATGCTGTGCCGGATATCCGTTGGTTCCCGCATACGGACCGCTATTTTGAGTTACTGGTGCGTACCCTGATGGCTGGCCCTGCGTCTTATTTAAAGGATGTTGCGTTCTCCGCGTTGAACGAGTCTATGCGCCTTGAAGCTGTGAGCATGAGCGATAACCAGGATATGCTGGTTCGCCTCTCCGGTGAACACTTAGACGATAACCGTTTGGCGCGTGTGCGTGAGCAGATTGTGCACGGTCTGACGAACTTTTCAGGTCTGGGTAAGACCGACGTGTTCTATAACGGCGCCCAGATTTCTGACTCTGATCCGAGCGGATTCTCTGCGGTGAAGCTGAATCCGGGTGTTCCCGCCCGCACTGTCGCTATTAATTCGAACGGCCAGATGGTGGCGCGCGATGACTATATGAGCAATACGGGCGAACAGTTGCTTCTGAGTGGTGTGAGCCAGTTGAGTTCCCCAGCGATGGGCTACTCTGCGGATGTTTACGCCTGCTTGGCGAACGATGCCGCGAGCCTGTACACGGTGTATCAGGGCAGTGTCCGCAGTGTGTGGCAGAGTACCGCTCTGACTGCTCCCAGTTTTGATGCGTATGGCTGGGTGTGGGTTGCCGATGGTGAGGGTGTTGTTCGTGCCTTCAAACCGGGTTCTGAGGATGCAACCGAGCGTGAGCGCGGTGTCGATATTGGTCTGTCCTGGCAGCGTAATTTGATCTTTACGAGCGTGAACGTTTCGCATGATGGTGCCCGCATGGCGATTGTGGCCTCTACTGAGGGTGCGTCAGCTGTGATTATTTCCGGTATTGTGCGTGATGATGCCGGTAAGCCTCTGCGCCTGACGGAGATAGTGCGTCTGAGTTCTTCTGTGACTCCGCGTAATGCCCGTTGGGCTGGCGACCAGAGCGTAGTGGTGGTGAACGTGAAGAATGGTGAGTCTGAGGTGATTTCCCTCAGTGGTGAAGAGACGAAGCTGGACCGTTTGGATGGTGTAATGACCATTTCGACAGCGGATAATACGTCGAATATTATTGCTCACCGTTCTGACGGTTCATGCTACCTGATGGAGGAGCGCGGCTGGATCCGTCTGGACACGACTCTGCATGAGATTAGTTACGCCGGTTAGCCGTGGGCAGGCGCGAGCGAGGAAAGGGTGCTCTAGGTGACTTCAGAACAGCGTGGTTTGAACGATTCCTCCAGCGTGCCCTCAAACAATGCGCGCTCTAGCAACGTGCCCTTGAACGAGCCTTTGACCCGCCTTGCCGGGGCTTTCAAGAATGCCAGCGGGGCTTTGGGCGAGGTATTGATGCCGCGTACCTGCCCGTGCTGTGCGGTGCCGGTCCTCTACGGTGTCGGCTCGCCGCTGTGTGAACAATGCTTGCCGCAGCTACGTTCGGCGTTGGCGCATGTGGAACGTGTGCAGGTTCTGCAACCTCTTGAAGGCGCGGTTGCTCCTGAGGTGCGTGCGGCGTCCCGTTACGTGGGCATTATGCCGCGTGCCCTGTTGGCGTTGAAGAACGCTGGTCGCACTGATTTGTTGCCACTGTTAGGCGAGGGGCTGGCGCGTAGCGTGTATGAGCTTCTTCGGGCGCATCGGGTTGAGCTTCAGAGCGCACCGGCGTCTTCTATCTCTCCTGTAGATGCTTCTGCAGCACCGGTTGAGGTGCTGCTGATTCCGGCACCGTCTTCGGCGCAGA
The DNA here is from genome assembly GCF_029850875.1 of Rothia similimucilaginosa. Taxonomy (GTDB): domain Bacteria; phylum Actinomycetota; class Actinomycetes; order Actinomycetales; family Micrococcaceae; genus Rothia. Next base: position 35,097 of record NZ_JAOVAM010000009.1, on the reverse strand, counting down.
GTGTGCGCCACCGCGGGTATGCGCCGGCGAATCTTTTGGTGCAGGAGGCGGCGCGTCAGCTCAATCAGCGTCTGCCCGACTCGGTGCGGGTGCGGGTTGTGGACGTCATTGGTTACGCGCCTCGTAATCGGCAGGGGAGCGGCGCCTCCTTATCTTCACGTGTGGGGTCTTCTCACATAGTGTCTTCTCTTCTGAGTGCTTCTGAGGCAAAGAACGAGCAGAAGACCCTGGGCGCTGTGGGCCGTGCCGAGCGGATGCACGGTGCTTTACGCGTCATGGAGCCTGCCCTGTGTTCGGGGCAGCTCAGTGTTATTTGTGATGACGTGGTAACCACCGGAGCGACCGCCTCTGAGATGGTGCGCGTGCTACAGGAATCAGGTTCGCGGGTGCTGGGTGTGTGTGCGGTTGCTGCGGTACCGAAAAGAATGCTGACATAGCGTTTCTTGTAATTAGTTGCAAGAGATACACGATTTTTAGCTCTTAAAGTTCGCAGACGGACGAGTAACTATTATTTGGGCTAAATATTTGTCACATACAGTGATATACGGCATGTTTCGTACTAAAATGTGTGTAAGGGAACGGCACCGGAGTCGAATCCCCCGTACCGGGTCCAACCGGACGCGGTATAAGCCCCCAACCTGGAGGGAATGATCGTGGAAGTCAACATCTACGGCCGCAATATCAAGGTCACCGAACGCCTGGAAGAATACGTGAGCGACAAGGTTCAGAAGTTCGCTCAGCTCGGCGATAACGTGAAGGACATTGACGTCAAGTTCAGCAAGGACGGTCATCTGGGTGGCGAGTCCATCCGCGTTGAGATTACCGTCGTTGGTACCGGTCCTGTCCTCCGTTCCGAAGCCCAGGGTAACGATAAGTTCGCGGTCTTCGATGAAACCTACGGCAAGCTCCTGGAGCGTCTGCGCCGTGCACGTGACCGCCGCAAGCTGCACAAGCGCGGTGGCAAGCACCCCGTATCCGTGGCGGACGCTACCGGCTCGATTCCCGTGGTTACCGAAGCAATTACCGAGATTCTGTTGCCGGATATTCCGGTGGAAGAAGCAGCATTCGATAATAGTGAGGTGACCCTCGCCGATGAGGCAGCATCTCCCATTGAGATTCGCCACAAGAGCTTCAAGGGCGAGCGTCTGACTCCCGCAGAAGCTGTTGACCGTATGGAATTGGTCGGCCATGACTTCTACCTGTACATTGACAGCGAGACCGGGGCACCGGCTGCGGCATACCGTCGTAAGGGCTGGAGCTACGGCATCATTACTCTGGACGACGAGTAAAATCCAAGGTACCTGCTAACTGCTGAGGCGGCATGCCCAGTGAGCAGGCTAAAGACCCGGGCGGTCTGGAAACACGCACTGTGAATCTTCAGGCTCCCGGGTTTTTCTCTGCCTTCTACAGCTGAGGTTCTCAGCTCGGATTCTCAGTACGGGGTTGCGCCCGACCCCGGAACCCGGTGCTCCCTCCACCTCAGCAGAGGATGAATGACGCGCAACGTCACAAAATGTTACCTCTGGGCGTACAGCGTAAAAAATAGCTCGGACGGGTGAATTAGGCGGCTCTGCCATACAATATGTAGGAAGGCCTCACCGCGCGCACTTTTGCGCGCCCTTGGTGAGGGTACCGAAACAAGCAAGGAGTAGAAGCTCAGTGGCATCTTTCTTGGAGAAAATCCTCCGAACCGGCGATAAGAGGGTTCTGCGACAGCTCGAAGCGTACACTAAGGCGGTGAACTCGCTCGAGGACAGCTTCGCATCTATGACCGATGAGGAACTGCGAGCGGAAACTGACAAGTTCCGCGAGCGCGTCAACGACGGCGAATCCCTCGACATTATGCTGCCGGAGGCCTTTGCGGTAGTCCGTGAAGCATCCAAGCGCACCCTGGGCAAGCGCCACTACGACGTTCAGCTCATGGGTGGTGCAGCGCTGCACCTGGGTAACATTGCCGAAATGAAGACCGGTGAGGGTAAGACCCTCGTCGCGACCCTGCCCGCGTACCTGAATGCGCTGAGCGGCAAGGGCGTTCACATTGTGACTGTTAACGACTATCTGGCTGAGTACCAGGCGAACCTCATGGGTCGTGTGTTCCGCTTCCTCGGCATGGAGTGTGGCGTTATTCTCTCCTCCATGGAACCTGATGAGCGTCGTAAGCAGTACGCCGCAGACATTACCTACGGTACGAATAACGAGTTTGGCTTCGACTACCTGCGTGACAACATGGCATGGACCGTGGAGGAGCAGGTTCAGCGCGGTCACAACTTCGCCATTATCGATGAGGTGGACTCCATCCTGATCGATGAGGCGCGTACCCCTCTGATCATTTCCGGCCCCGCAGCCGGTGAGGCGAACCGCTGGTACGCAGAGTTCGCGCGTATTGCCGCAACCCTGCTCAAGCGCGGTGAAGACTACGAAGTAGATGAGAAGAAGCGCACCGTCGGTATCCTTGAACCCGGTATTGACAAGGTGGAAGACCACCTGGGTGTGAAGAATCTCTACGAATCCAAGAACACCCCGCTTATTGGCTTCCTGAACAACTCCATCAAGGCGAAGGAGCTGTTCACCAACAACAAGGACTACGTGGTCATTGACGGTGAAGTCCTGATTGTTGACGAGCACACCGGTCGTATTCTGCCGGGCCGCCGCTACAACGACGGCATCCACCAGGCGATTGAGGCGAAGGAAGGCGTCGAAATCAAGCCTGAGAACCAGACCATGGCGACTGTGACCCTGCAGAACTACTTCCGCATGTACGACAAGCTGTCCGGTATGACCGGTACCGCGGAAACCGAAGCGGCAGAGTTCATGAACACCTACGAGCTCGGCGTGGTGCCCATCCCCACCAACAAGGGTGTGCAGCGCATCGACAACCCCGATAAGGTGTACCGCGACGAAATCGCCAAGTTCAAGGCGGTCGTCAAGGACATTAAGGAACGCCACGAAAAGGGCCAGCCGATTCTGGTCGGTACCGCAAGCGTGGAGAACTCCGAATACCTGTCCCGCCAGCTGGCGAAGGCAGGCGTGCGCCACGAGGTGCTAAATGCAAAGAACAACGAGCGTGAGGCAGCTATTGTTGCGCAGGCGGGCCGTAAGGGCGCCGTCACCGTGGCAACCAACATGGCTGGTCGTGGTACCGACATTATGCTCGGCGGTAACCCCGAATTTGAGGCCGTCGAGAAGATGCGTGAGCTCGGCCTGGACCCGAACACCAACTCCGAGGCGTACGAGGCACGCTGGCCCGAGGTTCTGAAGGCCTGCGAAGACGCCGCAGCAGAAGAGCATAAGGAAGTCACCGAGCTCGGTGGCCTGTACGTGCTCGGTACTGAGCGTCACGAGTCCCGCCGTATCGACAACCAGCTGCGCGGTCGTTCCGGCCGTCAGGGTGACCCGGGGGAGTCCCGCTTCTACCTGTCGTTGACCGACGAACTGATGCGCCTGTTCAACACCGGCATGGCAACCCGCCTCATGTCGGCAGCCCCCGAGGACTCCGCACTGGACTCCAAGATCGTTAGCCGCGCTATCGCTACCGCGCAGGCAAACGTTGAGGGCCGTAACGCTGAGCAGCGTAAGAACGTGCTCAAGTATGACGATGTGCTCAACCGCCAGCGCGAAGCAATCTACAAGGACCGCGGCCGCATCCTGCACGGTGACGACCTGAAGGGCCAGATCTCCGGTTTCGTGGACGAAGTGCTGACCACCATCATTGACGCCCGTGTCTCTGAAGGTCACGCCGAGGATTGGGACTTCGACGAACTCTGGGATGCACTCAAGCAGGTGTACCCCATCTCCATCACCGTGGACGACTTAGCAGAGGACGCTGGAGACCGCACCAAGATTACTCGCGACCAGATCGTGAAGGAAGTTTTGGCGGACGCACACCTCATCTACGATGAGCGTGAAAAGAGCATCGGCGAAGAGAGCATGCGTGAAATTGAACGCCGCGTCATGCTGTCCGTCATTGGTGAGCGCTGGCCCGAGCACCTGTACGAGATGGAATACCTCAAGGAAGGTATCGGCCTGCGTGCAATGGCTCAGCGTGACCCGCTGGTCGAGTACCAGCGTGAAGGCTACGACATGTACCAGTTGATGCTCGGCGCGGTCCGTGAAGAGACCGTAACCTACCTGTTTAACCTGGACCTGTCCAAGCAGCGTACTCAGGCTTCTGCCGTACGTCTGGCTGAACCTTCGCGCCCGAAGTTCCTGCAGTACTCCGCCCCCGATGAGGACGGCCACGAGCAGGTTCACGTTGAGCGCACCAAGGAGAGCTAGCCTCGGCGTAAACTCGAAAACGCTATAGACGCAACAGAGAGGGTGCGAATCCAATACCGGATTTGCACCCTCTCTGCGTGTCTCTGCATGTCTGTGCGTGTTGTGTACGGGATACCTTAGTCTTCGTCCGTTCGGCTCTGAGGCTGCTCAATCGCGGTAATCAGCCACATACCGTGAATCAGGCGCATCTGCATGGTCACCACGCGAACCTTATCCGCACAACGCAGTAGCGCCACCACTTCGTAGAGCTCCTCGTGCACCTTCTGCGCTCGTACCCGCAACAGAACCGGCGGAAGAGTCAACAGCATCTCCTTGCGCACCTGGCGCGGATTTTTGGGGAAAAATGGTAGCAGACGGTGGAAACAATCCGCTGACACCCACTGCGCCAGCTGCTGACGTGAACGACGAGCCGACATGATCTCCAGATAAGCAATTGCCACACCCGCGCAACGACCCTCCAGCTGGCGAGTCAACGTATCCGCAGGGCGCAATGGACGGCCCCTCAACGCAGTCGGCGGGTGCTGCGCCGAATGCTGCTCATAACGCGGCAGCGGCAATAGTGAATAGACCGACGAGTTGTTCCTACTCTGCACCAGTGCCATCGTGCCCTGCCCTTGCTCCGGTAGCGGAGCGACCTGCGAGGCAGGCACAGGCTGAGCCACCGGATGGGAGGTACGTGCCGCCTGACGCTTTGAATACGGGCGGACGGGCTGATCGTTACGGGAGGCAGGCAATGCAGACTGAGCATGCGGCGGCGTCCACGGGGCGCGGGGGAGAAGGTTGGCGAAGCTCATGACGGCTCCTTTCAAGGCAGGGAATGTGAGGTGGGTTGAGCGAATGAGATTGAGTGTTTGAAAAGCTATCGGGTGAGAAAAGGCTAATGAACGGGTTGTTCGGGAATCTGCAGAACCTGCCCTGCGTAGAGCAGTTCGGCGTTCTGGCCCAGAGCGTCCTTATTCACCTCGTAAATATCGAGAGTGTAGTTGTAAATGGTGGAGGCGTCGGTGCCTTCCCCCAGTTGCTCAGCGGCAATAGACCAGAGGGTATCGCCTGTCTGGACCGTGTAGGAGTAGGTGCCCGCCTCAGCGCGGAGAGGAGAGAAGAACGGGCTGCGATCCTGCAGTGAGCCTGCCACTTCCGTGGGGTGAGGAGCCAACGGAATATCGGGAATCTTAGCAGAGAGGGCCAGGGGAGCGGAGGGCGCTTCCGGGGTGGTGCTGTCCATGGTGGTACTGGCAGGATCCGCATCTGAGACGGTGGCTGGGCTGGTCTCTGCCGCCGCGGTGCTCGTTGATGCTACGGCACCCATTGAATCTGTGGTCATGACTGCCGAAATAGTTGTCTGAGACAGTCCATCCGTGCCGTTTGCTCCGGCGTTGCTGGGCGTAACTACCGTAGCCTGAGCGGGAGCCAAGACCGCCCCCACTCCAAGAGCCGTGCCACCGAGCGTCAGAACGATGCGGCGCATAAAGCGCGGACGGAAAAACGCCGGAACCTTCAGAACTGCGCGGTCAGCGTTGTGGCTCGAAACGCGCAAAGACCAAGCGTAGAAGAGCGCGTAGATAAAACTGATGAACCACCAGGCGGTAATGAGGATTGCCGCCGCGCCAGCGCAGAGCAACGAAGCGTCAGCAAGAGGGTGCGCCGAAGGGATGCGGTGCAGGTTCACGCTCAACGCGCCCAAGACTGCTGCCGAAAGCAGGGGAGGGATGATGAAGAGTAGTGCGTCCTGGTAGTTTGCCTTAGCACTGGACTCGGTTGCAGAGTCTGCTGCGGCGGCTACCTCTGCACTGACAGTACGAGGCGCGGCTGCAGAGCGTGAAGCGACGGTGACAGGGCGTAAAGCGAAGGCTGCGGGGGCTGAGCCTGGAGTGGGAAGATGGTCCACAGTGACCTCCAAATGATGTATTTGATAGCTTTTGATGTTGCTTCATTTATACAGGAGGGTGCGCAAAAAATAAAGCAAAACGCATTAAAATGTATGAAAAATATATAATTTGATAGAATTTGCTTCAAAAATCAGGCTTGAGAATCATCATCTGACCAGAAAATGCTCCGGTTCGTATCTGCACCCCTCCTCAGGTAGGGTCATAGTATGAGCATGGAAAAGTTCCTACGAGACATTGAGGCGCGCCTCGCCTCCGAACGCGCCTGGGATATGGAACAAGACGCCCGTCAAGTCGCCCGTGTCCACTATTCAACTATCACCCTCGACGACCGCCTCCTCGCACAGGTTGGTGGCCCTATCCGCATCTGCGCCACCGACATGCAAACCTATGAAGGTAAGCTCGAAATGGTCGGCGAAGAATGGGTCAGCATCGATGCGCGCGGCGAAAACATTATCATCCTCCTGCGTGGAATGCTCTGGTGGGAAGGTGGCATCGCTCCTGGACGTGCTGATGTTCGCCCCGAACGCTACCGCATGAAAATCCAGCTCGCCCTCCGCTCCCTCGCAATGGCGCGTGAGCCCGTCCGCCTCTCCCTTGAAGGTGGCACCGTCAGCTACGATGGTGTGATTGAGCGAGTCGGCGCCGACTTCCTGGAATTGCGCCTACTCAACGGTGGCCAGTACCCGCGCATCTATGAACGCGACCAGTACTCGCGTGCAGCCTATGGCGTGCAGGGTGGTTACGGTCAGGGGGCCTCGGGGTACTCCCGTGCACCTCGCGGTGCTGGGTGCGCACCATTCCGCTGGCTCGTATTAGCGCAGTCATTGCCCGTATCTCACGCTAAAAGCATAAGGTAAATAGTGGACAGTGCAATTCGTGGGAACTCCCGTAAAAACGCCTCGAGAAGTATAAATGCCCTTATAGAAGCAACAGTACACACAAAAAGGTCCGCCCCTCTCCATTGAAATCTCAACGAAAGGAGCGGACCTTTCTAAAACACTCAAGCATTACGCCCGCGAGGTGCATATCGAAATGCTAATCAACCTTAGCCTTAGGAGTGAGCTTGCCGGAAGCAATCGCCTCCAGAGTCTGCTCGTGGCGCTCGGTAATGTACTCTTCAAAGCGAGAGCGTTCAATACGCCACTGGTTACGTCCACCAATCTGAATGGCGGGAAGTTCGCCGCTGCGCACTAGAGCACGCACCTGCGAAAGCGAAACCTGCAGTTCCTCGGCAACGTCGCTCAGAGTGAGGAAACGAGGTGCAGTCATCAAATTATTCCTTTCCGTGAGTGAAATCCTGGGTCCCTTAGCCAACGTTAGTGGCCTTTTCTATAGAGTCCGTACTGAACATCTATTGAGTACTTTCAGTATATGTCATCACCGTGAAATTTGCTCGCAAAAAGCCTTATATGAGCTGAAAAGTTATCTAATTACCCATTCAAAAGGGGCAAGACTCAAAAATATTTCATAAACGCGACTCTTGAGAGAGAGTACTAAATGAAATATACTGTTAGGGTTAGTGTCAGAACCAGACAAAGCGCTATCGAAAGCACACCAATCGCTCATCGATCAGTTGAACAACACCGGAATCACCGCCGGCTTCCGCACCGAAAGGCACAACCACATCATGCGCATACGACAGAACGCGACGAAGCGTTCCACCCTCACCGAAACCCATACCAAGCGCCTCAAAAAGCCCACCGTCAAAGACTGGCGATTCATCCTCGGTGTACTTCTTGTGCTCGTCTCCATCACCGGTGTGCAGCTCTATGTGCAAGCCAACAACAGCAAAACTGAGTACTACACGGCTAAAAGCGAAATCCGCCTCGGCGAGAAGATCACCGAAGACAAACTCGCCCGAGTCGAAGCGAGCATCGACTCCGCCAAGGACAAGTACTTCACCAGCGCCGAAGCCGCACAGATAAACGGTAAAATCGCCACCCAGCGCATCCCCGCTGGCAACTTTATCAGCAAAGAATCTGTAGGTACCGAAACCTCCCCGGGACGCCGCCTTGCCACCGTCAGCGTTGACCGCACCGCCGCCTCCGCATTGAAGGCAGGTGAGCGTGTGGATGTGTGGACCTCCGGCCCGCGTAACCCCGACACTAAGAGCGATAACCGCAACGAAAATGGTGCCCGCGCCATCGTCACCAACGCCGAAATCGTTGCTGTAACGGTTGATGAAGGCGTACTCGGCGCCAACGGCAAGGCAACCGTGCAGCTGTGGGTCAAGGAAGAAGCCCTCGCCGCCCTCGTTAAGGAAAGCAATAGCGATTCCAAGATCAGCCTCATCCCCGGCACCTACGGGGAGGGTCAGTGAACATCCCCGTTATCCTCTACGGCGATGACGGCTCGCTCCTGAACCGCATCGAATCCCAGCGCGGCCGCGTCTCCGTGGCCCGCACCGTGCAGGACTTCAGCGAAGCCGTCGGAATGGCGCACACAGGTATCGCCCGTGTACTGCTTTGCGCCCACGTGCCTGCCGAAATGAGCGCCTCCACCGTAGACGCGCTCGCCGCTTCTGATGTGCTCCTGGCGGTTATTGCCCCGGATAACTTGCCGCTGTCTACGCAGGCACACCGCATCCGCCCCGAAGCAGCCCTTGAAGAGATCCTGGGCTCGCTCGAACAGGCTGTGGATGCGGCGCTCGCCCGGCCCACCGCAGGATACGGCGTGCCTGCGCAGATTCCGGCTCAGCTGCCCAATCAGCCTATTGCCCGCCGTCCCGAGGCCGCCTACGGTCAGGATGCCGGTTACGGCTACGATGCAGGGTACGGCTACGGTCAGGATTATAGCGCTGCTGGCTATGGATCGGGCGGCTACGGCTACGACTCCGCCGCAGGCACTTCCTCAAATACCGTCGTGCCCTACGGAAGTTACGGAATCGACCCCGCAGTATCCGCTGGAAACGCACCCGGCGTGCACGACCCGGTAGAAGCCTCCTCTGTTGTGCCCAGCAACGAAGAATCCGTGCTCAGCCAGGCCGCCGCCATCGTCGACTCTTTCGCGCCCGGTAATGACTACGCCCTGCACGTGCAGAACGACAATAACGACGGCACCCTGCCTCAGCTCCCGGACATCAACCAGGACCTCGCCGCGCCCTCCCCCTACCAGCCCGGCCACCGCCTCGGCACAATTGTGACCGTCTGGGGTACCCACGGTGCGCCCGGTCGAAGCACCATTGCCTTCAACCTCGCCGCCCTCGCCGCGCAGCAGGGCCAGCAGGTCTGCCTCATCGACGCAGACACCTACGCGCCCAGCCTGGATGCGCTCATGGCACTCGAGGATACCGGCTCCGGCCTGGCAATTCTCTGCTCGGACGCCGACCGCGCCCAGCTCGACGAGAAAAAAGCCGGCGCCATTATGGAGCGTGTGCCCCTCAAAAACGGCACCTTCGACTTCTTGAGCGGCATTACTTCCTCCTCGCGTTGGCCCGAGGTGCGCGCCCGCGCCTTCGCCGAGGTACTCGAATGGCTCAAACACCGATATGATCTGGTCATCTGCGATGTTGCCGCCCCCATCGAGGTCGACGAGGAACTGACCTTTGATGGTCCGGCACCGCGCCGTAACGCCGCAACCCTCACCGCGCTCGGTTGCGCCGACCGCGTGATTGCGCTTGGAGAAGCGGACGTTATCGGCCTGCCACGCCTGATTAACCTCGCCCGCGAGGTGCAGTCGCGCCCGGATCTTTTCGCCCCCGAAACGGATGTGCAGTACTGGCTCAACCGCAGCCGCCGCGAAGCCGCCGGATTCAACCCCGAGGCGAAGATGCGTGATAACTGGGCACGCTACCTGTCGGTTCCGCTTACCGGTGTGATTCCGTATGAGCGTAAGGTCATGGACCGTTTGCGCCGTAACGGTGAAGCGCTGCTGGAGGTGTCGCCCCGCCACGCGGTTGTGCAGTCCTTGGAAGTGATGCTTGAAGGCATGTACGCTGTACGCGTCGGCGCATGCGTCAAGCCCGGCGCGTAGCGTGAGCCTAAAGCGCTAAAATTATTGTCTGTTAGAAGCGAGCACAAGAAGACCCGACCTACCGGTATAAGATCCCGAAATTGGGAGCGCCACCAGGTCGGGTTTTCTGCGCCTCACGCATATTGAGGGTAGGGGAGTAGCGCGAATATTTCACCTTAAAATTGAGGGGGTATCTCATTGCGCTGCGTAATATATGCGATTAAAAGTGCGCTCCAAGAAATGCTCTGTAAACTATTCCACGTATTGCCGTTTGAATGGGAATTGCGGCGAACAAGCCGTAAAATGGTTGAATCCACCCGAACTCATGGGAAGCACACAAACATATGTCTTTTACAGAAGCGACTCTGAGCGCCTACGACTTCGGTCCTGGCGATACTGAACGCATTCACCTCATCAAGGGTGAATGGCAGGTCATCTCTGATATTGCCCAGAGTGACCTGGTTTTATGGTTCCCCACCAACTACATTGTTGCCGACGGTAGCTCTCCGGATGCCGTATCCGGCCCCAGCGCAACCAGTAATTTCTGTGCCATTGCTCACGTGCGCCCCTCCAATGTCCGAACCCTCTTCCACCACGACATCATTGAGCACGAGATGGATGAGGCAATCCGCGACGAGGCATACCGCGTCTGGATTGACCAGAACATCAGCACTTACACCGACGAAGGAAGCGGTGAAGGCCTTGGCGCCCGCCCGCGCGTACACGTGACCTTCGTTCCCATCGTGCGCAATAACCGCACCATCGCATTGCTGACCAGCCACCGAGTCGCCGCCCCGAGCGGCTACCCGAGCATCAGCGGCGAAGTCTACGAGTATGTTGCCGATACCATGCTTTCCATGGTGCACTCCGGTCTGTGGCCCGATCCCCTCGCGGAGGGAAACAACACTCAGGGCAATCCCCGCGTAATTGATGGCATTATTGTGCTCGACCCTTCCGGTCGTGTGGTCGTCGCTTCCCCGAACGCAAACTCCATGTACAACCGTATGGGCATGACCGGCTACCTCGAAAAGCGAAACCTTGCCGATGTCACCCGCGCGATGCTCCCCGCTGGTGAACAGGCGGATGAAACCCTGCAACTGGTCCTTGCCGGTCGTAGTGACTTGCGCACCGAACTGGTCATTGCCCGTGCCCGCGTGACCATGCGATCCATCCCACTGCTGGCGCAGAAGCGTACCCGTATCGAACGTGAAGGCGCCGTGATTCTATGCCGCGATGTGACCGAGCTGCGCCGCCGCGAGCTGGAACTCATGACTAAGGATGCGACCATTCGCGAAATTCATCACCGCGTGAAGAACAACCTACAGACTGTGTCTGCTCTGCTGCGCCTGCAGTCGCGCCGTATGGCCACGGACGAGGCGCGTCAGGGCCTGGAGCAGGCGATGCGCCGCGTGGCAACGATTGCTACCGTGCACGAGGCGCTCTCGCAGGGTCTGACCCAAAACGTCGACTTTGACGAGCTGATTGAGCGTCAGTTCCACCTTGCCGCTGAGCTTGCTTCCCCCGGTCAGCACGTGTCCACCAAGCTGATTGGATCCTTTGGAGCTTTGCCGAGCCAGTTCGCCACCCCTCTGGCACTGGTTATCAACGAGGTTGTCGCGAACGCCGTGGAGCACGGCCTGGACGGTGAGACCGGCACTGTGACCCTTGAGGGCATTCGCGGTATCAATGATGAGGGTGAGAACATCCTCACCGTTGTGATTACCGATGACGGTAAGGGCATGGGTGATAAGAAGATTGAAGAATCCGGCCCCGACGCGTACCGCCCGGTGACCGGCAAGGAAGGTCTTGGTATGCAGATTGTGCGCACCCTGGTAGCGAGTGAGCTGAACGGCTCGATCCGCTGGGAGGCTAACGAACCGACCGGTACCCGCGTGGTCATTACCGCGGTGCTCATCTAAGCCTCTTCTTACATGACATATGGAACTGCCGCCGCCCCGAGTACGGGGTGGCGGCAGTTTGCTGTCTCGAAGGGTTCTGTATATGGCAAAAGCGTGGTGCAGTAACTCTAAATCACTGCACCACGCTTTTGATGCCCTATTGAATACTCCGGAAGTTAGGATGCACGGCGGGCACGAGCTGCGCGACGCTTCATCGCACGACGCTCGTCTTCACTGGTGCCACCCCATACGCCGGAGTCCTGGCCGGTCTCGATGGCCCACTTCAGGCAGACGTCTACAACCTCGCAAGAGCGGCAGACGGTCTTTGCCTCTTCAATCTGCAACAGGGCAGGTCCGGTGTTTCCTACGGGGAAGAACAGCTCCGGATCCTTATCCAAACAAGCTGCACGACTACGCCAATCCACGGTGGACCTCCTTCATGATTTACGGTCTCACGCGGTGGCAAGACACATCTATTTTCCTGTGCGCGTGTCAAATACATCCGCTGATGGGATGCTCACCCAGCGTTAGGGTGAAAATTGACTTATCAACTTTCGCATGTTGGAGCGGATGTGACAAGTACTTTTCTCTAAAAACTTCAGTATTACACTGAGTCATCTATCACTTAGGTAAACCTTTGTCTAATTGAGGGGATGGGGAATCGCATGCTGACACGCATATCCTGCGCCGCGTCTCATAGATAAGATGCGGGCGGCTGGGGGAGCGGCGCCTCATGCATAATATAAAGCGGTACCTACCCCTGAAATACCGCACCGATGACGAGGCGGTGAACCCGAGACGGGGAGCACCCCCGCTAACGCACTAGCGCATCGGACAAATGCCAGCCCATCGGACCGAATACACCCCGGTCTGCCCCAACACTACCATGAGGAGCCCACCGTGACGTCACGCCCGTTCAACGTCATCTATGCATTCGTTCTGACCGAAGTCTTCGCGGCATACATTCTGATTCGCGGTATCCTCTACCCCTTTATCGTCAGTGGTATATCTACAGCCCAGGCGATTGTGGGCGGCGTACTCCAGGTGCTTATCGCTGCGGGCATGACCTACTTCGGCCTGCGTTTTTACCGCGGCCGCTTCGGTTCGCGCCTGCCCATGATCCTAATTACCCTCTGTGCCCTGTGGGTCACCGCAAGCACCCTCGTCATGAACGTGAGCGCTTACGGCCTGAATATCGGCCAGATCATCACGATTGCGGGTGTTATTGGCGCAGCGGCTGCCTTCATCTTCGTGCTTATGCCCAGTAGCCGCCGCTATATTGAAGCGGTCACCGAGGCGTCGGGCGAAGAAGCAGAGAAGTACAGCCGCCGATACCGCTAAATCCCTAGAGCGTAAAACCCTAGCGCCGCTAAACCCTAGATAGCTGGCTCTAGAGTGCTCAGCTCTAGACTGCTACCGGCACCTTCTGCGTAGCTGTTACAGCCTGTGTAGCCGTGGCCAGCGCCAGGGGAACCTGTGCCGCGCACACGGAGGCACCATCCATTACCACAAGACGACCAGCGGGCTGCTCGCCCTGTGTGAATCGATCCAGAGGCAGTGCGGTCACTGTGCACATGTCAGCATCCGCCAAGGATGCGGGAGCGAGCAGAAGCGCACGCGAGCATCCCATGAGCGCAGCCAGCAGGGGTGAGGAGGCGCGCCTCGGCCACGGCGTGTAGGCGACCAGCATGGCGCGGAACTCACCGCGACGCTCCAGAAGTAGCTGCTGAACGGCGGGGGAGAGATACTGCAGGTCATCGATGAATACGAGCGTGCGCGCGGGGTTCTTTACCGAGTCCAGGAGCGCACGGGTATGTTCCACACTCGGTGGCTCATCCATGGTGCCGCCCGAACCCTCAAGGACGAGGGTGCTCAGCTGCGGGTTGAGCTGAGCAATGCTTTCCAGCAGGGTGCTTTTACCCGCCGACCGGGAACCCTGCACCGGAACTACCGCGCCAGCCGGGGCGCTCAACCAGACCGGCATCTGCCCGCGGTCAAAGGCGACCAACAGCTTAGCGCCCCGTGGATTGCAGGTGGCGTGGGCGGCGGTCACGTACTCGGTCGAGGGCATGCGATAGTACTCGGGGAACTGCCGCAGAAGAGTGCCAGGGCGAGTGTCTGACCCTTTAGAAGCGCTCGTGGCGTTACCCTGCAGAACCTGAACCAGCTCCTGAAAACCCGCAACGCAGGGCGAAAGAATCGAAGCGCTCAGCGGCTGATCTCCAATCAACTCCTCATTAATGGCACCCTCCACGCAGTAGTGGCTCTGTGCCGGAGTCGGGTAGTCCTTGCTTGGTGAACGCATCAGGTCAGCATCCAGGAAGCGGCGGCTCAACAGCGTGGAATGCGCCGCAGCGGCGAAACGACCGCGCGGGTTCAACGCGGAAGTGAACGCCACCGAATAGCCGCGGCGGCACCCCTGTGAGAGCAGATCATAGAGCAGGTTCTCCGTATCGGGTTGGCGAACTAGCGACTCCAGCCAAGTGTCTAGACCATCCACGACAATGAGCGGGCGGGTGGAAGCCTCGGCACCCCACAGGTTCGGGGTGCGCAGCTCCTCCAGGCAGAACCGCAGATGTGAAAGTTCCTGCGCACCCACGAGCGCCTCAAAGGCACCGGCGTAAGGTTCCAGGTCGCGGTAGAGCGCACCGTCAGAGGTCAGCAGAACAACTGGCGTGCGGGCGGCGAACGCCTGAGCTAAAAGCCCGTAGAGCATCGGGGCTCGTTCGGCGCTCTGCGCCAGCAATGCCAGTGCCTGCTGACCCGACCAGCTGATCGGGCGGCGCACGCCGTAGCGGGCAATCTCCAGCTCACCCAATAGATACCCTTCGGAGGCAGCACCAGAGTTTGCAGGTTCCTGTGGGGTGGCGGCCCGGTCAATGCCGTACGCTACCGGTTCGCTAACCGGCGCCTCCAACACAGGCAGCAGGGTGTTCTCGGGAAGCTCCGGCGGAATCGGGCAATACTCACCCTGAACCACCACATTCTTCTGAAGACTCCTCGGCGCGTACTCGCGTTCATAGAGCGTACGAATCTGCTGCGCCGAACGAATCAGCAGCTCATCCTCATTTCTGCTGCCCTTCTGAATGGCAGAAGCGGCAGTCAGCTCACGCCAGCCGCCCTCCTCTAGACTCAACACCTGCACCGGGCGGGCATCGCTGCTCGAGGGGACCGCATCCACCAGCGGGGCGCGGAACGGTACGGAACGGCCATCCGGCAGGCGCACATACCCGGCACCCGGATGCGCGGCTGAAATATACGCCGCAGACTCATGCTCCAGCAGGTTGTATGAATCCTGAGCGCTCGCCACTCGCAAGCAAATACTCGTGGCAATATTGGCGCGAATATCCTGCGAAATAGCACCCTGCGGACGCTGAGTCGCCAACACCAGATGGAGACCCAGCGAGCGACCAATCGTGGCGATGCGCATCAGCTCAGCCATAGCATCCGGCATGGAATCGATGAGCATTCGGAACTCATCCACCACAATCAGCAGCTCGGGGTAGTGCGGAGTCGTGCCCGCCGCCTGACAGGAGGCCAGGTAATCGCGGTAGGAGTTTACGCCGAGCGCCTGCAGATCCACCTCGCGGCGGTGAATATCGGCGCGCAAAAATTCGAGCGCACGCTCCACCGCGGATACATCAAAATTACTCAACACGCTGAGCGCATGTGGCAGCTGAGCCAGAGGGCCCAAACCAGCCGAGCCCTTGAAATCCACCAGAATCAGGCCGAGGCGCTCGGGCGGGTAACGTAGCGCAGCGCTGAGCACCAGCGAACGCAACAGCTGCGACTTGCCTGCACCGGTCGTGCCACCGAGTAACCAGTGCGGACCGTGCTCAGACAAACCAATATTCAGCGAGCCACCCGAAGAAACACCTAGGTAGCAGCGAATATCGGAGGCGTAACACTGAGCCGACCAGCGCTGCAGAACAGACTCCACCGCCATGTCATCGGCGCGGTTCCTTTGCCGCGCACTCTGCGACTGGAGAGAAGAGAAAAGATGTGCCGACTGGTGCACCTGCGCCTCACTGAGCGCGCCCTGCTCCTGCTCGCACCCGGCGCGGTACAGGTTCTCAAGAGCGGCACAGAACGCCTTAACGCTGAGCCCATCGGCGTGCTGACACAGACCCTCACACGCCAGAGGATGCACCTGGTAGACACCCTCGATGGGCTGCACCGGAGGCGCCGCATAGCCCTGCGCGCGGTAGCGGATGCTCTGATGATGGCTACCTTCACTCGCGCACTCAACCCAGGCGGCACTAAAAAGCGCACCGGGTGCATGGGCGGAACTATCTCCCTCAGCGCTATCCAGCACGCAGAGCGCTGGGGCATTCACCTTTTGTTCACGCGGGGAAGTGAACGCACGGGACTGTGAAGACTCCGCGACCGCCTCAGAGGTCAGCGAGGTCAGCAGGGGAGCGTAGATAGCGCTCGCCTGCTGGGGCATGAGAATCAGCGGCGGACAAGATGCGGAAAGCTCCGACTGCAAGCTGCTCTGTAGGGCCTGCAGATACTTCTCCTGCTGTACACCCGGCAGACAATGCACACTCACCCCCGGCACCACAGCCAGAGTCTGTATCAGACGATTAGTTCGCTGCTGGCCAGCGCTATCAGCGCTACCCAGCAGAATGTGCATCGAACCGGGATAGCCTGCTACCAGCTGCACCAGGTAGGCGCGCAGATGCGCCTCCTCCAGCTTCAGGTAGTGACCGAGAGCCGGGGTGGGGAGTGGTAGATAGTGGGGTGCATCCTGCTTCTCCAGAGCGCCCAGCGGGAGGTTGCGGCCGCGCAGGTAGGGGTGGCGAGGACCGCACCCGAGCACAATAGCGAGGTAGGCGGCATTATGCAGGTCAGAGGGACCCGAAATCGCCAGGTCTCCCGCGGTCGGCAGGGCGAGAGCACGTTCCTTTTCTTGCAACGCCGCCTGATGAGTCTGCTGCGATGCGGCACGGCTCTCCGCCTGACCACCAAAGAAATGCAGAAGCATCAGCAGTGAAGATGCCGCAGACATCAGCAGAAGGAACCACATGCCTGTCGCCAGCGCAATAATCAGACCCACCACAATTGGCAGGCATACGCTCAACAGAATCTGCTTGAGCTTACGCGGTGCGGGAGGGTTCACCCCTACCGGCTCAAAGGGATTGCCGGTATCGCCCAGGGGAGCGAGTGTTTGCACGAGCTCGCCGGAGGAAGAATCGGGGGAAGAGCCGGGGGTAGCGGCGGTGACACTTGCCTTCTGTGCGGTGTGTTCGCCGTCGGTGCTGGGGGAGGTAAGTACGCAGAGTGAAGAGCCAAGGCGGAAGGGCTCGTTCCAGTGCAGGATGTGCGGCTCGGCGTTCTGCCCCCTCAATCTGCCCTGTACCTTCTTACTTCCCTGCTTTTTCTCGCTACCCTCGCTCGTGGCGGGATGCTTCTCGATCCAACGGATGCCGGAACTATCGGCGTAGAAGCTGCCGTGCACCGGCTTGAGGAAGGGGTCCTGCAGATGGATATGATGTGGTTGTTCTCCTCCGCGGGCAGTTAGCGCTGCCCTGCCGAGGCTGGTGCGGCCGCGGCTGATGGGGAAGGTTGTGCCCGCGTTGGGGCCCCGCAGAATGTTCAGGAGGCTGACAGCGGGCGCGTTCAGTGGCTGAGAATTCAGGGACTGAGATTCGTTCGGAATGTGGATATTTAGCGTTGTCGAGGCGTTGAGGGGGTCCTTATTGTGCTCGGGGTGTAGTTGGAATGTCGTCTCCTGTGCTTTAGCGCGCGCGCCGGGTGCCGAGCGTTGCAGAGCGTGGTTGAGTGCCTGCTCTAGAGCCTGCTGGTTTGCGTTACCTGCGCTACCGGGGTGCAGCTGTATTCCGTTGGATGCCACCTCGCCGTCGAGTCGGAGTACGCGAGGGTAGGGGAGCGCGTCGGTGGTGTTGTGGTGGTCGAGAAAGAAGAGAGTCATACTCTCAGAAAATATTAAAAACTATCAAAGCTCAATAAATTATCTGTAAATAAACCAATATGTTCGTATTTTTTGAATTTTTCACCCCAATTTTCAAAAAGCTGTGGATAAACCGCCCCAATCACCTCTCGTATGCACCGGCGCGCCTCCCCAAATATGCCGGCAGGGGTGCTTTTCTTGTAGCGGGTGAGAGCGTTGAAGTGCCCGCTCTGATCTGTTGCTTGTGTTTGCAGCCCTATGTAGCGGCTAATTACCGTAGTAAATAGAGTGGGGTGAATATTTACCCATAAATAAAATTCTTTTATTGTGAGCAGGCCGTAAAAATGCGCAGAAGAAAGACCTTTCTTAGACCCGTTTGACCTCGGGGCTTGTGAAGAATATTCACCCAGAGAAAGAGGGCGCGAACAATAGTCCAAAAGTCCCTAAAAGCACGTCATAAGTATGTGTAGTGCTTGATAAACAGGTATCTTAGATTATGACTATATCCATCACGGGAGGGGTTGTTGTACCCGCCCGTGCGGATTGCGGCGCGACTGAGAACCCTCGGATGTGTCCAATCTGGTAGGTGAATACCGCCCTCGCAGAAGCGGCGGTGCGCCGTGATAATACAGGAGAAAACATTGACCGCTGACCTCGTAGTAGTCGGTTCGGGCCTCTTTGGTCTGACCATCGCAGAACAGGCTGCCACTGAGCTGGGCCTGAAAGTTGCCCTGCTGGACCGCCGTTCCCACATCGGTGGTAACGCATACAGCGAGAAGGAGAAGCAGACCGGTATTGAGGTGCACCGCTACGGTGCGCACCTGTTCCACACCTCCAACGAGCGTGTCTGGGAGTATGTGAACCGTTTCACCAAGTTCACCAACTACGTACACCGCGTGTACACCCGCCACAACGGCATCGTGTACCCCATGCCCATTAACCTGGGTACCATCAACCAGTTCTTCAACGCAGCTTACTCTCCCGCAGAAGCAAAGGCGCTCATCGCTGAGCAGGCTGGTGAGCTGGCTGGCACCGACCCGCAGAACCTGAACGATAAGGGTATCTCCCTGATTGGTCGCCCCCTGTACGAGGCGTTCATCAAGCACTACACCGCTAAGCAGTGGCAGACCCCGCCGGAAGAGCTGCCCGCATCCATCATTTCCCGTCTGCCGGTTCGCTACAACTACGATAACCGCTACTTCAACGACAAGTACGAGGGTCTGCCCGTTGACGGCTACGCAGCATGGCTGGAGCGTATGGCGGCGCACCCGAACATTGAGGTGCACCTGAACACTGACTTCTTCGAGCCCGGCCACCAGTACTCTCGCGAGAACGTCCTGGGTCAGATTCCCGTGGTCTACACCGGTCCGGTTGACCGCTACTTCGACTATGCTGAGGGCGACCTGTCCTGGCGTACCATCGACCTGGAAGAAGAGGTCCTGCCGATTGAGGACTTCCAAGGCTGCTCCGTGATGAACTACCCCGATGCTGATGTTCCGTTCACCCGCATCCACGAGTTCCGTCACTTCCACCCCGAGCGTGACTACACTAAGGACGCAACCGTCATCATGCGCGAGTACTCTCGCTTCGCTAACAAGGGGGATGAGCCGTACTACCCGGTCAACACCTCCGTGGACCGTGAGAAGCTGCTGGCGTACCGCGACCTGGCTAAGGGCGAGAACAACGTGCTGTTCGGTGGTCGCCTGGGTACCTACAAGTACCTCGATATGCACATGGCTATCGGTGCTGCATTGTCCATGTTCGACAACAAGATCCGCCCGCACTTCGCTAACGGTGCGAAGATCGAGTCCGGTGGTGTCGACGCATAACCATGGCTGATAAGACTTTGAAGAACCTGCAGCGGGTTATTTTCCCGAGCGCAGTTGAGACCGACGTCGTCCCCCTGTATGTGGATGCGGGTGTTGCAACCGGCGTTCAGATGCCCACCCGTATTGACGGTGACGCTTCCACCTCCATTACGGAGGCTATGAACATCTCCGGTCAGTCTGTTTCGAGCGCTAGAGCGAACCGTGATGCCGCGAACAGTCTGAATAGCCGCCGCTCCATCACCGTGAATGCAGGCCAAAGCTTGTCTTTCGGTACGTACTTCAACGCGTTCCCCGCTTCGTACTGGCGCCGCTGGACCGACCTGCAGAAGGTCGTGCTGAGCGTTCAGACTCGCGGCGAGGGCATGGTCATTGTGTACAAGTCCAATGGCCGTGGCGTGATTCAGCGCGTAGATGCGAAGTTGCTCTCCGGCGAGGAGACCAGCACCTTCACCCTGCCCCTGGCACCATTCGGTGACGGCGGCTGGTACTGGTTCGACCTGGCTGGTACCGGTGACCTTGAGCTGATTGAAGCGAACTGGTTGGGCAATATTGAGTCCCGCGCGGACGTGAAGGCTGGTCAGGCGACCGTCCAGATTACTACCATGAACAAGGTGGAGTACTGCATCAACAACATTCGTGCTCTGGGTGAGAGCCCCGAGATTTTCGATGCTGTGCACGAGTTCCTGATTGTGGATCAGGGCACCCAGAAGGTGCAGGACCACGAGGACTTCGAAGAGGTTGTCAAGCCCCTCTCCGGTAAGTTCCGCATTATCAACCAGGGCAACCTGGGTGGTTCCGGCGGCTTCTCGCGTGGCATGTTCGAGGCTGTCAACAATGGATCCGATTACGTGCTACTGCTCGATGACGACGTCATCGTTGAGCCCGAGTCGATTCTGCGTATGGTGACTTTTGCGAACTACTGCAAGGAACCTACTATCGTGGGTGCGCACATGTTCGACATGTATGACCGTTCGGTCCTGCACGCATTTGGTGAGGTTGTTGACCCGTGGCGCAACTTTTACGCTAAGCCGCACCAAGACATGGGCATGGGTCACAACCTGGGCTACCATAACCTGCGTAGCACCCCGTGGTTGCACCGCCGCGTGGACGTGGACTACAACGGTTGGTGGATGTGCCTCATCCCGACCACTGTCATTAAGGAAATCGGTCTGTCTCTACCGCTGTTCCTGAAGTGGGATGACGCTGAGTACGGTCTGCGCGCTAAGGCTGCGGGCTTCGCTACCGTGTCCTTTCCCGGTGCGGGCGTGTGGCACGTGTCCTGGACCGATAAGGATGACTCCGTCGGCTGGCAGGCGTACTACCACGAGCGCAACCGCCTCATTACGGCGCTGCTACACTCGCCCTTCGATAAGGGCGGCCGCGTGCTGCTGGACTCCCTGTTCTTGGACGTCAAGCATACCCTGTCCATGCAGTACTACACCGAGGCTGGCCGCCTGATGGCGCTGAAGGATCTGCTCTCCGGCCCCGATCACCTGCACCCCTCGCTCTCGCAGCGTCTGCCGGTGATTCGTGCGATGGCTAAGGAGTACCCGGAATCTCAGGTGAAGCCGAACGTGGATGACTTCCCGGCTATTCAGACAAAGAAGCCTCCGTTCCGTGGTCGCCGTTCCTTCTCGTCTCCGGGCTACACGAAGCTTGCTTCGTGGACCGCGAAGACTGTTGCTCGTCAGCTGCTCAAGCCGGTGAGTGAAGAGGCGAAGACTCACCCGCAGATTCAGCTGAACTACGGCGAGACTAACTGGTGGACCCTGTCGAAGTTCGACTCGGCTCTGGCTACTAACGCTGAGGGTACCGGTCTGTTCTGGTACCGCCGCGACCCCGAGCAGCTCAAGTCGAAGCTGGCTCAGGCCGCTAAGCTGCACGTTCAGCTAGTGACCGGTTGGGATAAGTTGCGTGAGCAGTACCGTTCGAAGGCTGCTGAGGTTGCCTCTTACGATGCGTGGGCTAAGACCTTCGCTGAGCACACGGATTCTGAGCTGACCCGATGAACGATCTGAAGTCTGTTCCCCTGAAGGCGCCCGGCCGTGGGCGCGGCATCCTGGATGCGGTGAAGAACCGCTACCTGCTTCGACTGCTGGTTGATAAGGAAATCCAGGTTCGCTACCGCGGCTCGGTGCTGGGCATCTTGTGGTCGTACATTAAGCCGGGTGTGCAGTTCCTGGTGTTCTACATTGCCATGGGTATGTTCCTTGGCTTGGAACGCGGTATGCACAACTATGCGGTGTACCTGTTCTCGGGCATGATTGCCATTAACTTCTTTTCGGAGGGTTTTGGTAATGGTGCTCGCGCAATGGTGGTTAACAGCGCGCTGATTCGTAAGATTTACCTGCCGCGTGAGTTGTTCTCGCTGTCGACGGTGTGGGTGGCTCTGGTGCATTTTGTGCCTCAGATTGCTGTGATGCTACTGGCCTGCTTCTTGGTGGGGTGGTCCCCGACCTTCCTTGCATTTGGGTCGATTCTGGTGGGCATGCTTATCGTGATGATGCTGTCCTATGGTTTGGGTCTGATTTTTGGCGTGGCGAACGTGTTCTTCCGCGATTCGGAGAACATTGTGGACATGCTGCTGATGGTGGCTACCTGGTTCTCGCCGGTGCTGTACTCCTGGACCATGGTGCGTGAAACTCTCTACCCATGGGTGTTCAACGTGTTCATGATGAACCCGTTGACGGTTGCGGTGGAGCTGTTCCACTATGGCTTCTGGCATCCGACGCTCCGTCCTGAGGATTTGGCGCTTCCTGCTTCGCAGGTGGTTCCGCATCTCTTCAGCTTGTGGACTCCGATTGCCCTTGGTATTTCTCTGCTGACCGTTTTAATTGGTGATTTGCTCTTCCGTAAGTTTGAAGGCAACTTCGCCCAGGAGCTCTGATTCTGTGGATATTAAGAAGCTTGAGTTCCCGCCGGTGAGCCCGGACGCTCCCGTGGTGATTCACGTGGAGAATTTGGTGAAGCGCTTCGTTCTGCGCCACACCCGTTCGATGAAGGAAGCTTTTGTGTGGCTGATTAAGGGCCGCAAGGGCGATCTTTCGGAGAAGTTCAATGCGCTCAACGGCGTGAGCCTGGACATTCGTCAGGGTGAGCGTGTGGCTCTTCTCGGTCTGAACGGTTCGGGTAAGTCCACGCTGCTGAAGATGATTTCTGGCGTGATGCGCGCCGACGAGGGCGAGGTTCTCACTCGCGGCAATATTGCAGGTCTGATTGAGGTGGGCGCTGGTTTCCACCCGGATCTGACCGGTCGCGATAACGTGTACCTCAACGGTGCGATTTTGGGTATGTCCAAGGAAGAGATTGAGGCTTCCTTCGATTCGATCGTGGATTTTGCTGAGATTCACGACTTTATTGATACCGAGGTGAAGTTCTACTCTTCAGGTATGTACCTACGTCTGGCGTTTTCGGTTGCGGTGCATACGAACCCGGATATCTTCCTGGTGGATGAGATTCTTGCGGTGGGTGATGAGCCTTTCCAGAAGAAGTGCATTGCGAAGATTCAGGAGCTGTGCTCTGCCGGTAGAACTCTTGCCGTGGTGAGCCATGACTTGGATTTGGTCTCTAAGATTTGTGACCGTGGCGTGGTGCTGGAGCACGGTAACCTGCGTTTTGACGGCCCAATTAAGGAAGCTGTGAAGGTGATTCGCGGTGGCGACTAGCTGCTAAATGATTGCTGGTGATGGGGCGTGTATTCCCGATGGGGGAGCGCACGCCCCTTTGCTATGCCCGGAAGTTGTGCCTGAGAATCTATTGTTGCTCGATAGGGTTCTAGCGTTTCAACAGAGGCGGCTGCGGGGATTTAAGACGAAATGTTACGTGTGCACCGTGCGCAATATGGCGGTGGCCAACGGTAATTGGTTCGAGGGATGCACATGCATTTGTTTTGCAAGTCACAACCGACTAGGTGTTTTGGGTTTTAGTACACGTTAGGTAACGATATGTGCATTTCTATGCGTCAAAAATACTCAAATATTATACTCGTAAATATTAAGGGGTGTTTTATTACATTTTGATAAATTTGATGCGCTGAGGGTAGGATGATGGTGGCGTTGAGATATTACTACTTCGCCGTATTCCAGATAACCACATAACCACACACAGCATCGGATCACTTCAATGGAGAATACCGTACTGGATACCCGGGCGGAGCATCTAAATCTGCTCGAAGAAAATATTCGTGAGGCAATGCGCCACCGTAGCCTGGACCCGCACGAGGACCAGCACGCCGTTCGCGGGCTTATTGACGAGCACCTAAACGATTACGAACAGCGACGTACCCGCATTTCTCTGCCCGATTTGGGTGACCGTGAATCCGTGATTCAGCGCCTGCATAATGAAATCTGCGGCTTTGGCGTGATTCAGCCGTTCCTCGATGATGAGAGCGTTGAAGAAATTTGGATCAACTCTCCCGACGAAATCTTTATTGCCCGCAACGGCGAAAGTGAATTGACCGGTCTGCATCTGAGTGCCGAGGCGATTAATAGCCTGCTGGAGCGCATGCTCAAGCCTTCGGGTCGTCGTGTGGACCTTTCCTCCCCGTTTGTTGATGCATCCCTGCCGGATGGTTCCCGCCTGCACGCGGTGATTCCGGATATTACCCGCAGGCACACGAGCATCAATATCCGTAAGTTCGTGGTGCGTGCCCGCCGCCTGCCCGACCTGGTGCGCATGAACTCGCTGAGTGCCGGCGCGGCGTCCCTGCTGCACGCGGCGGTGGAGAGCGGCATGAACATCCTCGTTTCGGGCGCAACCCAAGCGGGTAAGACCACGATGCTGAACTGCCTATCGGCATCTATTCCGCCGCGTGAGCGTGTGATTACGTGCGAAGAAATTTTTGAGCTCGCAGTTCCGCTACGCGATGTGGTGGGTCTGCAGTGCCGCCAACCGAACCTTGAGGGCACCGGAGCGATTGAGCTGCGCCGCCTGGTCAAGGAAGCTCTGCGTATGCGCCCCGATCGCATCCTCATTGGTGAAGTGCGTGAAGCGGAATCCCTGGATATGCTCATTGCGCTCAATGCAGGTCTGCCGGGTATGTGCACGATTCACGCGAACTCGGCGCGTGACGCGGTGACCAAGATTTGCACTCTGCCGTTGCTGGCGGGCGAGAATATTTCCTCGACATTCGTGGTGCCGACCGTGGCGTCCTGCTTTGACATTGTGGTGCATTGCGGGCGCGATTCGCACGGTCAGCGTCAGGTCGAAGAGATTAGCATGCTGGGCGGCCGCGTTGAGGACGGCGTGATTGAGATGTCCCCGCTGTTTGTGCGTCGTGAAGGGCAGATGGTGTGCGTGGCATTGGAGCTGCCGAACCCGGACCGTTGGGTTCGTGTCGGTCACCATCCCGAGCAGGTGCTGGCGGCGGCGAAGGCGGGTCAGTAATGCCTCTGTTTCTGAGCCTGATT
The DNA here is from genome assembly GCF_029850875.1 of Rothia similimucilaginosa. GTDB lineage: Bacteria > Actinomycetota > Actinomycetes > Actinomycetales > Micrococcaceae > Rothia. The sequence goes on along the minus strand of NZ_JAOVAM010000009.1, from coordinate 9,933 downwards.
TTGGCGTTGGGCGTCTGCCTGATTTACCTTTCCTGCTTTCCTGATAATGGTAAGCCGCCGAAGCCGAGTAACGACCCGGCGCTGGTTGTGGCACTGCGTAAGGCAGGTATGCATTCGCTGACTCCACGAACGTTTATGTGGGTGAGTGTTGCCAGCGGTGTGAGCGCGTCGGTTCTGTTGCTGATTCTTACTCAGCTTTTGCCGCTGGGTCTGCTGGGCCTGATTGGTGGTTTTGTGGCGCCTCGCGTAGTCGTGAATCATCGTGCCCGCGCAGCGGATGCCCGTATTTGGCAGTTGTGGCCGGATGCGGTGGACCACCTGCGTTCGGCCATTCGTGCGGGTTTGTCCCTGCCCGAGGCGCTGATTCAGCTCTCTTACCGCGGCCCGGAAGAGTTGCGTGATGCCTTCACCCATTTCTCGCGTGACTACCGCGCGTCCGGTGAGTTTGTGACCTCACTGAACCGTTTGAAGGAGTACCTCTCTGACCCGGTGGCAGACACCATTATCGAGGCCTTGAAGATTGCCCGCGAGGTGGGTGGGTCGGACCTGGGTAAGTTGCTGGGCACGCTGAGTGATTTTCTACGTGAGAATGCGCGTACCCGTTCGGAGCTTCTGGCGCGTCAGTCGTGGACTGTGAATGCGGCTCGCCTCTCCTGCGTGGCGCCCTGGTTTGTGCTGTGTCTGATGGCAACTCAGCCTGCCGCGCGCATGGTTTATAACTCGTTTGCAGGTGCGACACTGATGATTGCCGGCGCCGCTATTTCTTTGGCAGCGTACCGTCTGATGCTACGTATTGGTGAGTTGCCGCGTGAACGGAGGGTTTTCGGATGAACCTACCTCTGATTTTTGGTCTGCTGTTAGCGACCGGCGTGGGTCTGATTCTCTCATCGGTGCTGAATACTCGCAGTATTTCGTTCTCTGATCGTGTGGCGTCGCAGCTGCGCAGTGAGACTCTGCGTGAGTCGCTCTTGAAGGAGCAGGAGCGCCGCGAGGCGAGCCTGCTGGAGGCGATTTCGGCGTTCTGTGCGCCGCTTCTGCGTTCGCTGTCCTCGTCGTTGAGCGGCTCGTCGCTGAGTGATAGTTCGGTGCAGGAGCGTTTGCGTCGGGCTGGCTCTTCGCAGAGTGTGAGCGCGTTTCGTGCTGAGCAGCTGCTGTGGGCTCTTGCCGGTGTGACCGTCATGAGTGCCCTGACTGTCATCGGCGTGGTGCAGGAGCGTTTTTCCATTCTGGTGGCTCTTGTGCTGGTGCTGGTGAGTGGTTTGAGCGGCTTTCTGGCGCGTGACTGGTGGCTGGGCGAGACGGTGACTAAGCGCGAGAAGCAGCTGGTCGCTGAGTTCCCGGCGCTGGCGGAGATGATGGCGCTGTCGGTGACGGCGGGCGAGTCGGCCCTGGCGGCTTTGGAGCGTATCTGCCTGACTTCTCGCGGCGAGTTGGCTCGTGAGTTTTCTGATATTTTGGCTCAGACCCGCACCGGTGTTTCGCTCTTGAGCGCGTTGCAGGAGTTCGCGGAGCGTACTCGCGTTCCGGTGTTGAGCCGCTTTGTTGAGGGTATTGCTGTTGCGATTGAGCGCGGTACCCCTCTGGCTGATGTGTTGCGTGCGCAGGCTCAGGATGTACGCGATAACGCTAAGCGTGAGCTGATGGAAACAGCCGGTAAGAAGGAGATTGCGATGCTCGCCCCGGTGGTGTTTTTCATCCTGCCGCTGACCGTAATTTTTGCGGTCTTCCCGGGCCTGTCGCTCATGCGTTTGAACTTTTAGATTTTGCGGCGGGTACACACCGTACCGGCCGCGCCGCGATGGGCTGGGCTGATTGCCCGGTGCACCGCACCAACCACACACTACACCCTTTGATGAAGGAGAAAATCATGTTCCGTCGTTTCCGCACCACCCTCACCGTGCTGATTGCCCTGGCTATCGCATCCGTGCTGGCTCTGCGCCTGAAGAACAAGCAGGGTGACCCCGAGCGCGGCGACGTGCCCGGCTGGGTCATGATCACCATGATGAGTGCCGTGCTGGTTGCCGCTATCCTGGCGATCGCTCAGCCGGCTCTGACCAAGATGTTCAACGACGCGATTGCTCTGGTTCACCAGTAATGTGTAAGCCCCGCATCGCTTCTGAGCTGACTGCCGCTGAGCTATCCTCCGCGGAATATTCTGTGGAGGATAGCGAGCGCGGTGACGCCAGCACGGAATTCGTCATGGTCGGTGCGCTGTTGGTGTTGCTAACCATGGCGATTCTGCAGGTTTCTTTCGCTCTGTATGCACGAACCATGTTGGTGGATGCTGCGGCGGCTGGGGCACGTTACGGTACGATGCGTGACCGCACTCCGCAGGAGGGCATGGAGCGTACCCGTCAGATGATTGAGGGGGTTCTTCCGTCTTCCTATGCTGAGAATATTTCGTACCATCAGAGTAGTGATTCTACGGGGGTGCGCACCTTGGAGGTGACGGTGAAGTCGCCTTTGCCGGTGCTGGGCCCGTGGGGTTTTCCGGATTCCATTGAGGTGAAGGGGCATGCGATTTATGCGGAGCATCGTTCCGGTGATTAGTGGCTTTTCGCTTCGGCGGTGTGTGAAGGAACACCTGAAGAACCGCTCCGATTTGTACAATCCTGAAGAGGGTAGCGCCATTGTGGAGTTCCTGGGGTTGGGCATTACTCTGCTCATCCCGGTGCTCTACGGCATTCTGACGATCTTTAGCTTGCAGTCTTCAGTGATGGCGGCTCATGCTGCGAGCGCCCAGGTGGTGCTGTATGTGCAGGAGCAACCGCAGGATTCGTCGGTTGGCCCGGATTTGGCTCAGCGTCTGGCGGTGCATGCTGCCGCTGATTACGGGGTTGAGCCCTCCGATGTGAGCGTGTCGTTGAGCTGTTCGTCGGGGGAGTGCGTCTCGGGTACGAAGGCGTACGCCACGGTGACGGTTCAGGCACGTTTGCTGCTGTTGCCTTCGTTTATGGGCGGCGGTGTGATTCCGGTGAGTTCTCATGCGACGAGTTGGGGGTCTGGTCATGCTGATTCCTAATGGTTTACCGGCTCATGCCGGTGTGCAGAGCCGGGCGCTCGCCTCAGACCCGGAAGAGGGCAGTATTGCCCTGCTGATTGTGGGCATGCTGGCGTTGCTTCTGCTTATCGGCTCGGTGACGGTGGCGATTACCGGTGCCTATCTGCAGACTCAGCATCTGCAGGATGTGGCGGACGCTCAGGCGAACTCGATTACCCGCACGATCCGCACTCCGGAGGAGGCGAATGGTTCGGCGGCGTGGGAGTATGCGAGCACGTACCTGGCTGAGGTTCAGCCGGGACAGGATTTTCATAGGTTGCGTCTGGAGAACGTGTCCGTGGATTCTGATCACAGCGTGCACGTGTACCTGTCGGCTCGTATTCGTCCGCCGCTGCTGTCGATTCTGGTGCCTGATGGCATTGAGGTGACCGCTCATGGTTCGTCGCGTTTGAAGATGAGCCAGGGACCTTCCACCGATTAGTGCGTCTATCAACGGCGCAAGGGCTTATCAGCTCACTCTCTTATTGGTGTGTTGTGAGCCCCCATAGCTTGCGAGGGTGCATCCGTAAGGTAGTGTAACGGCTAGCGGATGCACCCTCGTTTTTTGCCTTCTTTTACATCTTCGTTCCGCGGCCTTTGCCCTCTACCCACCTGTCCTTCTGCGCTGTGGGCTGTTGCGGGCTGTAACGGCGGGACTTTCTGGCAGTTTCGCGATAGTGTTAAAAGCTATGGCATCCTTCGACTTTTCTGCTGAGATTAAAGAGCTTCGCACGATTTTCACCTCTATTGCTGCTGTGAGCGATATTGAGGGGATTGAGCGCGCCATTGAGGACCTGTCTGCGCAGGCTGCTGCACCCGATTTGTGGGATGACGTGGAGAATGCGCAGAAGGTGACGAGCGCACTGTCGTATAAGCAATCGGAACTGAATCGTCTGCGTTCGCTGTCTTCTCGCATTGATGATGTTGAGGTAATGGTGGAGCTTGCAGAAGCTGAGGATGAGGAGACTGCCGCCGAGCTGCTCGCCGATGCTGAGCGTGAGTGCGGTGAAATCCGCGCAAAACTGGAAGAGCTTGAGGTGCTGGTGCTACTGTCGGGTGAGTACGATCAGCGTGAGGCTGTGGTGACGATCCGTTCGGGCGCCGGTGGCGTGGATGCTGCTGATTTCGCGGAGATGCTGCTGCGCATGTACCTGCGTTGGGCGGAGAAGAACGGCTACCCGACGAAGGTTCTGGATACCTCCTACGCTGAGGAGGCGGGCCTGAAGTCGGTGACCTTTGAGGTTAATGCGCCGTACGCTTTTGGTCGCCTGTCGGTGGAGGCGGGTACTCACCGCCTGGTGCGTATTTCTCCGTTCGATAATCAGGGCCGCCGTCAGACGTCGTTTGCTGCGGTTGAGGTAATTCCTCTGATTGAGCAGACGGATGCTATTGAGATCCCCGAGTCCGAGATTAAGGTGGATGTGTTCCGCTCGTCGGGCCCGGGCGGCCAGTCGGTGAACACGACGGATTCGGCGGTGCGTATGACTCACTTGCCGACCGGTATTGTGGTGTCGATGCAGAATGAGAAGTCTCAGTTGCAGAACCGTGCGGCGGCTTTGCGTGTGCTACAGTCTCGCCTGTTGCTGTTGCGTAAGGAGCAGGAGGATGCGAAGAGGAAGGAGCTTGCCGGTGATATTAAGGCAAGCTGGGGTGATCAGATGCGCTCCTATGTTCTGCATCCATACCAGATGGTGAAGGATCTGCGTACCGGCTATGAGGAGGGTAATACCTCTAATGTTTTGGATGGCGGTTTGAACGCCTTTATTGATGCTGGTATTCGCTGGCGTGCTTCGGGGCGCGCGGTTGAAGAGAGCTAAGACGTATAAGGATTGAGTGATGGCTCAGAAAAAGAAGAAAGACGCGAAGAAGGACCCGAATAACGCGATTATTGCCCAGAATAAGAAGGCTCGCCACAACTACAACATTGTGGATACCTATGAGGCGGGCATTGTTCTGCTGGGTACTGAGGTGAAATCTCTGCGTGATGGCGGGGCGTCCATTGTGGACGGTTTCTGCCAGGTGACCGATAACGAGATGTGGCTCGAGGGTATTCATATCGCGGAGTATGGTTACGGTACGTGGACGAACCATGCAGCTCGTCGTCGCCGGAAGCTGCTGCTGCATCGTTCTGAGATTAATAAGTTGGCGCAGAAGCTGAAGGAGACCGGTTACACGGTGGTTCCGTTGAAGCTGTACTTCTCGAATGGTCGTGCGAAGGTTGAGATTGCTTTGGCGACCGGTAAGCGTGAGTACGATAAGCGTCAGGCTTTGCGTGAGCGTCAGGATGACCTGGAGGCGCGCCGCGCGATGCGTTACCGCAACCTCGGCTAGAGCTGAGGCGGCGGCGGGAACCTATCTAGTCGGTGACTTCTGGTAGATGCGGGCACGGTTCCTCGCGTATAATTGTTGGAAAATCGTGGCGTACCGCGAGCACCATATTTTATGAGGAGACATATGTCTGAGAACCCGAATTACCAGCAGAACCCGGGCGAGTTCATCCCCGCACCGCAGCAGGCCCCCGCATACAATATGCAGGGTGGCTACCCCGGCTACCAGCCGACTCCGAGCTCGGCTCTGGCGATTGCTTCGCTGATTCTGGGTATTATTGGTCTGCTGTCTGGCTGGCTGATTTTCGGTGGCGTGCTGGGTCTGGTTGGCGTGATTCTGGGTATTGTTGCCCTGGTGAAGGTGAAGAATGGTACCGCCTCCGGTAAGGGTATGGCGATTGGTGGTATTGTCACCGGTGCGCTGGGCATGATTGTTGCTGTTGGCGTGCTGATTCTGGGCTTGATTGGCATTGGTATGCTCAGCGACTGCGCTGAGAATGCGGTGCAGGATTCGAGCGGTAACTATGTGTGCACCGTTCATGGTGAAACCATGACGATGAGCCCTAAGGAATATGAATCTGTCCGCCGTTAAGTCACGTTGAGTCTTTGAAACGTTGAGGGACCGAATAGTGGTGAACTATTCGGTCCCTTGCTCTTTTTCGGCGCTGAATCTGCCCGATTGGTGGATTCTGGGGGATGATTCTGGAATCTTAGACTTCATAGATGCCCCAGGTGATGGCTTATTCATATAATGGAACTGAACTCAGCGCGCAATGGTGCATTGGGTGAGTATAAATTGTTCGCTGTAACTGTGATGGAAAGAACGACGGATGTCTGAGAATAACTACGGAAACAACCAGGGAAACGCACAGAACCCCTACGCTGCTCAGCAGCCTAATTCTTCAGCCCAGAGCTCTTACGGTCAGAATTACGGCCAGGCTCCTGCAACGCAGAGTACTTACGGCCAGGATTACGGTCAGAGCGCATCCGCCCAGAATAGCTACGGCCAGACTCAACAGAACACTACTGCGCAGAACGCGCCCCAGCAGAACCAGTACGGTCAGTTCGGTGCGCAGTCTTCTTCTCAGAATGCTTACGGCCAGAACGCTGCTCAGGGTATTTCTGCCCAGGGCGCTTCGGCTCAGGGTGCTGCAGCGCAGAACCCCTACGGCCAGGCTCAGCCCGTCCAGCAGCAGTATGGCTACGGTCAGGACGCCTCCTACCAGGCGCAGCCCGCTGACTACAACTACCAGCAGAACTCTTACCAGCAGCAGCCTCAGCAGGATGCTTACGGTTACGGCCAGCCCGCGGGTTACCCGTATGCGGCTCCGGTGACGAAGAAGGCTCCCGGCATGGCACTGGCGGCGATGATTCTCGGTATCGCGGCTGTACTGACAGGTTTCCTTGTGTTTGGTGCCCTGTTGGGTATCGCCGCGATTATTCTGGGCGTGCTGTCCCTCAAGAAGACGAAGGAAGTTGGCGCAGGTAAGGCATTCGCCCTGACCGGTATTATCACTGGTGCGGTGTCTGTCCTGATTTCGATTTGCATGCTTTTCGTAGCCATTTCTTTAGTTCAGGCTACTCAGAAGTGCCTTGAGGTTGGTACCGAGGATGGTCACGGTAACGTGGTCTGCCAGATTGGTGACAACCCGAACAACCGCATGACTGTTTCGGCTCACCGCTAAGGTTTGACAGCCTAGTGCGGTACGCGAACGGGGTGAGGCTCCCAGAAGATTTGGGGCGCCTCACCCCGTTTGCTGTGCCCGTGATCTTCTGTGCCGATTTTCTGCACCGATTTTCTGGGCCCGCCGTTGATTCGGGTGTGTGCGGTGGCGGATGTTTCGGCGGTGGAGGTGCGCTCTTCGCAGGCAGCGTTCTCTGCGTCTGTTCTTGGCGGGTGTTCTCTGTCAGTGAGCGCACCCTGCGTGTGGGGTAGGGGACTTGCACACCGTTAAACACCTCCGATATACTGAATCTCTACCGTGTTTGAATGGCACCGCGGCATCAAGGTATGTTGAGGAAAACTTTCAGAAGACGGTGGGCTTTTTGATAAAAGCATAGGGGGATGATCGGTTTCGACGATGTGAGTTGAGATGGGTGAAGCGTGCCGAGGATGCAGGGTTATCTCGTTAACGCCCTCTGCAAAAAATTAAGTGCAGAATCTAAGCGCACTGACTTCGCACTCGCTGCCTAAGCGCGAGTTGCCGTCTGTCGGCCTGAGCATGCCTTTGGCTCAGTTACCGGCATCGACTTAAAAGGCCACTGCTGCTAGCCCTTGTTGCGGGGGCTGGCGGGACTTTTACGTGACTAGGTTCGTCGGTATATGTGTTTATGCAAGTACCGGAGCCGAAAAGTAGCGTTCGCATAAACTGCGCACGGAGAAGCCCCGTTGACGCCACATCGGACCGGGGTTCGATTCCCCGCATCTCCACGATCTCCCAACCGTCCGCTATTCCGTATGGGGTGCGGTGGTGATTATCGGTTCCAATCCAGAGGAAGAACTGCGGTAGGTTTCTACCACCCGGCAGGACGCCCCACGGCGTCACCTGCCGGGTATTTTTTATGCCCAATTGTCGGTCTGTTCCGGGGGTGTACCGGCATGCTCGTGGGTTGGGCGTCAAAAGGTTTAGGCTAACGTCAAAAGGAACTGATGAACCTGGTCATGGAGGGAAAGCTCGCTCATGAGGGTCACCCGGTTTTGCAGTGGATGATGGATAATATGTTCGTCCGCACCGACTCTGCCGGGAACATCAAACCCGACAAAGAAAAATTCACCGAGAAGATCGATGGTGTGGTGGCCACTATCATGGGCCTCGACCGTGCGATTAGATGCGGTAGTGGACCCGCCACTGAGAGCGTGTATGATAGCAAATGCATATTTTTCATGTAATGTCAATTTACGTGTTGCATCTGATGAGACTCTCTGGTAAACTATTAATTAGTGATGTGAGATGCATCACTATATGGTGTGGGAATGCATTCATCATACTGTTGCAGCAGTGTCCTGTGCTCTCACTCTTTAACCTGGGAGAGGTCCAATGCGTACGAAGAATATATTTACATTAGGATTTTTTCTCACTATTGTTCCGGTGTTCTGGGTGATTATCTCATTTGCCAGAGACGGGGAGTTCTTTAATCCAGTATCAATTCTAAGTGCAATTTTAGGAGGTCTTTTTGTCACTTTTGTAGCCAAAAAGACGCTTGAGAGTGATTCAAAGTTCCCTAAGGGACCCCCTAAAGGACCTAGTGTGTAAAACATCGCTTAGAAGTTTCTAAGTGGTCAACGAGATGTGGTAGCAGTTTTAAAACTGCTGCCACATCTTGCTGTATATAAAGGTAATATATGAGTCTTTTATCTTGGTTTGGTCTTAAAACACCTGCTCCATCAGCACCACAGAACACCTGGTCTTTGACGAACACCGCGTTCCCCGCATCTCCACGATCTCCCAGCCGTCCGCTATCCCGTATGGGGTGCGGCGGTGATTATCGGTTCCAATCCAGAGGAAGAACCGTGGTAGGTTTCTACCACCCGGCAGAACGCCCACCGCGTCACCTGCCGGGTATTTTTATACCCAATTGGTCGGTCCTGTATTGCCGGTCCGTTCTGGGGTGTACCGGCGTGCCCGAGGGCGCTCAGGTGACCGCATTGTAATGAGAACGCCATCAGAGAAGACGAAAACGCGTCCTATGCCGTAGTATCGAAGGGTAGATACCGTTGTTCGGTATTGATTGTTTATTCAATCTCACCGGCAACGTTAGAGAGCAACCACAGAGCCACCAAACGAGCCACAAAGTAGCCGGTCATATAGCATAGCCGCTCATAGTGACGCCAACGCTACGATACGGTAGCCACACAGCCGCTATGACGACCACTCAAGGACACACCATGGAGAACCAGATTCCCGCCCCCTCCTTCCCGGAGCAGAACAACGCAAACTCCCCGCAGCCGGTACCTGCAGGCGTAGCACCCGCACCCGCCCTGGGCGTGGCACCCGCTAACGTGCGCGACCGGGACGACAGCTACCAGCGCATCCCGGACATCTACCGGGTGCCGGCTGAGCACCGCCGCCCCTACGGTGAGACCACCGGCGACTTCCGCGGCCCCGGCTACTTCTACTCCATCGGTGCGTTCGGTGCCTCCCTGGGTGCCCTGGCCCTGACCCTCTACGCGTGGGTTCAGGTCGCGGCACTCCACGCTGAGGCAAGGATCAGCTCCGGCGGTTACAGCTCCTCTGCTAATAGCTCCAATCTGAGTCTGAGCCCCAACATCATGGTGATTGCTCTGCTGCTCGTGGGTCTGATCCCGGTAGGCGTGTCTATCTGGCTTGCCATCTACTCGGCGAAGGTGAACACCGGTCACACCACCAAGTACACCTCGAAGATGACGACCTTCAACATTCTGGCCTACATCATCTCGGGTCTGAGCCTGCTGGGTCTGCTCGGCACCCTCACGATGCTGTCCTAAAAACAGGCAACGCTTGCTCTCATAGCGATAATAGCGAGGCGGGGGGGGGGGGGGGGGGGGGGGGGCTGGCCGCGCGCGGGGAGGTGGGCGGACCCGGGGGG
>NZ_JAOVAM010000008.1 GCF_029850875.1 Rothia similimucilaginosa | reverse complement strand
TTTACTTTGCTAAAAAATTCCCCCCCCCCCCGGGCCCTTTGGGGGATTTTTTGGGGGGGTTTAAGGGGGGGCGCCCCCCCCCCCCCCCCCCACTGCGTTCGCTTTCGCGTAGCTTTCGCGTAGCTTTCGCGCATACGTTCTGCAGATACACAGCAGGCGGAGCCGACACAACGTATCGACCCCGCCTTTTCGCTATGACAGGCAGCTAGCCTCGCGCAGAGTATTAGTTCTTCGCGGCCTTCGAGGTGTTCTCAACAACCACGGGAACAATCATGGGCTTGCGGCGCAGACGGCGAGAAATCCAGGCGCCGATGGTGCGGCGCACAATCTGCTGCAGCTGCTGCACGGTGTGCACCTTCTCCGGTGCGCGGTGCAGAGCGTCCTCCAGCGCGGCAGTAATCTTCGGAACAATCTCGTCAAACACCGAGTCGTCCTCAGCGATACCGCGAGCATGAATATCCGGGCCGGTCACCACGCGCTTAGTTGCGCGGTCAATGACGGTCACGATGGACACGAAGCCCTCTTCGCCCAGGATGCGGCGGTCCTTCAGATCGCTCTCGGTGACCTCACCGACAGAGCGGCCGTCAACGTACAGGTACTCGCAGGGAACCTCGCCCACCACAGAGGCCACGCCATCGCGCAGATCCACGACGGTGCCGGACTCGCAGAGCAGCACGTTCTTCTTCGGAACACCGGTCTCCATCGCCAGGTCGCCGCTGGCAATCAGGTGGCGAACCTCGCCGTGAACCGGCATAACGTTCTTCGGCTTGAGAATGTTGTAGCAGTACAGCAGCTCGCCCGCGGCAGCGTGACCGGAAACGTGAACCTTCGCGTTGCCCTTGTGCACCACGTTAGCTCCCAGCTTCATGAGGGCGTTAATGATGCGGAAGACGCTGGTCTCGTTACCGGGAATCAACGAGGATGCGAGTACCACGGTATCGCCAGGCTCAATTTGAATCTTGTGGTCACCGTTCGCCATGCGCGACAGTGCCGCCATCGGCTCACCCTGCGAACCGGTGCACATCATCACGATCTGGTCGGGGCGATAGTCATCGACCTTCTTCAAGTCCACCAGCACGTTCGCGGGAACCTTCAGGTAGCCCAGCTTCTCAGCAATGGTCATGTTACGCACCATGGAGCGGCCCACGAGCACGACCTTACGGCCACGCTCAGCGGCTGCATCCAGCACCTGCTGCACTCGGTGAACGTGCGAGGAAAAGGACGCCACAATAATGCGACCGCTTGCGTCACGGAAAACGTTCGATAGCACCGGACCGATATGCTTCTCTGTCGGGGTAAAGCCGGGAACCTCAGCGTTGGTGGAGTCCGGCAGGAACAGGTCCACACCCTCCTCGCCCAGGCGGGCGAAGTGGCGCAGGTCGGTGATACGGCCATCCAGCGGCAGCTGGTCCATCTTGAAGTCACCGGTGTGCAGGACCTTACCCGCCTGGGTGCGGATGTAGACAGCCAGCGCATCCGGAATCGAGTGGTTCACGGCAACGAACTCACACTCAAACGGGCCGAAACGCTCCACCTGGTGCTCCTTCACCGCGAGGGTGTAGGGCTTGATGCGGTGCTCGGCGAGCTTCGCCTCAACCAGCGCCAGGGTCAGTTCGGAACCAACCAGGGGAATATCGGGGCGGCGGCGCAGCAGGTAGGGGACCGCGCCAATATGGTCCTCGTGGCCGTGGGTCAGAACCATGGCAACGACGTCGTCCAGACGGTCAACAATGTAGCTGAAGTCGGGCAGGATTAGGTCCACGCCGGGCTGGGACTCTTCGGGGAAGAGCACGCCACAGTCAACAATCAGCAGCTTGCCGTTAATTTCGTACACGGTCATATTACGACCGACTTCGCCCAAGCCGCCCAGGGGCACCACGCGCAGGGTGTCCTTCTTCAGGCGGGGCGGGAGGGGAAGATTCGCTTCAAAGACGCTCATCGTGTGTCTCCTCTTTCTTCTATGTTTTCTTGTGATGTCTGTGATTCGTAGGCGACGCTTCGTACCGCAAGCACTCCAGCGGGTTCGGCTCTCACGTGCCGAGGCTGCGGAAGTGCTGCCGGTGCGTCCAAATCGCCGAAAGTATTAAAAGTATTGGGGGCGTACTGCACGGGTGCCTCTGCCTAAGTTAAGTCCCTGCCTGAGTGGGGACCGAATCATTGGGCAGTAAACCGCGGCAATACGTCAGAGCGGACCCCTCACCCATTGCTAGGTGTGGAGTCCGCGTCCGTTGGCTATATCATGCCCCCCCCGAAGGCGGGGTATGACGGTAGCCAAAATCCTCTATATATGCGCTCCCCGCACTATTGCGTGATTGGGCAGGCATCAAAGTTTAGGAGTTCTTCAGGGTGTGAGCGATACTCGAGGAGAGCAGGTCAGCTCGCATCGCCTGGGCAACATCCGGTTCGGAGAGTACGTGCGGCAGGCGAACGACAGGCTGGTCCAGTACACCCTGCCAGGAAAGAATTTCCTTGGCGGCAACGCAACCGGGGGCACGTCCCATGGTCGCTCGGACAATCGGAGTCAGTTCCAGGTGAAGACGCTGCGCCTCCACCAGATCCTGTGCAACGACAGCATCAATCAGGGCACGGAAGAGTGCGGGTACCACATGTGCGGTCACCGAAACAAGGCCGACGGCACCCGTTGCCATCCAGGGAAGGGTCAGTCCGTCGTCGCCGCTGTAGTAGTGCAGGTCGGTGGTTGCCATGACTTCGGTTGCGGCACCGAAGTCTGCCTTGGCGTCTTTCACCGCTACAATACTATCAATTTCTGCCAGGCGATGGTAGGTTTCGGGTGCGATGGGGATGCCCGCACGCCCCGGAATATCGTAAAGCATGACGGGGGTCTCAGTTGCCTTCGCAACGGTCGCAAAATGAGCGTAGACACCCGGCTGAGTCGGCTTGTTGTAGTACGGAGTCACGACCAGCAGGCCGTCCACACCAACCTTTTCGGCGCGGTGCGCCAGCTCAATAGTATGCGCGGTATCGTTCGAACCAACACCGGCAATAATCTTTGCTCGAGAACCAACAGTGTCCTTCACGATCTGGAAGACGCGCTCGTTTTCGTCATCGGTCATGGTGGAGTATTCGCCGGTGGTGCCGCAGACCACCAGGCCATCGTGGCCATTCTCCACAAGGTAGCTCGCCAGGTCTGCGACCTGCTTTTCGTCAACGGAGCCGTCCTTCGCGAAGGGGGTTACCATTGCGGTCAGAAGGCGACCGAAGACTGGTTCAACAAAAGTGCCGGGATTCGAAAGGTTCTCAGACATATGTCCAGAGTACGCCCGAACTGCAGATTCTTGCCACAGAGCGCATAAGTTTTCATATCTGTTCTACTATTCGGACTCTTTCAAAACCCACGGTACTTTCGCGAAGGTTCACCCGCAGGGGCTATGAAACCGGGCGCGAATCCTCAGCGTTATCAACCACACATCAAAAAATATGCGGCATTGAGAATGAATCACCGCGGCTACGCCTAGTGAATAGCCTTCGCCTGACCGCCCGAACGCAATGCCCACGCGTTACGCATTGCCGCACGGGCACGCTTGCGCTCACCACCCGCATCGTACATGCACGACAAGTTGAACCACGCCTTCCAGTTATTCGGCTCCTGCTCCACCGCCTCCGCGAAGCTCTCAAACTCCGCAGCCGCAGCCTCACGGTCCACACGGCCGGAGGGGGTGCGCGGCAGGTTATCCTCCACCAGCTCGTTCGAAGCCGCCAATTCCCGAGCCATACGCTGAATACGGGCGCCGAAAAGCACCTCACGCACCAGCGCCCACGCGCCCAGAATCGGCAGCAAAATCATACCCGCACCAAGCACAATGCCAGCCACCGAACCGGAAGCCAGCATCACAAAGCCCTGTTGCGCAATATGCGCCAAATACAGGGTCAGTAGGGCGCAAGTCATTGCCGCGAAGGTCTTACCCCAACCGCCGGCATCCACCGCAACGAAGACGGCGCTAAAAATCAGTACGCCCAAAATCAAAGCACGCACCGTCAGCGGCAGCGGCAGAATCAGCACAGTCAGCACCATCAGCGCACAGGCGCAGACAGCCCACAAACGCAGGGAAGTCCACCAGGGGCCACGGCTACGCGCCTCAGACGGAGCCGACGAAACCTCGTGTGAAGTCTGTTCAGACAATACTCTCTCCTAGGACAAATCCATGTAGGCGTCCAAGCCCACGCTCAAACCGGGATACGCCGCCACCTCACGCACACCCAACAGCACGCCGGGCATAAAGGAGGCACGGTCAAAGGAATCATGACGAATCACGAGCTGCTGACCGGGGTCTCCCAGCAGAATCTCCTGGTGCGCCACCATGCCGCGCAGACGCACCGCGTGTACGTGAATATCGTCAACCACTGCGCCACGCGAGCCCAAAGGATCGGAAGTGGTGGCATCGGGGCTTACACCCACGCCAGCCTCCGTACGGGCAGCAGCCACCTTGCGGGCAGTATGCACAGCGGTACCGGAGGGGGCGTCCACCTTATTCGGGTGGTGAATCTCAATAATTTCTACAGATTCGAAGTAGCGTGCCGCTTTCGCCGCAAACTCGGTGGCGAGGATCGAACCAATCGCGAAGTTCGGGGCGATGAGCACACCCACCTCGGTGTGCTCAGCCAGTAGCGCTCTCAGGGACTCCAGGCGTTCGGGGGTCCAACCGGTCGTACCAACCACAGCGTGCATACCATGCTCCACCGCGAAGCGCACATTTGCTTCGCTGGATTCAGGAACGGTCAGGTCAATAACAATCTCTGCCCCGGCATCGACCAGCTCCTGCAGGTCGTCGCCGCGGCCCAGCGCCGCCACCAGGTCCATGTCTGCGGAGGTGTTGACGGTACGCACCGCCTCGGAACCCATGCGGCCCGCAGCACCGAGTACCGCTACCTTCCAGATTTTTTCATCAACCTCGTGGGTCATGATTCTCTCCTCCGTAACTTGTTGGCGCCCCGACGATGGGGGTTGTGACGTACAGCCTCTATTATCCCCTCTGTGGGCACGGTGCACGCCATCGCACACACAGGGTAAGATACCCTGCGGAACCTCAGCAGTATAAAAACGAAGTATTATGTGCGTCATATACGGGTATTTATATGTCATCTAAAGGGAACAAACATATAATTAGCAAGTATTTCTATAATTTCCGTCCTACGGAGTACACAAACAGTATGAAGTCCCTCTTTACCTCCTCCGTGCGTCCAGATGAGGCTAACCGGCGTTATATTCTGCCGGGTTTGGACGGCCTGCGAGCAATCGCTGTGCTCCTCGTGATGGTGTACCACTTCTGGCCCACCGTACTACCCGGCGGCATGATCGGCGTAGATATTTTCTTCGTCATCTCCGGTTTCCTGATTACTTCCCTGCTTCTACGTGAAGGTACACTCACCGGCAAAATTGCCCTGGGTAGCTTCTGGATTCGCCGTGCCCGCCGCCTGCTTCCCGCCATTGCCCTGCTGATTCTGGTCATGGGACCGGTCAGTCTGCTCGTTGGCGGCGATATTCAGGTGAACCTGGGTCGACAACTTGCCGGTGCGGCGACCTTCTCGTCCAACTGGATTTCCATTTTTTCCGGTAACGACTACTTCGCGCAGACTTCCCCGGAGCTTTTCACGAACTTCTGGTCCCTGGCAGTGGAAGAACAGTTCTACGTGGTCTGGCCCCTGCTGATTGTTAGCGCTGGCATACTGTTGCGCCGTTCATGGCGTCGTTTCAGCGTGGTCATGGTGCTTGGTATTATTGCGTCGCTGAGCACTGCCACCGCACTGCTGATGTCCGGCTCCCCCATTAGCCGCGTCTACTACGGCACTGACACTCACCTCTACGGTCTACTACTCGGCGCCCTACTGGCGTTCGCTCGCCCCTGGTCGCTGTATCCCCCGCTACAGCAGTCCGTACTGTACCGCGTAGCTCAGCCCTTCGGTCTGGTCGCTTTCGCCCGCGTCATGATTAGCTGGTTATCCCTATTCGCGCTGATTCCCTACGCAATTCTGGTTCCTGAGTCTGCACCCGGAGCGATTCCCTGGGGTCTGTTCGGTGCCTCCCTGTTGGCGCTGGGCGTAATTCAGGGTATGTTACCCGATATGCTTGCTGGCGCCTCCGAAATGTTGCGCCGCCTACTGAACTTCGCTCCCCTACGCTGGGTGGGCGAGCGCTCCTACGGCCTGTATCTGTGGCATTGGCCGCTTGCTGTAGTGATGCATTATGTGCTGGGCGCGGATCGCTCCCCGCTGGTGAACGCGGGCGTTTTTGTTGCGACCTTCGTTATTGCAGAGATGTCGTACCGCTGGGTTGAGACCCCGATTCGCCGCTACGGTTTCCGAGGTAGTGCTAACCGTGTGGTGGCGGCCTTCCAGTCCTCGCGCACTAAGTTCCTGCCGGTTTCGGTCGCCCTTGCGGCTGTCGTGGCGGCTGCTTCAACCGGTCTGGCGGTATACACCGCTCCGGCAATGACTACCGCCCAGCAGTCCGTTGAGGATGGCAAGCGTGCCGCCGTTGAGCGTCTGAAGGCACGTCAGGAGGCGCAGGCTGCGAGCGCATCAGCAAGCGCAAGCGCTACGGGTAAGGATACAAAGGCTTCCGCAAGCCCCTCAGCTTCGAAGGAAGCGACCGGTTCCGTGAACTCTTCACAGGTGACTATTGTGGGTGACTCCATTGTGGTGGCAGTATCCCCCGAGCTGTACGACAAGATGCCCGAAGCATCCATCGATGCGGCGGAGGGACGCACCATCGCCAAGGCTCTGCCGATTATTAAGTCCATGGGAGCCAGCGGCCAAATCCGTAAGACCTTCGTGCTGTCGGTGACCGCGAACTCGACCATTCTGGACGGTCAGCTCGACGAGGTTCTGGCGGCTATGCCCGCCGATTCTAAACTGGTGCTGGTCACCGGTTACGGCCCGCGCAACCTAACCTGGATTGACTACTCGAACGGTAAGATTCACGAGTTTGCGGCTCAGCATTCTAATCGTGTGATTATTGCGGATTGGAACTCTGCGATTCGCCAGGCTCTGCAAACTCAGAATGGTCTTCTCACCTCCGATGGTGTTCATCCGGAGGCAGCCGGCCAGGAACTCTACGCTCAAGTGCTGATGGAGGCTATCGCCAAGGCACAGAAGTAGCGTGCAGAAGTAGCCCTCAGAGGTAGTGTTCTGGGGTAGCTTTTCGATTCTGCCGCTCATGCTGAGCGTCAAGAGCATGGACGGCAGAGTGCCCCAGAAGCACTTCTCGGAAACGCCTCTGCAATAGGACCGATACAAACCAAATGCCCGTTCCCTCCCCGCTTTAGTGGGGTGTGGAAACGGGCATTCTATGCCGTAAGCATTGAGCGTTAGCGCACGATGGTGGTAATCATCTGCTGCTGCCCCAGGTACGCCGCCAGGTCGCGCACCTCCTCCAGAGAGACCGCACGGATCTTCTCCAGCAGTTCATCGGTGCTGGTGAACAGACCCGAGTCCAGCTCGGCGCGGCCCAGGCGGGACATGCGCGAACCCGAATCCTCGCTACCGAGCACGGTGGAACCAGCCAGCTGGCCGCGGACCTTCGTCAGCTCCTCTTCGGTAATACCGGCGGTGGCGAGCTTATCGAACTCGTAGCCCATGACCTCGCGCACCTGCTCGGTCTTAGCGGGTAGGCAGCCTGCGTACATGCCGAAGTAGCCGGCGTCCGAGTACGCACCGGAGAACGCAAACGTGCTGTATGCCAGACCGCGCTTCTCACGAATCTCCTGGAACAGACGCGAGGACATACCCGCACCGAACGCGCTGGTCAGTACGCTCATCGCGTAGCGGCGGTCATCCCCGGCAATAATGCTCGGGCAGCCCATCACAATGTTGGTCTGTTCGAAGCCTTTCTCCACCTCACGCAGCTCGCTCAGCGGAACAATGCCGCTGTCGGTACGTACGCGACGCGGTGCCGGTGCCACACCCTCCTGTAGGTTCCAGCCGTAGCGGGTCAGTGCCTCCAGCACGAGGCGGACCATAGTGCTGTGTTCCAGCGAACCGGCGGCAGAAATAACCAGGCGGTCCGGGGTGTAGTAGCGCTTGTAGTGCTCCCACACGGCGTCACGCGGCACCTCGGTAATCTCCAGCGGGGTACCGCCAATGGGTCGGCCCAGCGGGTTCTCACCCATGAGCTGCTCCACAAAGTTTTCGAAAGCAACGTCGGTCGGGTCGTCCTGGTCCATGGCGATCTCTTCGAGGATCACACCGCGTTCCTGCTCAAGATGAGCCGGATCCAGCAGGGCGTTGGTGACCATATCGGTGATGACGTCCACCGCCATGGGCGCGTCATCGTCGAGCACACGCGCGTAGTAGCAGGTGTGTTCCTTAGCGGTCAGCGCATTGGATTCACCGCCTACCGCATCGAAGGATGATGCGATGTCCAGGGCGGTGCGGGTGCCGGTGCCTTTGAACAGCAGGTGCTCCAGGAAGTGGGTGGAACCAAGCATGCCGGGGGCTTCGTCTCGGGAGCCGACTCCGACCCAGAATCCGATAGATACGCCGCGGGTACCGGGCATTTTTTCGGTAATCACGCGTACGCCACCGGGCAGGATGGAGCGGCGCACCTCGTTACCGCCTACACCCTCGTAGATGAGGCGGCCATGCTCGTAGTTGAGCTCTTCGGCAATGGCCTCAAGCTCGACGGGTAGGGAAATAGACATTCAGCGTCCTTCGATATTTCGATTAGCTAATTTTTCGTTCAAGAGGGCGAGGCAACGCAAACAGCGGAACCCGCAGCTTCTGAGCACAGTACCCCATCAGGAGCGAGGCGAGGATCGCGAAGATCGTTCCTCCCACCAGGAACAGGGGTACTGAGAAGAAACCGGACTTCGTTAGCACAAAACGGAAAGCTGCACCGCACACAATATGCGCGATAAAGATTTCCAGGGAGTGACGGCCCAGGTAGGCGAGCCAGCCGCTCCACGGAACCCTCGCCAGCAGGTAGGAGAGCGAGAGCACCGCCAGCGAAGACAGCAACGAAGCGACAACACCCATAGCGATTGCCGCCGGGTTATTCGCAAAGTAGGGCACCACAGTCGGCGGAGCAGCCTGTACATTCACCAAAATTACGGTGTAGACGGCAAGACCTACTACCACAATGGCAGCGTGTACCGCCAACGGTACGGACTCCATAATAGCTTGGAATCTCTCATGGCCAAGAGCCACGCCAAAGAGGAAGAAGACCGCAAGAGAGATACCTCCGGTACCTACATAATCGCCGCTATAGCCCCAGAAAACGATGGCAAGAACCGTGCACACTACCACAACAGCGTAGGCTTTGACATCCTTCTGCCAGACACGGCCCAGCACAGCAATAATGGTGACAATCATGAGCCAGGGGAAGAACCAGAGCTGACCTTCAGGTTTCCACAGCTCGAGCAGGCTCATAACAGTCGTCTTATCGGAAGAATTAGACGGAAGTACAAGTTTCATGCCCACCTGCAAAACCTGCCAAACAACATACAGGTATCCGAAGAGAACCAGACGCTTCGTCAGATAGGAGGAGGCAGTAGTCTTCGTTGCTCCTCGGGTCACAAAAAGACCGCTCAGGAAAGCGAAAACTACCAGGTGCCAGAAATAAACCCCATAATCCAGCATGAACTTGTAGGGGCGCAGGGCCTCGGTGCCCAACCCTGATGCCCACATTCCTCGATGAATATGCCCAAAAACAATCGCAATAATCGCGATGCCCTTGGCAATATCAATCGTCGTATCTCGTCGAGTCGACAATTCCGATATCCCTTTCATAGTGAGAACAGCGGGCTGCATTCCGCTGGTCTCCAACCTCATGAGATAAGGGGCGCCCGGTGCATCCGGCGGGGAATGAACCGCACCGGGTGCGCCGAACGCCCCTCATCACTTAGCGGGGGTTACGACTACTCGTCGTCGCCACCCTCAACGACCGGTGCCAGCGAGAGCTTGCCGCGGTCATCAATCTTGGTGATCTCCACCTGGACCTTCTGGCCCACGGAGACAACGTCCTCAGCGTCAACAACGCGCTTGCCGCCGTTGAGCTTACGCATCTCGGAGATGTGCAGCAGGCCGTCCTTACCGGGGGTCAGGGAGATGAACGCGCCGAAGTCGGTCACCTTCACCACGGTACCCAGGTAGCGTTCGCCCACCTCGGGAACCTGCGGGTTAGCGATAGCGTTCACCGCCGCACGGGCAGCCTCGGCGGAGGGGCCGTCAGCTGCACCGATGTACACGGTGCCGTCGTCCTCAATGGAGATGTCTGCGCCGGTGTCTTCCTGGATCTGGTTGATCATCTTACCCTTGGGGCCGATGACCTCACCGATCTTGGCAACCGGGATCTTCACGGAAATAATGCGCGGTGCGAACTCGCTCATCTCATCCGGTGCGTCAATCGCGCTGACGAGCACCTCGAGGATGTGCAGGCGAGCCTCACGTGCCTGAGTCAGTGCGCCAGCGAGCACGGATGCGGGGATACCATCGAGCTTGGTGTCCAGCTGGATAGCGGTCACGAACTCGGAGGTACCTGCAACCTTGAAGTCCATATCGCCCAGTGCGTCTTCCGCACCGAGGATGTCGGTCAGGGCTGCGTAGCGGGTCTCGCCGTCAACCTCGTCAGAGACCAGACCCATTGCAATACCTGCAACGGGTGCGCGCAGCGGCACACCGGCGTTCAGCAGGGACAGGGTCGATGCGCAAACCGAACCCATGGAGGTCGAGCCATTGGAGCCCAGAGCCTCAGAGACCTGACGGATTGCGTAGGGGAACTCATCGCGGGAGGGCAGCACCGGGGTGATTGCACGCTCTGCGAGTGCACCGTGGCCGATTTCGCGGCGCTTGGGCGAACCCACACGGCCGGTCTCACCGGTGGAGTACGGCGGGAAGTTGTAGTGGTGGATGTAGCGCTTGGACTTGACCGGGTGCAGGGAGTCCAGCTGCTGCTCCATCTTGAGCATGTTCAGGGTGGTGATACCCATAATCTGGGTTTCGCCGCGCTCGAAGAGAGCGGAACCGTGAACGCGGGGCAGGATTTCAACCTCAGCGGTGAGCTGGCGGATGTCGGTCAGGCCGCGGCCGTCAATACGGACCTGCTCGGTGAGGATGCGCTGGCGAACCACGTGCTTGGTCAGGGCAGCAAATGCTACGGAGACCTCGTTGGAGCGCTCTTCGAATTCCTTGCCTTCGCCGGTGAGAGCTTCCATGAGCTCTTCCTGCAGCTCGGCGGCGGCTGCTTCGCGTTCCTGCTTGCCAGCGATGGAGTACACCTCTGCCAGGCGGTCTGCTGCGAATGCCTCAACTGCTGCGTCGACGTCCTCACCGTGGCCGCCGAAGAAGGGCAGTTCCAGGGCGGGCTTACCTGCGCGAGCCACCAGGTCAGCCTGTGCCTTGCACAGTGCTGCGATGAAGGGCTTAGCTGCTTCCAGGCCCTCTGCGACGATCTCTTCGGTGGGGGCGGTCTGGCCGTCTTCCTTGATGAGCTTCCAGGAGTTGTCGGTTGCTTCTGCCTCAACCATCATGATGGCGACGTCTTCGGTACCGTCAGCCTTGGTGACAATACGACCTGCAACAGCCATGTCGAACACAGCGTTTTCCAGCTGGGAGTACTTGGGGAAGCAGACCCACTGGCCATCAATCAGTGCCATGCGCACGCCACCGATGGGGCCGTTGAACGGCGCACCGGACAGGGAGGTCGATGCGGATGCAGCGTTAATTGCGAAAGTGTTGTAGATTTCGTCCGGCTCATAGGTCAGGACAGTAACAACAACCTGCACTTCGTTGCGGATGCCCTTGGTGAAGGCGGGGCGCAGCGGGCGGTCAATCAGGCGTGCAGCCAGGATTGCTTCGGTACTGGGGCGGCCTTCGCGGCGGAAGTACGATGCGGGGATCTTGCCGCCTGCATACATGCGCTCTTCCACATCCACGGTCAGCGGGAAGAAGTCGAAGCCCTCACGGGGAGACTTGCCGATTGCAGTTGCGGAGAGCAGGGTGGTCTCGTCATCGATAGTGACGAGGACGGAGCCAGCTGCCTGCTTTGCGAGGCGGCCAGTTTCAAAGCGCACGTGGCGCTTACCGTGAATGCCGTTGTCGATTTCGACTTCGGCAAACTTGATTTCGGGACCTTCCACGGTTCCTTCTTTCTTCTTGGCAGGCCGTACGGTGCACGAGTCGGCCTTCGATAGGAAACCACGGCACCTCTCCCCTACCTTTTCGTGTGCGCGACGCGTGTCAGCAAGGTTGTGGGGTGGTGTTGTTCCGTAATTCGCTACCGAGGACCGCGGCGTGTGTGCCGGCACGGCCTTCTGTTCTTTCTTTCAGGTGGGACGGCATCTTCTCACGATTACTCGCTGTGGATTCTAGCATTGGAATCTAACACTGAAATCTAGCGAGTAGAAGATGCGCCCCTCAACGCGGCAGTACGGACGCGCTGGCGCTACCCGCCTCCGTGATGGAGGGTTGGTAGTGCTGACAGCACGTCCGCACACACCGCCTCAAGGCGATTAATCACCACAAAAGCGTCAAGACGCTCCTGTTTTATCGGCGCAGACCCAGGCGCTCGATCAGCGAACGGTAACGCTCGATGTCGACGCTCTTCAGGTAGCCGAGCATGTTGCGGCGACGACCAACGAGGATCATCAGGCCACGACGGGAGTGGTGATCGTGCTTGTGGAACTTCAGGTGCTCGGTCAGGTCGGCGATACGACGAGACAGAACTGCAATCTGAACCTCGGGCGAACCGGTGTCGCCCTCGTGGGTTGCGTATTCCTTGATGATTGCCTGCTTGACAGCGGGATCCAGTGCCACTTTTAACTCCTAGAGTTAGTACCGCATACGTCCCGTACGGACGGTTGCCGCCGGGTGGTGGGCTTACGCCCTGTACTACACGTCGTCTACTGCGGACTGCAGACGCGTTCTTCCCATTCTACGCTACCGGGGCACTTTCGTGGAAGGGTGAACAGAATCCCGGCGGCAGGTAGCTCATCACACTACCAGTCGCCGGGCTTCACAGCCTGGTTCTCACGCAGGGTTCGTGTACCGGGCTTGACGTTGAGAATTCAGTGTTTATGCTTCTGCTCTTTGTGCTTCTCTTCTCTACGCTTCAGCGCGAGCGCGGACCACCACGAGGCGATAGTAGCCCAGCAGGAACAGGCACCAGATTGCGCCCATCACCAGCGCCAGCTGGGTATCGGCGAAGCAGCCGAAGAGCACCACGATAAAGATCATGAACGCCAACGCCAGGTAGCTCAGCCACAGAGGCTGGCGTACCGGCTGCACCTTGATATCAGCACCACTGCGCTTGAACGCGATGTGCGCCAGCAAAATCATAACCCACACGAATACGGTCGCGAAGGTTGCCAGGGAGGCGACCACCTCGAACGCATTCTCGAAGAGCACGTTCACGATCACACCGACCGCCATGACCAGCACCATGATGATGGTGGTCATCCAGGGCGCACCATTTTTGGTGACCTTCGCGAAGGAGGCCGGTGCCAGGTTCTGCTTCGCCAAACCGTACATCATGCGGCCGGCACCGTACACGTCCGCGTTCAGCGCAGAGATTGCGGCGGTAATGATGACCACGTTCAGAATCGAAGCAGCAGCCGGAATACCCAGTCCCTCAAAGATCTGCACGAACGGCGAGTTTGCCTTCGTCACTGAGTACCAGGGGTACAGGGACATGATGACCGACAGGGTCAGAATGTAGAAGATGAGGATGCGGAACGGCACCGTGCGAATCGCCTTGGGAATTGAGGTGCGCGGGTCCTTCGCCTCACCGGCGGCAATACCGATGTTCTCAATACCGCCGAAAGCAAACATCACCACGGTAAAGCAGGCAAGGAAGCCGGTAAATCCGTTCGCGAAAAAGCCACCCTCAAGTGACCAGAGGTTCGTGACCGAAGGTGCCACCGAATCATGCGCCTGCACGCCGACGAAAAGTAGGGCGATACCGCCAACAATCATGGCGATAATGGCGGTGACTTTCACGAGGGTGAACCAGAATTCGGTCTCGCCGAACGCCTTGACCTTCGCCAGGTTAATGGCGAGCAGAATCAGCAGGACAGAGACAATCCAAATCCAGGAGGGGCTGTTCGGGAACCAGAACTTCATGTACACGGCAAAGGCGGTGACGTCCGCAATGGCGACCAGCGCCATTTCCAGGGCGTAGGTCCAGCCGGTCACGAAACCAGCCCAGCGCCCGAGGTATCGGGTGGCGTATTCGGAGAATGCTCCGGAGACCGGGTGCGCCAGGGCAAGTTCGCCCATTGCGCGCATCACCATGAACACTGCCGCGCCGCCAATAACGTAGGCAAGCAGCACGGAGGGGCCCGCCAGCTGAATGGCGGATGCCGAGCCGTAGAACAGGCCGGTGCCGATGGCGGAGCCGAGGGCGATGAACATGATATGGCGCAGGGAGAGTCCACGCGCTAACTGCGGGCTCTCGGGGGCTACTGCTCCCTGCTGTACCGGGGATGAGTCCGGAGTGGTATTCATCTTCTTCTTTTCCTTTACCTCGTGGGGTGTACCCGCTTATGGCGGGGAAACGTATCGGGCGGTGCTGAGCTTGCCTGTGCTATAGCAGTTCGCAGGTGGTCTAGCGCGGCACCGACTGGTTCACTCCCCATCGAGTGATGGGGCGTTGCGAGAAGGTGTTGTCTTCGCGCGTCGCCCCGACGCATCCGCTCCCAGCCTGCACGGCGGGAGGGAACGCAAAAGACGGCGGGAAGGCAACGTTGCCTTTCCGCCGTCTTTTTTGTCAAAGACTACTTCTGTCGCTTACGTCCAATGACGATAGAACACAGAGCGGTTACAGCAGTCACAGTGTAGACTGCAGGCCACGCGCCAAGCTTCTTGGCGAGCGGATGAGCGGCGCCGAACGCTCCGAGGTAGAGAGCGGTGAGGAAGGTGGCACGGCCTGCGCCAGCCTTACGCTTCCAATTCTTGTAAGCCACGGCACCACACAGTGCCAGGACAGCGCCACCGAGCGGGCGGACGCCAGTGCTAGATGCAACCTTGTAGCCACCGAGCAGACCGGTGACGGAGGCGAGAGTCGGGCAGAACTTCACGACGGACTCCTCTGTGAGATCGGATAGTTTCCACATTCATAGTACTCCACGACACACAGAATGTATATTCACCACGATTAATATTTCTGCATTTATCACGGATCGGGTGCATCAAAGAGCCGGGCAACAGAAAGACTGAGGTAAAAAAGACCGGGGCGCAAACCCATTAGGCTCACGCCCCGGCACTTCTCAATGCAAGCTCACATCCCGACGCATGCTCTAAAAGATTTAGAGTTTTAGTTTCAGAGATTTAGCTTTAGAGAGCCAGATCCAGCGCCTCCAGCTGCGCTTCGGTCCACAGCTCAGCAGCCAGCTGCAGAGCGTAACGAGCCGAACGAGGAGCCACGACATCCACGGAGAGGTGGAAGTCCTGGTCAGCCTCCGGGCCGCACAGATCAGACACGCAACGCACACCGATAAACGGAATCTCGTAGTTGTGGCAGACCTGCGCAATAGCGGTGGTCTCCATGTCGGTGCTGATGGCACCCTCGAATGCTTCGCGGGTGTCTTTCACGTTGTGGGCGGTCACGAAGGAGTTACCCGCCAGCATCTGGCCGCGGCGCACCTCCCACGCGCTCTCAGACTGCTCACGCACCGGCTCCAATGCGGCGAGCGCATGCTCCAGAGCATCCTGCCACTCGTCCGCCTGACCGTCGTAGCTTTCGGGCATGCCGGGAACCTGGCCGCGTGCGTAACCGAACGCAGTCGCGTCGGCATCAGTGTAGGTGTAGTTCTCACCAATCAGCACATCGCCCACGTTAATGCCGCGAGCCAAACCGCCGGCGGTACCTGCGCTAATGACGCCCAGGCAGTTCGAGGAGTAGCTGATTGCCTCGGTGACGGCACTCGCCGCGTTCACCAGACCAATCTTGGAGCGAACCAGCAGCAGCGGAACCTGGTCCTCGCCCACCTGCAGGTAGCGCGGGTGGAATACCGCCGCGCCCTCGGTGAAGGAGGGCTGCAGTTCCTCGGTCATCTTCAGGAAAGGCGCGAGCTCCTCATCCATAGCCACCTGAATAATAATGGCGTTGGACATGCCGTCCATCAGCTCAAACATGCTGTTGAACGCCTCAGCCGGGTCGAAAGCATTCGGATCAAAGTCCACCGGGTTGAAGGCGGATGCGAAAGCGTCGGGAATCTGTGCACTCATTACGCCATCACCTGCGCCCACTCATCGCGTGCCGCGAGAAACTCTCGAGCCGCAACTTGCGCACCTTCGAGGGTGTGGTTGGCGCCCCAACCGCACTGCACCTCGTTCGCTGCCGGAACCTCGATCGCATTGAGGATATCGTTGAGGGTTGCTTCCAGGATGGGGAAGAACTCCTCGGGCTCCAGGCCCAGGGTCAGCGCGTAGAAACCGGTCTGGCAACCCATCGGGGAGAAGTCAATCAGACGGTCGGTGTGGTTGCGCATATGTTCGGCACTCAGGTGCTCGATGGAGTGTACGGTGGGCATTTCCAGGTGCGCGGTGTTCGGCTGGGTGAAGCGGATATCGTACTTGATGAGGGTGTCGCCACCGGGCAGGACCTTGCGGTCTGCGATACGCACGTAGGGTGCTGCTACCGCGCGGTGGTCGAGGTTGAAGGATTCGACGTTCATTTTTTCCATGACTCTATCTTCTCTTAAAACCGGGGCGACTAAAACAGGGATACCTCGCGGGCGACACAGGACGTAAAGGCTGACAACGCAGGATATTTCACGGGCGGCGCAGCAGGTCAGGCGCGGAAAGATACCCAGTCCGGTACACAAAAGCCCCGGCGCCAGATCCAAAAATCTGCCGCCGGGGCTACAAGCTGTTATCGCAGGGGCATGAGCGCAGGACGCCGCTCATAGATGAGCAGTGGGGCTACTTTACTTCCGCCTGCACCGGGCACTCCGGCGGGCAGTAACTTCTAACGTCCTCAGCCAGCACCTCGCGGGTCTGCACCACATCATCATTAATCTGCTCAATCAGCGCCTCAACACCGGTGTACGCCACCATGGGGCGCAGACGCTTCACGAACTCAATCAGCACATGCTGACCGTACAGGTTGAAATCCTCCACGCGTTCCTCGGGGCGGTCAATCACGTGCGCCTCAACCTGGCGGTGCTCAATACCGTCAAAGGTCGGGTTTGTACCCACCGAAATAGCGGAGGGGTGACGGTTACCCGCCTCATCCACCAGCCAGCCGGCGTACACGCCATCGGCGGGAATCAATCCGCGCGCCTCAAACTCAAGGTTCGCAGTCGGGAAACCCAACTCGCGGCCGCGCGCCAGACCGTGCACGACCTCGCCAGCCATCATATGGTGCCGACCCAACAGCTCGGTGGCAGCAGGCATATCGCCCTCCAGCAGTAGCTGACGGATGCGGGTCGAAGAGCAGCGGGTGTTCTCATCCACCATCAGATCCTCAACGACAACCACCTCAAAGCCGTACTTCTCGCCCAACTCACGCATGGTGTTCAGGTCGCCCGAGTTGTTGTTACCAAAGCGCACGTCGTCACCGATGACCACGAAACGCGCATTCAGCGCATCCACGAAGGTGGACTTCACGAACTCTTCGGGGGTCTGCGAAGCGAACTCCAAATTGTAGTTCAACAGCAGGTAGTCGTTCAGACCCAGCAGGCACATGAAGTAGCGGCGCGAGCCCTGGCCCATAATGTCGTGGTGGGTTACCTCGGGACGGTGCACCTGCATCGGGTGCGGGTCAAAAGAGACCGCGATAGAGCTCAAACCCTGCTCTTCAGCAAGGGAGACCACGCGCGAAATCACGCGGGCATGTCCACGGTGCACGCCGTCAAAATTGCCGATGGTCACGACCGAGGGGCCGTAGCCGGCGGGGACCTCGCTCAAAGCGGTGTAGAGGGTCACGGGCTCTCCTGAAAAAGATAAATGTACCTAACCATCCTAGACCACAGGCGGCAGGATGCAGAATTTAAAACGGGAATCAACAGGGAATGGAACGGCACCCCTCTCCCCTAGCGTGCCGGGTGCAGCGGCGTATCTGACAGGCAGCGGCAGAACCACGCCTACAAGCCAAGCCCCGCCCGCAGAAAACCCAGCCCATAAGGAAAGCCCGGGCAGGCACCCCACCGTGCGGCAGGAACCTTCCCGGGCGTTACGACTACTTACGAGCCTGGCTACGAGAAGCCTTCAGCATCTCCTCGCGAATCTTATTGGACTTGTTAATCCAGCTATACCACACCAGCAGGCACGGAGGAATCACAAGCTCAGTCACCATCAGCACGATCAGCGACCAGTGCGGGGTACCAAAGAACACCCACGCCAGGATACGACCCACGCCGCCCAGGAAAACCACCAGGCAGGAGAACGCGAGCATGTTCACCCACTTGAACTTCAGGGCAATGAACACGAATGACAGGCCCACACCCACATAGGTTGCCGCGAAGAACACGTAGTTCGACTGCACCGAGGGGTTCGTAAAATCTGCAGGCGCATCCGGAATGACGCGGATACCACCCAGAACCTGCCATACACCGTATGCAATCATGAACAGACCGTACAGCGCCACCGCCGCACGAAACGCCGCACGATTCTGAGGTTTAGCCGCTTCCTCAATGCTCTTGGGGCGGACAAACGCCTCGCGGGTTGCCTTCTTCTCCGCCTTCTGCGACGCCTTATCGCCGGACGCCGGTGCGGCCACGCGAACACCCTCGGGTGCCTTCACCGCAGAAATAGGCTCAGCAGTCTTAGCACCGGCAACCTTCGCGGCACCGCTCTGAGCAGCAGCCCTGGATGCGGTAGCTTCAGCCTGTGCAAACTCTACGCGGGGTACCGGCGCAGTACGAGGCTCACTCGCCTTATTAGCGGAGCTCTGGTTCTCGCTCATTTTTTCTCCTTCAGCAGGGCCGGGCGGCACCCGCACGAGTAGTCATGTGTGTTCGGGGGTTGTATTACGTTAGCGTGTTGAATGAAAAAGGGCTCACGTTCAACAAGCGCTGAATCAATCAGGCTTGAGGAATCAGCTTTGGGTAGGTGCAAACACCGAACCCTCTTCGCCCATCATAATGCCTCAACGCCTAGTTGAAGGAACGATTCGCCTCAAAAACCAGTACCGGGGCAGCCTGAACCTTTCCGCGCTGTTTCTTATTCTCCAGGAGGGCAACCAGGGTGCCGTCCGGGGCAAAGCCCGCCACAATACCCTCAACGCTGGCATGCTGCACCGCACCAGACTCATCCGCACTCGCGTGCACGGAACGCTTCACCACGAAACCATCACCGCTGGGGCTAATACGGCGTCCGTAGGAAATATCGCTTGCCTCCGCAGCAGAGAGCTCACGCGCACCAAAGATGCGGCGTGCCGCCTCCTCCAGGGGAAGCAACGGCAAATCTTCCAGCGGTGCCTCCGACTCTTCACGGCGCTGCTTCAAGTGCGCCAAGTCGGCGGCGTCCTCAAGCACCACGGCACCCACACGGGTACGGCGAAGAGCCGTCAGGTGGCCACCGGTGCCCAGAATCTTGCCCAAATCACGCGCCAGGGCACGAATGTAGGTGCCCGAAGAGCACGAAACCGTCACATCGCAGTCAATCACGGGAACCGAGGTTGCCGTGTGCTCACCCTCATTCTCGGGGTCCTCAATCACGTACTCGGCAAAGCCGACAGTCACAGAATGCACCGTGAACTCACTAATCGTCACCGGACGCGCCGCCAATTCAACCTGTTCACCGCTACGCACACGCGCATACGAGCGAACACCGTTGATCTTGATAGCAGACACCGCAGAAGGAACCTGCAGAATGTCGCCACTCAGCCGCGCCACAGCCTCCAGGATGTGCGCACGCATCTGCTCAGTGTCCATACCGGTCAGCGCCTCAACAGCATCCAGATGTGCGGCAGTGTGCTCCCCCTCGGCGTCCTCAGTCAGCGTCTCAATGCCCAGGCGAATCGTCGCATCATAGGTTTTATCCTGACCAACCAGGTAGGTCAGCAACTTGGTCGCCTTATTAATGCCCAGAATCAGTACGCCGGTCGCGGCAGGATCCAGCGTACCGGCATGACCAACCCGCCGGGTGCCAGCAATACGACGCATCTGAGAGACTGCGTCGTGACTGCTCATCCCAGCGGGCTTGTCAATGACCATCAGGCCGGACGGGCCCTGAGGTTGATTCTTCGCCACTTAGGCGTCCTCACCCTCGGCAGGCTCATCCTTCTTGTAAGGGTCGGCCTCGCCAGCGTACTGCACGCCCTCGGCTGCAGCAGCCAGGGCGGCGTCGCGCTCGCGAGTCTCACGCAGAAGCGCCTCGATGTGGAAGGCATTCTCGGGAACCTCGTCGGCGACGAAAGTCAGGGTGGGGGTCAGGCGGGCAGTAATGTTCTTGCCCACCTCGGAGCGCAGAATACCCTTAGCGGATTCCAACGCCTTCTTGGTGTTTTCGGCGTCCTCTTCGGAGCCGAACACGGTGTAGTAGAGGGTTGCGTGCTGCAGGTCGTTGGTCACGCGGGCATCGGTAATGGTCACAAAACCGAGGCGAGGATCCTTAACACGACGCTCCAGCGCCTTCGCCACAATTACCTTGATGCGGTCGGCAAGTCGTGCCGCGCGGGCTGCATCAGCCATGTGTTTCTCCTTGAAATGTCGTGGTGAAATGTTGTGGCGCTTCCGTGGGCACTCGAGGTGCTTTGGAAGCGTTCCAGGTAATACGGAAGCGCCCGCCCCGCCGGCGCCCGCCCCGCAAGCTCCAGTTTTAGAAGCCTGTGGGTACGGGAACACTAGCGGGCGACGGGCGCATCAGCATGTGAGTCTTAGACACGCGGCTTTTCGCGCATCTCCCAAGTCTCGATAATGTCGCCTTCCTTGATGTCGTTGAAGGAACCAAGGCCAATACCACACTCGAAACCTTCGCGAACCTCGGTAGCGTCGTCCTTGAAACGACGCAGCGACTCGATGGTGAGGTTGTCTGCCACCACGGAACCGTCGCGCACCAGACGTGCCTTGGCGTTGCGCTTGATGATGCCGTTCTTGACGATCGAACCTGCGATGTTGCCCCACTTGGAAGAGCGGAAGACCTCGCGGATCTCTGCGGAGCCGAGCTCCACTTCCTCGTACTCGGGCTTGAGCATACCCTTGACGGCCTGCTCAATTTCCTCAATCGCACGGTAGATGACCGAGTAGAACTTCATCTCGACGCCTTCGCGGTCGGCAAGTTCTGCAACGCGCTCTGCCGGGCGGACGTTGAAGCCGATGATGACCGCGTTGTCCACGGTAGCCAGGTTCACGTCGTTCTGGGTAATAGCACCCACACCGCGGTGGATGACGCGCAACTGAACCTCGTCGCCACCGGCGTCGATCTTCATCAGGGACTCCTCCAGTGCTTCCACAGCACCGGAGACGTCACCCTTAATAATCAGGTTCAGGGTGTCCATCTTGCCCTCAGCCACAGCGGCGTCGAAGGACTCGAGGGTCACACGCTTACGACGCTTAGCCAGCTGAGCGTTACGATCAGCAGCCTCACGCTTCTCAGCGATCTGACGTGCGGTACGCTCTTCCTCGGTAGAGAGGAAGGTGTCACCTGCACGAGGAACGGTGGACAGACCCAGCACCTGAACGGGGCGGGACGGACCAGCTTCCTTCACAGCCTGACCGTTCTCATCGAACATTGCACGAACACGACCGTGAGCAACACCGGCAACGATAGCGTCACCGACGTGCAGGGTACCGGACTGAACCAAGACGGTGGAAACCGCACCGCGGCCCTTGTCCAGGTTTGCCTCAATAGCAACGCCGCGTGCTTCCTTGTTCGGGTTAGCGGTCAGTTCGAGCACGTCAGCGGTCAGGGTGACGGCCTCAAGCAGCTCGTCGATGTTGGTACCGTTGCGAGCAGAGACGTCCACGAACATGGTGTCGCCACCGTACTCTTCGGGGATCAGACCGTACTCGGTGAGCTGGCCACGAATCTTGTCCGGGGACGCGCCTTCCTTATCGATCTTGTTCACTGCCACCACGATCGGTACGTTAGCTGCCTGGGCGTGGTTCAGTGCCTCAACGGTCTGAGGCATAACGCCGTCATCCGCTGCGACCACGAGGATTGCCACGTCGGTGACCTTCGCACCACGGGCACGCATAGCGGTGAACGCCTCGTGACCGGGGGTATCGATGAAGGTAATCGCGCGGTCTTCACCTTCGACGGTGGTGTGGACCTGGTATGCACCGATGTGCTGGGTAATGCCGCCGGCCTCACCCTCAATGACATTGGTGTTACGGATAGCGTCCAGCAGGCGGGTTTTACCGTGGTCAACGTGACCCATGACGGTAACGACCGGGGGACGAGCCTCCAGAACATCCTCGCCCTCAGCTTCTGCTTCGGCTTCAAGGTTGATGTCGAAGGACTCGAGCAGCTCACGCTCCTCATCCTCCGGGGAAACGATCTTAATCGAGTAGCCCAGTTCGGCACCCAGCAGCTCGAAGGTCTCCTCATCCAGGGACTGAGTCTGGGTAGCCATCTCACCCAGGTGGAAGAGAACCGTAATCAGCGATGCCGGGTTTGCGCCAATCTTCTCAGCGAAGTCCATGATGGACGCGCCGCGGCGTAGACGAATCTCGGTCGAGCCGTCGCCGCGAGGAACAACCACGCCACCGGGTGCCGGTACGTTCAGCTGCTCTTGCTCATGACGGCGAGCTGCCTTGGACTTGCGACCCTTACGCTTGGAGCCACCGCGACCGAATGCACCCTGTGCATTACCGCGACCGCCGGGGCCGGGACGACCCGGACCGCGGTTGAAGCCGCCGGAACCGCCACCGCGACGTGCGCCGCCGTTACCGCCGCCGTTGTTGGAACCAGACGCGCCGCCACCAACGTTGGAAACCTTGGGCATCATCGAGGGGTTCGGGC
This sequence comes from Rothia similimucilaginosa, assembly GCF_029850875.1. Lineage (GTDB taxonomy): Bacteria > Actinomycetota > Actinomycetes > Actinomycetales > Micrococcaceae > Rothia. Next base: position 83,665 of record NZ_JAOVAM010000008.1, on the reverse strand, counting down.
GCGCGCCACCGCCGGACGGACGGGGTGCACCGGGACGTGCGCCAGCTGCCGGACGGGGGCCACCGTTACCGCCGGGACGTGCGCCACCTGCGGGGCGGGGACCTCCGTTACCGCCGGGACGTGCGCCACCGTTGCCGCCGGGACGACCGTTACGTGCCGGACGGGGACCGCCGGAACGCTGGGAGTCACCGCCGCCACGCTTCATACCCTGCTGGGATGCGAAGGGGTTGTTACCGGGGCGAGGACCGGGCTTGGGGCCGGGCTTCGGTGCAGCAGGCTTGGGCGCTGCCGGCTTCGGTGCAGCCTCGGGGCGTGCCATGCCCTGCTGGGATGCAAAGGGGTTGTTACCCGGGCGGGGACCGCCGGGCTTGGGTGCTGCTGCTGCCGGCTTTGCGGCGGGCTTAGCTGCAGGCCTGGGTGCCGGCTTAACAGCAGGCTTTGCCGCTGCGGGCTTAGGTGCCGGCTTAGCTGCCGACTCCGCGGGTGCTGCCTTTGCGGCAGGCTTAGCGGCTGCGGCAGGGAATTCCGCGCGCAGCCGCTTCAGAACCATGGGGTTCAGGGTGGAAGAGGAGCTCTTAACGAACTCGCCCATATCCTTGAGCTTGGCGATAACTTCCTTAGAAGGAACGCCTACCTCTTTAGCAAACTCGTGTACTCGAGGCTGAGCCAAATTTTCTCCATTCCCGGTCCGCACCGGGAATGGTGCGGACACTAATGTTTACGGGGTGCACGCCCGAAGGCGCGCCAATTCGTGAAATTGCCGGTGGGTGAGCACGAAAGGGCACTCATTTCGCGGCACTCATTAGATATCCATCAGTTTTCTGACTCGCTTTCAGATAAGAAGTCGTCAAACTCGTTGACTTATAGAGGGCATATACCCGAAAAGCATCTATGAGGGGGTCGAGCCCGCAATCACGGCTCGAATCTGCTCACAGCACGCCTGCAGCTGTGCTGCAGGGACCGCTTTTTTGAAGGCGCGCGCCAGACCGTTCTTTTTCTGTAGAGCGGCTACGCATTTTTCGCTCGGATGGATCCAAGCGCCTCGTCCGGGCATAGTTCCCGCCACATCGGGCTGATAGGGCGGGGTGTCCGCCTGCTCTGTAGCAGACGTGACGGGTGTGCGGGCGATGCGTAGCAGCTTGCGCTGTTCATCGCGGGCACGGCATCCGATGCAGGTGCGGATCGGTCCTTCAAACGCTTCGGAGGTTGCAGTGAGGTCGTGATCGCTCATGGTCTCTCCCCTCTCTAGCGTGTGTAGAACCGCGTTCGCGGTACATTCGTGATGCTCTATCCGGTGTGTGAGGGCACGTTAAAGCGCCCGGTTACACACCGGCACATCTTAATAGTGTATCCCGTTTTTAAGAATCATGGGCAAAACTGTGACGCAGGCGCAAAAACACCGGGCACCTTACTGCCCAATATCCTACGCCTGCATCAAAGGGATACACCCCTCACCGGGGCTAATACTTATTCAGCGTCCTGTGCGTACTCTGCTGCTTCTTCAGCCAGGCTACGAGCCACGCGTGCTGCCACCTCTTCCTCAGCACGAACCTGAGCGTACTTGGACTCGGAGAGAATATCGATACGCCAGCCAGTCAGCTTTGCTGCAAGACGTGCATTCTGACCCTCACGGCCGATAGCCAGGGACAGCTGATCATCCGGAACCACCGCACGAGCGGAGTACTCACGCGGGTTCTCGATAATGACCTCGGTGACCTTCGCCGGGGACAGTGCCGCAGCGATGAAGGTGGCCGGATCGGTCGAGTAGTCGACAATGTCAATCTTCTCATCGTTCAGCTCGGCAGCAACCGCACGCACGCGGGCACCCATATCGCCGATGCACGCACCCTTAGCGTTAATGGTCGGGTTCTTCGCGGACACAGCAATCTTAGAGCGGTGGCCAGCTTCACGTGCGATGGAGTTAATAGACACCAAGCCCTCAGAGATTTCGGGAACCTCGTGCTCGAACAGACGCAGAACCAGGTTCGGGTGCGAACGAGAAACCACAATCGAGGGACCCTTGGGGCCGCGGCGAGCCTCAACCAGGTAGGCGCGCAGGCGGGCGCCGTGCGGGTATTTCTCGCCCGGAACCTGCTCATTGCTAGGCAGAACAGCTTCAACGGTGCCCAGGTCAACCTGAACCATACGCGGGTTATTGCCCTGCTGAATCACGCCAGACACCAGGGTGCCCTCACGGTCCTTGAACTCGCCCAGAACAGATGCGTCCTCAGCGTCACGCAGACGCTGCGAAAGCACCTGACGGACGGTTGCGGCAGCGATACGGCCAAAGTTGTTCGGGGTATCGTCAAACTCGTCAATCTTCTGGTTGTCCTCATCAAGCTCAGGAGCCAGAATGACGAACTCACCGGTGGTGTGGTCGATGACGGCACGAGAGCCCTTAATAGCGCCAGGCTGCTTCATGTACGCAAGCAGCAGGGCGTTCTCAACCAGGGTGAAGAGCTCCTCCATGACGAGAGAGCGCTGCTTCGCCAATGCGCGCAGTGCGCCCAGGTCAATAGTTTTAATATCCTCCACGCTTTTCAGCCTTTCCCAGTTAGCACGGCGCCGGGACGCTGAATGCGCCCCGGCTCCCGAACGGTATCTACCTGGCACGGAGAACCCCGTGCCTGAAGCTTTAATAACTCTATTCTACCGGCTCAGCAGACGAATTGAAGTCAATCTCGACGTGAGCAGAAGCAATATTTTCCCACGGAAGCAAGCTCGGCTCGTGGTAGGACTCCTTTTGACCCTTCTTCGTGTTCTTCTTACGAGCCAGCACCGGACCCTCGTCTTGCACCTCGTGCAGACGCGCCAGGTACTCGGTGCCGTCGGGTGCGGTGACCGCAATCAGGCGGGTACGGGCACGTTCCCAGTGGCGGCGCTCGGTCAGGGAGCGGGTAGCACCGGGCGAGGACACCTCCAGCTCGTAGGGGAAGAACTCGTCGTTTTCATCCGCACGGTCCAGGGCGCTCGAAATCGCACCGGAAATCTCCGCCAGAGAATCCAGCGACAGCGAATCGGTACGCTCAGTGGTGTAGTCCACCGTAATCTTCACGGTACGGTTCGCCGCCGGGCCCGAAATCTTCAGGTCCTCCAGCACCAGCGAGAACTCGGAGATAACCGGAGCAATCGCCTCGGCAACCTCTTCCTCACGGATCGCACGGGTACCCACGCGAACCGGTGCCTCCACCACGGGCTCGCTCTCAGCGTGAGTACGGGAAGTGTTCACACCATTCGCTACGCGGGATGCGGCACGGCGAGCGCGCGCATTCGGGGCGCTCTTCTTAGAGCCAGAACGCTTCGGCTTATAAGCCACGGCTACTCCCCCTTGACCTCAGCGATGACCTCAGCCACCGCATTCTCGACGGACACCTCGCGAGCCTCACCGCTGCGGCGGTCCTTGAGCTCCAGCACGCCGTCCTTGAAGCCGCGACCAATCACCAGGATGGTGGGCACACCCAGCAGCTCGGCGTCGCCGAACTTCACTCCGGGGCTGGTTTTCGGACGGTCATCGAGCATGACCTGCAGGCCGGCGGATTCCAGGGATGCGCTGAGTTCTTCAGCGTACTCGTGGGATGCTGCATCCTTGCCGGTGATGACAATATGCACGTCTGCCGGTGCCAGGTTACGCGGCCAGATCAGGCCCTTCTCGTCGTGGTTGCCCTCGGCGATGGCGGCCAGTGCGCGGGTCACGCCGACACCGTAGGAGCCCATGGTCACGGTCTGCAGCTTGCCGTTCTGGTCCAGGACCTTCAGGCCCAGTGCCTCAGCGTACTTGCGTCCCAGAGCGAAGATGTGGCCCATTTCGATGCCGCGGGCTGCCACCAGGTCGCCGGAGCCGTCCGGTGCCGGGTCGCCTTCGCGTACCTCGCACGCCTCGATCACGCCGTCGGCGCTGAAGTCGCGGCCGAAGACCAGGTTAGCCACGTGCTTGCCCTCTTCGTTCGCGCCGGTCACCCAGCGGGTACCGCGCACCACGCGGGGGTCAACGAAGAAGGGAATGCCGGTTGCGGAAGCCACCGCATCCTCGTCCTCGGTATGCGCGCCGAGCAGAGGCGCATCCAGGCTCAGGCCGGGGCCAATGTAGCCCTTAACCAGCTGCGGGAATGCCTTCAGGTCCTCTTCGTTGGCTGCCTCAACCTCAACCTCGCCGCCGATGCCCAGCAGGGTGCCGATGTTGACCTCAACGCGGCCCAGGTCCACGGCACGATCGCCGGGAACGCCCACGGCGAAGACCTTACGCTCGCCAGAGGGGGTGATGACGGCGCCCAGGAAGCACTTGAGGGTCTGCGAAGCATCCAGAGTGCCGCCGGTAACCTCGGAGTACAGTTCGTTCATGCGCTCCACCAGGGTCTCAATGGTGACGGAGTCGGGGGTGTCCAGAACGATTGCGGCCGGGGTGCCCTCGGTAATCTCGATTTCCTCGGGAACCACGGTGGTCACGGCCTCAACATTAGCCGCGTAGCCGCCCGCGGAACGCACGAAAGTATCCTCACCAATGGGGGTCGGGTGCAGGAACTCTTCACTGCGGGAGCCACCCATCGCACCGGACTGTGCGGTCACAATGACAATCTCCAGACCCAGGCGCTCGAAAATGCGCTGGTAGGCGGCACGGTGCGCCATGTACGCCTCGTTCAGGCCCTCATCATCAATGTTGAAGGAGTAGGAGTCCTTCATGACGAACTCACGGCCGCGCAGCAGACCCGCGCGGGGGCGCGCTTCATCGCGGTACTTGGTCTGAATCTGGTACAGGGACAGCGGCAGGTCCTTATAGGAGGAGTACAGGTCCTTCACCAGCAGGGTGAACATTTCCTCGTGGGTGGGTGCCAGCAACATGTCTGCGCCCTTACGGTCCTTGAGGCGGAAGAGGTTATCGCCGTACTCATCCCAACGGTTGGTTGCCTCGTAGGGTTCGCGGGGCAGCAGTGCGGGGAAGTGGACTTCCTGCGCGCCGATGGCGTCCATCTCTTCGCGGATGATGTTCTCGACCTTGCGCAGTACCTTCAGGCCCAGGGGCAGCCAGGTGTACACGCCGGGGGCTGCGCGGCGGATGTAACCGGCGCGGACCAGCAGCTTGTGGCTGGCGACCTCAGCGTCTACGGGATCCTCGCGCAGAGTGCGCACGAAGAGGTTGGAAAGGCGAAGTACCACGATTCTCCTTGAAAGGTCGATAGGTTTAGGTAGGGTGCCCATTGCTCACCAGGTAAGCCGAGAAAAAGGCACAATCGTCTTTAATTTTATAGCGTTTTAGGGTTCGGCGTGTTTAGCGCTCAAAAATGATGGTCGAGAACTGCCCAATCTGTTCCCAACCGGTCCCCCGGTATATGGCAAGAGCGCGGGCGTTGTAGTCGTTCACGTACAGGCTCAAGTGCGGGTATCGGTGCTGCAGAAGCTGCACGGCGGCAGCAAAGAACGGCTTAGCCAGACCGTAGCCGCGGTAGTCCGGGTGCAGCCACACACCCTGCACCTGCGCGACATCCAGATTCACGATGCCCGCATCCGCTTTGAAGATGATGCGCCCGTTCACATCGGTGACAATGGCGCTGCGCTGACCGGCAATGAGCATACGCAGGCGCCCCGCGTAACCGTCCCCGTAGCGGGCAATCGGGTCGAAGCCGACCTCCTCGGTGAACATGGCCGCTGCAGCAGGTAGAAGCTCCCCCAGATCCGCGGAGGTGGCGAGACGCGCATATCCGGCAGCCTCACCGCTGAGCTGGAAAGCACCGGCGAGGCTCTCCCCCGGTTTGAGGGGCGCGGGCAGGTGCGCCGGCAGCTCAGGAAGCTCCACAGTGTAGAAGCGGGCCAGGTCCTTCTCCGGTGGCAGATACAGCAGCGGCTGATTGGGGCGCTCCGACAGAACCCGCGCACGGTGATCGCAACCGTCACGCAGGCTCAGCTGCCGCATCGGCAGTAGCGGACTCTTACCGCCCCGAGTCTGCTCGCACAGCTCCTGCATACGCGTCCACAAGGGCATCACGAAGGCGCTCTCACCGAACATGGATTCCAGGCGAGAACCCACCTGTAGCAGTAGCTGAGCCAGCGCGTCACGATGCGCAAGCGCCGTCGCGTCCAGGGTGGGAGTGTCCAAGGAGGGGGCATCCGGCACTTCAGCGCCATGAGAATCCGCATCATATCCAATGTGTTCAACTGCGGCACCGCACAATCGCACCGGCACCACATTCGAACCCAACAGCAGCACACAGCACAACTGCCCATCGCGCTCACAACCCACAAAACCCTGATAGTAGTGCAGCGGAATACGCGGGGACCTCACCGGAAGAGGACACGCCAAATAATGCTCAATGGAATACAGATTCGGGACCGGGTCGCTGAACAGGACCTCCTCCAGCTCATCGCACCACCGAGCATCCAGAGCAAAAACGTGTTCCTTCACGCGATTAGGCATAGGGGAAGAATCCATCGACGAAACAGCAGCAGACGAAACAGCAGCACGCCGGGCACGATTAGCTTTACGGCGGCGAGAAAAAAGAGTGAACATGACGTGTTGAGTGGTTGAGTGATAGAGAACGAGTGATAAAAATTGAGTGAAAATACGGGGACATGTGATCCCTAAAAGGTAGCCGGATCATGCGGCCACAACCAGCAGCGGCAATCACCGAGCCTGCCACCACCATAACCGGAAAAGCGCGGAGGCGCCCTCACCAGGGCGCCTCCGCGCACAAAAGCTAACTAGCTCACCGAAACAGCCGGGGAACCCTCAGGAACATACTCGCCCGAAGCCTCCATCTCAGCAGCAATACGGGTAGCCTCTTCAATCAGAGTCTCAACAATCTGATCCTCAGGCACGGTCTTAATGACCTCACCCTTCACGAAAATCTGGCCCTTACCGTTACCGGACGCCACACCCAGGTCAGCCTCACGAGCCTCACCCGGACCGTTCACCACACAACCCATCACGGCAACACGCAGCGGAACCTTCATATGCTCCAGGCCCTTCGTCACATTCTCAGCAAGCTCCCATACGTTCACCTGCGCACGACCACACGACGGACAAGAAACGATATCCAGCTTGCGGGGGCGAAGGTTCAGTGACTCCAGAATCTTGGTGCCCACCTTCACCTCCTCAACCGGAGGAGCAGACAGCGACACGCGAATAGTGTCACCAATACCCTGAGACAGCAAAGTACCGAAGGCCACCGAGCTCTTAATGGTGCCCTGGAACGCCGGACCAGCCTCAGTCACACCCAGGTGCAGGGGCCAGTCACCGCGCTCAGCCAGCTGACGGTACGCCTCCACCATCACCACAGGGTCATTGTGCTTCACAGAAATCTTGAAATCACGGAAACCGTGCTCCTCAAAGAGCGACGCCTCCCACACAGCAGACTCAACCAAAGCCTCCGGAGTAGCCTTACCGTACTTCTCCAGCAGACGCTTATCCAGCGAACCAGCATTCACACCAATACGCAGAGAAACGCCGTGGTCCGAAGCCATCTGCGCAATTTCCTTCACCTGGTCGTCGAACTTACGGATATTACCCGGGTTCACACGCACAGCACCGCAACCAGCCTGAATAGCCGCATACACGTACTTCGGCTGGAAGTGAATATCAGCAATCACCGGAATACGGGACTGCTTGGCAATAATGGGCAGAGCCTCCGCATCCTTATCAGTCGGGCACGCCACACGCACAATATCGCAACCGGCAGCGGTCAACTCAGCAATCTGCTGCAGAGTCGCACCAATGTCATGGGTCTTAGTCGTCGTCATCGACTGCACCGAAATCGGAGATTCAGAACCAACACCGACAGAACCCACCTTGAACTGGCGGGTCTTACGACGCGGGGACAGAACCGCGGGAGCGGGCTTCGGCATACCAAGGCTGACCGACAAGGTTTTCCTCCATACATGGGTTGTGAAGGACGTACGACGCATCCTTCGTTCAACTTTTTATTGTGCCACTGACGCGAAAGAAAGCACTAATACGGGTACCCTTACCGCGTGCAACAACACACTAAAACAGGGTGATGGGCTTAACAATATCCGCCACAATCAGAATGATAGACATCACAATGAACGCGCCCGCCACCACATACGTCAACGGCAACAACTTCACCGGATCAAACGGACCCGGATCCTTACGCCCAGTCAAACGTGCAAAGAAGCGACGCACGCCCTCCCAAACAGCGCCCAACACATGGCCACCGTCCAGAGGCAGAAGCGGAATCAAATTGAATGCAAAAAGCATCAAATTCATATTCGCCACCAGCGAGACCAACATCGCAGCCTTCGCCTTCACATCAATACGGTCAGTAGCCGTCACCTCACCGGCAATACGGCTCACACCAACCACAGACACCGGCGACTCGGCACTACGCTCACCACCAGTCACCAAAGTCACCGTCAACTCCCACACACGCTGCGGCAACGAAAGCATCGACGAACCCACACGAGAGAGCGTATCGCCCACCATCGTAGGCACCTCAGTAATAGAACCAGGCACCAACTCACTCGACGGCGAAACACCCACAAAACCGCCACGAGTCGTCGCAATCGAACCATCCGCAGCACGCGCATACTGGCCCTTACCATCAGAAACCGGGCGAATCATCTCAACCGGAGTTACCGACAAATCCAGACGCTGACCATTACGCTCCACCGTCAAGGTGCTCGGGTGAGAACCCGCCGCACGAATCGCCGAAGACACAGCCTCCCACGAACCCGTCGATGCACCATTCACAGCAACCACACGGTCACCCACCTGCACACCAGCAGCCTTCGCAGGCGACGGAGTGGACTTATCCGTACACTCACCATAGCTAATCGAATCATGAGTGACATTCACGCTCGGCACGCACTCAGACACCGCCGACACCTTATTCGTCACCTGCGCCGTACCAAAACCACAAATCAGCACAGCAGTACACACCACACCAATCAGCAGGTTCATGGTCGGGCCACCCAGCATAATCACCATGCGCTTGAGCACCGGCAACTTATAGAACAGGCGGTCCTCATCGCCGGGCATCATACGCTCAGCATCCGCCGCACGCGCCTCCTCAGCCAAAGACGCAAACGGGCTAGTACTGCCCGAATGGCCCTCCTCATGGTGCTCCTTCACCTCAGCAGGGCTCGGCGGGTACATACCAATCATCGAAATGTAACCACCCAACGGGATCGCCTTGAAACCGTACTCAGTCTCGCCGCGACGGAAAGAGAACACGGTCTTACCGAAGCCAATCATGTACTGCGGAACACGCACATTGAACAGCTTTGCGGGCACCAGATGCCCCACCTCGTGCAGGGCGATCGAGACGGCAATAGCGATTGCCATGAGGATAATGCCCACAGCGTACAGCAGGATTTCCACGCTTTTTCTCGTTTCGGTTCGGGGATACGAAGCTTCTAGGATACTCGCTTAGCCTGTGAAAGCGCCCTCCCCCGCTTTCTGGAGGGGCTGGATGGGGGACGATAAGAGGGGCAGTGTTCGTCCTCGTTCCTACAGGGGCACCCGCCCTCGCTTCGCTTCGAGCACCCTGATGTCACTTCGGACGATACCGCCCCTCAACACCTAGCCAACGCGACTAGCCTGCCGCCAAGGTCTGCGCCGGATCAATACGCGAAGCCTTCGCCGCCGGATACAGACCAGCCAACACGCCAACCAGCGCACCAGCGCCCAAACCCAGCAGGATAGTGTCAACACTAATAATTGGCGTCCAGCGGTTCATCAAAGACACAATCGAGATGCCGTTAACCGCCAGCACGATACCAGCCACAGCGCCCAGGATGCCGGTCAGCAGCGCCTCCGCCGAGAACTGCAGCAGAATACCCGAATGGCGCATACCAATAGCCAGACGCAAACCAACCTCACGGCGACGCTCCATCACCGCAACCAGGAACGTATTCATAATGCCCATCGCGCCAATCACGAGGGTAATAACACTCATGGATATAAGCATGGTGCGTTGCTGCTGGTCGACAGCCTCACGAAGAGTTTTCGGCTCCGGCGGGACACTCACGCTATACAGGGCGGGACGTTCCGGCGAGAGCGCGTACGGTGCTTCCTCCGCAATCTGGTTTGCGGCACCGGCAACAGTACTCACCACAATCTGAGTGGAACGCTTACCGGTCTGCGCCGCAGCCGCGCCACCACCGGCAGCGGGCTGCGCTTCTTCCGCATCGGCACCAGGCTTCGCGCCCAGAGGCAGGTAGACCGAACCGTACGACAGAGTCAGCGAAGGGTTCTCCCGCACCACACCAATAACGGTGTACGGCTCATCGTGAATATAGACCGTAACTCCGAGGCTATAGGGCAGCGCAAGCTGGCGCATCACGCTTTCGCTGAGCACCACAACCTTATCGTTCCGCTCCACGTGCCCCTCGTCGAAGGTACGACCCCACACCAGCTCGTGACCCTGCACGCTAAAGATGCTGGGGGTTGCCGCAAGGACGGCAGCCGTCACGTTAGCGCCGCGCTCGCCAAAGTTGTCTGGGCCGCGCTGAATATCGGCGGATTCATCCAGCTGATCCACTAGCGCGGTACCGGTCACTCCGTTCAGTTGGCTAACACGCCGGTAGTTCTCACTAGCCGCCAGGCTCAATAGTTCAGCCCGGCTCAGGGGTTCGGTTCGAGTGGAGCTTATCGTCAGGTACTTAGCCCTAAAAATGTCGAAACTGTCAGCCAACTGCCCAGAAATGGTGGCGGTCAGACCAACGGTCAGCACAAGCGAAGCAATACCCAGCACCACACCAAGCATGGTGAAGATATTGCGCCTCACCCGGTGAACGGTAGCGTCCCAGGCTTCTTTGAGGGAGGCGAGCGCCCAAGGTGCACGACCGCTCCCCTGCGGCTTAGATGTTTGCTCCTCAGCAAAGCTAGGCAGGCTCAGAGACGCGCGGGCGGTCGTTTCTTCCTGCCGCGGTGCATCCTGCTCGATGAGCTGCCCCTCGTGCATACGTAGCACCCGGTCGCAGTGCTCCGCCACGAGCGGGTCGTGAGTAATCACAATCGTGCTTTGCTGGTCACCCGTACATTCGCGGAGCAGGTCAATCACTTCACGGGTGAGCTCTTCATCCAGCGAGCCGGTCGGCTCATCACAGAGCAGCAACGCTGGTTCCCCAATGAGCGCACGAGCAATAGCCACACGCTGCTTTTCACCGCCGGAGAGAGTGGTGATGGGTGCATCCGTTCGGTGGCTCAGCCCCAGCAGGGCGAGAGTGTCCGTAACCCGTTGTGCTCGTTCAGCTTTGGGCACGCCACGGTAGATGAGCGGCAGCTCAACGTTGCGGTACACATTCTTATGCTCGATGAGGTGGAACGCCTGGAAGACGAAACCGATGCTGTCCAGGCGCGCTTCAGCTCGCTGTGCCGCGTTGAAGGTTGCGGTGTCTGTACCGTCCAGCAGGTAGCTGCCGGAGGCGGGCGTACTGAGCAGACCGAGGATGTTCAGCAGGGTTGATTTGCCGCTGCCGGACGGTCCCAGGATTGCGACGACTTCTCCGTAGCGGACTTTCAGGTCAATATTTTTGAGCACGTCAATTTGAGTGTCACCCTGCATAAAGTGCTGGGACACTCCCTGAATATCGACGCTATAGGCTGGTGGGTGCGCGTGAGCGGCGCGGGAGTCAGTCATGGCTACTCCCTACTTTTTCTCGCGCATGATTTTGACGCTGTCGCCTTCGTGCAGGTCACCGGTGACGGCGTTCTTGCCGTTGGCGTTGCTGATGACGGTAACGGTTACCTCGCGTTCTTCGCGGGCCTTCGATCCGTTGGAACTTTCGGGGCCGAGCACGATGACTCGGGTCTGTCCGTCACGGGTGTAGAGCGCCGATGAGGGTACGACCAGGTGTGCTTCGGGGGTTTCTTCGAGGGTGAGTTCCGCGTTGACGGTGCCTCGGAGGCTGTCCGCCTTATCCCCTACGTCGAGGGTGAGGATGCGTTCCCCTTCGGTGTTTCCTGCCGCACCGGCTACACCGTTGAGGTTGGAGCCAGCCGCACCTTCTGCGCCATTGACCTGGCGACCGGCCTGGCTGTTGCCTGCGGCACCGGCGGCTTCGGAGGTGTTCTTGTATCCGAGGGTTGCAACGTACTCAGTATCACCGAGGGAGGGCACGGTTACCTTCTGACCGCTACGAGCTTCGGGGGTGAGCCTACCGGTGGTTCCGGTGCAGCTGAGGGTCTTGGTACCTTCTGCGATGGTGGCTACGGGACCGTCTGCGATGGCGCCGGTTGCGCGGGGGTTGCCGGTGACGAGTCCGGCACGGTTGATGATGAGGAAGTAACGGGAGGGAATAGGCTGGTCAGTCTTTACGTGTGCGTAGCCGAGGCTGTCAAGGAGGTTGTTGAGAGCCTCGTAGGTGTCTTCGGTGATGCGCGCAGGCTGAGGCCCCTGGCGTCCCAAGGCGGTCAGTGCCTCGTTGAGGAGTGCGGCGTCGGGGCCACTGTCGTCGAGCTTGAGGTCGCGGTAGAGTGCGAAACCACCGGTGAGGGTGATGAGAGGTTCACCGTTAACTTCTGCGATGAGGGTGCCGTTGCCGACGGTGTCACCGTGTTTGATGGTGATTGCGGTGTACTGCCCTTCGCCGCTGTAGCGCAGCGGGGTTGAGGTGGCGTAGTTCGCGGTGCAGGTCAGGGGCACGGTGGTGCGCAGTTTTTCGCGGGTGACCGTGGCGGTGATGGTGGAGGGGGCCGGGGGTGCCGCTTCCGCATCTTTTTGGGCGGTGGTTTTGATGTTTTGGGCGCTGATGAGCGTACCGACGGTGATGATGAGGAGCAGGGCGATAATGCCGTAGAGCCAGAGGGTTTTCTTCTGGCGGGTGGGGGTGGCGCTCATGGTGTCCCTTCTTTGGGTGCGCGTACGGAAACGCTATTATCTGTGCCGTTTGGGCTTAGGGGCGGCGATGCCGTGTGGGATTAGTTTGTGCCCGGCACGGGGATACGTGCCGGGCACAATACGCTGTGACGAGGTGTAGCCGTTGCAGCTACTCTGTACGCTTGTTCTGGTTAGTCCACAGGATTAGCTCAGAATCTTTCGGGCGTTCTCTTCAGCAGTTTTCTTGGCGGTGGTCACCTGCTCGATGAGACCCTGCTCCTTTTCGAGGAAAGAACTCAGGTAAGCGATAGCAATCTTTCGCTGTTCGGCATCCAGCCCAGTTGCTTCGCGGCAGGTCGCATCGTTGATCGCCAGTTCATGGGTGTCCTGGTTGTTCTGGCGGTACTGTAGGCGAGCCATATCCGGAGACGTGTAGTCGCCTCCGAAGCGTTCTTTCATGCACTGTGCCCACTTCTCGGTGGCGGGCCCAAGGTCTTTGAAGATTGCGTCGTTGTTGAGGTAGTGAACCGCAGTGACGTAGACCTTTTTTATGGTCGCACGGGATTCTTCTGAACCGAAGACTGCTCGGGTGGCTTCTTGTTGGCAACCGCCCTTTCCTTCGGTGCCGTTTAGAGCCTGCATTTCGGCTTCGCTCATAGTAGGGCTCTGCTCTTCCAGTGCTGTAGTAGCCAAAGAGTAGCGCTCTTCGTATCCGCGAGCGCGGGCATCCGCAACGGTGAGAGGTTCAAGATCAGCCTGCAGAAGCAGCGGGATTTCAGTTTCTCCGGCAGGAACCTTGTAGTTCGGGAATCCTCGTTCAGCCATGCACTGGCTCAGGGAGCGCTGGTAGGCACGAACAACGTTGTCAGAAAGTGAGGCGAGGTTCTCTACTTTTTCGATAGCTTGACTATCGGGGCTCGTGGAGGCGCTATACGCTTTCTCAGCGTTAGCGGACGCCGAGGAGTCGGCACTGGGCTGCCCGGATGCGCAGGAGCTAAGCAGCAGGGTCAGCGGGAGTAGAGCCCCGGCAAGGGTTCGTAGGGTGTTCTGTCGACGCATAGGGGGCACTTCCTCGTGAAATATATGCTGCATCTTTGTCCACTCGTTCACAGGGCTCATCGTTGTTTGCCCTTGAGAGAAGACTATTTGAACACTAGCCTACTATGCGCCGGGGGGGGGGAGGCAAGAGGGGGCGGTGTTCGTCCTCTCGCCTCATGCAGTGTCTGGGATGGCACGCCGCATGTTTCCTCCGCGCCTACGCAGGGGCACCCGTCACCCGGACGCTCCGCTTTCTCCTTGCTTCGCTTCGGAGAGCGTCCGTGTGACACCCTGAGGGCGCATCCGGAAAACACGGCGCGCCACCTCGGGTAGCCTAGCGTGCGTGGAGGGGTGGTGTCGTCCGAACGTGACATTAGGGTGCCCGAAGCGAAGCGAGGGCGGGTGCCCCTGTAGGAACGAGGACGAACACCAGCTCCTTCACGCCCCATTCGGGAACATGCATCCCAAAAACCGGTTAGTTGCCGGTCATACCCAGCAGCTCATTCGCGCGAACGCGAGCCCAACGCTCCGCGTTCAGCACAGCCTCCAGCGTCAAATCAGCGTCAGAAACAGCCTCAGCGCTGCCGGTGTGCTCTTCCAGTACACGTGCGACCGAATCGACAATGTCGGTAAAGCGAATCGCGCCTGCATGGAATGCTGCGACGGCTTCCTCGTTGGCGGCGTTGAACACTGCCGGGTGGGTGCCGCCGACCTTGCCAGCCTCCTTGATCATGCGCACGGCGGGGAATGCTTCCTCGTCCAGCGGCTCAAAAGTCCAGGATGTCGCCTTCGACCAGTCACATGCGGGCACAGCACCGGGGATGCGGTGCGGCCAGGTCAGACCCAGTGCGATGGGCAGAACCATGCTCGGCGGGGACGCCTGCGCAATGGTCGAGCCGTCCACGAACTGCACCATGGAATGCACGATGGACTGCGGGTGAACCGCCACGTCAATACGATCCAGGTCCACACCGAACAGGTGGTGTGCCTCAAGCACTTCGAGTGCCTTGTTGACCATGGTTGCCGAATTGGTGGTGACGACCAGGCCCATGTCCCAGGTGGGGTGTGCGAGCGCCTGCGCGGGGGTCACGTCGTGCAGCTGTTCACGCTTGTAGCCGCGGAACGGGCCGCCGGATGCGGTGAGAATCAGTCGGTCGATTTCTGCGTCGGTTCCGGAGGCGAGTGCCTGGGCGAGGGCGGAGTGTTCGGAGTCGACGGGCACCATGGGGGTGTCCAGGGGCGATGCATCGACGGCGGCGCATACGAGTGGGCCACCTGCGATGAGGGATTCCTTGTTAGCCAGTGCCACGCGGTAACCACTGTTGAGCGCGGTGAGGGTCGGTTCCAGGCCGATGGAGCCGGTGATGCCGTTCAGCACGGTGTCTGCCGGGTATGCTGCCGCCTGTACGGATGCTTCAGCGCCGTGGGCGATCTGCGGGGTGTAGCCGGTGATGCCGGCTTCGGAGGCTGCCACTTCGATAAGTTCACGGAGGCGCTGCGCGTCTTCTGCGGTGCCGCTGGTGGCGACCAGTTCAGCGCGCACATGCACTGCCTGGCCTGCGAGCAGTTCGAGGGAGCGGGAGCCTGCAGAGAGGGCGACAACCTTCAGCGGTGCGTCGGCAGCGGAGGCGCTAGTACCCTTGAGCGCGGCGAGGTGGTCGATGACTTCCATGGCTTGGGTGCCGATGGAGCCGGTTGAGCCGAGGAGGGTAACGCGCTGCGGTGCGCGGGTGAGTTCTGTGAGGGCGTCGGTGAGGCGGTCGCGGTTGCCGCCGACGCGTGCTGAGGATCCAAACTTCATGGTTCTAGTGTCTCATGAGCTCGCGGCTTTGCAGGAGCACGCTGATTCGCCGCTACGTAGATGGACTCAGTATAGAAGACATCAGGGCAGAACGCTCCAGCACAGAAAAATCCCCCACCCTGGTACGGGGCGGGGGATTCAACGCATACGTTTTAGAGCAGATCCTGCAGCAGCTCAATGCAGCGGTCCAGGAAAGCATCCACCTGTGATTCCTCGTAGCTGACGGTTCCCGAGGCGGGGCTGAACTTTGCGTGGCGCACCACGGAGGGGTCCAGCGGCTCTTCGCTGTTGAGCTGGGCGTACACACGGTCGCAGATGGCGTCCACATCGCCGACGAAGTAGCCCATGTGTCGGCGCTTGCTGGGGCGGCGGAAACGCTCACCGGCGGGGCGTTCCAGGCGGCCTGCAAGCAACTCGCCGGTTTCTACGAGGGAGCGTTCCCAGTTCTCCAGGCCGTACGCCTCAATGTAGCGGCTGCGTTCGAGCTTGGCGAAGCGTTCCTCAATCTTTTCAAGGGCGCGGTCGACCACATCCAGCTGGTAGCCGCCGGGTTCTTCACGGAAGACGACCTGGCGGATTCGTCGGGAGGTGTAGAGGTCTTCGGGCAGTTCGGGGGCTCCGCTGAGC
Source organism: Rothia similimucilaginosa (assembly GCF_029850875.1). Lineage (GTDB taxonomy): Bacteria > Actinomycetota > Actinomycetes > Actinomycetales > Micrococcaceae > Rothia. Next base: position 67,429 of record NZ_JAOVAM010000008.1, on the reverse strand, counting down.
TTCTCGTAGTCCTCGGCAAGGCGGGTGAACAGGCGGTCGACTTCACTGCGCTTGTAGCCGGGTTCGGTTTCTGCTGCACGGGCAAATCCGCCTCCGCGGGTGGTGCTTGCCAAGGTGGCTCCTCTCGACGATTGAACTTTAAGAATACCAATGCGCAGGCTACCTGACGCAAGGTTGGCGGGCGGTGTCGTAAATATAGTCCCTTACTCCCCCGATGCACCGGGTACAGTAAATGGGTCCAGCAAAGGCGGGGCGTCCCTCCCCATTCATGGGAAGAAACGCCCCGCCTTTCATGAGCAACCAAAGCTTCAGGCTTTAGAGCGGCATAATAAACCGGAAAATCAGGCAACCAGCCGCCGCAGCGAAAAGAATCGAGTCCAGACGATCCATCATACCGCCGTGACCGGGCAGAATATTCGACATATCCTTCACACCCATACGGCGCTTGAACACGGACTCCACCAGGTCACCGGCAGTCGAAGCGATCACCATGACCGCCGCCAGCGGAATAGCCCAGTACCAGGGCGAATCCATGACCGCCAAGGCGATAGCACCAACAACCGCCGAGCCGATGAAGGAACCGGCCAGGCCCTCCCAGCTTTTCTTCGGGGAAATCTTCGGCACCATCGGGTGCTTACCCCAATTCACGCCGGCAATAAAGCCGAATGTGTCATTGCAGATGGCCATCAGCAGAATCATGAGGATGCCGCGCTCGCCGTGTTCCGTCTGGAAGTAGACCATGGCGATACCCAGCATCAGCGGCACCCACAGCAGAGCCAGGGCGCTACCGCTCAAAGACTTACCCAGTGAGACCTGACGGTCAGCACGCACAAGAGCAGAAGAGAGCAGCAACACCAGCAGGCTCACCGCCAGGGCGATGCCCAGCCCGGTAAAACCGAACAGGAAGGCCACCACCACAATTGCGCCCGACAGGCCACCCAGCAGGTACTCCGGGATGCCGTAGCCGCGGCGGGTATTGAGCACATGTCCAATCTCCCAGGCGCCCAAAGCCGCCGAGACGGTAGCGACCGCAACAAAAATCGGCTGGTAAATCAAGCCCAGCACCAACAGCACACCGAAACCAACGCCCACACCAATGGCAGCGGGCAGGTTACGGCCAGCTTTGGCGCTACGCGACTTCACCAGTGTTGCAGCAGTCTGCGGGCTCGGCTGTGGAGCAGGCGGCTCGCTTCTCTCTTCTTTCGCATCTTTGCGTGCACTCATTAGGGTTTAGACCTCAAGCAGTTCAGCTTCCTTGTGCTTGTACAGTGCGTCGACCTGGTCGATGTGCTTCTTGGTCTGTGCGTCCAGTTCCTTCTCAGCACGTGCGCCTTCGTCTTCACCGATTTCACTGTCCTTGACCAGCTTGTCAATAGCGGTCTTAGCATGGCGGCGAACATTACGGATGGAGATACGAGCCTCTTCAGCCTTGTGGTTGACGAGCTTGGTATATTCCTTACGGCGCTCAGCGGTCATTTCGGGCATAACAACGCGGATAGCTGCACCGTCATTGCTGGGGTTAACACCCAGGTCGGAGTCACGCAGAGCCTTCTCGATAGCTGCCAGTGCGGTCACGTCGAAGGGAACGATCTTGACGGTACGTGCGTCCTCAACGTTGAAGGACACCAGCTGCTGCAGCGGGGTCGGTGCACCGTAGTAGTCGGCGGTCAGGCCGCTGAAGATTGCGGGGTTCACACGACCGGTGCGGACCTTAGCGAACTCAGTCTTAGTTGCTTCGATGGTCTTTTCCATCTTCTCGCCGGCTTCGGCAAGGATTTCTTCGATCACGAAAGGATCTCCTTTGTCGGAATTCTGGGGGACCAGAATTGTCGGTGGGTGCGCGTTCAGCCCTCATGATTTCTCACCGGTTCGCGGCGCATCCGAGGCGAAAACCTTAGAAATAACGCGAAGTCGACGGGAAAGAGGCAGAACATCTTGTTTGATATAAGTCTAGACGGTGCCGGCGGGCATAAGCGAGTTTTAGCGCTTACCCGCGCGGTACCGTCCAGAATAAGTCCGCGCTATCGAGCACGGTCACAGTGTGAGGGGGCGTTCCATACGCCCCACCCTAAAAATTTAGGTGTTAGCGAGTAACGAGGGTACCCATCTTCTCGCCCAGAATTGCGCGGGTCACATTACCTTCACCCTGCATGCCGAACACGCGCATGGTCACGTTGTTGTCACGGCACAGGGAGAACGCGGTCTGGTCCAGCACGCGGATGTTACGCTGCATTGCCTCATCGTAGGTGAGGTTGTACAGGCGCTCAGCGTTGGGGTCCTTGTTCGGGTCAGCAGTGTAGATGCCATCCACGCCGTTCTTAGCGACCAGAACCTCATCTGCGTGGATTTCCAGGGCGCGCTGAGCAGCCACAGTGTCGGTGGAGAAGTAGGGCAGACCCGCACCGGCACCGAAGATCACGACGCGGTCCTTCTGCATGTGACGGATTGCGCGGCGAGGAATGTAAGTCTCAGCAACCTGCGGCATGGTGATTGCGGACTGAACGCGGGTGTCAATGCCCTCCTGCTCCAGGAAGTCCTGCAGAGCCAGGGAGTTCATCACGGTGCCGAGCATACCCATGTAGTCTGCACGGGAACGGTCCATACCTGCCTGGGAGAGTTCAGCGCCGCGGAAGAAGTTGCCGCCACCAATCACGATGGAGGTCTCAACTTCACCAACGGTTGCGGCGATCTGCTTAGCGATGCTGCGCACGACCTCGGTCGAAATACCAACTTCACCGCCACCAAAAACCTCACCGGAAAGCTTGAGCAGAACGCGGCGACGGCCGGTCTCGTCATGGTTAATCGGGTGCGAAATAGCTTCGGTCATGGTTCCTCCAGTGGCTTACCTAGGGGTTGTTATAGGTGATCGGGGCGGGCTCCTGCCGCCTAGTCCTTATCAAGGATACAGCAAAGCCGGGTAGCCACCAGTGGTGACTACCCGGCTTCAGGTTATAACCCCAACGTCATACTATTTCCCCTACCGGGAACCTGCAATACGGGAGGGTAGAACTGCTGCGAGTCCTTATGCACCCACGCGGAAACGTGCGAATGCGGTTGCGGTTGCGCCAGCCTCGGACAGAACCTGTGCAACAGACTTCTTTGCGTCCTTTGCGAAGTCCTGGTCGAGCAGGGTGTTCTCCTTGAAGAAGCCCTTCAGTCGACCCTCAACGATCTTGTCCAGAATCTTCTCGGGCTTGCCCTCAGCGATTGCGGTCTCGCGAGCAACGCGCTTCTCGGTCTCAACCTGGTCTGCGGGGATGGACTCGGAATCCAGGTACTTGGGGCTCATTGCAGCAATGTGGACTGCAACGTCGTGTGCGATCTCCTCGGTGTTCTCACCGGAGACAGCCAGCAGAACGCCAACCTGTGCGGGCAGGTCCTTGGAGGTCTTGTGCAGGTACACTGCAACGTGCTCACCCTCAACGCGTGCAATACGGCGGACAACGATCTTCTCGCCCAGCAGTGCACCAGCGTCGGTGGTCAGCTCCTCAACGGTCTTGCCCTCGTAGGATGCAGCCTGCAGCTCTTCCAGGGTGGAAGCGTCAGCAGCAATAGCAGCCTCGAGCACGTTCTGGCCGAAAGCGATGAAGGGGTCGGACTTTGCCACGAAGTCGGTCTCGGAGTTGACCTCAACCATGTAGCCAACGCCGTTCTCAACGCGTGCAGCCACCAGACCCTCAGCGGTTGCGCGACCCTCGCGCTTGGTGATGCCCTTCAGACCCTTAACGCGGATGATCTCGGCAGCCTTCTGCTGGTCGCCGTTAGCCTCGTCCAGAGCCTTCTTGACGTCGAGCATACCTGCGCCGGTCTTCTCGCGCAGTGCCTTGATGTCTGCTGCGGTGTAGTTCGCCATTGTGAACTCCTTGTGTTGCTGTAATAAATCGGGATGACATCCCGGTGGTACAAATGGCGGACGGCGCCGCGCCCAGGTCAGGGCGGGCGCCGTCCGAACGTGGTCCCCGCGGGCGGGGGCCACAAAGCATAAAGCTTAGTGGGCTAAGGAAGCTTACTTAGCTGCCTCTTCAGCCTGTGCAGCCTCGTGCTGCTCCAGGAGCTCGCGCTCCCAAGCTGCCATGGGCTCTTCAGCTGCTTCAGCCTTGCCGTTCTTCTTAGCGTTGCGCTCGATCAGGCCGGCTGCCACTGCTTCAGCAATCACGCGGGTGAGCAGGTTGACGGAGCGGATAGCGTCGTCGTTACCGGGGATCGGGAAAGCAACCTCGTCGGGGTCGCAGTTGGTGTCGAGGATAGCAACAACGGGGATGCCCAGCTTCTGAGCCTCGTTAACTGCCAGGTGCTCCTTCTTGGTGTCAACAACCCACAGGAGGGAGGGAACCTTGGACAGGTTGCGGATACCACCGAGGGTCTTCTCGAGCTTCTCGAACTCGCGACGCATAAGGAGCAGCTCCTTCTTGGTGTAGCGAGAACCTGCTACATCGTCGAAGTCAATCTGCTCGAGTTCCTTCATGCGCTCAATGCTCTTGGAGATGGTGCTGAAGTTGGTCAGCATACCACCGAGCCAGCGGTGGTTCACGTAGGGCATGTTCACGCGGGTTGCCTGCTCAGCGATAACTTCCTGAGCCTGCTTCTTGGTACCCACGAACAGGATGTTGCCACCGTGTGCGACGGTCGACTTAACAGCCTCGTATGCCTTGTCGATGAAGGCGAGGGACTGCTGCAGGTCGATGATGTAGATGCCGTTGCGCTCGGTCAGGATGAAACGCTTCATCTTGGGGTTCCAACGGCGGGTCTGGTGACCGAAGTGAACGCCGGAGTCCAGCATTTCACGCATAGTTACGACGGGCATGTCGTCTCCTTTGTGGTGCCGCGCGGACCTCCCATTCGGGCTAGCCCAACGCGCGCATAGTAGTTATCAGTTTTTCCTGGCGGCGATTAGCGTTCACGGTTACCCGTTTTGCTCAGGCCCTAACCACCCTGTGTGGGTGGACCGAAGGTCCCTTATCGACTCCCCGTCTGAGGATGCCGCTCACGCCGCGCGTCGTCAGTGATGCTGTGCAAATCCCCTCGAAGAGGGAGAATACCGGCGCAGGCACACTGCAATACGACATTATACCGTATATTCCGCGATTAATCCGCCGGATTAGGGTTAAAGCCTGTGAAGGCGGGCCGGGTGTGTGCAGGGGCACTGTGGATAAAGGATTTTAAGGCGGCAACGGCGGGGTTATCCACAATTTTTCGTGAGGCACTGCGGGGCGGGGCAATTCGTGATGTGCTCAGAAGATGAAGCAGAACATGAAGACATTAGAGGGAAAGCTACGGCACACGATCTTGGTGGTGTGCTGTCTGCTGGGTGCACTTCTGAGTGCGGGTGAGCAGGGCTACGCGGGTAGTCAGGGTTATTTGAGCTGGATCAGTTCTACAGACGGGGATGGTTTCACAGAGAGTGGCACCTCAAGTGTGCACGTTCCCAGTAGTGCGCGAGCTCCCAGCGCCGTTGAACTCACCGCGAGCCGACTACGCTACCGCTCCCCCACCGCCGAATCCAGACCGCGGGTAATCCGCCCCTTTGAGAAGCCCGCCCAACGCTGGAGCGCCGGGCACCGCGGCATAGACCTTGCCGTACCTGAGAACGACCGGCGCATCTACGCACCGGCGGCGGGGAAAGTGGTTTTCAGCGGCACGGTCGTCAACCGAAAAGTACTGGTCCTTGCACATCCGGACGGGCGACGCAGCACCTTCGAACCTATGGACGAAACATTACCGGTCGGCACCATGGTTGCAGCCGGTGAGGTAATCGGCACCGTCGCTGTCACGGCGGACGGCACCAGCGAGCGCCCCTACCGGCGATGCTCCACCCCGTGCCTGTACTGGGGCGTACGCCAGGGAGGCGCCCGCGGGGACGGCAGCGGCAAGACCGCCGAGTACATCAACCCCATGAGCCTGCTGGGGTCGAAGGAGCCGAGCATTTTACTTCCCGTACCGGGCGGATATTAGGCACGGGTACTTGTGCCGAGCATGAGCTGAACCAAATACAGCTGTGGCCCGTCACCTCCGGGAAAGGAGGTGACGGGCCACAGGAGCCAGTCTAAGTTGTGCTTACTAGTCTAGGCGCTAGAGATAGCTACTTACTGGAGGATGTCACCGTCATCAGCACCGAACTGGTTCAGCTGTACCGACTGGTTGGGATGTGCAGGCTGCTGAGCAGTCTGACCGGGCTGAACCGGCTGCGCTGCATGTGCTGCGTGCGCATCGTACGCGGGCATTGCCTTGGTCGGTTCAGTCTCACCGTAGTTTAAGCCCTGCTGCGGAGTGAACACCTGAGTCGGCGAGTCATCACCCACAGTATAGGCAGTGTTCTGCGCAGGGTAACCGGGCTGACCAGCGTAGCCACCCTGTGCCGGATAGCCGTTCTGTACATCAGCCTGGGTTGCACCGTAACCGGTCGCAACACCCGCCGCAGCACCAAGGGCTGCCGCCGAAGCGGCACGACGCTCACGGCCCTTCGCACGAGCCGCCGCAATCTTCTTGCGGAAGACGAAGAGCAGAACCAAGATGAGCAGCAGCAGACCCACAATGATTGCATCCACAATCACGTCAATCATGCTCAGACCGGACGCCGGAACAGTCAGACCGGAGGTGCTACTGACACCGCGGTCAGTCTTGACGCTCAGCTCGCCACCATTCACGGTGAGCTGCACATGCTGAGAGTTCTTCGCGATGCTGTTCGCGGCATCTACCTTCTGCTGGTCCAACGAGGAGAAAGTCGGTGCCTTGAAGGTGAACTCGAAGGGAGCCGAGTAGTAGCTACCCAGCTTCGAAGAGAGCTTAATCTCAGGGGTCACAATGTAGTCGGAGCCGAAGGGGTGGTAGCCACCGGGGCGGGTGACGGTCACCTTCGAATCGGGCAGGTACCCGTTCAAACGCTGGTTGAACTCGTTCTGGTCCTTACCGCGAACCTTCACGCTCACGATGGTGGCGCCACCGTCCTGACGGACCTCGGTCTCGTCATTGCTACCGCCTGCGAAAACGTCCTTGAGCTTCTGCTCAGCGCCCGAAACATCCTCGGTCGGGAATGCGTAGAGGAAACGCGCTTCCATGGAACCGTCCAGGCCCAGGGAAGTAACCACCTTCATACTCTTCATCTCAATCTGGCGCGAAGAAACAAGGTTAACCGCGAGAATCCTATTGTTCGAGCTGGAAGAGTTACTATCGCGTCGGCTGTAGTTAGGCTCGTAGCGGCGGTCCTCGCTCTCCTTCATCGTAAGGGTCATACCCTGACCCTCCGGGGAGCACAGCAGGGAGCAATCCAGAGTACCCGAGATGGTCTTCTCAACCTTGAAAGATCCGTCCTTCTCGGTTACTTCACGGCTAAAGGACAAATCAGAGCTGCTTGCACCAAAAATCTTCTTGAGCTTATCGCTCAGGTCCTGCGAAGAGGAAGCCTGGAAGATCAGGGTGCGACCAATTTCTTCCTTAGCAGCGTTGGTTGATGCGGAAGGAGCGTAACCCCTCGCTTCAGAAGAATCCAGCCCCTTCTTCAGCTCAGCGCCTTCAGGCTTGACCTGATTCAGGTAGGCATCCACTGCAGAGGAAGTTTCGCTATTCATAATTTCCTTGGCCGAGAAGGAAACCATAACAGAGTAACCGCCATCCTTCTCGTTGATATCCATGAATACAGCCTTGAAGCCGCGGTCCTGGACGTCCTTCGCAGAAATGGTGGAGCCGCCGGAGTTCTTCACTTTCTTCTCGCCAAACTTCACAGTGGTTTCGCTGCCGCTGCTGTTGAACACACTGTTCTTCTGGGAGGAATCAATCACACCATCAACAACAAGAGCTTCCGGGAGCCAGTCCAGCAAGTCTTTCGAGCTGAAGTTTTCCTTCACCTGAATACCCTGTACCAGACCCTGGTCAGAGTTGACGATGCTAATCTGCGGGGTAGCACTGGAACCAGCAGCCTTCAGGATAGAAGCGACCTTGGTACGGTACTCGTCCACAGAGGAGAAGGGAATGGTGAAGGTCGCACGTGCCTTGCCACCCTCAGACTGAATACCACCGTACTCCAGGCCCTCAGGCAGGTGTTTACGCACGGACGCATCCAGCGCCTGGGCGCCACCTTTAATCTTGTCCTTGTTGTCCTTCATATCGAAAGAAACCAGCATGGTGCGTGTACCCTTCTCAGCATTCTCAAGACCAAGCTGGGTCTCAATCTTAGCACCGCAGGCGCTCAGGATCAGGGCGGCAATGGTCAGCAGAACCGCCAAGAATATCCAACGCTGGTGACTGTCAGGTTTCACAGAGTAATTCAAAGTCTGCACGTATATCTCCCTAACTCACCAGTCGGTAGCTGATGAAGTACACAAGCATGACGGCAAGTACCCATGCTGTGCTCAGCGTCGCGTGCATGATAATCGGGGACTTCACGAAACGACCCAGACGATTCAAACCAAGGTAGACGAGGGCCTCACCAGAGAAAACAGCGAAAGCTAGCAACAGCCCCAGCAGTACGAAGATAAAACCGAACCCTTCGTTGCTACTGATTCCACGCATGAAGAGAGCTACAAGGCTCAATACAATATACGTAGGGGCTACAGTCAGAGTCGACACCGCTACTACTTGCATCGAGGAAGCAAATGTAACCGGAACCTTGCCTGTGCGAGCAGTCAGCATAATCTGTACTCCACGCAGAATCAACACTACAGCTGAGATTACGAGGAGTCCCAGAAAAACGAGGAAGAGCTGACCGAAGGTAATCTTAGCGGTCATAAAGCTGTAAGCATCGCGGAACATAAATTTGAGGAATCCCAGCAGAAGCTGGGTAAGGAAGAAGGCAGCAACGATGGCTTGCAGAAAGACAGGAATTACCCAGCCCCATAGACCGGAAGCCTCCAAACGGGCGTGAGCCGGGCCAGGCTTACCAGCAAAGACATCCTGAAAAGCGTCCCATGTAGCACTCAAAGCTTTCATAAAAGGATCCGGCCCGGTAGCAGCATATACCGGTTGTGCAGGCTGACCAGGCTGTGCGGGGGCTGTCTGAGCCTCAGCACTCGGCTGTGCATTAGCATTTACCTGAGCGGGGTGAGGTACCTGCTGCGGATGGACGGGCTGCTGAGGTGCTAGCGGCACGGCAGGCTGAGTAGCATTACCCTGCTGGCTCACCTGAGCTGCCTTACCCGGCTGAGCAGGCAGCGAAGCGTCCTGCGCGGGACGCACGCCGGGATCATAGCCGTAACCACCGACTGCAGATGCACCCTGCGACTGGTTGTTGGGAGTGTTCTCCGACATTGAGATCCTCTCGTATGGTGTGTGGAAGCAATATCGCCGGCAGAATTAGCTTCTACCTGCGGTATCTCCCTGTCTTTCGTGACAAGACTTTTCAACCCTACCGTATTGAACGCTATGATGCGTCTTCGTTCGTCATTTACCCATTTTCATCACCATTGATGCACTCCATGCATGAAAATAGGCGCCCTGAGAGCACGACAAAAGCACGAAAAGAGGGTGCGAAAAAGCCCCGCCCGCCGACAAGTGGGTGAAGTCGACGGGCGGGGCAGTAGGGAGTGCGGGGCTCGAACCCGCGACCAAGGGATTATGAGTCCCCTGCTCTAACCGGCTGAGCTAACTCCCCATCCGGTGCAGTGATGGCGCACAATGGGCGCCAGCACCATCCTCTAGAATACCTGAACAGCGACTGAGAACGAAAAATACTCAATCCGCCGCTCAAGGGCTAGAGAAGCTTAGCGTCGCGAGTCCAGGTAACGCTGGTACGGAGCGTCCCTCACGTACAGCTCCTCGAAGGTGCGCCAGGTGTTCTCAGCGCTGTGGAAGCCCACGATGCGGTGGGACTCACGACCCATCTGCTCACGCTCAGCGGCGGGCAGGGAGAGCACAGCCTCCAGCTTCTTGGCCAAATCCTGAGCGTTATTGGGTTCGAAGAGGTAGCCGTTCACACCATCCTCCACCAGGTGCGGCAGAGCCAGCGCATTCGCGAGAACCACGGGGGTGGAGGCGCTCATCGCCTCCAGGGAAACCAGGGACTGCAGTTCGGCGGTACCGGGCTGGCAAAACACATCAGCCATCTGGTACACCTCGGGCAGACGCTCATCCGGAACGAAGCCGCGGAAAATCACGCGGTCGAACACGCCGCAATCGTGCGCCTTCTGTTCGAGAGCCTCACGCAGCTCGCCGCCACCGGCGATATCCAGCACGACGTGCTCGAGAGTATCCGGCAGCAGGGAGAGCGCCTCGATCAGCACGTCCACATTCTTCTCTTCAGCCAGGCGACCCACGAAGGCGATACGCAGCTCACCCGGAACCTTGCCAGCGTCAGCGCCCTCAGCCAGCTCGTAGTCGCTAATCTCAATACCGTTAGAAACGGGCATAACGGGGCGATTAAAATGGCCCAGGTCGCGCATCGCATCTGCACCAATCTGGGTGGGGGTGGTAACGACGGCGGTCTGGGAGAAGCAGAAACGCATGTCCCTCCAGGTGATCTTCTCAATCACACGCTTCACTGCGGAGGGGAAGGGCAGGAACGGGTCAAGGTTCGCCGGCATGAAGTGGTTCGTGGAGATGACGCGGATACCGCGACGCTTCGCCTGAAAGATAAGGGCACGACCAATAATGTAGTGGCACTGCACGTGCACCACATCCGGGCGGACCTCATCGAGGATTGCGCCGACCTCGGACCAAATCTCCCAGGGCAGGCAGATGCGGTTCGTCTCGTGGGTCGGGGGCAGATGCGAGCGCAGGCGGTGCTCAACGATACCGCCCTCTACTTCGGTGCGGTAGCTGGGGCCGGGGATAGGGCTGGCTGCGACTACGTGTACGGAGTGGCCGCGCTTGAGCATGGAGGTGGCGAGGCGGTGACCGAATTGTGCTGCACCGTTAATGTCCGGCGGGTAGGTTTCTGCGCCAATCAGAATCGTCTTTGCCTGTTCCATGACGGGGCTCCTCATCGGGGTGTAGCGTGTCGGTGACTTTGGGGTTTCGGGTGCGACGGTGCGCCGCTTCTACCTCTGCCTGTCGCGTGAACCGGGTGGGTCCAGTACGTATAGCACTTGTCTATTCTACCTGTGAGCTGCGTCCTTCTCCGATTCATGGAGGGAGGGTTTGGCTGGGAGTTGCCTCTAAACCTCCCGTCCGGCCAGGTGCCCTCAATTTACCCAAGACGCGCAAACGCCCCGATGTACTCATCGGGGCGTTTGGACGCTTGGCATTAAACCTATGCCGGTTTGAGCGGCAAACGGTCTTTATTAGCGGCGAACCAGGCGGTTCAGGAAGTGCAGGACGGTTGCAATGGATGCACCCAGTACTGCGAAAGACTTCCAGCGTGCCTGCAAAACCTCGGGCTTGCGCACGTTCTCTGCCAGGCCACGACCGGTAGCTGCTGCACCTGCAGCAACCTCGGAGGGGACTGCCTTGAGAGCATCCAGAGCCTGCTCGGTGTTGTTCTGAACGTCGCCGGTGTAGGACTGCAGGTCGTCGCGCAAGGCTGCCAGGTGCTGGCGACGCTCTGCGGTGCGCTGCTTGAGCTCTTCGAAGGTCGGCGGCTTGGGCTCTTCCTCACCGCGTGCCTTACGCTCTTCAGCTTCCTGACGTGCGCGTTCTGCTGCTTCTTCAGCTTCCTTAGCCTTCTGCTCTGCACGCTCTGCCTGTTCCTTCTTCAGGCGCTCAGCGGACATGGCGGTACCTTCCTTGAGTACGCCGAGGTCGAAGAGCAGACCGAAGATTGCGGATTCGGGCTTGAACGGCAGCTGCGCCTTGACCTTCTTCAGACCGACCAGGGCACAGATTGCCAGGACGATGAGGAAGATGAGGGCGAAGACCAGCGCGGATGCCCAGTAGGGCATGACGGTGCCGAGACCGAGGATTGCTGCAGCAACCAGGGCAATGATCAGGAACAGACCGAAGACTGCTGCTACACCGAAGAAGGCCGCACCCTTACCAACGGCGATACCCTTGGTCTTCAGCTCGTGTTTTGCAATCTGGATTTCGTCCTTAACCTGGCTGGGTCCAAGGGTCTTGAAGGTTTTGCCAGCGTCGATGATGTTCGCGACGCCGGACTTAATCCCGCTGATGCCAGCAAAGAAACCCTTAGGTGCCTTAGGATTAGTAGTAGTGGTCATGACCACCTCTCCGTGACGTGTTTTTGGAGGCTTCTTTTTCGCACTCCACCTCCTATAGTTTAGCCCCTTATTCCATCTCTGGATGACCGTTTGAGTGCGGTTTTATACTATCTCTTCAGGTATTTTCGACTTTCTGGAGATTGTGTTGAGCTACAGGCGTAGCTTTCTGGGTTTGGTTGCGCTACGGATTTGCTCTGGAGCAGGCGCAAGAGGATGCTGACCGACCACTCCCCCGCTACGCGCTGGGTGGATGCGTGGCGTGTAAGTGGGGAACTTTCCTATGCGTTAGACTTCACATTTTTGCAGGGTGAAGCATCGTTGCCTCGCCGAGTGGTTCTCGCCGAGTGGTTACTGCGCTGGAGTCCCGTCGGGAAAATGGAAAAGCCTCAGAACTTTATTCTGAGGCTTTCACTATTTGCTCCCCCGACTGGACTCGAACCAGTAACCCTTCGATTAACAGTCGAATGCTCTGCCAATTGAGCTACGGGGGATTATTTTGCTTTTCGTTGCCGGCTTCCCTTGCAACGAGTAATAACTATACCGGGACTGTTTGGGCTCCGCAACTTTAAATACCGTGAAGTGCGTCACTCTTTGGGCTGTCTGATGAGATTGGGCGGTACGGCTCCTGCTGATTGGCGGTGCTCCCCCAGCTACCTGTGGAACGTAGAGGTTCTACAGCTAGCCGGGGTATTCACAAGGAACCGTGCTTAGCCGCGCTGTGTGCTGAGCTGGCGGCGGCGCATTTCCAGTTCGAGGAGCTGACGCTGTACCGCTTCAAACTCTTCGTCGTCGGGGTTGGCGCTGAGCTGTTCCAGGCGCATCATCAGGTCAGATTTTTGGCGGGCGATCTGCTGTTCGAATAGGGCGTTGAGTGCGCCGGTAACGAAGTTGGGCAGGTACTCGTCGCTACTGACCGGTAGCGGTGAGACAGCAAGCTCCGCGATAGCGGGGTGTACGCCTTCCACGGCGCCGGAGCGCACACAGTTAATCCATTCGATTCCAGGGGTAGGTGCCATGACGGTTGCCGCATGAATAATGCCGGCCGCTACCTCGCGGTGGGTGCGGTAGCGGAACTGCACGATGGCGAGATTACGCCACTGTTCCACGCTGATGAGCTCGGGGTACTGCAGGGCAATCTCGAGCGCCGCCTTTTCGAGGCGGGCAACCGGGTCGCGCGGGTCGGGGGTGAGGAATTCCTCGACGGCGGGGGCGGTCGCCTCCGGCTGGGGTACAGCGGGTTGAATACTGCTCGGTGGGTGCGCGGCAGCGTTCTGCCCGGCGTAGGCGCTGGGTGCGACGTGGTCTTCCGGGGGCGGTGCATCGTAGGCGGGGTCGTAGGGCGCGTCCGCATGAACTGCCCCCTGAATACCTGCATACCCTGGCGCGCCGGGCACACCCTGCGGACCTTCATTCAGACGCTCGTACCGCGGCGCGGCGGTAGCCTCCGCTTGCTGGATGCGCGAAAGCTTCGGGTGGTTCTGTGCGTACGCCACGGCACGCTGAATCTCGTCGAGTTCCAGACCGAGCTGACCAGACACCTTACGCATGTAGGCGGGGCGCAGATCGCGGTCCTTGATGCCGGCAATAATCGGGGCGATAGCGCGCATCGCCAGCACGCGGCCTTCAAGGGTCGCCAAATCGTACTTGACGAGGGTCGAATCAATCGCAAACTCGAAGAGCGGTCGGCGCGAAGCAATCAGAGAGCGCACGGCGGCGTCGCCCTTGTGTAGGCGCAGGTCGCAGGGGTCCATACCATTCTCGGCTACCGCCACAAAGGTCTGTGCGACGAAGCGCTGATCCTCCTGGAAGGCGGCCATGGCGGCTTTCTGTCCTGCGGCATCACCATCGAAGGTGAAGATGATTTCGCCACCGGAACCGTCGTCGGTAATCATACGGCGCACCATCTTGATGTGCCCGGGACCGAACGCGGTGCCGCAGGTCGCAACGGCGGTGGTGATTCCGGCGAGGTGTGCCGCCATGACGTCCGTATAGCCTTCCACAATGACAACCTGCTTAGTCTTGGTCATATCGCGTTTTGCCAGGTCAATGCCGTAGAGCACCTGGGATTTCTTGTACAGTTGCGTCTCGGGAGTGTTCAGGTATTTGGGACCCTGGTCATCGTCAAAAAGGCGGCGAGCACCGAAGCCGATGGTTTCACCGGCGATGGTACGAATCGGCCAGATGATGCGGCCACGGAAGCGGTCATACAGGCCACGGTTACCCTCCGAGAACATGCCGGTAGCCTTCAGTTCCTCATCGGTGAAGCCCCGGGAGCGAAGGTGCTTGAGCAGGTGGTCCCAGCCGCGCGGGGCGTAGCCGACACCGAACTTGCGGGTTGCGGCGGGGTCGAAACCGCGGGCGCCGAGGAAGCGTTGTGCCTCCTGCGCATCCGGTGAGTAGAGGTTGCGTTCAAAGAACTCAGTGGCAATCTTGTGCGCATCGAGCAAGCGGCGGCGCATGCCCGCCTCGTAGCGGTCGCCCGGCTTACCGCCCTCATAATGCAGAGTGTAGCCGATGCGCGCGGCAAGGCGCTCCACCGTCTCCACGAAGCTGGTGTGTTCCATCGCCATGACGAAGGAGTACACATCACCGGATTCACCGCAGCCAAAGCAGTGGTACGAGCCAACCTGCGGGCGCACATTGAAGGAGGGCGTGCGCTCGTCGTGGAACGGGCACAGCCCCTTGAAGGTGCCTATACCGGCACTTTTGAGGCTCACATAGCCTTCAATGATTTCGCGGATATCGGTACGAGCGCGGACTTCGTCAATATCTTCTTTGCGGATTAATCCAGCCATAAACTCAATTCTACGGTGAGGGTCAACAGGTAGCGCCTACAGGCGTTGCAGGAGCGGGAGATAGCGCGCAAACAGGCTCGCAAAAAAGGATGCGCCGCGACGCGCAAACAGCACGCCGCGGCACACAAGTACAGGTGTTTAGCCGCCGGAAATATCCAGCTCAGCCTCGACCAGGCCCAGACGCTCAGCATCCCCCAGGATGCGCGAATCCAGCCAGCCATCGGGCAGGTGCGGCTGCTTGGGGCTGCCGGCGCGACCGCGCGAACCCTCCACGGCGACGCCAGGGTAACCAATCGAGTGGTCCAGCTGAGCAATCAGCTCACGGAACGTCACCAGATCGGGCACCTGAGCCATCTTCGCGCGCAGCTCACCACCGACCGGGTAACCCTTGAAGTACCACGCCACGTGCTTGCGAATCTCGCGCAAGCCGCGGGTTTCATCGCCGAAAGTCTCCACCAGCAGTTCTGCGTGGCGGTAAATCATGTCCGACACCTCAGTCAGGGTCGGGCGGATACGCTCCGACGAACCCTCAAACGCATTCTGCAAGTCACCAAACAGCCACGGGCGACCCTGGCAGCCGCGACCAATCACCACGCCGTCCACGCCGGTCTGCTCAACCATGCGCACCGCATCTTCGGCAGAGAAAATATCGCCATTACCCAGAATCGGCACATCCGGAATCAGCTCACGCAGCTGCGCAATAGAATCCCAGTCAGCCTTACCCGAATAATGCTGAGCCGCAGTACGACCGTGCAGAGCAATCGCCGCAACACCGGCATCACGCGCGATCTTGGCGGACTCCAAGAACGTAATGTGGTCATCGTCGATGCCCTTACGCATCTTAATGGTCAGCGGAATATCGTTGCGGGACGCCTCCTTCACCGCGGTCTGTACGATCGCAGTGAACAGGTCAGTCTTCCAGGGCAGAGCGGCACCGCCACCGCGGCGAGTCACCTTAGGAGCCGGGCAGCCAAAGTTCAAATCAATGTGGTCGGCACGGTCCTCTTCAACGACCATACGCACAGCCTTACCGACGTTGACCGCGTCCACACCGTAAATCTGGATGGAGCGAATCTTCTCGTCCGAGTCATGCTCAATAATGCGCATGGACTCGGGTTTACGCTCCACCAGGGCGCGCGCGGTCACCATTTCGGTCACGTACAGGCCGCCGCCATATTCACTGCAGAGGCGGCGGAAAGCCTTATTGGTCACGCCGGCCATCGGGGCGAGAACCACGGGAGTATCAACGGTCAGATTGCCCAGCTTCAGGGGCGGAAGGGTAAGACGGGGTGCTTCAGAATTCACCCCTATATTGTGGCACACGGGGGCAAATTGAGAACCGGACTCAGCTGAGGGGGTACAGCGGCGCGACACAACAGCACAACACAGCACAGCGGCATGGCGCAGGCACAGCAACCGCCAGGAGGCGCAGGTACGCACAAGGGGCGGGGAAGCACTCCACTCCCCCGCCCCTCTCAGCAAGAATCAGCCAGCAGGCCCGGTACCGAAAACCTACTCGGTCACGTAAATATAGGTCGGGTCACCCTCCACCGAAGCAGTACCGGCACGCAGCAGCACGTCGGTTACCTGAACCAGCGCCTCCATAGAGTCATCAACCTCAACCAGCACCGGGTACTTAGCACTCAACAGGGACAACACCTGCATAATCGCCTCCACAGCACCCTCATTATCGAAGTCGTAGCCCAGCAGCAGTTCGGTGGCGGTGTTCTCATCCACCAGGGCCGCCTCCGGGTCAGTCTCGAACGGGTGGTAGCTCACCGCAAATGCAACAATCGGGCCCTTCTTACCCTCGGCGGCAGCCTCACGAATATGATCGCGAAGCACCACCGCACCAAAAGCACGCGACTCATCGGAAAGGAAATAACGGTTCACCGTGCCCAACCCCACCTCGGCGGGAACATCCCACTCGTGGGCTCGACGGTAGAACTCCCACAGCGCGGCGGTCAGCTCCACCGAACCGGTCGCCAAATCCTCAATAGCCTGAGTCTCGTTACCGTCAGCATCCTCACGCAACGACACCGGAGGAATCGCACCCGGCTCCACACGCACCATGCGGGAACGCTGAACCAGCTTAAAACCAGCAGCCTGAGCGAACTCCTCACCGTCACTAAACGGTGCAAGCTTCACACGCAGAGTAGTGGTCTGGCCGTGCTCCGCCGCAACCTCACGCAACGCATCCAGCAGCGCCGAACCGATACCCTGACGGCGGTGATCAGTAGCCACCTCCACATACGACCACAAACGCGTCGGATGCAGCAGCGAAGCCACCACAGTACCCGCAGCCACCGGCACGCCAGAAACAGTCACCACCAGGGTGCGGCTAAACGGCGCGTCCGTATCCGGGCCGAAAAGGCCACGCTGTCGCTCCTCATTCTCATTGCGGGCAGAGTTCCAAATCTCAAGCAGGGCAAGGTCATCACCCTCCTGCCAAGGGCGAATCTCAAATTTTTCGCTGAGGCGTTTAGCCATGTTCGTGCACCTTTCCTTCGCTCGCATCAATCGTGCCAATCAGTCTAACCAGGGTAGCCCAAATACACGACGGCGGGTAGCCTCTTTCACTCCAAGAAGCTACCCGCCGACCATGTTATGAATTATTTTTAGCCTGCCAGGCGCGCAGCCAGGTAAGACTTCACCTGATCCAGAGCCACACGCTCCTGGTTCATGGTGTCGCGCTCGCGGATAGTCACAGCCTGATCCTCGAGAGTGTCAAAGTCCACGGTGATGCAGAACGGGGTACCGATCTCATCCTGGCGGCGGTAACGGCGGCCAATAGCGCCCGCTTCGTCGTAGTCCACGTTCCACAGGCCACGCAGCTCATTCGCCAGCTTGGTTGCCGGCTCAGACAGTTCAGCCTTCTTCGACAGCGGCAGGACAGCAGCTTTGACCGGCGCCAGGCGCGGGTCGAGCTTCAGCACGACGCGCTTATCCACGCCGCCCTTAGTGTTGGGTGCCTCATCCTCGACGTATGCGTCAACAAGGAACGCCATCATGGAGCGGGTCAGACCGAAGGACGGCTCAATCACGTACGGCACGTAACGCTCACCGGTAGCCTGGTCGAAGTATTCAAGCTTCGCATTGGAGTGCTCGTTGTGCACACCCAGGTCGTAGTCGGTGCGGTTCGCAACACCCATCAGCTCGCCCCACTCAGACCCCTGGAAGCCGAAGCGGTACTCAACGTCAATAGTGCCAGCCGAGTAGTGTGCACGTTCCTCCTGAGGAACGTCGAAGCGGCGCATGTTATCCGGGTTAATACCCAGGTCAATGAACCAGTTCCAGCAATCCTCAACCCACTCGTTGAAGTACTTATCAGCGTCATCCGGGTGCACGAAGTACTCGATTTCCATCTGCTCGAACTCACGAGTACGGAAAATAAAGTTACCGGGAGTAATCTCGTTACGGAACGACTTACCAATCTGGCCAATACCGAACGGCGGGCGCTTACGAGAAGCAGTGACCACATTGTTGAAGTTCACGAAAATACCCTGAGCGGTCTCCGGGCGCAGGAAGTGCAGACCCTCCTCATTATCAACCGGGCCCAGGTAAGTCTTCATCAGACCGGAGAAGTTCTGCGGCTCAGTCCACTCACCACGAGTACCACAGTTCGGGCAAGCAATCTCTTCCATGCCCTCAGCCGCACGGCCCTTCTTCGCCTCAAAGTTCTCCAACAGGTGATCCTGACGCAGACGCTTGTGGCACGACAGGCACTCAACCAGCGGGTCGGTGAAGGTCGCCACGTGACCGGACGCCTCCCACACCGCACGAGGCAGAATAACGGAAGAATCCAGGCCAACCATATCCGCACGAGAGCGGACGAAACGCTGCCACCACTGCTGACGGATGTTTTCCTTCAGCTCTGCACCGAGGGGGCCATAGTCCCATGCGGAGCGGGAACCGCCGTAAATTTCACCGGCCTGAAAAACAAAGCCGCGGCGCTTCGCGAGCGCAATAACGTTATCGAGGGTGGACTTTTCAGCCATAGTTACTCCTTCTGCCCCGCCACCGGCTGTGACGTGCGTGAGTTCGGGTTCATAAGGGACACCGCCCAGAACGGGGCGCCCGTATTCGCGCTCATCGGCGCAATATGCACACTTTTTGATGCAAGACACTAGGGTACCATCACCGCCCCACCCCTGGGTATGCCTGCCCCGGCCCACCACTCCCCCTTTTTTTGCCGGACGCCAGGATGCACCCGGCGGGATAAACTAGAGAGCATGGAAGAAATTTTTATTCGCGACGATATGATTCGTCTGGGCCAGTTTTTGAAGCTAGCTAACCTTGTCGAGGACGGCGCGCAGGCACGCGAGGTCATTCAGCACGGCCTGGTAAAGGTCAACGGCGACATTGAGGAAGCACGCGGCAAGCAGCTGCACCCCGGCGATACGGTGACCTTCAACAGAGTGACCGTGAAGGTTGCGCACGAAGACTAACACTCCCCTTGACGTGAACGCTTGAGGGACGGTGCTCGTCCTCGTTCCTACAGGGAACCCGCCCTCGCTTCGCTTCGGGCACCCTGATGTCACTACGGACGACACCGCCCCTCCGCGCGCACCTCACCAGAGCCGAGGGTAGCTATACCCTCCGGAAGCGACATCAGGGTGCCCACCCGGGCGCTCTCCGCCGCGGAGCAAGGAAGAGCGGAGCGTCCGGGTGCGGCGGGTGCCCCTGCAGGAGCGGAGGAAGGGTATAGCGTCCACCCACCCAGCCCCTGTAGGAACGAGGACGATAACCGCCTTTCCAAACGGAACTACACGTAAGCCCCCGAGTCATGATGACCCGAGGGCTATACGTTTAGTCGATTTAGGATTCAGAGCCTTCCACGGTGCCGGTCGCCTCCGCAACCTTCTGCGCACGAATACGCGGCTCCTGACCCTGCACCTTCACCTCCAGGAACTCGCCCACATGGCGAATCTCCATGGCGCTCACGCCGTGATTCATTCCACCCATCTCGTCCATGGTCCCCATATGACCCTGAAAGGGTGCGCTTCATGGTGGAGCCTTTCAGGGTCATATGGGGCAGTGGAGAGAAGTGGTGAATCAGTGGACGGCGGTGGATGCCGGAGTAGGCGTGGTGTGTTCTTCCTTCGGACTGGTGGGAGCCAGGTGGGCCGGGTCCAGATCAATCCGGCGCAGCAACTGAGCGTTAAGCGCCACCACAATCGTCGACAGCGACATCAACACCGCAGCAGCAGCCGGGGGAAGCAGAATGCCGCTAGAGGCGAGCACGCCGGCGGCCAGGGGCACGGACAAGATGTTGTAACCGGACGCCCAGATGAGGTTCTGGATCATCTTACGGTAGCTGGCCTGCGAGAGCTCAATCATCGACAATATTGCCCGGGGATCGTCACTGGCCAGGACCACTCCGGCGGATTCCATTGCCACATCCGTGCCGGCCCCGATGGCGATGCCGACCTCGGCGCGGGCCAGGGCCGGGGCGTCGTTGACACCGTCGCCGACCATGGCCACGCTCAGGCCACGCTCCTGTAACTGGGTGACCTTGGTCTCCTTGTCCTGGGGCAGAACCTCGGCGAAGACCTCATCAATCCCCAGGTCCTGGCCAACCGCATGGGCCACCTGCTGCGCGTCACCGGTAATCATCGCGACCTTCACCCCGCGGTCCTGCAGGGCTTTCACAGCGGCGCGGGATTCGGGGCGGATCTTGTCCTCGACGGCCACCGCACCGATAATCTGACCGTCGCGGACAACATGGAGTACACCGGCCCCACGCCCGGTCCAGGCGCTGGTGGTGTCGGTGAGCTCGGCCGGGGTGGTGAGGTTGAACTCGCGCAGCATGTTCGGCCCGCCCACGAGGATCTCAGCGCCATCGACAGTGGCCCGGACCCCCCTGCCGGAGGCGGCGCTGAAACCAGTTGCACGGATTTGCCGACGAGAGGCCTCGGGATGGGCGGCCGCGGCCGCCACGATGGCGCGGGCCACGGGATGCTCGCTGTCGGCCTCCGCGGCGGCGGCCAGGGCCAGCGGCTCGCCCTCAGTGACGCCGACAGTTGCCGCGACACCGGTGACCGCGTGCGCGCCCTCGGTCAGGGTACCGGTTTTATCGAAGAGCACCACGTCGATGGTGCGCATCCGCTCGAGCGCCATCCGGTCCTTGATGAGCACCCCGGATTTCGCGGCCCGCTCGGTGGAGATCGCAATGACCAGCGGAATCGCCAGGCCCAAGGCGTGCGGGCAGGCGATGACCAGCACCGTGACCGTGCGCACCACGGCATCGTCCGGGCTGCCGATGGTGGTCCACACCACCGCGGTGATCAGAGCAGAGATCAGCGCGAACCAGAACAACAACGCCGCCGCCCGATCCGCCAGGGCTTGGGCCCGGGAGGAGGACTCCTGTGCGTCGGCAACCATGCGTTGGATTCCGGCCAAGGCGGTGTCCCCGCCGGTAGCCTCCACCCGGACGCGGACGGTGTTGTCGGTGGCCACGGTACCGGCGACCACCTTGTCACCGGTGTCGCGGAAGACGGGACGGGATTCGCCGGTGATCATCCCCTCATCGAATTCGGCGGCTCCGTCGATGATGGTTCCGTCGGCCGGCACCCGGGCACCGGCCCTCACCAGTACGACGTCGCCGACGACCAGCTCGGAGATGTCCACGGTGCGGGTGGTCCCATCGATGACTTTCTCGGCCTCATCCGGCAATAGGGCAGCCAGCGCGTCAAGCGCGGAGGACGCACCCCCGAGAGCGCGCATCTCCAGCCAGTGTCCCAGCAGCATGATGGTCACCAGCAGGGCCAACTCCCACCAGAAGTCCAGGTCAAAACCGCCCAGCCCCAGAGTGGTGACCCAGGAGGCGACAAACGCCACGGTGATGGCCATGGCAATCAGGAGCATCATCCCGGGTTGGCGGGATTTCAGTTCCTTCCATCCGCCCTTGAGGAAAGGCGTTCCGCCGTAGACGAAGATGATCGTGTCCAGTATCGGGGGAATCCAGGTGGATCCGGGGAATTCCGGGAGGGGGTAGCCGAGCAGGTGGGCGACCATGGGGCTGAAAATAACGACGGGAATGGACAGAATCAGTGACCACCAGAAGCGTTCCCGAAACATTGCGGTACTGTGCCCGGCGTGTTCGCCGTGACCATGAACCTGGTGGTCTTCGTCCAGGACAGAGTGCGGGTGACCGTGGGACATCGCCTGGCCGTGAGTGTCGGCATCTGCATGGTGTTCGTGGCTGGCATGATCCGGGTGGTGGGTGTGGTCTGTTTCTGGAGCGGGGTGATCACCATGGTGATCGCCGGAATGGTGGGGAGTGTTCATGACGTTCCTTTCGCTCAACCCGGTCGGGGTCGAGATGATGGGTAAATCGATCAGGATAAGACGGTGTAGCCGGTCGCCTCGATAGCCCGGCGAACCATCTCCGGAGGTACGACACCGGTGACCGTGACGGTGGAAACACCACCAGCAGCGAGATCAACCTGGACGTCGTCGACCTGGGGGAGGGTATGAAGGGCCTGGGTCACGCTTTTCGCGCAGTGCCCGCAGGTAAGGCCGGTGACCTGATAGCTAGAGGAGGACCCTCCTGCTGACGAGTCGCTGGCGGCAGGGTTGGAGACGGTGTCGGCACGTGAGGCAGGTCCGCAACAGCTGCAGCCGTGGGAGGCCATCGGCAAGAGGCGGGGCGGGGCGGTGATCATGGGAAAGCTCCTACGGGTCGGTGGGATGCGGCGATGCCACTCTCCAGCATATACCCCCTTGGGGTATATATTGAGGGCGGCGATGCTATTCTCCAGTATATACCCCCCTGGGGTATATTTTCAAGGGGTGGAGGACACACCCCGGCCGGCGGGCAGGTCCGGATTAGCGTCCACCGACAGGGGGCGTCCACCGCGCTCATCCACGTCGCCGATGACGGCGAGGGCATCCCACCTGGCCAGCCCGGACATATCTTCGAACGCTTCTACCCGGGGGGGGCGCCCGCAGTCGGGACAATGGCGGGGCCGGTATCGGTCTGACCATCTCCAAGGCATAGATTGAGGCCCACGGCGGCACTCTCACCGCCACCTCCCCCGGGCCCGGTCGCGGAGCAGTGTTTACCCTCCGCCTCCCACTGTCCCCTCCCAATAGTGAGGAGGCTACTCGGTGACCACGCCCTGCCCCGCGCGAGAGCCATACCCTCCCCCTTTGAAAATATACCCCAGGGGGGTATATGCTGGAGAAGTGGCATCACCGCATCCCACCGACTCGTAGGAGCTTTCCCGTGATCACCGCCCCGCCTCTTGCCGATAGCCTCCCACGACTGCTTCTACCACAGCCTCACGACCTGCCTGGGGGAACTCGACAATGAGGATATCCAGGTCACAATCACCGATGATGCCATCGGCCTGATTGAGGTCAGCTACCAGGGGCGTACCGGCACCACGGAGTTTTCCACCACCGACGACGGTGCCATCTGTGTCACAGACCTGCGCCTGACGTGATGGCTCAGCAGAGTCCTCACCTGCGCCTGTCTCCCATATCACTGAAATCTTGTACCAAGAAAGGTTAAATCATGACGAACGCGTTTCCCCGACGACAGTTTCTGCTCGGCGGGCTCGCCCTCGCCGGCACCGGGGCCTTGGCCGCATGCACCAGCAACCCTGGACCCGCTGCCTCGACACCAGGTCCCTCCTTTCGCCCCACTCCCACCCCCACTGCGCTCGGTGAGCCGACGGTGCGCCGGACGCTGACCGCCCGGCCCCTCTCCCTGGATATCGGTGGCATCGAAGCCAAGACGTGGGGATACGTCTCTAACACCGGGGATGCGGCCATTGAGGCCACCGTCGGCGACGTCCTCCAGGTCGATATCACCAATGAACTGCCTGAGAGCACCTCCATCCACTGGCATGGCATCGCACTCCACAACGCAGCCGACGGTGTGCCCGGCATGACCCAGGACCCCATTGAACCTGGCAAGTCTTTCTCCTATGTTTTTAAAGTCCCCCACGGTGGCACCTACTTCTACCATTCCCACGCCGGCCTGCAGCTTGATCGCGGCCTCCACGCCCCACTGATCATCCGTGATCCGCAAGACGCTGAGGACCATGACGTTGAGTGGACCATCGTGCTCGACGACTGGGTCGATGGCATTCAGGGCACTCCCGACGATGAGCTCGACAAGCTCACCGGAATGGGTTCGGGCGACCATCACGGGAAGATGGGAATGGAAAATCATCACGGCACCCCGGATCGGGTACTGGGCGGGGATGCCGGCGATGTGATGTATCCGCACTACCTCATCAACGGACGTATCCCCCGTGCTCACCGGACCTTCGAGGCTCGCCCGGGCAACAAGGCCCGCCTGCGGTTTATCAACTCCGGCGGTGACACCATCTTCAAGTTGGCCCTCGGGGGTCATCGCATGACCGTTACCCACACCGACGGCTTCCCTGTCCAGCCCTTGGAGACCGAATCGATCTACCTGTCGATGGGCGAGCGTGTCGACGTCGAGGTCATCCTCGGCGACGGCGTCTTCCCGCTCACGGCTTTGGCGGTGGGTAAGAACGACCGCGCCTTCGCCGTCATCCGCACCGCCGGCGGCCAGGCCCCCAGCCCCGATGTCGACTTCCCCGAGTTGTCGTCCACCGGGCTGCTTCTGTCCTCCCTGAAGCCAGCAGACCGTGCGCTCCTGCCCGAGGGCACACCAGACCGAGAAGTCAGCATCGACCTGGACGGGCAGATGATGCCGTATAAATGGAGCATTCTCACCGACGGCCAATCCTCCTCCGCGACCGTGCAGGAGGGCCAGCGCCTGCGGATGGTCATGCGCAACAGGACCATGATGCCCCACCCCATGCACATCCACGGCCACACGTGGTCGCTGCCCGGCAGCGGCGGGCTACGCAAGGACACCGTCCTTCTCCGCGGCGGCGAAACCATAATCGCCGACCTGATCGCTGAGAACCCCGGTGAGTGGGCATTTCACTGCCATAACGCCTATCACATGGAAACCGGGATGTTCAGCTCGCTTCGCTACACGTAACCCCCACAGCAGGGTTGAGTGCCGAGGTGGGCAGAGTCGCTACAGACCACCCACCGGGCAGCACGATGATCTTCCTCGGTGTTGTGGTCTTCCGGGACAGCCAGAACACCGCCTTCTTTCCCACCGCCCCGGAATAAGAAGATCTAATCCGTGCCGAGCACACCCCGCAGAGCCGCCATCGTGGTTGCCGCGGTGCTCCCCTTCGTTCCTCCCCTCACTAATCAGGGGCGGGGCGCCGCATATTTCCTCCGCGCCTACGCAGGGGCACCCGTCACCCGGACGCTCCGCCCTCTCCTCGCTCCGCATCGGAGAGCGTCCGGGCTGACACCCTGAGGGCGCATCCGGAAAACGCGGCCGCACCCGCACAGCTCTACAGGCAGGCCTGCTAACTCCAGCGCGAAAAGGCGGTATCGTCCGAACGTGACATCAGGGTGCCCGAAGCGAAGCGAAGGCGGGTTCCCTGTAGGAACGAGGACGATAACCGCCTTTCCAAGCGGAACCGGGCATCCCAAGCAGAAGCAAAAGCTCAACGTAAGCCCCCGAGTCGTCATGACCCGAGGGCTTTCCATATAGTCGATTTAGGCGTCAGAGCCTTCCGCGGCGCCGGTCGCCTCCGCAACCTTCTGCGCACGAATACGCGGCTCCTGCCCCTGCACCTTCACCTCCAGGAACTCGCCCACATGGCGAATCTCCATGGCGCTCACGCCGTGACCCGTACCGGCGTACAGCACCTTGATGCCGTCGGTGTACTTGCGGATCCAGTCGTAGGTGTAGTTCACTATCTCCTGCGGGATGACGGGGTCTTCCTGATCGCGACCAAAGAACACCGGCAGTTCGGTCTTCTTCAGCTCATCATCCTTGAAGTACGGCGAATCCGAGTCCACCGCGTAGCCGGACAGACCCACCACCGCAGCGAACTCGCCGGGGGCATGACGCACCATCGAAGTTGCGACACCCATGCCCTGCGAGAAGCCCAGCAGGGTCACCGAAGCGTACGGTGCACGGTTCTCGCGCACCCATTCCAGCACGTAGTCGCTCGCCTGTTCGATGGCGCGCTGGTTAGATTCGAGCTGCTGGTTCAGCGGGTACCACTGGTAGCCGATAGCATCTGCGGCAATGTAAGCGCCGGTCGAGTCCGCGGAGAACTGGGTACCGACCGGCTGCGGCGCACGCATGGAGGCGTAGGTGAAGCCCTCCTGCGGAAGGTGCGCCGCCAGGGACAGCAAATCGTGCTCCTGGGAGCCGTAGCCGTGCAGCATGAGCACCAGGTGGGTGCCTGCTCGTTCGTTCTCGGGGCGGGTGTATTCGACGACGTATTTGTTTTCGCTCATGCACCCATCTTAGCGAGGACTGCCGCGCAAACCTGCACCGCAGGTTCCGCCGCCAGCTTGACCCTCACCTAACGTCAGGTTTTAGAGTGACACCATGGACGCGAACATAACACCACCTGACGGGCATCATGAATACACCGTAGGAGAAGCAGCATCATTGCACGGGCTCACAGTCCGCACGCTACACCACTGGGAGCAGCGGGGCTTACTCAACCCGGCACATGATGAGTTCAACGGGCACCGGTACTACACCGATACAGACCTTGAACGAATCACCGTCATCCTGGGGTACCGCTCCATCGGCATGGGCCTTGACGCTATTCGCAACATACTGCAGGACCAGGAGAACAGCACCGAGCATCTGCTCGCTCAGCGGGATATGCTTCAACGCAAAATCGCCGCCCACCGGCGCATGCTTGAAACCATCGAACGCCTTTTGGAGGACACTATGGCACCTAAAAATGAGCAGCTCAGCGCTGCCGAAAAAGCAGAGATTATGGGTGAAGGGTTCAGCCTCGCCCACCAGCAGGAAGCGCAGGAGCGTTACGAGAAAACTGACGACTGGGCTGAATACCAGCGCCGTACTGCCTCAATGGACCGTGCCGACTGGCAGAACGGCAAACAGCAGATTGACGAGGTAGAACGAGCCCTCGTCAAGGCATTCAACCGCGGCGTGCAGCCGGGCAGTGAGGAAGCGAACGCACTCGCCGAGCGGCACCGCGCCTCCCTGTTCTTCTTTGAGGTCACCCCCGCTAAGCACGCTATTCTAGCCCGCGGTTACGTTGAGGATGCCCGCTTCAAGGCGTATTACGAGAATCTCGTGACCGGGCTTGCGGAGTGGTTGCGGGAAGTCATCTATGAGAATGCTCGTGCACACGGTGTTGACCCGCTGGAAGCTACCTGGAGCTAAAGCTAGAAACTGAAAACACCCAGCAGCTTAGCATGAGTAACCAAGCATACTCAGCTGAATATGAAAAGATGCCCGGTATTCCCTACATCGGGTCTACCGGGTGTTACATGCTGTTTGTGCATTAAAACTAGATGGTTATCGAGCGGGTGCTGTCGAGGTGATGGCGGTGCTCCTGAATACGGCGATCCAGGTGTTCAAGGTTCTGTTGCAGCCCGACAATCTCGTTTTCAATCTTTCGGCGGGCGCGCTCCATCACGTCGATGGAGAGTGCGTGGTTATCCAGATTATCCAAAATTGTGCGATTGTCGGCAAGACTCATTCCGGTCTGACGGCAGGTAGCAATAAACCGTACCAAGGAGATGAATTCCTCGTCAAAAGCGCGAGTTCCAAGAAACGCCGGGCACTCACGCTATACGAGCACCCGGCGTCCCATAATCCAACCGTTAAGGTGAACGTTAATTCTCAACGGGCGGAAAGACAGTTGAGAATACCCAGCCATTCCCTCACAATCCCACACCCACTGTTTGGAGAAAACAACATCCAGCGGGATGCGCGTAACGCGCCCGGGTGCCGGTTGCCTTAGCGAGTAACAGCGCCGTACAGTCGAGTCATCGACTCCAGAGCTTCACGTTCACGCTGCGCCTCACTCTGGGTGGCAGATTCATCTTCAACGCCGAGGGCACGCGCCAGAATCTTCTCCACCTGCTTCGACTCAATGAGGAAGCCATCATGGCCGTGGTTCGACTCGATAATGTCCACGGGCACCGGAGTGGGTAGCGCCTCCGCCAGGCGGTGCGACTCATGCGGGAAGAACAGGCGGTCCGTGTTCACCGCCGCAATCGTCCACTCACAATCGGTGTGCACCAGCGCCTGCGCCAGGGTGCCGCGGCCACGCGCCACGTCGTGCGAAATCAGTGCCTCATTAACCGCCAGGTAGCTGTTCGCGTCAAAACGCTCAACCAGCTTGGCACCGTGATGGTCCAGGTAGCTTTCGATAGCGTAGCGGCCACGCGGCTCACCCAGCGAGCCACCCACGATGCTTTCGCCACGGTTCTCTTCACGGCCGAAGCGGTGCTCCAGCTCGGCGGGGCTGCGGTAGGTGGTGTGCGCGATACGGCGAGCTAAGGCAAGTCCTGCGGTCGGCGCGGGACCGGCATAGTAGTCACCGCCGGCAAAGTTCGCATCCGAACGAATCGCAATATTCTGGGTGTGAGCCCATGAAATCTGCTCCGCCGTTGCTGAAGGGCCGGAGGCAATCACCGCGCATCCACGTACCAGCTCAGGGTTAGTTGCCGCCCATTCCAGGGCACGAGCGCCGCCGAGAGAACCACCAATCACGTAGCGGAAGCTGGTTACCCCCAGGGCCCGGGCCAGGTACGCCTCAGCACGCACAGAATCACGGATGGTTACCTGCGGGAAGCGGGAACCCCAGTATTCACCGGCACCCGGGTAACCTTCGGGAATGATGCTTGCCGGTCCAGTCGACCCATAGCAACCACCCAGAATATTGGGGGCAATCACAAAATAACGGTTAGTGTCTACGACCGAGCCGGGCCCCACGATGCCTTCCCACCAGCCATCCGATTCAATAGCCCGAATCAGCGGGGCGGGCATGTCGGGGGTGGGTACGCCCCGAGAGACATGCGTATCGCCAGTGAGTGCATGCAAAATCAGGATGGCATTGTCGCCAGCCTCATTGAGCGTACCCCAGGTTTCGTAGCCGATAGTGACCTGCGGAAGAATCACGCCGGATACGAGCTCCAAGTCGCCGATGTTCAGCTGACGCAGATAGCCTTGTGCTTCGGGGTGTTCGCGCTGGGTACCTGCCACGGGGATGGGCGCGGTAACAGGCTGGGTGGTACCGGACTGGTTAGTGCTCTGGGTAGTCATGGGGGTCCCTTCACTGGGTTTGGCCGGCAAGGTAGTGCCGGGTGTGAGCGGGGTACTCGTCTGTGGGTAGAAGGAGCAACGGGTGGGGCGGCATCAGCGCCGCGCAGTGACAAAACGCTCCGTAACGGGGAATCCGCAGGTGGACCGAAAAGCCGTAGCTTACCGGTCCACCTGCGGATTACATCACCGTTTAGGAGAGGGTGTCAAAGCCCAGCTGCAGGTCGGCGAGAATATCATCAATGTTCTCAATGCCTACTGCCAGGCGCACAAAGTTCGGGTACACGCCGATCTTCTCCAGCTCCTCAGCGGAAAGCTGGGAGTGGGTGGTGGAGGCGGGGTGAATCACGAGTGAGCGCACGTCACCGATGTTTGCCACATTGGAGTGCAGCTTCAGGGCATCTACGAAGTCGCGGGTCTGCTCCAGGGTTGCGTCTTTGAGGGTGAAGCCGAGAACCGCGCCGGGGCCCTTGGGCAGGTACTTCTGTGCACGCTCGTACCAGGGGGAGGATTCCACGCCAGCCCAGATGACCTTCTCGACCTGCGGGTTTGCTTCGAGCCAGTGGGCAACCTTGGTAGCGTTTTCAATGTGGCGTTCGATGCGCAGAGAGAGGGTCTCCAGACCGATACCGATGTTGAAGGCGTTGGTCGGGGAGATGGCGGCACCGGTGTCGCGCAGCAGGGAGACGCGCGCCTTCAGGATGTAGGAGAGGTTCGCGCCGAATGCGGAGTCCTTGCCCAGGTCGCGTGCGTAGACCAGGCCGTGGTAGCCGGGGGCGGGCTGGTTGAACTTGGGGAACTTCTCGGGGTCTGCACCGTAGTCGAAGTTACCGGAATCAACGATTACGCCGCCGATGGAGGTTCCGTGGCCACCCAGGTACTTGGTTGCGGAGTGGACGACCACGTCCGCGCCATGTTCGATGGGGCGCAGCAGGTAGGGGGTGGGTACGGTGTTGTCCACAATCAGGGGTACACCGTTTTCGTGCGCAATTGCAGCAATAGGCTCAATGTCGAGCACGTCGTTACGGGGGTTAGGCACGGACTCGCCGTAGAAGAGCTTGGTGTTGGGGCGGACTGCGGCGCGCCATGCGTCCAGGTCGTCCGGGTCCTCCACAAAGGTGGTTTCGATACCGAGGTCGGCGAGGGTGTACTTGAGCAGATTGTAGGTGCCGCCGTATACGGAGGGCGATGCAACTACGTGGTCGCCTGCACCGGCAATGTTCAGGATTGCGTAGGTGATAGCTGCCTGACCGGATGCCAGCAGTAGCGCGCCAACGCCGCCTTCCAGGGAAGCGATACGGTTTTCAATTGCTTCCTGGGTGGGGTTGTTGAGGCGAGTGTAAATGGGGCCCAGCTCGGCGAGGGCGAAACGGTTCGCTGCCTGCTCGGCGCTTTCAAAGACGAAAGAGGTGGTCTGGTAGATGGGTAGTGCCCGAGCTCCCGTTGCGGCATCCGGCGCCTGACCTGCGTGAATCTGGCGGGTTTCGAACTTCCAACCGGCGGGGTTGGCGGGAGTCGGGACGGTAGTGTTGTTGCTCATGCGTGGCTCCTAATGGGGATTCTTAGGGGGCCGCATGCCGACGGTACAGGAATCGTCGTCGAATAATCCTGTCACGATTGATGTACCGTTTTCGGTCACATCGGTCCCGCGCTTGCGTCACGCTCTTGCGTGCCGCCCGGTCTTCACCCAGGGCACCCCACCGCGGAGGAGGGTTGCCGGCCAGCTAGCTGGGGCTTATCGCTGGCGCTCTTGACCTGTTATTTAGAGTGTCATAGGGCACGGGGTGGGGTCAAGGGTTTTGTGGGTGTGCGGTACTTTAAGACATTTCATTGCAAAGATGACGTTTTTTAACGTCTGTCACCAAAAATCGCCTGCAACAAAACGTGAGTGACGATGCCGGGACAGTCAGAGGGCGAGGTAATTAGAATGCGGAGGTGAACACCCACTATTTGCGTAGTAACCTCCATCACTTTTATCTGTGCTTTTCGGTACACTGAAATGACACATACACTCACGCAGGGTACAACTCGCTACGGCTCGCTAAGCCGCTTATCCTGCTCAACATCCCTCCGGTATAGGAGCCAGAGGGTCATACCCGAAGGTTACCTACCATGTCTCTTGTTCTTGACGCCACGCAACTCAGCCGAGTCTTTGGCAAAGGTAAAAATACCTTTACCGCCGTCGACCGGGTGTCACTTCGCGTCAGTTCCGGGGAAATTCACGCCCTCCTCGGCCCCAACGGTGCGGGCAAAACGACGACCGTGCAGATGTGCTCGACTCTGCTCACCCCCACCGGCGGTAGCCTCACCGTGAACGGTATTGACGCTATCGCCCACCCGCAGCGGGCGCGCCGTCACGTGGGCCTCGCGCTGGGCGGGGAGAACGGCTTCTACCCGCGCGCCAGTGCCCGCGATAATCTGCTGTTCTTTGCCGATGTTACGGGGGTTTCCGGGCGGGCCCGAGGGCACGAGGTTGAGCATGCCCTAGCCCGTGTGGAACTCACCGATGCGGCAACGCGGCCTGTCCAGGAGTTTTCCCGCGGCATGAAGCAGCGCCTACATATTGCCCGTGCACTGCTCGGCTCCCCCGCTCTGCTCCTGCTGGATGAGCCGACCAACGGGCTCGACCCCGATATCGCCCTAACCGTACGAACCCTTATCCGTTCTCTCGCGGAAGACGGCGCCGCCATTCTGCTCACAAGCCACCTGCTGGGCGAAATCGAGGACCTGGCGCACACCATCACCGTCTTGGGCGCTGGCTCCGTTGCTGTGAGCGGCAGTCTCGAGGACGTTGCCGCGCACGCAGGTATTGCCGCCACGACCGTGGTTCAGGTCGAGCCCACCGCCACCGAGGGCATTGATACGCTCCGCGGGTTCCTCGGCGATAAGGCGGCGGTACTTTTTGCCCCACGCGGTTCCGGCTGGGAACTGACCCTCTACTGGCACGGCGAGCGCGCCACGTTCGAGGCGGGCGAGACGCACCGCATCCTGACGGAGGGACTTGCCGCCGCACGCATTGGGGCGCGAACCGAACCGTACACGCGCCCGGCAACCTTGGAAGAGGCATACCTGGCGATGGCGGAGGGGCTCAAGCGATGAACGCTCAGACGCAACGCTCAGAAGAGTTCCAGCGGCAGGGTCGACGGTACGACCTGTGGCAGGAGTGCGCCCGGCAGCTACGGCTCATGGGCTTTAGCCTGCGCCAGTTCCTGACGGTCCCCTACTTCATTCAGCTGCTCATTAGCACGGTACTCGGCTCAGTCATCCTTCAGGCGCTCGCCGTGCATGCGGCGGCGCAGAGCTCCGCGGGTCACTCCGTTGACCCGACTCTCGCGTGGACCCGCGCGGGCATTGTGGGCATGTGGTCGGTCTGCATCGTGTCTGCGGGCATCATCAATTTTGAGCGTTTCCGTGGGACCCTCGTGTACCTGTGTTCGGGGTCGATTTCTCCGGTGCGGGTGCTGGCGGCTATCGTTTCAAGCGCATCCGTTGTGGGTTTGGCGGCTTTGCCCCTGTCGTGGCTCATCTGGGCTCTTGTGACGCTCAACCTGCAGGTCACAGACTTTTCAGCACTCTGGCCGCGCTACGTTCTGGGCGTTCCCCTGCTGTGGCTTGCGTGCCTGTCGGTCACGTTCATGATTGCGGTATTCTTCGTGGCCACGCCGAACGCTATCGCCTACGAGGAGCTGTTGCTCGTGCCGGTTTTTATTCTTTCCGGGGTTCTCTTCACGACCGTTGAAGCGCCCGCCTGGCTGGATGCCGCGGGTGTGCTCATTCCCCTACAGGCGCCGGTTCACCTGCTACTTGGGCGTACCGCCATCACTACCCCGGCGGATGCGCTCCTGCCCGTAATTCAGACCCTGGTCGTGAGCTTCATCTGGGCGTTGTGCGCCTTCCTCTTTGCTCGGAAGGCTCTCGCCTCAGCCCGCCGTCGCGGCACCCTGGGGGCGATGTAGCGTGCGTGCTCTCTCCTCTGTTGCCCTGCCTGGCGCTGTATCACTGTCTGGCACGGCGCGTCGGGCTCTGTCGACCGCTTCTATTGGCTGGTCGTCGTCTATTACCTTCGCAACCCTCGGAACGGCCATCACGACCCTGGTTCTCGTACCCGGTCTTAACGTGCTTTTCACGGTGCTTCTGGGTGCTGATCTTGCCGCAAACGATACGGTACGCATCGGCTGCGCGACCGCCCTGATTGCGACCCTCAGCTCCGTGGCAGCCGGTATTGTCGCG
Organism: Rothia similimucilaginosa; assembly: GCF_029850875.1. Taxonomy (GTDB): domain Bacteria; phylum Actinomycetota; class Actinomycetes; order Actinomycetales; family Micrococcaceae; genus Rothia. The sequence continues at coordinate 34,202 of NZ_JAOVAM010000008.1, read as the reverse complement.
CGCGTTGCCACAGACCGGTGGATTGGCGTCTTCGAGTACGTGTGCACGGCGCGCCCGGTGGATGCTGGATACTGGCTCGGTGCGGCGGCGGTACCCGCGTTGCTGGCATCCGTAACGGGTCTGAGCAATGTGGGCATCGTGTGGTTACTGTCCCTCACATCCTCCGCTACGGGAGCAAGTTCCGGACTTTTAGTCGGTGCCATCTTACTGATGCCGGTTGCGGTTCTGGGCGGGGTCTGCCTGGGCATTTTTGCCGCCGGGCTCGGTCTGTACCTGTCGGATCCGTACACGGGGTCGAATTTTCTGTCGATTATTCTGCCAGTGAGCGCGGGCGTGATTGTGCCGGTGAGTACCTACCCGGGTTGGCTTGCATGGCTGTGTTCCTGGGTTCCGGGGTCCCGGCTGGTGCAGGTTTTAGATGCCTCTAGCGGTATCGCGAACGGCACCGCGCCGGAGCTTTTCGCGCTCCTGGCGGCAGACACAGCCCTGACAGTACTCTACGCCGCAATCGGGTTGGGGCTGATGGTCCTTGCCGCCCGCCGTATCCGTGCCGGCGCCCGCGCCTCGCTGTTGTGAACGGTGAAACCTGAAAAAGAACGAACCTTGTAATCACCCGCTATCCGGGCGCCGCAACCAAGAAAGACTATTCCTGTGACCATTGCTCCCGCTTCATACACCTTAGAGACCCTAGGGTTCGACCCTTCCTGGCAGGGTTCAGCAATCCGCGCCGCGTTCACCCTCGGCGGTACCCTCGAAAACTTTACCCTCGCCCGTGTCAGCGCCGTGCACCGCACCCGCTGCGAGCTACTGACCTGCGAGCGGGGTGAGCTCATTAAGCTTTCCGCTCCGCTGCGTCCGGTTGAGAACGACTACGGCGAAGAAGAGTACCCCGTCGTCGGCGACTGGGTACTCACCCAGCCCATCCCTGGAACCGGTAGCGATAGCCAGCCCGCGGAGCACAAACCTCTCGCGATACTGCCCCGGCGAAGCTACCTCACCCGACCCAGCGCCACCCGAGAATCCGCGGATCAGCCTGTCGCCGCCAACGTGGATATACTCTGCATCGTTGAGCCCTGCTTCCCCGAGCCGTCCATTGGGCGAATTGAACGCTACACCGCCCTGGCGCACGCTTCCGGGGTGCAGGTCGCGCTGATTCTCACCAAGGGTGACCTGGTAACGGCCGAACAGCTCACCAACTACAGGGACTCCCCCGCAGGTGGTGTGGATGCGGTGCTCGCCGTCTGCACGGACAACGGCTACGACCCTGCCCCGGTGGCGGAGCTTGTCGCCGGACGCACCGCCGCATTCCTGGGTCGCAGCGGCGCAGGAAAATCCACCCTGGTCAACGCCCTGCTCAACCCCGGAGTTGACCCCCGCGAGGATAGCCAAGAACATCAGGTGCAGGTCACCTCCACAGTCCGAGATGCTGACGGCAAGGGGCGCCACACCACCACCAGCCGCCAGATGCTTGTTTTACCCGGTGCGGAAGGCTCAAGCGAAGGAGACTCGACCAACGCAAAATCATCATCTGGCACGGTGCTGATCGACACTCCGGGCGTACGAGCCCTAGCCGCAACGAGCGATAGCGCCGCGATTGACGAAACCTTCGACGACGTCTCCGGTTACGCTTCTGCCTGCCGGTACAGCGACTGCTCCCACGGTTCCGAACCCGGATGCGCGGTGCAGCAGGCGCTCGCCGACGGCTCTCTCGACCCCGAGCGCTTCGAACGCTACCGCAGGATGATAGCCGAATCCGCGCGTCTACGCCTGCGCTCTCAAGAACGTGAGTACAGGCAAAGTAACCGTGCCTTCACGAAGGCGAATAAGGCGGGCCGCCGCACCCTCATGTCCATTAAGGGGCGCGCTAACTAGCCACCAAATGCGCACGTTCCAGAAGAGTGCAGGGGGCTAATCTGGGTGATACTGCCCAGGCCGCAATATAGTAGCCTGCCTCACTCTTCGATACACTAGAACTAGGCATGCCCACAGTCCCCCGCACACCCTCACCGCCACCCGGCGGCACAGGAACGCAGGCACAGACGGCACACACCATTCACAAACCCATAACTCAAGGAAAGAGGTGGCAGCATGACTGAACAGAACCTCACCCCGCCCGTACCGAAGAAGGTCGAGCACCGTCGCGAACACCACGGCGACGTCTTCATCGACCCCTACGAATGGCTCCGCGACAAGGAAAGCGAAGAGGTCCTCAACTACCTCAAGGCAGAAGCCGAATACACCGAAGCTGTCACCGCAGACCAGCAGCCCCTCCGCGAATCCATCTTCAACGAAATCAAGGACCGCACCCTGCTGTCGGATCTGACCGTCCCGAACCGTATCGGTGACTGGTGGTACTACAGCCGCATGGTGCCCGGCGGCCAGTATCCCGTCTTCTACCGCTACCCCGCCCTGCACGAAGGCGACGAGGTGGTGCGCTACACCCCGCCGACCGTCACCCCCGGCGAAGTACTCGAAGGTGAGGTCGTCATCCTCGACTGCAACGAGTACGCCAAGGACATGGAGTTCTTCTCCCTCGGTAGCTTCCAGCCTGCACGTAACGGCAAGCTGCTGAGCATCTCCGTGGATGAAAAGGGCGACGAACGCTACGAGCAGCGCTTCCTCAACATGGAAACCGGCTCCTTCCTCGAAGACACCATCCCCAACATTGCGGCGGGTTCCTTCTTCATCAACCACGCCGATCAGCTCATCTACACCGTCCCCGACGAGTCGTGGCGCCCCTGGCGTGTCTACGTGCACGACGTCGGACAGGGCACCGAAGACCACCTGATCTACGAGGAACCGGACAACACCATGTGGCTCAGCGCAGCCATGAGCTCCGACCGTTCCTCCGTGGTCATTACCAGCTCCAACTCCGAATACACAGAAGTGCGTATCATCCCCACCCGCGAACCCAAGAGCGAGCCGACCCTGCTCATTCCCAAGAGCGCGGGAATCGAATACTACGCCGAGCCGCTCAACATTGCCGGCGAACAGCACCTGCTGATTCAGCACGACTACAATGCGCTGAACTCCGAGCTGGTCCTCGCAGATATGCCGCGCGAAAGTGAAAGCCTCGAAGAGTACGCGAAGCGGTGGGTTCCGGTTATCCGCCACAGCGAACATGTGCGCCTGGAGGGCTTCACCTTGACCGCAACGCACCTGGTCGTCACCGCCCGCGCAGACACCACCACCCGCATTTTCCTTGCACCGCGTGAGCAGCTGCCCATCCAGTGGCGCCGCCGCCGCCCCGCCGGCGTGACCTTCATGGAACCTGTCGGCTTCGACGAGGAACTGTACACCGCCTCCGTGCTGCGTGCGGAGAACTACTCCCCCGTGCTGCGCATCGCCTACACCTCGTACCTGACTCCACGCCGCGTCTACGACTACTTCCCCATGTCGCAGACCCTGCTGTTGCGCCGTGAAACCCCGGTACTCGGCGGCTACAACCGTGAGGACTACCGCGCCTACCGCGACTGGGCACCGGCGGCGGACGGCACGCTCATCCCGATCTCGGTGATTCACCGCGCCGATCTGGACATGAGCAAGCCGCACCCGGTCATCCAGTACGGTTACGGCTCGTACGAGTCGTCCATGGACCCGATGTTCTCCATCCCGATGCTGTCGATTCTGGACCGCGGCGTCATCTACGTCATCGCGCATATTCGCGGCGGCGGCGAGATGGGCCGCTCTTGGTACCAGAACGGCAAGAAGCTCGCGAAGAAGAACACCTTCACCGACTTCGTGGACGTCACCAGCTACGTTGCGGCTAAGCCGTGGGCTGATGAGGCGCGTATCGGCTGCTACGGCGGTAGCGCCGGCGGTCTGCTCATGGGCGCCGTGCTGAACCTCGCCCCCGAAAAGTACGCCGCCTGCCTGGCAGCCGTACCGTTCGTGGATGCGCTGACCACCATCCTCGATCCGGAGCTGCCACTGTCGGCAATGGAGTGGGAGGAGTGGGGCAACCCGATTGAGGACCAGGAAGTGTACACTTACATGAAGTCGTACACCCCGTACGAGAACATCCGCCCGGTCCGCTACCCGGCGATTGCTGCGGTGACGAGCCTGCACGACACTCGCGTGCTCTACGTGGAGCCTGCGAAGTGGGTTGCGGCGCTGCGTGAGCAGATTGACCCGTCGTCGCCGGTGCCGCTGCTGAAGATTGACATGTCGGGCGGTCACGGTGGCGGTTCCGGCCGGTATACGCGTTGGCGTGAGATCGCGTGGGATTACGCATTCCTCATGAGCAACCTCGGCGTTACTGAGTAGCTGGTCTCTTAAATAGAACGCTCCGTCTGTATCTAAGTGATACGGACGGAGCGTTCTTCGTTTATGTACGTTGCTCTGCTCGAGGGGTGAGGCACCGCATATTTCCTCCGCGCCTACGCAGGGGCACCCGTCACCCGGAGGGCGCATCCGGAAAACACGGCCGCACTCGCGCAGACCCTGGAATGGAGCAAAAGAGGCGCCGCCTCCCACCTCGGGAGACAGCGCCTCTTTCGTTAGAGCCGGGTCAGCGGAAAAGCTTAGCCTTCCACGCCGCACTCAGCCAGAATCAGCTCACGCACGCGGGCGGCATCAGCCTGACCGCGGGTAGCCTTCATAACCTGACCGACGATAGCACCAGCAGCCTGAACCTTACCGGCACGAATCTTGTCGGCAACGTCGGGCATTGCCGCCAGTGCTTCCTGGACAGCTGCGGTGAGCGCGCCGTCATCGGAAACCACGGCGAGGCCGCGTGCCTCAACGATTTCGGCGGGGGTGCCTTCACCGGCGAGGACGAACTCGAGCACCTGGCGGGCGATCTTGTCGTTAATCTTCCCCTCAGAGATGAGTGCTTCGAGGGCAACCACGGTTGCGGGCTCCACGCCGAGGGCGGTGAGCTCAACTTCAGCCTGCTTTGCGCGGCGGGCGATTTCGCCCATCCACCACTTGCGGGCGGCTGCTGCGGTTGCACCTGCGGCGACGGTCTCTTCGATGACGTCGAGTGCGCCAGCGTTGACGACGTCGCGGAACTCTTCGTCGGAGTAGCCCCACTCACCCTTGAGGCGGCGGCGGCGCTCTGCCGGGGGTTCGGGCAGTTCAGCGCGCAGACGCTCAATCCATTCGCTGTTGGTGACGACCGGTACGAGGTCCGGTTCGGGGAAGTAACGGTAGTCGTCGGCGTCGGACTTGGGGCGGCCCGAGGAGGTTTCGCGGGTGTCTTCGTGCCAGTGGCGGGTCTCCTGGGTGACCTTTTCACCGCGTTCGAGGATTGCTGCGTGGCGGCGGATCTCGTAGCGGACGGCGCGCTCAACCGAACGAAGGGAGTTCACGTTTTTGGTTTCGGAGCGGGTGCCGAACTTCTCTGCGCCCTTGGGCATGAGGGAGACGTTGGCATCGCAGCGGACGTTACCACGTTCCATGCGGGCGTCAGAGATGCCGAGGGAGCGGACGATGTCGCGGATTGCGGCAACGTAGGCGCGTGCCAGTTCGGGTGCACGCTCGCCGGCACCGACTATGGGTCGGGTGACGATCTCGATCAGAGGAACGCCTGCGCGGTTGTAGTCGACCAGTGAGGAGGTTGCACCCTGGATTCGTCCATCTGCACCACCGACGTGGGTGAGCTTGCCTGCGTCTTCTTCCATGTGGGCGCGCTCAATTTCAACGGTGAAGATAGTGCCGTCTTCGAGCTCAACGTCCAGGGAGCCGTTTTCCGCGATGGGGCCGCCAGCCTGGGAGGTCTGGAAGTTCTTCGGGGAGTCCGGGTAGAAGTAGTTCTTGCGGGCGAAGTAGGACTTGTCTGCAATCTCGCAGCCCAGTGCCAGGCCGAGCTTGATGGCAGACTCAACAGCGGTCTTGTTCACCATGGGCAGCGCACCGGGCAGGCCGAGCGATACGGGGGTGACGTTGGTGTTGGGGTCGTCGCCGAACTCGTTGGGTGCGGAGTCAAACATCTTGGTTTTGGTGTTCAGTTCGACGTGCACCTCGAAGCCGAGGACCGGGTCGTACTTTTCGATGGCTTCTTCGAAGCTGAGGACTTCTTCACTCATTATTTGGTTCCCCCAAAGTCAAAGTCGCGGATCAGAGTTTCAGTGTCGGGCAGGCTCCTGTAGAGCGGTGCGCCCCATTTTGCGGTGAGCAGTTCTTCCAGTGCTGCGCCGACGCGGTAGAGGCGTGCGTCTTCGCGTGCGGGTGCGGTGAACTGGATACCGACGGGCAGGTTGTTCTCTTCGGAGAGGCCGCCGGGCAGGGAGAGCGCCGGGACACCTGCCAGGTTGACGGGCACGGTTGCGACGTCACCCAGGTACATTGCCATGGGGTCGCCTTCGGTCTTCTCGCCGAGCTTGAACGCGGTGGAGGGTGCAGTCGGGGAGATGAGCACGTCGCACTTTTCGAATGCTGCTGCGTAATCGCGCTGGATGAGGGTGCGTACGCGCAGTGCGGCGCCATAGTAGGCATCGAAGTTACCTGCAGACAGTGCGTAGGTGCCGAGAATAATGCGGCGCTTGACCTCGTGACCGAAGCCTGCGGAGCGGGTTGCGGACATGACGCGCTCGATGGTGACGGGGCCGTCTTCGGGTACGACGCGCAGGCCGTAGCGGACGCCGTCGTAGCGTGCCAGGTTGGAGGACACCTCGGAGGACATGATCATGTAGTAGGCGCTGATGGCTTCGGTGACGGAGGGCAGGGAGACCTCAACGATTTCTGCACCTGCGGCACGCAGCTCTTCGACGGATTCACGGAAGCGTGCGAGGACACCTGCTTCGAAGCCTGCGCCGTCGCCGCCTCCGAGTTCCTTAATGACGCCGATGCGCAGGCCAGACAGGTCGCGCTTGCGTGCGGCTTCTGCGCCTGCCTTGGCTTCTTCAACAAAGTTGCCGGGCTCATCAGGCAGGGAGGTTGCATCGAGCGGGTCGTGGCCTGCGATTGCTTCGTGGAGCAGTGCGGTATCCAGGACAGTGCGGGCGCAGGGGCCTACCTGGTCGAGGGAAGATGCCATGGCGATGACACCGTAGCGGGAGACGGAGCCGTAGGTGGGCTTGACGCCAACGCTACCGGTCAGTGCTGCAGGCTGGCGGATAGAGCCGCCGGTGTCGGTGCCGAGCGCCAGGGGTGCCTGGAAGGCGGTGACGGCTGCTGCGGAGCCGCCGCCGGAGCCGCCGGGTGCACGGTCGAGTGCCCAGGGGTTGCGGACTACGCCGAATGCAGAGTGCTCGTTGGAGGAGCCCATTGCGAATTCGTCGAGGTTGGTCTTGCCGAGGATGGGCATGCGTGCTTCGCGGACCTTGCGGGTGACGGTGCCATCGTAGGGGCTCATCCAGCCTTCGAGCATGCGCGATGCTGCGGTGGTAGGCTGGCCCTTGGTGACGATGAGGTCCTTGACGGCGATGGGTACGCCTGCGAGCAGCGGCAATTCCTTGCCTGCTGCACGGTCTGCGTCCACTGCGGCTGCGGTGGCGAGTGCTTCTTCAGCGTTGATGTGCAGGAAGGCGTTGAGGCCGTTCTTGCCGTCTGCTCGGTTGTCGCTCAGGGATGCGCCGTCGGTGGCTGCGATACGGTCCAGGTGTGCCTGGGTAAGCTCAACGGAGGTGATTTCGCCGGATGCGAGCTTTTCTACTGCTTCTGCGGCGGTGAGCTGGATCAATTCGTTCACTTGGTTGTTCTCCTCTTAGTCTTCGTCGAGGATTGCCGGCACGCGGAACTTGCCGTCCTGTGCGTCGGGGGCGCCTGAGAGCGCCTCTTCCTGGGTAAGGGTGGTGACGGGTACGTCTTCACGGAAGACGTTCTCGAGGGGGATGGGGTGGCTGGTCGCGGGGATGTCAGCAGTTGCTTTCTGCGACATGGTCTCAACGGATGCGACGATGACGTCCAGCTCAGACGCCATCGCGGTGAGTTCTTCATCGGTCATCTCAATGAGTGCCAGCGATGCCAGGTGCTTGACCTGTTCAAAGGTGATGGCAGACATGGTTCTCCCGTAGTTTTGTTTTCTTGTCTCTTCTCTAGTGTAGTGGAGGTTGCGTTTTCCGTCTCATTGAGGGTTGGAGGGTTTACCTGCTGGCTTGTGTGTTCAGGCGGTATTTTTCTCCTTTCGGTTAAATGCTCAACGCCCCGCTCCTCGTGTGAGGTGCGGGGCGTTGGACTACAACGTGCCCAAGTTACGCTTGAGAGTTAAAACCTTAGGCAGGGATGGTCAGAACCTGGCCGGGGAAGATCAGGTCAACGTTGTAGATGATGTCGGTGTTCGCAGCTGCGATTGCCTGGTAGCCGCCTGCAACGCCGAGCTTTGCAGCGATCAGCGAGAGGGAGTCACCGGGAACCACGGTGTAGGTACCTGCTGCAGCCTTGGGAGCTACTGCGACGGGTGCTGCGGGAGCCTCAACTGCCGGTGCTGCAGCGGGTGCTGCGGGTGCCTCAGCTGCTGCGGGTGCAGCCTGAACTGCAGGAGCTGCGGGTGCAGCCTGTGCCGCGGGAGCGGTGTAGGTCTGCTGGGTCTGCGACTGGGCAGCCACGGTGGTGGGCTCAGTGTAGGTGGGAGCTGCGCCGGTCTTGCCGTAGAGGCCAAGCTTAGCGGAGCAAGCGGGCCATGCGCCCCAGCCCTGGATAGCGAGCAGACGCTCGCCAGCCTCAATCTGCTGTGCACGGGAAGCGGTCACGGGGGAGCCGGACATGCCGACGCCGTTCCAGGACTGCTGGGTGAACTGCAGACCACCGTAGAAGCCGTTACCGGTGTTGATGGACCAGTTACCACCGGACTCGCACTGTGCCAGTGCGTCCCAGGTAGCACCGTCTACCGCGTTTGCAGCGGGCATCGACATGGTAGCTGCTACAGCGCCACCGATGGCGAGAGCTGCTGCGGTACGACGAATGGAAGTGTTCTTCATAATGCTCCTTGGGGCCGTCCCCGCTCGTTCCGTCCCCGGAACTCTAACGCGCTGCCGCTCACCCTTTGATAACGAAGTAGGTTACTCATGTTCTGGCTCTACCATGTGAGCGGCTCTCCACCGATTTCATGTCACCGTGAGTGATTCTGCACTTGTGTGCGGAATCCGGGTGGCACTTCCTCGGTAGGGACGTGCGGTAGAACCGGGCATCGTTTCAAGCATTCCAAGCTTGAAACCACACAGGCGATTCCCTTGCGAGAATCTATCTGGTCTCAAAGATAACCGAGGTTTTTTATGATTCCAACCCAGTTTCAGGTTCACGGCGAACGCGCAGGGTTCCCAGGGTTCTTTCAGGTTAAAAGTGCAAGAAACTTTATTGGCGCTCTTGCAGGCCGCATATTTTCAAGGTTTAACCGCGGAATTTCGGGGTTTTCTAGGGCGTGCAGTCGGAGGTTTCCCCTCCTGGAGTGCTCCGATTCAGTATTGAATGGGTGCCGATTTCAAAGGTTTTGAACAGCGTGTAAATATTTTTTAAATATTTACACGCTTTGGGAGTGTTTTAAGGCGCTTCCACCTTAAATGCTGTGGTAATTACAAATGCCCAAAATTGGCATTCAGGCTCTGAAGCCCGTACTCCAGAGCCTGAATGCTCTATATATCTCTATATATATTGCAGGGTTCAGATTCAGATAACCCCGCTACCGGGTCTACTCCTCCGAAGCGGCTTCAACTGCCTCGGGGCCACCTTCAAGCAGAGCAGTAAAGCCTTCCTCGTCCAGCACCTTCAGACCCAGCTGCTGAGCCTTATCCAGCTTCGAGCCGGCATTCGCGCCTGCGACCACAAAGTGGGTCTTCTTCGAAACCGACGCCGAAGCCTTACCGCCGCGAGAAATAATGGCTTCCTTCGCACCGTCACGGGTGTAACCGTTCAGCGTGCCGGTTACGACCACGGTCAGGCCCTCCAGAGTGCGCTCCACGGACTCGTCACGAGTATCTTCCATGCGCACACCGGCGGCAGCCCAGGAGTCCACAACCTCGGCGTGCCAATCCTCAGCAAACCATTCAATAATCGAATCGGCAATCGTGGTGCCCACACCATCCACAGCAGCAAGACGCTCACGATCAGCCTCGCGGATTGCCTGCATCGAACCGAGCTCGGCGGCAAGCGCGCGGGCAGCGGTCGGTCCCACGTGACGAATCGAGAGAGCCACCAGCACGCGCCACAGCGGCTGCTGCTTAGCCTTCTCCAGCTCAGCGAAGAGGTTCAGCGTATTCTTCGTAGGCTTCGGCTCGGGGCGTGCCTTGGTCGGCTTGGTGTAGAAGTAGGGCACGCGCTCCATCTTTCCGGTGCCCACGCCCTTGACCTTCTTCTCACGCTCGATAGTGACCTCGCGCAGGTCCTCAATGTTGAGGGTGAACAGGTGTGCCTCGGTTGTTAGTGGAGGGGTGTCCGGGGTTGCGGGGCTGGTGAGCGCCTTAGCTGCTTCGAAGCCGAGTGCCTCAATGTCGAAGGCACCGCGGCTTGCCGCATAGTACACACGCTCGGTCAGCTGCGCCGGGCAGGAGCGAGGGTTCGTGCAACGCAGATCCACATCGCCTTCCTTGCCGGGGGCAAGGGGCGAACCGCAGGATGGGCATTCGCTGGGCATGACGAACTCACGTTCAGTGCCGTCACGTAGGGCAACCACGGGGGCGACAATCTCGGGGATCACGTCACCTGCCTTGCGTAGCACCACAGTGTCACCGATGAGCACGCCCTTAGCCTTGACCACGTCCTGGTTGTGCAGGGTGGCGCGCTCCACGGTCGAGCCGGAGACGAACACAGGCTCCATGACGCCGTAGGGGGTCACGCGGCCGGTGCGTCCCACGTCCACACGGATGTCCAGCAGCTTGGTGTGCACCTCTTCGGGCGGGTACTTATACGCCACCGCCCAGCGCGGCACGCGGGAGGTGTAGCCCAGCTGAGCCTGGGTCGCGAAGTCGTTGACCTTAATGACGATGCCGTCAATTTCGTGCACCAGGGAGTGGCGCTGCTCACCGTACTTGTTAATGAAGTCGAACACCGCCTCGGTGTTATCGGCAATTTCGCTGTAGGGGCTCACGGGCAGACCCCAGGAGGCGAGCAGGTCGTAAGTCTCGTACTGAGTGGCAATATCCAGGCCGGTGCGTGAACCGATGCCGTGCACGTACATGCTCAGCGGGCGCGAGGCGGTAATCGCCGCGTCCTTCTGGCGTAGCGAGCCTGCCGCGGCGTTACGCGGGTTCGCGAAGGGGTTCTTACCGGCGGCAATCATGGACTCATTGAGCTTCTCAAAATCTGCGGAGGAGATGAACACTTCGCCGCGGATTTCAATTTCCTCAGGGTGGTTCTCGCCGGTCAGCTGCTGCGGGATGCCCGCAATGGTGCGCACGTTGTGGGTGACGTCTTCACCGGTGGTGCCGTCACCGCGGGTTGCCGCGCGCACGAGGGTGCCGTTGCGGTAGAGCAGATTCACCGCCAGACCGTCAATCTTCAGCTCGGTCAGCCACTGCGGTGCGCCACCGGTAAGGTTCCGGGCGTTCTCTTCAGTCTTGGTCAGCCAGCTGCGCAACTCCTCGAAGGAGAAGACGTCCTCGAGGGAGTACATGCGCTGCAAGTGGGTGACGGGCGCGAAGGCTTCGATGGCTTCACCACCGACTTCCTGGGTGGGCGAGTCGTTGGCGATAATGAGCGGATATTCCGCCTCAATGATTCCAAGGCGGCGGTAGAGCGCATCGTACTCGGCGTCAGAGAGGAAGGGCGCATCCTCGTTGTAGTAGGCGCGGCGTGCGGCACGAATCTTATCGGTCAGTTCCGCATACTCGGCACGCAGGGCCTCGGTAATCTCCACGGAGTTTTCTGCGGGGCTCTCTGCTCGAATCTCGGCGGGGGCAGTCTGCTGGGTGGTGTTGTTCTCAGTCACCCGTCCAGTCTAGCGTTTTTGATCCGCCTCTCCCCTATCGCTGGTCATATTGGCAGGTTCCGCGAACGCAAACGATGACGTAAACGATAATGCAAGAGTGCCGTAGCCGCTTACCCGATTATGCCTCCTTAGTTTCTGTGCGCGGATACAGTTCACCCCCGCCTTCTATAGGCACTCGAGCGAGTGCCTATAGAAGGCGGGGGTGAATCAAACAGTATGAAGTTTAGGCTTCGACCGCGTCAGCAACAATCACGGTAATGTTATCGCGACCGCCGGAACGCAGCGCCTCGTGCTGGAGCACGTCAGCGGCGTCCTGCGGGTGGCGAATCGAGGTGAGTACGCGCGCCATGTATTCGTGCGAAAGCTCACCGGAAAGACCATCGGAGCAGAGCATCAGGCGGTCACCGGCACGGGCGGGCAGAACCCAGAAGTCCGGTTCCCAGTAGTTACCGGTACCCAGCGCGCGGGTAATTACGTTGCGGCGCGGGTGGGTCAGCGCCTCCAGGGCGGTAATCTGACCTTCATCGACCAGGTACTGCACCTCGGAGTGGTCAGCGGTGACCTGCTCCAGCGAGGCGGAGCCCTCAGAACCGGGCAGCTTCTCCATGGCGGAGTGGTGAATACCCTCATCCTCACGCAACAGACGGTAGGTTCGCGAGTCGCCCACGTTGAAAATAACCCACAGGTTACGGTCCCCGATGTTGGTTAGCCAGGCGCCAGTGACGGTCGTGCCGCCAGCGTGGGAGAGCGCCTGTTTAATTTCTTCGTTGGTTTCGCCGAGGATATCGTGCAAACGGTTCAGGGCGCCCACAATTTCGTTGTTAAGCAGGGTATTTGCGCGGCGACGGCGCTTAACGGGGTCTTCCTCATCAATAGCTGCGAGGCGCTTAACGTAGGTCTGCTGTTCTCCTTCGCTGCGTCCGCCAGGCATGGTGAAGAAGGGCGAGTAGGCGAGCTGACGCACGCACAGGCGCGAAGCGACCTCGCCCGATTCATGGCCTCCCATACCGTCCGCGACCACGCAGAGGGAACCGGCGACGACCATCGAATCTTCGTTATTTTCTCGATGTGCGCCGCGGTGCGTTGCACCACCGGTACGTAGTTTCAGTTCAGTCATGAGAGGTCTATCTCCATTGTGTAGTTCACGCGACGGGTCACCGCCACGGGGTCTACGTTACCAAAGCTTCTAACATTTCGCGTTCCCTGCGAGGTGAGAGTATAGCGATTTCCCACCTGTCGGAGCGTGTTTGCTGTCTCATTATCGGTCAGTACGGTACCCGGTTCAGCGAGGGAGACCAGGCGTGCGGCCAGGTTCACGCTGGAGCCGTACACGTCGCCGCGGTTAGCCAGAACTTCGCCCCAGATGAAGGCGACGCGGGCATCCGGTAGTTGCGGGTCGGCACCGATCTTTTCGGAGAGCCGCAGGCTAATTTCTGCGATAGCGTCCGGGGCTTCGGTAAGGAAGAAAACTTCATCACCGAGGGTCTTAATAATACGACCGCCCAGGGGTGCGATAACGTCCAGGCAGCTCTGCTCAAAGTGGTTGATGAGCTGAGAGAGAGCTGCGGCATCTAGGTTACGTACCAGGGAGGTGTAGGAAACCAGGTCAACGAACCCTACGCCTCGCACCAGGGGCAGGCGAGAAAGTCCGGAGGTGGTCACGTTGTTTTCGCGCAATCCCAGGCGCAGGATTCCGGCGTACATCTGGCGACGGTATGCGTAGAGCGCCAGGCGCTCAAGAACGTCAAGGTAGCGCGGGAAGTCTTTGAGGAGCTTACGGCGGGCATCATTATCGCTGAGGTTTTCGGTGACCATGATATTGTGCACGAGCGCCTCAATCTGCCATGCGACGGTACGGTCGGTCAGTTGACCTTCGGAGCGCACAAGGGATGCCACGTATTCCATGCGAATGTCGCCTTCTGCGTCCAACTTCTGCAGGTCTGCAAGCATCTGCACGTCTGTTTCAGTGAAGTAGGGCGAGTGGTCGGCGATCGTTGGGAAACCCATGTTGTGCCAGATACGCTGGGCGGTTTCGAGAGGAAGTCCGGCGCACTCTGCGGCTTCTACGGGGGTGTAGCGGCGGCCCTGTCCCAGGAGCGACTTTTCGAGGGCTCGGATTCCTGCTTTGGATTCCTCGTCTCGATAGATATTGTTCTGCGCGAGGTTCTGCAGAATTTTGAGGTTCAGCATTTGGGTTTCGGGGCCCATGGTGGCGCCAGTACCCTGCAGAGAGTGTGCAGGTTTCTGGGGGTCTGCCGTGCTCATTACCGTTGCTGCTCCTTTCATATCTGCCGAATCATCTGTTCTCTCGTGCGGGTGCGCTAGCTGGTGCTGTGCGTCGATTGTGCACTACTTCACTGTATAGCGCCTTGTTAATATACCCTCCACTGCGGTGTTTTGGGCACCAAAGCATCCACCCCCAAAGATATTTTAGTGGAGTAATTCACATTTAAGAATACTCTAATCCACATTTTTCAGCTGATTTAGGTGCCAGGTTAGGCTCTGAGTCAACCGGTCTACCCTCTTTATAGTTGGCAGACACACCCCCGAAAAGCTAGATGTAGCGGGAACTCAAGGCGTAATAGTCACGTCTAGCGGATTTAATTTCTTTTTCAAAACACCTGGGTTCAGGCACATAGGTCAGACAGTGGTGCGCTCCGTGGCAGACCACATACACGGAGCCATAGCCTAACCAGGCGCCCGGGCCGCGTTGTTTTACCCAGCGTTCCCCCATGGAATCCAAGTAGAGAGAGTCGTCTCCTGTTCGGATCATCACGCCACGGCGAACCACAAGCCGGTGCGTGGTGAGCAGGTAGGAGGTGGTAGCCCAACGCCATCCGGTACGCACCGCTCCGAAAACAGTACCAACCGCACACATCATGCCGAGAGTCCACAGAATCGGTGAGGACCGTGCCGTGGAGGCAAAGGTTGAGGCGGCGATAGCAACCAGTATGTAGGCGAGCGCGGGTAGCAGGGCGCCGTAGTGCTGTCGAGTGGTAATGATGACATGCTCACCGGGGTTGAGTTTTCCGCGCAGACGCATGGTGTTCCTTAGCTGTGCTGGTTGTTATGGGCCGGCTGGAGGCGCCAGTTGAGGCGGTGTGGATTGATGCAGTTGCCGTGCCGGACTGTAATTTTAGGGGTTGGTTCTAGTGTGCCTGCTGAAAGTCTCCGTAGCTACCGTTGACGGGGCGAAGATGCTCAATATCGCCCACCGCGTAGGGCTCTAGGGTTCCATCTTCGCGGCGAATGAGGATGCGCCCCTGCGCGTCGAGGTCTTCGGCGATGCCTTCTACGGTGCTTCCATCCGGCAGGCTCATGCGCACGCTAGCTCCGAGAGTTGCAGTGGCGGCGCGTGCCTGATCGAGCAGACTGATGCTCTGCGGGTTGAGGGGGTCGGGGTGCTCGGGGTCACCGCCGGCGCGCACGAAGGCGCGGTAGCGGCGGGCGAAGATCTTAAGGAGTCGGGTGAGCACCTCGGAGGAGTCGATGACCTGCCCGGTGCACAGGCTCAGGCTGGTGGCGGTGGGTACGGGCAGCTGTTCGGCGGACATGTTCGTATTCTGGCCGATGCCCACAATAATGCTGCGTTGTTGCTCGGTGGAGCCGCTTTCGGGAACGAGCTGGGCGAGGATTCCGCAGCCTTTGGCACCCTGTGCAATCACATCGTTGGGCCATTTGAGGGCGGCGTCTACCCCGTAGTCACGCCAAATATCGACCACGCTGAGCCCGGCGATGAGGGTCAGCCAGTGGTAGCTGTCTTCGGTGAGTTCTCGAGCGAGAGGGTCGGCGGAGGCATGCGGGCGCACCACGATACTTGTGGCGAGGCAGGCACCGGCAGGGGCGATCCAGACTCGGGCTAGACGGCCGCGTCCGGCGCTTTGGTAGAGGCTAGTGTAGACAGAGAGCTCGCCGAGCTGTTCGCGTTCGGAGTCCGTGCCGCCCATAAGTACCTCGCGGGCACGGGTGGTAGTGGAGTCGACTTTATTGTAGAGATTTACGCTGGAGTATCCAGTTTCCATTGCAATGGTGCGGATGCGCGGCGCATCCAAAACCGAACGATCACTCTCGGTATGCATATTCTCCTCCATAGTTTGCGCCTTTCTGTCCTGTCCGAAGCTACTCTGCAGTACTCCGACCCGCCGCCAAAACCTGCCGGTTTCTCTCCAATCGCACTGGTTTCTCACCATATCAATTTCTTGCCGCCGGTGATACCCACCCGGCACCCGAGACGGTACATTAGACAGTGAGGGTGCATGAAGCACCGACCGGCTGCGGAGGTTCCTCCGCTCTGCTCGAAAGAAGACCGATATGGCTTATTACGCAATTACTTACGTTTACGCTGCTCCCGAGGAGCAGGCGAAGTACCGTCCTGCTCACCGTGAGCACCTTGGTTCGCAGATTGAGGCGGGCAACCTGATTGTTTCCGGCCCCCTGCTGGATGGCGAGACCCCCGCCGGCGCTCTGCTGATTGCCAAGGTTGATTCCGCTGAGGCTGCTGAGAAGATTGTGGCTAACGACCCGATGAACATTGGTGGCGCAGTTCTGTCTCACACCGTGACTGAATGGAACCCGGTCCTGGGCACCATCTAAATTTCGCAAAGCTCAAGTAGCTCCCCCCTTCGCCGACAAGGATTGCCGGTGCAAGAGGGGGTTTTCCGCATCGTATCTTTGCGTCCTAGATGCCTCTTTCGCGCTCTTCGCGCATCATTGCGGGCAGTGTGTGCATGAAAGTGTATCTAGTGTTGATATTCTGGCTCCTCATCTGGCATATGTGTGCTAGTTCGCACTATAGTTGAGAGATATGTACGTTGTTCAAGAGTGCTCTTCGGGGCACCTGAGCACCCTATCACCGCAACCACTGGCTCCCGACGATCGGGTGGAGCAGGAACGAGGAATAATGTCCGAGAACCTCCAGCAGGATTTTGACTTGAGCACCACCGCCGGTAAGCTCGCTGATTTTTATGCACGTCGAGAACATAGCTTTGCTCCCAGCGGTGAGGCAGCTATTGAGAAGCAGCACGCACGCGGTAAGAACACCGCCCGCGAGCGCATCGACATGCTTCTAGACGAGGGTTCTTTCGTAGAATTTGATGCCCTCGCCCGCCACCGCACCACCGCGTTCGGCATGGAGGCGAAGAAGCCTCTGGGGGACGGCCTAGTCTCCGGTTACGGCACCGTGGATGGTCGCCTTGTCGCCGTGTATTCGCAGGATTTCACCGTCTACGGTGGTTCTCTCTCACAGGTGAACGGCGAGAAGATTGTGAAGGTGCAGAAGTTCGCTCTGAAGAACGGCTGCCCGGTTATCGGCATTAACGATGGTGGTGGCGCCCGTATCCAAGAGGGTGTGGCTTCTCTGGCGATGTTTGCCGATATTTTCCGCATGAACGTGCGCGCCTCCGGTGTGGTTCCGCAGATTTCTGTCATTATGGGCCCCTGCGCTGGTGGTGCCGCGTACTCCCCCGCTCTGACTGACTACATCATCATGGTGGATAAAACTTCACACATGTTCATTACCGGCCCGGACGTCATCAAGACTGTGACCGGTGAGGACGTGGACATGGAAACCCTCGGTGGTGCGCGTCAGCATAACGCCGTGACCGGCACCAGCACATACCTGGCTGAAGATGAGGAAGACGCTTTCGACTTTGTGCGTGAGCTTCTGGAGTTCCTGCCCTCAAACAACCTTGCTGAGCCTCTGCCCCTGGAGCATGACCAGGAACCCGTGGTAACTGTAGACGATTTGGATTTGGATACTCTCATCCCGGATTCGGCAAACCAGCCTTATGACATGCGCGCGGTCATTGAGTCCGTCGTGGATGACGGCCACTTCTTGGAGATGCAGGCACTTTACGCCCCGAACGTGATGATTGGTTACGCCCGCGTTGAGGGCCGCACGGTTGGTATTGTGGCGAACCAGCCGATGCAGTTCGCAGGTTGCCTGGATATCTCCGCTTCGGAGAAGGCTGCCCGTTTTGTGCGCCATTGCGATGCGTTCAACATTCCGATTCTGACTTTTGTAGATGTTCCCGGCTTCCTACCCGGTACCGATCAGGAATTCAACGGTATTATTCGCCGCGGCGCTAAGCTGCTCTACGCTTACGCGGAGGCGACCGTTCCGTTGGTCACCGTTATTACCCGTAAGGCGTACGGCGGTGCATACATTGTGATGGGTTCGAAGAAGCTGGGTGCCGATATTAACCTGGCGTGGCCCACCGCTCAGATTGGCGTGATGGGTGCCCAGGGTGCGGTGAATATTCTGTACCGTCGTGAGCTGGTTGCTCTGGCGGCTGAGGGTGGCGATGTTGAGGCTCGCCGCGCTGAGCTGATTACCAAGTATGAGGAAGAGCTGCTGAACCCATACCAGGCTGCTGAGCTGGGTTACATTGATGAGGTTATTGCCCCGAGTGAGACTCGCATGCGTATTATTTCCTCGCTACGTGCCCTGCACGATAAGCGTGCGGCAACCCCGGCGAAGAAGCACGGCAATATCCCGCTGTAGGCTTCCGATGTGCCCGCACCATTTGTGGCGCGAGCATTCACAGGATTTTAGGTTTTCTAAGGAGGTGTGCCTTTGGCAGGCTACAACCCGCTGAATTATTTCTCATTCGGTAAAAAGAAGGATAGTTCGGAGGCTACTGAGAGCGCCGAGCAGCTTGAGCGTAGCTCCGCACATTCTTCTGCGCATGCAGATACCGCATCCAGCGCCGCGAAGGATTCTGCTCAGCCTTCGGTAGATACTGACACTAAGCAGGAGCCTCTACTGAAGGTGGTTATGGGATCCCCCACCTCGGAGGAGATTGCTGCCCTCACCGCTGTGGTTGCAATGATGCAGGCAAATGGCGAGCAGCAGGAGCAGAACTTGCTGGTGGGTGCCGCTTCACGGATCCTGAACCGCGGTCAGCGCCTGGGCGCTTCCTTGCGCCCGGGCCCCGGTTCGTGGAGGCGCGCTCGCCCCATGTAATGCGGGTAGCTCACATCTGACGGATAGATTCCCGTTACACCTGCTGGTATGACGGGAATCTATTGTATTGTCCCAAATTCAAGACTTATATTGCGTTATTCAATATCTAATACACTGATTCATATGGTTTCGTCATATTAGAGCCAATAAAGTCATGATGATATATGCTGATGCTACGATGTATATACCGTCACAATAGTGTTAGTAAATTGGCAGGGACCGTGGCAAAGATGATGAATAAAAACCATAGGCCCCCACCGGATGTCTATATCACGCTTCTGTTGCCGGCACTACGGCGCTTGTCGAAGACTGTGCCTCGCACCGCCGCCTATGTTAGCGAGCAGTTGCGGCAGCAGACTAAGGCGTTGGGGTCGAAGAAGAACCTACCGGCTCTTGAATCCACCGATTTTGCGGTGGCTGTGCGTACCACCTTGAAAATCTTGGTGGCACTTCGTTATGCCCAGCTTATGCCTCGTTTGACCCCGTGGGAGAAGAGGAAGTACCTGCTTACTCCCCTGGGTGCCGAACTGACCTGCACCCCGCATCTGCACGGTTCGGTGCCGCCGCATGTTGTGAAGCAGGTGCGGGCTTTGTGCTCTCAGAGTTTGACGGCGAAGAGTGTGAAGAAGCTGCAGAAGCAGGCGAACGCGCTACTGGAGAATGCTGAGGAAGAGCATCGCCTCATTTTTGGCGCTTCTGATACCGGTGCCCTTCATACTCTGTCACCTTTCTCAGGTGCTGATTATACTCAGCTGAACCCCGCTGCTTATGATGCGACCGATGCCGACTACCCTATCCCCGCCCTAAATTCTGCTGAACCTGCAAATTCTTGGCCTGCCGGTCAGTCTCCGCTGGATATTATTTTGCGTGCCAGCGATTCGCCGGTGATTCACGCTCAGGCTGAGTTTGCGGAGCATTTTACGCAGGATTTGATTCAGCATATTCACGCGGTGACGCCAGAATATTTTGAGCAGATTGTTGCCGATATTTTTACGGCTCTTGGTTTTAGTACCGAGGTAACCGGCGGTGCTGATGATAAGGGTGTTGATGTTATTGCCCACTATTCTGAGGGCCTGGATTTCGCGCCGATTTATATTCAGGTGAAGCATTATTGCGGAACTATGAAGGTCACCCCCAACCAGATTCAGAAGCTTGCCGGTGCGGTACTTCTACACGGCGGTTTACAGGGCGTTTTGGTGACCTGCGGTGCTTTTGCGCATCCGGTGCCTGAGTATTTGCAGGGTTTGCCGGGTGCACGCAATATTGCTCTGGTTGATCAGCACCACTTGGTGGAGCTGATGATTCGCCATCGTGTGGGCGTGCTTGATGGTGAGGGCGAGTGCGGTTATCGCATTGATGAGGAGTATTTTGCTTGCGGTTTGGAGTAGCCGGGGGTGTTTTGAGGTGAGTTTTTCTCTCTGAATGTCTCTGGTCTTCGCGCATTTCCTGCGTTATTTCACTTAATGTATTTTCACTTTTCCTTGAGGATATTTTTCATATACCGGCTGGTTTTAGAAATCTAGGTTATTTCTTGAACCAGCCGATACAATGGGATTGTAATGCGTTATATATACTCGCATTATTTCACGAAGTGCATATACCCGTGACGGTGTCAGTACTTCACCATAATTTATAGCGTTCTTTCCGGGTGCACGTCATAGAAGACGGTACGTAAGCGAAACGGGCTGAGAAATCTGTCTTTCCTGCTTCTCTTCACGACGGGTTACCAAAGTGACGACCCAAAAATAAAGATGGTGTCGCCCAGTATTGTGTGATTATTTTCCCGCTCGAATGACTGCACTTTATGAAGAATGCCCGCACGATAAATACCACCAGATAAGGAGCCCAGCGTGGCTTTTGTGAATAAAACAATGCTCCATATCGACCATTCGGAATTGCACTCTCTGCAGCAGGAAACCTCGTGGGAGGCTCTACCAGAGGAAGCACGCACTCTCAGCGTTGCGGCGGCTTTCTCTCTGCTCCGCCATTTTGAGCGCGCTCAGGACCATGGCGAGAAGGTTTTCTTCCCCGATATGTACACCCCCGTAGGTGTGGACCTGGGTTTCAATATGACTCAGCGTTTCATTGCGGTCGATGACAATGTTCTCTTCCGTGAGGCACTCAATAAGCTGATCGCGGCGCTGGTCAATGCTAACTATCTTGAGATATCCCTCAGCCAGTTGCATCCGGGCAACCTGCACTACAGCCTCAGCAAGGCTGGCCGTGAGCTACTCGGTACTCCGAAGGAACAGCAGGCACAGGCTCTTCTACCGGTTCTGCCTCTCCTTAGCGGCGTGCACCTCTTCTACCTGAAGCAGTTCTACCCGGTTCTGCTCTCTCACATTACGGTACGTGGGCTTCTGCCCATCGTTCTGAGCGTGACCCCGTCCTACCCTGCGGCGGCTCCCGTGAAGATTCGCGAGCTGGTGCTACGCGAGTGCGGTTTCGTACAGGGCTGGTACGGTCTGTCATACCTGGAGCAGCGCATTATTGAGCCGGTGATTGCTAAGGCGCTGAGCCTGTTGACCCGCGAGGGCTACCTCCGCACCAAGACTATTCACGAGCACACGGATTCTCCGCTGACTCTGTACTCGCTGTCGCCTTCGGCGAAGGAGCTGGTGGCACGCTATGAGGAGACCGGCGTGCCGGCGAGCGAGCTAAGCTCCGTGCTGGCACTGGTGAAAGATGAGGGCGCCTCCATTACGGCTGAGGATATTGCCGCAACTGATGCTCTGCTGACACATATGGGTGTTCTTCTGCTCGACACCCTCAACGACCATGGCGCCGATGTGGAGCTGAGCCTTCCGAGCCTGGAGCAGGTCTTTGACCGCGACGAGCGCATTCAGCAGGAGTCCTCAAACCCTTACTTTGTGCAGATTGACGCACAGGATTACCTCTACGATGTGCTGATTGCCCACCACTATCTCTCCGAGGGTGAGACTGTCTATTCACTGGGTTCGGCTTTCGCGCCGGCTCTGGCGCAGATGGTTGAGCCGAGCGTTCAGAAGCTGGTGGCTTCGGCCCTACTGGATCCCGCTGCTGTAGATGCTCTGCCATACCCACATCAGTTGCTGCACCCGATTCTGAAGCTTGTGGAGGAGAACCCGCGTATTTCCTACTACAACATCTACGATGAGTTGAAGCTCGCCTTGGATATCCCGTACCTACAGGGTGAGGTTGCTCCGCACCGTTATAAGCTGACCCCACGTCTGCGTAACCGCTATTCGGTGGCGATGCATGTGCTTAAGGGCGAACGCTACCTGAATGCTCTGCGTGAGGGTACGGGTCGTACTTCTCGCAAGAATCCGGAGCGTTATGAGCTGAGCGATGCGGGTAAGGAGCTGCTCAAGCGATTCCCGGAGGGTGCTCCGGAGGCGGTGACCGCCCGCATGGCACCGTTGCCGCCGCAGTCACTCAAGCACAAGCTGCCTCAGGATATTGCGGCTGAATTGCAGGCTCGTGAGGAGGCTCTTCAGGCTGCTAAGGAGGCGCGCGCGGCGGAGCGTCAGGCTCGTCTGGCGGCTCGTGAGGGTGCATCTCGTGAGCAGTTGGCTCCGGTTCCGGGTGCTTCTCCGGCGTTGTTGGCGCGTCCAGCTGGTTCGCCGGTAGCGGCTACTGCCCAGGGGCCCGCTGAGGTTCCGGCGGGACCGGTCGCTGAGGCTACCGCCCAGTCTGCTGTATCCACTCCTGCTGTTTCGGCTACTGAGCCCTCGACCGCGTTGCAGGTGGCTGCCGCTCAGGTGCGTGAGGCGCTGAAGCGTTACCGTCAGGTGTTCCGCCGCGAGGCGTTGGCTCCGGCGTTGGCTCAGGTGTCTGAGGAGCGTTTCCGTAGCATTGGTTTCGATTTGTTCCTAATGCGCGGCTACACTGTAGAGGCTTTGGAAGCTCAGGGCGTGGACGGCGTGGCAATCCCCGCCACCGGCGAAAAAGAACGCGCATTCTACGTACGTACTCTGCGCCCGGTAGCTAGCAGTGTTCTGTCCGCAAGCGTTCAGCCGCAGGATATTACCGCGTTCTTCCTGGCGATTCACGCCCGCGGTGGTCAGCTCGGCACCTTCATCACGAACGCACCGTTCAGTGATGAGGCATACGATGAATTCATCCGCTGCTCAACCAAATACCCGAACATTCTGGTTGACTTGGTATCCGGCGATGAGCTGCAGGACCGCCTCATTGCCCACCGCCTCGGCGTGGTTGAAGGCACGAACGGTCTGCTGGAACTCAACGGCGAATACTTCGCCATCTAGCAGCTTTTAGCCTATCTTGGTGGCGTCCCGGTCTTCTCTTTCCTGCACGTTCAGGTGGGAGAAAGCCGGGGCGTTTTCGCGCCTGCGCCCCGGTGAGTTGTCCCCAGGTGAGCCATTTTCCTCGCATTCGGTGCTGCTCAGCCCGTAATATTGCCGGTTTAGGCGACCTAAATCACCGAAAATCGTGGTTGAAGGCACACCCCTGAGTTAGGATATGAACATGAGCACTTACCAGGAACTTCCCAGCATCTACCGATTGAAGCGCTCGCTGACCGACGTCGATCAGATCGCTAACGAATATTTTGAAAAGGTCCTCGACCTGAACCCCGTCCAGGCAACCGAGCTTGGTCGTAAAGGTGTAGAGACGCTGTATCCCGACTACTCACCCGCCGGGGAGAAGGCTTTTGCGCGCCTTGCTAAGAAGACTTTGAAGAAGGTCGATAACGTCCTGCCTGTTGATGACGTTGACCTGGTCACCCTGGATGCTCTGCAGGAGCGTCTGAGCCTGTATCGCAAGCAGTACAAGGCTGGCTTTGGTGGCTGGCAGATGAACAATATTGCCTCCGTCCCGCAGGAGGTGCGCTCAGTCTTTGACCTGATGAAGCGCAATACCCAGCAGGATTGGGAGCACATTATTGGTCGTATGCACCGCGTGACCGAGGCGCTGGAGGGCCACATCCAGACTCTTGAGGCGGCTCGTGAAGAGGGTAAGGTTGCCCCGCGCCGCCAGGTGGATATTGTCATTGAGCAGACCGCCGCATACTATGCTCCCGGTGGTTTCTTTGACGAGCTTGCGACCGAAGTTGCCGCAGCTGTGCCCTCCCTAAAGGATGAGGCTGCCGCCGGTGCCGAGGCTGCAAAGGAAGGCTACCGCTGCCTCAACAGCTACCTGGTGGAGAAGCTGCAGCCGGTCGCGCCCTCCCGCGACGCTGTGGGCCGTAAGGCGTACAGCCTGCACTCCCGTTCATTCCTGGGTACCACCATTGACCTGGACGAAACCTATGCCTGGGGCGTGAAGGAGCTGGAGAGCATTATTGCTCGTCAGCGTGAGGTTGCCGAAGAGATTGAGCCGGGCGCAAGCATTGAGCGTGCGAAGCAGCTACTCGATGAGGATCCGGCACGTCAGCTGCACGGCACCGATGAGCTGAAGGCGTGGATGCAGAAGCTCGCCGACACCGCGGTAGAGAACCTGGCGGATACTCATTTTGAAATTGGCGGCCCCATGCGCCGCATTGAATGTTGCATTGCGCCCACGAATGAGGGCGGTATTTACTACACCGGCCCCTCCCCCGATTTCTCGCGCCCCGGACGCATGTGGTGGTCGGTTCCCGAGGGTGAGGACACGTTCACTACCTGGCGTGAAACCTCCACTGTGTACCACGAGGGTGTTCCGGGCCACCACCTGCAGATCGCTATCGCTACGGCTCTGAAGGGCACCATGAACTCCTGGCGCACAAACATGCTGTGGGTTTCCGGTCACGGTGAGGGCTGGGCACTGTATGCCGAGCGACTCATGGAGGAACTGGGCTATCTGAAGGATCCGGGTGACCGCATGGGCATGCTGAACGCTCAGCGTATGCGTGCCGCCCGCGTGGTCTTCGATATTGGTGTTCACTGCGAGATGCCGATTCCCGATGAGTGGGCTGAGCAGTTGGGCGTTGAGCCGGGCACCATCTGGACTTCTGACCTGGGTTACGAGTTCTTGAAGCTGAACCTGGACGAGTCCGAGGGTCAGCAGCGTTTCGAGTTCCTGCGTTACCTGGGTTGGCCGGGTCAGGCACCAAGCTACAAGATTGGCGAGCGCCTCTGGCTGGAGCTACGCGATCAGGCTCTGCACCGCGGCGATGACATGCGTGCGTTCCACACACGTGCGCTTCTGCTTGGTTCGGTGGGTCTGGACACTCTGCGCCGCGCCCTGACCGACGAGATGATGCTTCCTCTGGATACTGAGGATGACGATGATGAGGACGACGAGTAGCCCCTCGTCTGCTCGTTCCTCGGCGAGTGGATCTCTGGAGCCTCTGATCTGGAATCTCTGAGCTAGAGTCTTCGATGAGGAACTCTATAGATGAAGTCCCCGCTCCAGCTTTGCGGCTGATGCGGGGACTTCGCTGTATTTTCGTGTCTTCTGAGGATTATATCTTCTGGGGGCTATCCGAAGTTTGCGGTGCGGGGGTCGGTGGTGTCGAATCCCATGCCGGTAGAGTCGTTCAGATCCACCAGGTGCGGGGCAAAGCGGCACCAGTAGTCGGTGAGCGCGCCGTTTGATTCACGGATGCCCACACCTACGGTGCGTCCGTCGACCACCCACACGCCGAGGATGGGGTGGCTGACCGGATTGATAATCCCTTCGTAGTGCGGTGCCGGAATGTACTCCTGGTAGATGAATTCGCTTTCGGGAGCGCTGGCGAAGAAATCGTCGTCTTCAGGCTTGATGAAGACGTCGTAGTCGGGGGCGTAGATTTCTACGCCGTCACCTTCACGCCCGAAGATGGGCTTGCGAACCCAGTTACGCATGCCGCCGCGGTGGCCCGCGTAGGTGGGTACGAGGTTCGGGTGGCCCGGGTACTTGTCCCAGAGCGCAGCGAGCAGCAGCTTATTGGAGAGGAACATCTTCCACGCTGGCTCAATCCAGCGCTGCACAGCGCCATGGTAGGCGAAGAGGAGCTTGTCGTAGCCTGCATCGCTGTCGGTGACCAGGTCTTCCCAGGGGTAAAGCTTGAAGAGGTTGGTGATGGCGCATCCGTAGGCATCTTCCCAGCTCTTGGTTTCATCGTTGAAGATGATTTCGTCGATGGGAATCATGTGGGTTTTGATGCCCGCCTGCTGTGCCGCGTAGGCGATGAGCCAGAGGTTGTTGTAGTCCTCGTTATTCTCATCAATCTCAGCGGTCACATGCGCCAGGTGCAATACAGGCTGCACGCCGGCGGCAATTTCGGCTGCGAAGATATGGCGCCAACGGTTGGTGAAGGCTTCGCCGATTTCGCCCCAGTGGGCGTAGCCGCGGGTGTCGAGGCGCTGATCTTTCGCCCAGGTTTTCTGGCTGACTGCCGCCTCCACGATGCCGGTGGGGGTGTCTGCGTTGTATTCGAGCAGTTTCATAGGGTCTCCGGGCACACCGGAGTAGCTGAAGTCGAAGCGGCCGTAGAAGTCGGCGTCGCGGCGGTTCCAGGATTCTACGGCGAGGTTGAATGCCGCCTGCGGCAGACCGAGGGTACCGAACGCGCCGGAGGCAATGTATTCGACGGTTTCCAGGCATATGCGGTGCATTTCTTCCGCCTGGGCACGCAGGAAGTCCATTTCTTGCGGACTGAAAATGTAGGCGGCGTATTCGTTCCAATAGTGGTCGGTGTCGTGGGGGCCGTCCACGCTGTATGTGAGGCCTTCCTCAATGATGACGTTCTCCCAGTCGGGTCGACCGACAGGAAATTCTTCACGGCGCATGAGGGGCTAGGCTCCTTCGAAATAGTGATTGGAAAATAGTGAGGAAAATGCGGGCGGAACCGTTCAGTCCCTGCCCGCATTCAGTGTGATGGTTTATGGCTTAGCCACCAGAGGTACCGCCACCCGACTTGGAGCCGCCGCCAAAACCGCCCTTACTGCCGGACTTCGAGGACGAACCCGACTTGGAGGTGTTCGACTTGCTGTAGGAGCCGGTGCTACCGCTATTGCTGGTGCCCTGCTTACCGCTGGAGACCGAGCCGGTGGTCTTATTACGCACCGAGGAGGTCTTACCGGAGTTGTTGGTGCCGGTCACCTTGCCCGAGGAGATGGTGGAGGACTTCTTCGCGCTGCGGTAGGAGTCTTCAAAGCTACCGCCCTTAGAGGAAACGCCACTGTAGACGGTGCCGTTGCTGGGTCGGGTAGTACTACCTCCGGAGAGCCTGGTACCCACACCGGGAACCATGGGGGTACCGGTGGAGTTCGCAGCACTCTGGCGACCCAGGTAGTACCAGAGGAACGCATTCGAATTACTGTGGGTGGTGGTCGAACCTGAGGAACTAGAGGAACCAAAAGAACCGGAAGAGCTTGAGGACTCCGTAGAAGAGCCTGAAGGCGATTCGGTCGGCTCCTGAACGCCTGCCTTCTCACATTCGCTATCTTCCACGCGCAGGGCGGTCTTCGCGTCCTGGCAGACGCGGGCGTACTCTTCACCCTGCGACAGGAATGCGTTCTCTTCCTGGTGCATGGAGTTGTAGGCGAAGATGCCACCGCCAATCAGTAGCACGCCAGCGCCAGCTACGGCAATCATTTTGGCGATGCCGGGGCGGGTTGCACCCAGGTTCAGGGCCTGCTGGGCAGAGGTCTGTGCGGCACGGGTAGCAAAGTTGGCAACTGCTTCCATGCGGTTGCCGGGCTTCTTCGGAACGTTAGGGGTGGTGGTTCCGCCGGGGTATTGGGGAGCAGAACTCATGCATCTCTCCTTGAACGGTGGTGCGTGGCGTATTACTCAGCGCGTATATAAAACTGAGTGAATACAGCATCATCCGGCGACTTTCGCCGGACTACCGGTGTGGCTCCAGCATATCAAGCTCTAGCTTTCGGATTATTAGCTGACGGCAAAATCTCAGCAAGCTTCCCAGCATGTTGCGCAGTTGTTTCCTTTCTTTTTGCTTTTGCGGTGACTGCCGGTTAACTATCAGCCGATCTAACTGCCTACTGGCGCAGCAGGCAGCACTGGTGGACACACTGGTAGATGTGCTGTTGGATGCACTGCCGAAAGGTGCCGCCGGAAGGTCACGATTCGTCACACATACCCTATACTGCACCGGATTGCAATACTTCTTCACACAAACTCGCGCCGGAGTACGCAAAAGGTTTAGAGTATGCCACATGTCTACACCGCATGCAGCATCTCGTTCACGTCTACCCAAGTGGGCTACTTCTTTCGGCAACCAAATCATTGCCTCCCTCCTTCTGGGTATTGTTCTTGGCGCGCTCGCTCTCGCATTGGGCGGGGACGCGAAGAGCAACCCTAACTGGCTCATGGTGACCTTAGATACCATTGGTTCCTCCTACATCACCCTGCTGAAGGCGGCTGTTGTTCCGCTGATTTTCACCGCCGTGGTCGCCTCCATCTCTAACCTGTCACAGGTGACTAACGCGGCGCGTCTGGCGGTTAACACGCTCATCTGGTTTGCGATTACCGCGTTCTTCGCAGTGCTCATTGGTATTGCGATGGGCCTGCTTGTTCAGCCGGGCGTGGGCGCGCAGGTGCAGGGCAAGGCGTACACCGGCTCGACCGGGTCATGGACCGCGTTCCTGACCGGTCTGATTCCGGTGAATTTCTTGGGTCTGGGTGTCAGCGCTAAGTCCGGTGATTCCGGCATCACCGCCTCGGCATCCTTCAACGTGCTGCAGATCCTGGTCATTTCCGGCGTGGTCGGCATTGCCGCGCTCAAGGTCGGTGAGGCAGCCAAGCCGTTCATTGACGTGGTCAAGAGCGCTCTGGAGATTATTCAGAAGATTCTATGGTGGATTATTCGCCTGGCACCGCTGGGTACCGTGGGTCTGATTGCTAAGGCAGTGTTCGCGTACGGTTGGGCGTCAATGGGTTCGCTGGTCGCGTTCGTCATCGCCCTCTACATTGGCCTGCTACTGGTCTTTCTCGTGGTCTACCCGATTATTGTTCGCGCGAACGGCCTGTCGGTCCGCCAGTACTTCTCTGGCGTGTGGCCGGCGCTCCAGCTGGGCTTCGTGTCCCGCTCTTCGATGGGTTCGATGCCGATGACTCAGACCGTTGCCGAACGCAACCTGGGTGTTCCCCGCGCCTACGCATCCTTCGCCGTTCCGCTGGGTGCGACCACCAAGATGGACGGTTGTGCCTCGGTTTACCCCGCTCTTGCCGCGGTCTTCGTGGCTCAGTTCTACGGTATTCAACTGGACTTCACCCAGTATCTGCTGATTGTAATGGTATCCGTTCTCGGTTCGGCTGCGACTGCCGGTACGACCGGCGCTATCGTGATGCTGACCCTGACCCTTTCCACTCTGGGTCTGCCGCTGGACGGTGTGGGTCTGCTCCTGGCGATTGACCCGATTGTTGATATGGGCCGTACCGCTCTGAACGTTGCCGGTCAGGCTCTGGTTCCCGCAATTGTGGCTCGCCGCGAGGGCATCCTGGATGAGGATCTCTACAACGCTCCCCGTTTGGAGGGTGGCTTTGTGACTCAGGAATTCTACAATGAGCGCATCGCCGGCGAGGCGCAGCGACTTCACGAGGTGGAGGAGACGGCACGCCGCTAATCTGGCTGAGGCTCACACACGGCGCTAGGCGGTACTGCTTAGCGCCGTGCTGCTTCTCCACCGTCTATGCCCCCAGCATGGGCAAAATACATTCGCCAAACGTCATAAAACATCACGATCGACCCTTCTTTTCGTTAATTCTTGAGAAGAGTTATGATTTTGAGCGGCGTGCTCCATCTCCTACGTGGTTGAGGGGGATGGGACACGCTCTTTTTTATACCCTCCGAGCTCGACGCTCCGGCCCTCCCCTCCCGCAGATCACGCCCTCAGATTACTCCTAGGGCCCGTATTCAGCGCTGATACACCGGCGGAGGGTTCCACCTAGTGACCCTCAATCTGCACCCGAGAGTAAAACTCGCCGGCAACACTCTAAAATAGAACCCATGACTACCAGTGCTTCATCAACCCAACTGATTCTTGCCTCCGCCTCTCCGGCGCGCCGCAAGCTCCTGGAAGACTCGCGCATCGTGTTCACGGTGCGCGTCTCCTCCGTAGATGAGGACGCCGCGCTCACCGCCGCCAACAACCAGGCACGAGCGCAGGGACGGGCAGGACTCACCCCGGCTGAAACAGCCTCCCTGCTGGCGCAACTGAAGGCGCAGGCAGTTGCCGCCGAACTTGCCGCCGAGGGTGTACGCAATGCATTGGTTCTGGGATGCGATTCGGTCTTCGAGTTTGAGGGGGTTGCCTACGGTAAGCCTCACACTGCTCAGGCGGCACGTGAGCGCATCAGCGCAATGAGCGGCAACTACGGTGTGCTGCATACCGGTCACGCACTCGTGGATTTGCGTGGCATTGAGCTGGGTGCCGAATTACCCGCTACTTCTGACCTACCCACTGTTTCTGAGTTGCGCAGTGCTACCGTCCACTTCGATACGCTCAGCCCCGAAGAAATTGAGGCGTACATTGCTACCAGTGAGCCGCTCTGGGTAGCCGGTTCCTTTACCCTGGACGGCTACGGTTCGGCATTTATTCGCGGTATTGAGGGTGAGTTCCACACGGTGGTGGGCTTATCCATCCACGCGCTACGCGATATGCTGCGCCGCCGCGAAGTTGCGGTAACCGAGTTGTGGATAGCAGCCCAAGACGAGGAATTAGATCCAGCGTAATCATATAAATCTGTCTCAAAGCGCGCCCTGAAATACACATTATTGAACACCAATCGATAAGATAGAACAGTATGATGCGCGTTATATTCGCCAATCCTGCCAATGTATCCTTGGAGCAGGAGATTAAAGGAGAGCTTTAAGTGACTCAGCACCAGGCAGAAACCCCCAAGAAATTTACTGCAGTCCCCGGCCGCCATACTGGCCCGGTCAGCAAGATTCTGATTGCTAACCGCGGCGAAATTGCTGTCCGCGTGATTCGTGCGGCCCGTGATGAGGGCCTGCAGACCGTCGCCGTCTACGCTGACCCCGACCGCGACGCCCAGCATGTAAAGCTTGCCGATGAAGCCTACGCTCTCGGCGGAGCCACCGCGGCACAGTCCTACCTGGTGATGGACAAGCTCATTGAAATCGCTCGCCGCTCCGGTGCTGACGCTGTACACCCCGGCTACGGTTTCCTTTCTGAGAACGCACAGTTCGCGCAGAAGTGCATTGACGCTGGTCTGACCTGGATTGGCCCCTCCCCCGAGTCCATCACCCAGCTGGGTGATAAGGTGGCTGCCCGCCACATCGCGCAGAAGGTGGGCGCTCCCCTGGTGCCCGGTACTAAGGACCCTGTCAAGTCCGCCGATGAGGTTGTTGCTTTCGCAGATGAGCACGGTCTGCCCATCGCGGTGAAGGCCGCATTCGGTGGCGGTGGCCGCGGCATTAAGGTTGCCCGTGACCGTGAAAGCATCGTCGAGATGTACGAATCCGCTGTTCGTGAAGCCACCGCAGCATTCGGCCGTGGCGAATGCTTCATTGAACGCTTCCTGGACTCGCCCCGCCACGTTGAGACCCAGTGCCTGGCGGATGCGCACGGCAACGTTGTGGTGGTATCCACCCGTGACTGCTCCCTGCAGCGCCGTAACCAGAAGCTTGTCGAGGAGGCACCCGCCCCCTACCTGAGTGATGAGCAGAACAAGCGCCTCTACGAGGCATCCCGCGCAATTCTGCGTGAGGCTGGCTACCAGGGTGCTGGCACCTGTGAGTTCCTGGTCGGTACCGACGGCACCATCTCCTTCCTGGAGGTGAACACTCGACTGCAGGTGGAGCACCCCGTCTCTGAAGAGATTTCCGGCCTGGATTTGGTTCGTGAGCAGTTCCGCATTGCCCGCGGCGAGAAGATTGAGGATAAGGACCCGGTTCTGCGCGGTCACTCCTTCGAGTTCCGTATTAACGGTGAGGATGCGGGCCGTTCCTTCATGCCTGCCCCCGGTACCATAGAGAAGATGACCGTACCCACCGGACCCGGTGTTCGCTGGGATTCCGGCTTCGTGGCTGGCGACGTTATCGGCGGTAACTTCGACTCCATGCTGGCTAAGCTCATTGTCACCGGAGCGGATCGCGAGCAGGCTCTGCAGCGTGCCCGCCGTGCCTTGGCTGAGCTGACTATTGAGGGTATGCCCACCGTCATTCCGTTCCACCGCGTTGTGTTGAATGATCCCGCTTTCGCGCCGGCTGAGGGCGGCGATTTCAAGGTGCACACCCGCTGGATTGAGACCGAGTTCAACAACACCATCCCCATGTACTCTGGTGCACCCGGTAGCGTGGGCTCCGATGAGGATGAACGCACCACCGTGGTCGTTGAGGTGAACGGCAAGCGCATGGAGGTATCTCTGCCCGATTTGAGCGGTAACGCGAAGCCTGCCGCTAAGTCCGCGTCCAAAACCCGCAAGTCCCGTTCGGCGCGCGGCGCCGCGAAGGGTGGCGGTGACGAGCTGACCAGCCCCATGCAGGGCACCATTGTGAAGGTTGCCGCTTCTGACGGTGACACCGTCGCTGAAGGCGACCTGATTCTGGTGTTGGAGGCCATGAAGATGGAGCAGCCCATTATCGCGCACAAGGCGGGTAAGGTTTCGGGTCTGTCGGCTAAGGCTGGCGATACCGTCACCTCCGGTACGGTGCTGGCGACCATCAAGTAAGACCTTTCAGCACCCTCGCGAGCGCTCCAGGCTATACAAATCCCCCGGAAGGTTTGAGGTATTACCTCGTACCCTTTCGGGGGATTCTCCATATGTGCTCTCTTCTGTTTCTATGGGATTTACGCGACTAACCCCTGTGATTACGTCCAGATAGTGACTGCATTTGTTGGGCTTTTTCTGAACAGAGTTATAATGTTGCACTTTAGAGGAGCCTTTCAGAATCCAGCGCCCACCGCACCCCACCCGGTGCAGTTACGGCCCCCGGTACGCGTCTACAGCACACCCGCATCCCGCGCTGAACGGTCATGGAACACCTACCTCAGGCTCCTTGTGTACACACAAATTCACCATCTGGGAGTTTTCCTCATGAGCGCCTCTGCACCTGACACGAAAGCGTCTGCTGCATCGGTGAAGAATACGACTCCTCGTAGTCGAGTTATTCTTGCCTCGCTCGTTGGTACCACCATCGAGTTCTACGATTTCTACATTTACGCCACCGCAGCCGTGGCTGTGTTCCCTGTGCTGTTCTTCCCCTCGAAGGACGCAACCACTGAACTTCTGGCGTCCTTCGCTACTTTCGGCGTTGCCTTCATCGCGCGCCCTCTCGGTTCAATAATCTTCGGCCACTTCGGCGACAAGATTGGCCGTAAGGCAACCCTCGTCGGTGCGCTGCTCACTATGGGTCTGGCAACCTTCATCATCGGTCTGCTGCCCACCTACCACCAGATTGGTCTGTGGGCACCGACTATGCTAACCATTATGCGTTTCTGCCAGGGCCTGGGCCTGGGTGGTGAATGGTCCGGTGCAGCACTACTCGCCAGCGAATATGCTGAGGAAGGCAAGCGTGCCCGCGCCGCTATGTGGCCTCAGCTGGGCGCACCCATCGGCTTTGTGCTTGCAAACGGCTTCATGCTGCTGCTGACCAGCTGGATTTCCTTCAACTCCGCGACCGACGGTAAGACCCTTGATCATCCCTTCCTCGTCTGGGGTTGGCGTATTCCGTTCCTGATGTCCATCGTGATGGTCGCTGTCGGCCTGTACGTGCGTTTTAAGCTGGAGGAGACCCCCGTCTTCGCCAAGGCTGCCGCTAACAACGAGAAGGTTAAGACCCCCCTCGTTGAGGCGTTCAAGGTCGCTTGGTGGCCCATGATTCAGGGTACCTTCATCATGGTTGCATGCTACGTGCTGTTCTACCTGATGACAGCGTGGGTTCTTTCCTACGGTATCGGCAAGGTTGAAAAGGGCGGTCTGGCTATCCCCTACCGAGAGTTCCTTGTGATTCAGCTGATTTCCATCATCGGCTTCGCAATCTTCATCCCGATCTCGGGTTGGCTGGCCGATAAGTACGGCCGCCGCACCCAGCAGCTGTGGACCACCATCGCGATGGCAGTCTTCGGTCTGTGCTTCGGCCTGTTCATCTCCCCCTCCGTTGTCGGCACCGGCCAGAATGCGAACGTCGCAGTGGTCACCTTCTTCATCTTCATCGGTATGTGCCTGATGGGTCTGTCCTTTGGTTCCATGTCCGCATACCTGCCGGAGTTGTACCCCACCAACGTGCGATACACCGCCAGCGGTATCGCCTACAACGTGGCGTCCATCCTCGGTGCGGCGCTGACCCCGTTCGTGGCAGTGTGGCTGAACACCTCCTACGGTGTGGCTGCCGTAGGCGGTTACCTGGCGTTCGCTTCGATCCTGAGCGTTGTCTTCATCCTGCTCACTCACGAAACCCGTGATGTGGACATGAACGCTGTCAGCACCACGAAGTAAAACTTCGCGGAGCTAACGCGTCTCTACAGCAAAGCGGTGGGGGCCGCCTCCTGAAGTTCTAAGAAATAGGGGGGGGCCCCCCCCCCCCTTTTTTGCGGCCGGGGAATT
>NZ_JAOVAM010000007.1 GCF_029850875.1 Rothia similimucilaginosa | reverse complement strand
TACAGACGCCTAAACACCCATGCAACCTCAAAAAGGGTGAAGTAGACCACAAACATGGCGTTGTAAGGGTCTAAACCACCCTTCCAGAGACTAAACTACCTAGTCAAAGTATTTTATGGGTGCTAGAAAATCTTTAAAAAACTTCTAAAAAACCTTATAACCACAGAAGAAACCACTCAAACCCTCGCAGAATACCCTCCAGCGCCCCTCTGCAGCCCCTATTCCCATACCCTGCGCTTGATTCCTAACTCTGCATTTGGGCGCCCATACCTATAGATACGAAAAGCCCCTCCCCTTCCATCCTGCAAGGAATAGAAGAAGAGGGGTGCAGCTACAGAGTGCTGAAGCTTAGTACTGAGGCGGTTAGTGCTGAGCTGATTAGTACTGGGGAGGCGCATCATTCGCCATATTGTTAAAGCGCGAGTACTTACCGCTAAACGCCAACGGAATAGTACGAGTCGGACCACCACGGTGCTTAGCAATAATCATATCCGCCTCACCCACGCGATCACTCTCCGGGTTATACATATCCTCACGATGCAGCAGAATCACCATATCCGCATCCTGCTCAATAGAACCCGACTCACGCAAATCCGAAACCATCGGACGCTTATCAGTACGCTGCTCCGAACCACGGTTCAACTGAGACAGCGCAATCACCGGAACGTCCAACTCCTTAGCCAACAGCTTCAGGCTACGAGAAAACTCCGAAACCTCCTGCTGACGCGACTCAACTTTCTTACCCGAACTCATCAGCTGCAGGTAGTCCAGCACCACAAGCTTTAAATCATTACGCTGTTTGAGGCGACGGCACTTCGCGCGAATCTCCATCAGAGTCATATTCGGCGAATCATCAATAAAGAGAGGAGCAGAATCAATGCGCCCCTGCAGAGTCGCCAGGTTCGTCCAACCCTCAGTATCCAAATCCCCCTTCTTCAGGCGACCCATCGAAATCTTGCCCTCCGCAGAGAGAATACGCATCGCCAACTCAGTACGACTCATCTCCAGCGAGAAAAACACAGTCGTCATCTGATGATGAATAGAGGCAGAACGAGCAATATCAAGGGCCAGAGTCGACTTACCCACACCCGGACGAGCCGCAATAACAATCATCTGGCCACCGTGCAGACCACCGGTCAGCTCATCAAACTCAATAAAGTCAGTCGGTACACCGTACACGCCATCGGGGCGGTTCGAGTTCGCATCAATCTCGTTGATGGTCTCCTCCAACGCCTCAGAGAAAGATACATAGTCTTCCTTCGCGTTACCATCAGTCACCGCATAAATCTCAGCCTGCGCCTGATCCACCAAAGTATCGACCTCAGTCTCATTGGCGTAACCCAGCTGAGCGATCTTCGTACCCGCTTCAATCAGGCGGCGCATAATCGCGTGCTCCTTAACAATCTCAGCGTAATACTGAGCGTTAGCAGCAGTTGGAACTGACGCAATCAGGGTATGAATATAGGACGCACCGCCCACACGAGTCAGCTCACCACGCTTCTTCAGCTCATCAGCAACCGTAATCACATCCGCAGGGCTACCGTGACCGTAAAGAGAAAGAATCGCCTCATAAATCGTCTCGTGCGCCGGCTTATAGAAATCAGACGCACGCAGGCTCTCAACCACATCAGCAATAGCGTCCTTCGACAGCAGCATGCCACCGAGCACCGACTGCTCAGCCACATCATCATGAGGCATAGTGCGGGAACCATAATCAATGGCAGTTTCAGACATGCTTATCCTCGCGTTTCAATCCAATATCTACGACGTTCCAGAAACATTTTCTGCTGAACTCCTATGCTAGTTTCTCACGAAGGCACACGCGAAACACATACACGCCTAATGGGTAGCGCGCAGATAATCCTCAATCTTCTCAACAGCGAGCGCCGCGCCATCCATAGTGCGCATTGCCTCGCCCAGCTGCCGTGCCTTAGCGCATGCCCTCATCGCTGAGCAGACGTGACTGCCTCACAAAAACCAGGCCACTGCTATGTGCCTAGTAGATCCCTCGATATCAGAGTCGAGGGCACTAGTCATGAAAGCAGGTCTCGGACCATGTTTAAGTTTCTCTCTCTCCTTGTATTGCATGCCCTCTCGCATCTGGTGGCGGTGCTGCTACTACACACCTATAGTATGTCGCTGCCTGTAACACACACCATGGTACTTGAGTACCTGCGAGTATCAGCAGTGCTGTACTACTACAGGCTCGCCGGTACGGTGTCGTGGGCGTATATGGGTGGGGGTGGTGCGGCACTCGGAGGCTGTGGTGCAAGCAGATGCTGGGTGAGTGTCTGCTACTGGTGCAGTATCCAGTGCTGATGCTGGGTGAGTGTCTGCTACTGGTGCAGTATCCAGTGCTGATGCTGGTACTAGTGCTCAGCGCCGTAGTCACTGCGGGACTGAGGTACTGTGTACTAGTATGCCTGGTGAGAGCAGGCTAGCGAATGAAAACGGAGCCTCAGTATTCCCCCGCATAACGAGGAATACTAAGGCTCCGTTTCGCTGTATAAGCTTCTCTTACTTCTTACGCAGAATCATGCCGATAGCGCCAATATGGTCGGCATGGCGGCGGAACACACCGCGCATACCCAACACGCGCTCACGAATCTGCGGCTTACGCACCAGATTGAACGCAATCTTCGCAACGCCAGCGGGACCTTCATCAGCCAGTAGACGCTTCGGCTCCAGCAGAGCCATATCGGTCTGGTACACATCCAGCACCTCAAAGCCAGCCTCTTCCGCCAGAGCAGTCCACTCGGCAACAGTCAGCGGGCGGGCATTCACGCGGATAGTACGCGCCAAATCCTTCTGGATCTCTTCCTTCAACTCGGGGCGCAGGTAATCGGGAACCAGCGACATCTCGTGAATAGCGTAGTAGCCGCCCGGACGCAGCAGACGAGCCGCCTCACGCATAATCTCCAGCTTGTGCTTATCGGTCTGCATGGTCAGCATCGCCTCGCCCACCACGGCGTCGTAGCTCTCCGAGGGCAGACCGGTCTCCTGGGCACTAGCATTCACCACACGGTAGTTCGGCTTAGTCGATGCACCAATACGCTCGGTCACGATTTCAGCAGCCTTGGGATCAAGATCCACACCGGTGTAGCTCTTGGGGGAACGCTTCACAATCTCCAAGGCGGTAATACCCAGGCCCGGCGCAAACTCCACGACGTCAATGTCACCACCCAGAGCGCGAGCCAGCAGCCAATTGGTGGTCTCGCGGCCACCGGGGCGCAGAACCTTCTTGCCCAGCTGAGCCAGAAGCCAGTGACCGGCAGCCTTTTCAGCGGGGCGGTCGGTACCGGGAACGGAAGGGGTCTTAGACACGGAAGACAACTCCTAAATACTTGTATTTAATATGCAAAATTTATCTTTCCCAATTCTAGACCCGCACGGCGCCTAAAAGAAAGACGAATCCACGAAAGTTTTGGACGCACGACCCGACAACCTTCAGAAAGCCAGGGCAGCAACACTGCTTCCCTCTGTCATCCAGGTGGTTAAAACAGAAACTGGAGCTGGACCTCTCAGTCCAACCCCAGTCTCATCACACACACATACATACGAAAATCAGAGCCACTTCCGCAAGGGAAGTCCAACTTTCTGATGGTCCTCTCGAACCATCTATATAAAGTATTACGCGTAAACCTTTATTCCCTGTAGGTTAAAGCTGCAAGAAAGCTGGGAATAGATTTTTCTTCAAAATCGAGGTGCAGCACCCCGCATTTCACACCGAAACTACATGTCGCGTTAAAAGAAGAATGGCAAGGCGCTTTTGCCTTGCCATCCTTCTTTCGCTAGCGGGCGACCCCGCTACACGAAACACACACATTCACATCGCAGTCCTCTCGAACCAACACTTATAGTAAACACCCCCAACCTTATGGGAGGATTGAATTTCGCTGGAAACAAGCTGGGAGAAAACCAACAGAACCCTGAGAGCTTTGATATTGTGCAGTTTTTGGTCTCTAAACCGGGCTAATAAGCCGCCATATACAGACCCAGCAGCACCAACGGGTTAGCCACTACAGAAATAACCGCCAGGCAAATATTAGCCACGCGGTACTGACCAAACTTCACCAGACCCACTAGCGCACACACCAACGCAATACTGGATACAAGACCGCCAACCACCAACAAAAGAAGCAGAAGAGCAGTAGCAAGATTAGCGTCCGCAAATGGAATAACCGCTAGAGCACACAGCAGCAAATTGACGCACTCCAACAGCACACCCGTGAATAGAAGCTGAGCGCTAGAAGACAAACGTGAAAAAGATCGAGCCATGTATACCAGTCTACGGTGTCTACCAGACTATGGGGCGCACAGAGAATGTCGAATATGCAGACCGGTCTGGGATGCCCCGAAAGTCTCAAGATACTTCCCATATAGAGGTAATCCATCAAAATCCCCGACCTAAGGGGTGGGAATATCTACGCAATCAGCACGATAAACGAAAAAACCGCGATGTCTCACGTGAAACATTGCGACTTTCTG
The DNA here is from genome assembly GCF_029850875.1 of Rothia similimucilaginosa. Taxonomy (GTDB): domain Bacteria; phylum Actinomycetota; class Actinomycetes; order Actinomycetales; family Micrococcaceae; genus Rothia. The sequence continues at coordinate 131,617 of NZ_JAOVAM010000007.1, read as the reverse complement.
TATCTAAAAGGGTAAAGCAAACGGGGTGCCCCTCACGAAGAGGGACACCCCGTCCGACACTCAACGCCGCAGCATCAAAGCACCAGCGTCAAATATCTAAAAACCTACTTACGCAGCAGCAACGACGTCCAGGACAACGTTAGCAACAACGTCAGCGTGCAGGCGGACAGTCACCTTGTACTCACCGGTACGCTTAATAGCGGAACCCAGGTGGATGGTGCGCTTGTCAACGGAGCCAATGCCAGCAGCCTCAATAGCCTCAGCAATAGCCTCAGCCTTGACGGTACCGAACAGGCGGCCGTCAGCGCCAGCCTTGTGTGCAACGACAACCGACTTAGCAGCCAGGGCCGCCGCAGTTGCCTGAGCCTCTTCCAGAGAAGCCTTAGCACGAGCCGCACGAGCGGCGCGGATGGACTCAACCTGCTTCTCGCCACCCTGGGTCCAGGTCAGAGCGAAGCCGCGGGGCAGCAGGTAGTTACGTGCGTAACCGTCCTTAACGGTGACAACATCGCCAGCTGCACCGAGGCCGGAAACTTCCTGAGTCAGAATGATCTTAGCCATGTTACTGTCTCTCCTTCTCTTTAGCGGCCAGCGCCGGAGTAGGGCAGCAGTGCAACTTCGCGGGCGTTCTTAATAGCCTGAGCGATCTTGCGCTGCTCCTGAACGGTCACGCCAGTCACGCGGCGAGCGCGGATCTTGCCGCGGTCGGAGATGAACTTGCGCAGAAGTGCGACGTCCTTGTAGTCGATAACGGTGACGTCAGCAGCCTTGAGGGGGTTCTGCTTGGGTTTGGGCTTACGGATTTCAGCCTTCGCCATCGTGGTGCTCCTTAGAGTTGGGAGCCCGCGGCGGATAACCGCGGGATGGATTGATAAATTACTATTCGGAAAACGAAACCGGCTTAGAACGGAGGTTCGTCGTCGGCGCCGCTACCCCAGTCATAGTTACCACCAGACTGAGAACTCCACGGATCAGCAGCAGGAGCTGCAGGGGCCGCCGGAGCAGCCGGAGTGGAGTAGCCAGACTGGCCAGAGTAACCATTACCCTGAGCAGCAGCAAAATTATTCTGCTGAGGAGCGGAGTAACCGCCCTGAGCAGCAGCGTTGTACCCAGCACCACCGCCAAAGCCACCCTGCGCACCGCCACCGAAGTTATTACCTCCGGCAGAACGCTGTGCGCGAGTCACCTGAGCAGTAGCAAAACGCAGAGTCGGGCCGATCTCCTCGACCTCAAGCTCAAACGAGGTACGACGCTCGCCTTCCTTGGTCTCGTACGAGCGGGACTTCAGACGGCCCTGCGCGATAACCTGAGTACCCTTCTTCAAGGTCTCTGCAACATTCTCCGCATAACCACGCCATACCGACGCACGCAGGAACAGGGTCTCCCCATCCTCCCACTGGTTCGTCTGGCGATTAAAAGTACGCGGAGTCGATGCGATCGTGAAATTAGCAACCGCCGCACCCGCAGGGGTGTAACGAAGCTCCGGATCGCCAGTCAGATTACCAATAACAGTAATAACGGTATCGCCTGCCATTTGATGCCTCCTCGATAAGAGTTACAAGTATATTGAATCCAGTACAGCGCAACCCCCTGACATTTTTAGGGGGTCAGCCGACCGGAAAGAAACAACTACTTGCTGGAGATCTTCTGATCCTCCGGGCGGATGATCTTGGTACGCATGACGGACTCGTTCAGGTTCAGAACACGATCGAGCTCAGCTGCAGTCTCGGGGGTAGAGGTGAAGTTCACCACTGCGTAGATACCCTCAGACTTCTTCTGGATCTCGTATGCCAGGCGACGACGGCCCCAGATGTCGACGTTATCGACGGAACCACCATCGTTGGTCACGATCTCGAGGAACTTGGACAGCGACGGCTCAACCGCACGGTCCTCAACCTCGGGGCTGAGGATAACCATCAGTTCATATGCACGCATGATTAAACCCCTCCTTTGGGCTAAACGGCTATGGGATTTCCATAGCAGGAGATTCAATGTGCCCTATACGTGAAACACACCGGGTGGGGAACACGCATAGATTTCTTAACAATACACGAGAAAATACAGATAGAACAGTACCGCACCGCGTGACCTCAACCATGCGATGCAGTACCACAAACCGCAGAAGCTACGCCTCCCGACGCTGCTCCCACCACTGCACCAGGCGAGCCTTCGCCTCCTCCTCAGGAAGCGAACCCTCATCCAGACGCACATTCAACAAGAACTTATACGCCTCACCCACCACCGGGCCCGGCGCAATACCAAGAATCTGCATAATCTGACCGCCATCCAGATCCGGACGAATCGCATCCAGCTCCTCCTGAGCAGCCAACTCAGCAATGCGACGCTCCAAATCGTCATACGCCTCAGCCAGCGAGCGCGACAGGCGACGATTACGAGTCGTCACATCAGAACGAGACACACGATGCAGACGCTCCAACTGATCGCCAGCATCACGCACATAGCGGCGCACCGCAGAATCAGTCCAACCTGACTCGCGGTAACCATAGAACCGCATATGCAGTTCCACCAGACGAGCCACAGCCTTAATCGTGTCATTATCAAAACGTAGCGCACGCATACGCTTCTTCACCATCTTCGCGCCCACCACCTCATGGTGCAGGAACGAGACAGAACCGTCTTTCTCAAACTTACGAGTCTTCGGCTTACCAATATCGTGCATCAAGGCCGCAAAACGCAGAATAAAATCAGGAGCCGGACACGGACCATCCTCACCCGTCTCCTTCTCCATCGCCTGCTCCATCACTTTCAACGAATGCTCATACACATCCTTATGGTGATGCTCAGGATCAATCTCCATACGCAAAGCAGGAAGCTCCGGCAACACATAATCCGCCAGACCCGTATCCACCAGCAGGTTCAAACCCACCCGCGGATAATCCGCCTCAATCAGCTTCACCAGCTCATCACGTACACGCTCAGCCGAAATAATCTCAATACGGCCAGCCATCTCGCGCATCGCCTCGAAAACCTCCGGGGCAACCTCAAGATTAAAACGCGCAGCAAAACGAGCCGCACGCATCATACGTAGCGGATCCTCAGAAAAAGACTCCTCCGGCGAGCGCGGAGTACGCAAAACACCCGCACGCAAATCCTCAACGCCACCAAACAAGTCAACAACCTCACCACTGGGCAAAGCCGCCGCCATCGCATTAATCGTGAAATCACGACGCACCAAATCAGCGCTCAAATCCGTACCGAACTCAACCGTCGGCTTACGCGAATCCGAAACATACACCTCAGCACGGTACGTGGTCACCTCATACACCACGCCATTCTTACGCGCACTAATCGTGCCGTACTCCTTGCCGATATCCCATGTATGTTCACCCCACCCACGTAGAATCTGCTCGCTCTGCTCAGGAGTAGCATCCGTCGTCAAATCAAAATCGGTGAAGAGACCATCCTCAACCCGCAGATTATCGCGGACAATACCGCCCACCAAGTACAGCTCAAAACCCTCTGCACGGTACAGTTCTCCCAGCTCGGCGGCATCCGGGTACTTCGACACAACATCAATAATCAGCGACATAATCCTTTAATCGTGCCAGAAAAACCACCCATGCGCCCACCCCACACCCACAACACCCCATCAAAGACAGCTATCTCACCCCAAACCGAGACACAAAAACCTCAGCCTATCAGTTAAGGTAGAACCATGAGCATTCCCGTACCCCGCGCCCCCAAAACGCGCTTCACCGCGCCCGTGCGAGCGGTACCCGCCCCTGAAGAAGTCTCTGCAGGCGGGCTCATCATCGACTTCGACCGACCCGAACAGCTACCCGTAGCCATTATCGCCCGCATCAACCGCAACGGCCAACGCGAATGGTGCCTCCCCAAAGGCCACATCGAACACGGCGAAACCACCGTCGAAGCCGCACAACGCGAAATCAGCGAAGAAACCGGAATCACCGGCTACCCCGTAGCCTCCCTCGGCACCATCGCCTACTGGTTCACATCCAACGGCACGCGCATCCACAAAACCGTGCACCACTACCTCTTCGCAGCAACCGGCGGCGAACTCAGCATCGACAACGACCCCGACCACGAAGCAATCGACGTCGCCTGGGTTCCCCTCGGAGAGCTACCCACCCGCCTCTCATTCGCCAACGAGCAACACATAGCCCGCAGTGCGCGCGAATACATCACCACCCAGCTCTAAACACCCGCCGAAGAGCCCAAAAATAAAAGAAGCAATCACCCGCCGACACAGGAGAGACCTACGTGGCACGTAACGACGCCCGCTCAAGCGCAATCATGGCAGCTGGCACCCTCGTCTCGCGCATCCTCGGATTCGTCAAGACCATCCTGCTCACCGTAGCCATCGGCTCACTCTCAACCGTCGGCGACGTCTTCGAAACCGCCAACACCCTGCCCAACCTCATCTATGTCCTCGTAGCAGGCGGCGTGTTCAACGCAGTCCTCGTACCGCAAATCATCAAAGCGGCCAAAGCACAAGACAGCGGCGCACAATACATCTCCAAACTCGTCACCCTCACCATCACCGCAATCGGCCTCATCACCCTCATCACCGTCGCCTGCGCCTGGCCCATCATCAGCATCATGGGCTCAGGCTGGAGCCCCGAACAACGACAGCTCGGCTTCATCTTCTCCCTCTGGTGCCTACCCCAAATCTTCTTCTACGGTCTCTACACCGTCATCGGACAGGTCCTCAATGCCAAAGACGCATTCGGCGCCTACATGTGGTCACCCGTACTCAATAATGTCATCACCATCCTGTCACTATTCCTGTTCATCTTCATCTTCGGCGCACAGACCCCCAACCCCAACCCTATCCACACCGTAGACAATTGGACCAATGCACAGACCCTTGTGCTCGCCGGCTCCTCCACCTTCGGCGTCATCATGCAGGCGCTCGTCCTGTTCATCCCCCTACGCAAGCTCGGCCTGCGCCTCAAGCCCGACTTCGCGTGGCGAGGTATCGGCCTGCGCGCAGCCTCCAAGCTCGCCGCATGGACCCTCGCTTCCGGTATCATCTCCAACCTCGCATTCCTCTACATGACCAAGGTCGCCGCAGGCATCGTCGGTCAGCGCGAACACTACGCCACCCTCGGCATCCAAATCCCCGGCCTGCAGGCACTCAACTACGCCTCCATGCTGTACATGCTCCCACACGGCGTCATCGGCATCTCCATCGCCACCGTGCTCTTCAACCGCATGAGCGCCTCCGCCATCGCCGACGACAGCGACAGCGTCATCTACGCACTCTCCCATGGCCTGCGCAACGCAGCCGTAGCCACCGTCTTCTGCATGGTCGCGCTCATGGTCCTGGCAGGGCCCATCGCAGTGCTCTTCAGCGGCGGCGACCCCATCGCAGCAACCATCATCGCCAAGCTCATCGTCATCACCGCACTCGGCACCCCCACCCTCACCATCAACTATCTCTACAGCCGCGTGCTCTACGCCCGCGAAGACGCACGCACCCCCTTCCGCATCCAGGTGTACTCCGCCATCATCATGGTCATCATGAGCTTCGCAGCATCCCTGCTCAACGCACAGTACACCGTGTACATGCTCGCCTTCATCTACCCGGTGCACAACATCCTGATCATGTTCATCAGCCACCACATGGTCCGCCGCCGCCTCGGCTACTACGGCCAGCGCGGCATCGTCAGCACTTACGCCCGCACAACCCTCGCCTCCCTCTTCGCCGGAGGCATCACGGCCATTGCACTCTGGCTGCTCGGCGGCTACCAGCTCGACGGATTTGCCTGGGCATCCAAGCTCACCGCAATCATCACCCTCGCCGTATGCGGCACCGTCATGGGCCTCGCATACCTCGCCGGCATACAAATCTTCCGCGTCAAGGAAGCCAACGCACTACTGGCACCCCTAACCTCGAAACTTGAGCATTTTGCCCGCCGCTAAGGCAGCACACAACGCCCAACCAGGGTAGCTGTCCGTGTACCCACCGCACCCCACACCAGGGCCCGCAGAGGACATAGGCAACCACCCGAACGCAACAAACTATCACTCAGCCCCGGTATCCTTCAATGCCGGGTAGAATCTAATAGTCAGGGCCCGCCACACGGCAGGCACTATGAAACCACCTCGGGAGAACACGTTGTCGCAACAGTTTCCGGTCGGATCGGTCCTCGGAGGCCGCTACGAGATCACCACACACATCATTATTACGGCAGAATCCGACATGGTGCTTGAAGGCACCGACCAGGTTCTCAACCGTAAGGTCTCGGTCGTCATCGCATCGCCCAGCCGCAGCGCACTGCTGGAAGCAAACTCCCGCGCGCTCGCAACCAACGCACGCGGCAACATCCAAATCCTCGACCTGGGCATCACCCCCGAAGGTAGCCGCTACCTCGTCACCTCCCACACCCGCCCCGACACCCTGCTGGACACCCTGCTGATCGAAAACCACGCACTCTCCAACGCAGAAGACGCACTGGGCACCGAAATCTTCGGTGACTTCGAGAGCAGCAGCTCCCCCAACACCTACGAGAAGGTCTCTTCCTCCGCCGCTAACCAGGAGAGCATCACCGCCGCCAAGAACTGGAGATCATCCGGCGGTGCGGCAGTGACCGCATACTCCGAGCCCACCAGCATCTACGAAGATGACGAAGACGAAGAAGACGGCAGCCGCGGTACCTGGGCAGTCGCCCTGGCAGCAGTCCTGCTACTCGTCATTGTCGCAGGCAGTATCCTCACCTCCCTGGGTGCAATCGGCTCCAACCAGACAGCCGCACCACACACCCCCAAGTCTCCCGCCTCGGCATCCGAATCGGCTGCGGCAGGCGCCAGCGCATCGGCATCCCCAACCGCTAAGGCATCAAACGACCCGGCTAAAATCGCATCCGTGGCTCGTTTCGCGCCCTCGAACCCCACGTTCATGAACGACATGGACACCCTCATCCCCCACCTGACCGACGGTAACGCCAACACCGCATGGATCAGCTACGGCTTCGGCACCGCCAACTACGCCGGCACCATCAAGGAATTCGGTCTGGCGCTGAAGCTGCAGACCCCCACCGTAGTCTCCAAGCTGACCATCCAGCAGAACACCGGCGTCGGCGGCTCCTTCACCGTCTACACCAATAGCTCCGCATCCCTAAACGGCGCGGTTGAGGTCGGCAAGGGCACCTTTGAAGGCAAGGATGCAGTCGTCACCCTGGACACCTCCAAGCAGAGCATTGAAAAGGGCGCCTACGTGATCATCGTGGTCAACGAACTACCCCGCCTCACCCTGCCGATTGGAACTTGGAATTACGGTCTGCGCATCAACGAAATCAAGGTGGACTAATCAACCCATAACGCGACGCCGACAGGGCGCTCGCACCCCAGACATAAGGGCGGGGTTTCTGAACTCAACAGTTCGGAAACCCCGCCCTTTTTGATGTCCATTTATGACTCTTTATGGCAGGGCCGCTACTCAAAGATTCACAGTGCGCGGAGTATCTGGATAAGGGTCCCCCAAAAATGGAATAATCGAGGATAAAGCCCTGTTATAGGGGCATAACGAAAGACCTACAAGGGAAAGACATATCCGATGACTGAGAATCTGGGAGGCCTCTTCGGAGGCGCCGCCCTGGGCAACCTGAACCTGGCATCCGCACCCGCCACCGAAGCGGCACCGACTGCCGAGGTTGAGGCCGACGCAACCGTCCACAACGTCATTATTGTGGGCTCCGGCCCCGCGGGCTACACCGCGGCAATCTACGCGGCACGCGCCGAGCTGAAGCCCGTCCTCTTCGCCAGCTCTCTGGCACCCGGCGGCTCCCTCATGAATACCACCGAGGTGGAGAACTTCCCCGGTTTCATTCAGGGTATCCAGGGCCCCGAGCTGATGGAGAACATTGGCCAGCAGGCTGAGCGTTTCGGTACGGACATCCGCTACCAGGACGTGGAAAAGGTCGAGCTCACCGGCGACGTGAAGAAGGTCTACACCGCAGATGGTGCTGTTCACCTGGCGAAGACCGTCATCATGACCACCGGTTCTCAGGTTCGTAAGCTCAACATCGAGGGCGAAGATCGACTCTCCGGTTACGGCGTCTCCTGGTGCGCAACCTGCGATGGCTTCTTCTTCAAGGACAAGGAAATCGCAGTGGTCGGTGGTGGCGACTCTGCACTGGAGGAGGCACTGTTCCTGACGACCTTCGCCTCCAAGGTGTACCTGGTGCACCGTCGTGATTCTTTCCGTGCTTCGGAAATCATGCAGACCCGCGCTTTCAACAACCCGAAGATTGAGGTTGTCTGGGACTCGGCTGTCACTGCCGTTCACGGTGAGAACAACCTCGAGTCGATTACTCTGACCAACACCAAGGACGGTTCTGAGCGTCAGCTGGCCGTTCAGGGTCTGTTCATCGCTATTGGATCCGACCCTCGCGTGGAACTGGTACGTGACCAGCTGGAGATTACCGAGAACCACACCATCGCAGTTCAGGGTCGTTCGTCGAAGACTTCCGTTCCCGGCATTTTTGCTGCCGGTGACGTAATTGACCCGACCTACCGCCAGGCAATTATTGCCGCTGGTTCCGGTGCTGTTGCCGCTCTGGACGCGCAGCACTACCTCGAAAACCTCTAAACTATTCGTATTACTCGCAGGGGAATCCGCCCCGTGTCAGAAAGGAGCACTCCGTGAGCAGTGCACAGCAGGCAACTGATACTACTTTTGACGAACTGGTTCTGAAGAACGACAAGCCCGTTATCGTAGACTTCTGGGCTGAATGGTGTGGCCCCTGCCGCATGGTTGGCCCCGTGATCGACGAGATTGCTGGTGAGTACGCCGGTCAGGTCGATGTGGTCAAGGTGGATGTTGAAGCAAATGGCGATACCGCCATGAAGTACGGCATTACCTCTATTCCTGCCATCTACCTTTTCAAGGGTGGCGAGGTGGTCAAGAAGACCGTAGGTGCTAAGACGAAGTCCGCTCTGCTGGCCGAGTTCTCCGAGCACCTGGGCTAATCTTTCGAGAATCTAGAGAAAAACCCTCGGTGATGTTTCACGTGAAACATCACCGAGGGTTTTTATATATACAACTGATATCAGTTGTTAAATATTTTTTATGCGAAAATTTAGCCCGAGAAATCAGAATCCAAAACGCGGATAATGCGGTTCAAGTCCTCGACATTCGCGAACTCGATGGTCATCTTACCCTTGCGGGCCCCCAGCGAAATCTTCACCGAAGTATCGAGCTTATCAGCGAAAGCCTCCGCAATATAGTCCAGACGCTCACGGTGCTTCTGGGGTTGAGGAGTCTTACGTTCTTTCACCTCTGCAGTGCCGGATGCGTGGTTCACCAGCTCCTCGGTTGCACGAACCGACAGTCCCTCATTCACAATCTTCTGTGCGAGAGTCTCAATCTGAGCCTGGTCTGTCAGAGACAGCAGGGCACGAGCGTGACCGGCAGAAAGAATACCCGCCGCAACGCGACGCTGCACCAGAGCTGGCAGCTTCAGCAGACGAATCGTATTTGAAATCTGGGGGCGAGAACGACCAATGCGCTTAGCCAGCTGCTCCTGAGTAGTGTCAAACTCCTCCATGAGCTGCTGGTACGCCGCCGCTTCTTCAATGGGGTTCAGCTGACTGCGGTGCAGGTTCTCCAGCAGGGCGTCACGGAGCAGATCGCCGTCTTCAGTCTCACGAACAATCGCCGGGATGGTGCTCAGGCCAGCTGCCTGGGTTGCACGCCAGCGGCGCTCACCCATGACCAGTTCATACTTTTCAGCACCGTTTTCACGCGAGGGACGCACGACAATCGGCTGTAGAACGCCAATCTCACGTACCGAATGTATGAGCTCTTCCATATCCTGCTCATCAAAATCGGTGCGGGGCTGCTTGCGGTTGGGGTGAATATCACGAACATTCAGCTCAGCAAACTGGGCGCCGGGAACCGGGACCAGACCGCCCCGCTCTTCGGAAGCAGACTGCGGGGTGGAAACATCTTCACCAAAGAAGAAGTCCACCGGACGGCGAGTCAGGGTGGTATTGCGCAGTGCCGCACCCATGTCCACACGGGATTTCTTCTTCAATGTTTCACGTGAAACATTCTGCGAGGAGGCGGGAGCTTCGACCTTCTCCTCTACCCTCTGAACTTCAACAGGCTTTTCCTGAGCAGGTACAGCTTCAGCAGGCTTATCTTCTACAGACTCAGCTTTAGCACTCTTGCGCTGCTTCTCCGGCTTGGCCTCATGAGCCATTTCGAAGAGGCCATCACTCATCGGCTCTTCAATCGGAGTAGATGCTTTCTTGGGTGCAGTCTTTTCAGATGCCTTCGCCTCAGCATTACCAGAATTCTTCGTACTCTGAGGGATCAGCGCCCCCAGGCCACGACCCAAGCCGCGTCGCTTTTCAGCCATCGTTACTCCTTAGGACTCCCGGACGAGCCCGCTCATTTTTTCTTCTTCATCTAGTGTAAACGAAATAAGCACTCGAAAGCAGGAGAGAAAACTGCACAGCACATAATCCGAATTATTCCTGATAATTAATTCTTTAAGGATGTTTTCTTGGGTTTAACCCAGAAAATACCGCACAAAATGAACCCTTTTGAATCATCAATAGACACTTCAAAAAGGCTCATTTCAAAAGATTTAGATTATGCAAATCGGCGTGAGAGTTCCTGTGCCGCCTCGCGGTAAGCGCGTGCACCAGTCGACGAAGAATCGTAGGTGATGACGGTCTGCTGATAGCTGGGAGCCTCAGAAATACGAACCGAGCGAGGAATCTTCACGCTCAGAGTCTCCTCCGGGAAGTGCTCGCGCACCTCCTCTGCCACCTGGAACGCCAAGTTGGTACGGGCATCGTACATGGTCAGCAGGATCGTGCTGATGCGCAGCTTAGAGTTCAGGTGCTTCTGAATCATCTGAATATTCTTCAGCAGCTGGCTCAGGCCTTCCAGTGCGTAGTACTCGCACTGAATCGGAATCAGAATCTCTTCTGCCGCGACGAAGGCGTTGACGGTCAGCAGGCCGAGGCTCGGCGGGCAATCGATGAAGACATAGTCTAGACGCTCCATACCCTGCTTCTCGCGCCATTCAGTGTAGTCCATCAGGGCGTTCTTGAGGCGAGTCTCACGTGCGACCAGAGAGACCAGCTCAATCTCCGCGCCAGCGAGGTCGATATTGGCGGGGGCACAGAACAGGCCGGGCATATCGGGACATTCCTGAACAATTTCAGAAAGCGGCTTATCCTCAATCAGGACATTGTAGACACTGAGAACATCCACGCCGTGCTCAATACCCAGTGCGGTTGAGGCGTTACCCTGCGGGTCGTTATCGATCACCAGGACGTTGAGACCAGCCTCCGCGAGTGCAGCTGCGAGGTTCACTGCAGTACTGGTTTTACCCACGCCGCCCTTCTGGTTCGACACGGTGAAGACACGCGTATGCACAGGCTTGGGGAGCAAATCTGCAACAGATTTCTGAGCTTGAGGAGTCATCGGGTGCCTTCCATAATTCGGGTGGTGCGTCTACGGTGATACTTCTTCTAATGCCTCGCGTGTGGCAACACTCTGCGATATGTGTACGCAAGGAGGATTCAACCTCCGCTCCCCCACCATTCACTCATCTCAGCATGTTTCACGTGAAACATACTCCGTGAGGTAATGAAGCCTGCAGTGTTTCACGTGAAACATTAGTGATACCTGAATGGTTTGTGAAGGGTTCGGGGCCCTTGGTGAACCAGCAGGCTTTGATATAGAAGAGTCTAAGGTTTCAGTCCTTCCTTAAGGGTACCCGGCATCAGGTCAATACTCCACGCGAGAGGTCATTCTATGTACTCTACAGATGCAATTGCTGCGCGCACCCGGCAAGTAGGCGCACAAAAATGGGCGGCACCGCGTAAGCCAGTATATTCACCAGCTCATTGCGGCACCGCCCACTCAGGACGAAACCTTTAGAGGCGAACTCGAACCACCGTCGTCGGCTCTTCCAGCAGATCACCGCCGGCGGTGAGGATCTCGGTCTCACGCGCACCGTAACGGTTCAGCTTCTTCTTTGCCTTAGTAATCTCCTCCGCGGCACTACGACCCTTCAGAGCCAGCAGCTCACCGGTGCCGCGCAGAATCGGCAGAGTGATGTCCAGCAGACCCACCAGAGCGGACACAGCACGCGCAGTCACCACATCGGCCTCCACAGCACCCACAGCCTGCTCAGCACGCGAGCGCAGCACGATCACGTTCTCCAGCCCCAGATCCTCAACAACCTCATTCAGCCAAATCACGCGGCGCTCCAGAGGTTCAATCAGGGTCAGCTTCAAATCCGGGCGGGCAATCGCCAGACACAGACCGGGCAGGCCGGCACCAGAGCCAACATCAGCCACCGACGCGTTCAGTGCGATGTACTCCTGCACCACGGCACAGTTCAGCACGTGGCGAGCCCATAGGCGCGGCACCTCACGCGGGCCAATCAGACCACGCTCAATACCGGTCGTCGCCAGGTGCTGCACGTAACGCTCCGCCAAAGGCAGGCGCTCACCGAACACAGTCTCCGCTGCGGCGCGCTCACTCTCGTTGAGAGTAATCATCGAAGTCTCCATACTAGGCTCCTGCCTCGGGAAGAGAAATCACCACGTGACGACGGGGGCCTTCGCCCTCAGACTCACTGTACAAGCCAGCGGCAGCCACCACATCGTGGACCACCTTACGCTCATACGCACTCAGCGGCTTCATGTGCTCATCACGACCGGTAGCGCGCACCTTCTCAATCGCGTCAGCGGCAAGCTTCTCCAGCTGCTCACGACGCTCAGCACGATAACCAGCAATGTCCAGGATCAGGCGGGAACGGGTGCCGTTACCAGCCAGGACTGAGAGACGCACCAGCTCCTGCAAAGCCTCCAGAACCTCGCCGTGGCGACCAACCAGGTGGCGCAGTTCCTCATTGTCATCATCCTCATTGACGACCGACAGGTAGATGCGGTTATTGCGCACCTCAATATCGATGTCGCCATCCATATCGACAATATCAAGAAGCTCTTCGAGGTAGTCAGCGGCAATATCACCTTCCTCGTCGATGTCCTCAAAATCGTCTACTTCGCCCTCAAGGGGCTCCTCTACAAGCTGCTCCTCAACGAGCTGCTCGTCCTCATATTCCATAGCTTCAGTCACGATTGTCCTCGGGGTATTAGGAGGGGTGTCATAGGGGTAAAAAGTATCTCATACACGGTGCCGGGCCCGCGCCAACAACGGCGAGAACCCGGCCCGAGTCAAGGAAAGAAACTATTTCTTTCCGTTTTGCTTATTGCGTTGCTGCTTCTGGCGCTTCTTACCAACCGGTTGCTGACGCTGACCAGCTGCGGCACGCTCACGAGCCTCCTGCAAGTCCTTCTCGTGCTGCTCACGGGTCTTACCAATCGGGGGCAGGCCCTTCGCTGCCCGGCGGGCATTCAGCTCACGCTCAGCCTGAGAACCGGGGGTCGGGTTATTGCGGATAACCCACCACTGCTGGCCCAGCGACCAGATGTTCGAAACAGTCCAGTAGTACATAACACCCAGCGGGAAGTTAATACCGGAGACAGCGAAAATGATCGGGAAGATGTACATGATCATCTGCTGCTGACGGAACATCGGAGAGTTCAGAGCCGCCTCTGACATGTTCTTCACACTCAGTTGCTTCTGAATGTAGAACTGGGTCGCACTCATCAGAACAATCATGATGACAGCCTGAACGACAGTAGCGGTAGCGTCACCAGCACCCGGGTGCAGCATGGTCGCGAACAGCTGCGCACCAAAAATCTGCGAGCCATTGAACTGAGAAACCAGGTCAGCCGGCAGCATCAGCAGGCTCTCATTGTGCTGCGCCGCGTTGGGAATACCCATCAGAACCTGGTACAGACCGAAGAAAATCGGCATCTGCGCCAGAATCGGCAAGCAGGAAGCGAAGGGGTTCGTACCGTGCTTACGGTACATTTCCATCTGCTCCTGAGCCATAGCCTGGCGGGAGAGCTGGTCCTTCTTACCCTTGTACTTCTCCTGCAGCTTCGCCATATCGCCCTGCATCGCGGTCATACCGCGCATAGCCTTAATCTGCTTGACGAACAGCGGAATGGTCAGGGTACGCATCACCAGGGTCAGGAAGATAATGCACAGAACCCAAGTCAGACCGGAAGCCGGGTCCATGCCCAGCGAGGTGAAAAGAGTGTGGAACAGCCATAGGACCACGGAGACGATCCATTTAAACGGCCAAAGAATCAAATCAAAAATATTCACGCGGGAATACTCCTTAAGGACTCGGCTAAGTCATTGTGTGGGAGGCACCGCCTACTCAGGGCAGGCGTCACCGCCGGTGTGAGGGTTATAAAGATGGGGGTGGTTGAGCAGAATAATTTTCGGTTCTGCTCCGGGAGCGAAAGTACGCTTCCCCTCCGGAACTGGGTCGATACCTCCGGTCGCCCAGGGAACACACCGCAGAATACGGCGCACCGTCAGGGAAAGCCCGCGCATCGCGCCGTGGGTAGTCAGCGCCTCCAGGGCGTAGGCTGAGCAGGTCGGGTAGTAGCGGCACACATCCCCATAGAGGGGGGAGACGACCTTGCGGTAGGCCTTCATACACGCAATCAGCAGGTTCTGCGGTAGAACGTAGAGTGCCTGTAGGAAAGTTTCAGCCCTCACGAATTCGTTAGGTGCTAGAGCCAGCAACTCGTCGGGGCCCAGAATCTCGGCAGAGGCGCTATAGGTGCCGCTGTTATGCGCGTGGAAGCGTTCTTCACAGCGCTTACGCTGGGGACGACTCACGGCTTCTCCTTACTCTGAGGCAGGTCGAGCTTAGCGAAAGCAGCCTCGAGTGCCGATTCGTAATCACGCCGCAGCTGATCCCAGCTGGCGCTCGCGGAGGCGGGAAGCGCTCGCACCGCGATGGCGTAGCCTTCCGGATGCGCGGCGCAGGTGAACGCAGCAAGTTCACGCAACCGGCGTTTGACCAGATTGCGTGTGACTGCGTTGCCCACCGCCTTCGACACAATAAAACCTACCTGGGTTGTTTTTCCAGGATTTTTCGCCGTAGATATAAGGATGTTCCGACGTCCTGTACGGATGCCGGAACGGAAGGCGTGGGAGAATTCAGCGCTGGTGCGCATACGGTGCCGTTGAGGCAGCACGTGTTCCCCTTTACGTAGTGTGGGAGATTCGGCTCTTGTGGTGAGCTAATCTCCGCATGTATTTCACGCTTAATGATAGTTCGCCCGCCGATGCGTGTGCATCGGCGGGCGAACTATATGCCGTGATTAGGCCGAGAGCTTTGCGCGGCCCTTACCGCGGCGGCTCGACAGAATCGCGCGGCCTGCACGGGTACGCATACGCAGACGGAAGCCGTGCTTCTTAGCGCGACGGCGGTTGTTCGGCTGGAAAGTACGCTTGCTCATACTTTGTCTCCTTGATTTTTTGCGGTTCGTGCCCTCACAGGTATCGGAACCGTACGCTTCTTGGTGCACGGGGGTACCGCGACTATTCGCAGTAGACGGTGCACACACAACAGCACAACTTTAGAAGAGTGGAGGGCGTAAATCAAGTTCTTGACGCTTTTTTCCGCGTGATTCCAGGCTCGTTTGTTCTGAGGAGGCGGGGGTTTCAGTGGGTATTAAGGATGCGGAGACACTACTAGCTCATGGGGTGCAAATCTGAGGATATTTACGGCGACACAATATCCACCACGGTGTATATCTCATCCAGCCCTTCTATTATTAGTGAGTTATCCACACCCATGCATCACCAGGCTGTTCCGCTAAATATCAAGGAAGAAGCCTTGCTACACGCTCAATTCCAACTACTTATCCACCTCTGTAATTACAAGTTTTCCACCGTGTGGAAAACTCTTGTGGATAACTTTCCTCCCCTGTGCATTAAGCGGGTAGAATCTTAATGACCTCGCGGTGGTTTCCGGCATGATTTTCTTTACTGAACCACCGCTTCACATCGAGTGAAAGTAAAGAATTCCATGACCGACTCCCTTCAGGCGCGCTGGGCGCATCTGATCTCTATTCTTGCCGCTGATCCGGCAGTGACGGCACGTCAGCGTGGTTTCGTGAATCTTGCGCAGCCTCAGGGTCTGATGGGTTCTTCTCGTCTCATCATTGAGGTGCCGAATAAGCTGACCCGTGCAGTCTTCGAGGAACAGATTAGTGCTTCGTTCCGTGCGGCTCTGCACGAGGCTTTTGGCCCCTCAACCACCGCGCTTTTCGATGTGAATGAGTCGATGCTTCCGGTTGAACCTGCAAGTCAGGACGTTTTCCAGGGTGAGCGTGAGGTTCCTGTTGAGCACCAGCCAACCCCTTCGATAACGACGGCTTCTGTGCATCCCGAGACGCCCGCTGGCTCGCGTGCCTTTGAGTACTACACGGAGCCGCATCCGGGTCCGGACCACTACGAGGTGCCCGCTGATGAGCAGGTCACCCGCCCCTCTATGCATGCTTTGGAGGCGGAGCGTGCCGGATTCCCCTCCGTACAGCAGCCCGCTCCGACAGCTCCTGTTGAGGCGCCATCTCCTCGCGAATACCCGACACCTTCTTTCGTTCCGGACGCCCCGGCGGTACCGGAGGCTCAGCAGGTGCATCCGCATGAAGACCCGGAAAACGCGCCGACTTGGGATAGCTCTGCCCGACTGAACCCGAATTACACCTTCGACACCTTCGTGATTGGTCAGTCCAACCGCTTTGCGCACGCAAGCGCTTTCGCAGTGGCGGAGCAACCCGGCATTGTCTACAACCCGCTGTTCATCTACGGCGGTTCGGGTCTGGGTAAGACCCACCTGCTGCACGCGATCGGCCACTACACCAAGTATCTGTACCCGAATTTGCGGGTGCGCTACGTGAATTCTGAGGAGTTCACGAATGACTTCATTAACTCGATTCGTGACGATGAGGGTTCGTCGTTCAAGCAGATTTACCGCAATGTCGATGTTCTGCTGATTGACGATATCCAGTTTTTGGCGGGTAAAGAGGCGACGATGGAAGAGTTCTTCCATACGTTTAACGCCCTGTATAACCACCAGAAGCAGATCGTGATTACCTCTGATTTGCCGCCGAAGCAGCTGACCGGTTTTGCTGAGCGTATGCGTTCACGGTTCGGTTCAGGCCTGAATGTGGATGTGCAGCCTCCGGAGCTGGAGACTCGTATCGCGATTCTGCGGAAGAAGGCTCAGAACGAGATTTTGCCGGTGCGCGATGACGTCATGGAATACATTGCGTCCCATGTCACGGCCAATATTCGCGAGTTGGAGGGCGCGCTAATTCGTGCGAGCGCTGCCGCCTCGATGAAGAAGCCGCCGGAGCCCATTACCCTGGCTGAGGCTGAGACTTATCTGAAGGATTTGCTCTCTGATACCGGTGGCGCGGAGATTACATCAGCACTGGTTTTGGCGACGGTGGCGAAGTATTTTGATGTCTCCATTGAGGATATGCAGTCGAAGTCTCGCACCCGTACACTCACGAATGCGCGTCAGGTGGCGATGTATCTTCTGCGTGAGCTGACCGAGATGTCTCTACCGCGTATTGGCAACGATTTGGGTGGCCGCGACCATACGACGGTGATGCACGCGGTGCGTAAGGTGAGCGCACAGATGGCTGAACGTCAGACAATTTTCAACCAGGTGACTGAACTGACGAATTTGATCCGCCAGGAGCAGCGCGCCGCCGGCTAAATGTGCTTTTCTCCCCGTTCCGTAGCTTATTTTACGCCTCGACTAGATGTTTTATGGGATTCCGGGCGAGCATTCACGCTGGATTCAAGGATTTTAGTGACTCGAAAAAGTGGATTTTCGGGGTGTGGATAAGCTGTGCTTTAACTCATGCATTCGTGTGGACGTTAAGTGCATGAATATTCAAAAGGTGTGGAATTGAGAAAATGTATAAATATCCATACACAATGCATCCTCAGCACTGAGTGGATTCTTCCACTTAATGTCCACAGGCTACTTCCGTGTCATTGCAGGCAAGGAAGGGGTTTTCCACCGTTTCCACAAGCGTTAACAATACTACTATACTTAAAGAAAAAATCCTCCCCATAACAAGTCGTTCTGCTCAGCAAACCGGGTTGGTTCAGGTTTTTCTATGTGTCCCTACTGAAAATCGTAGATTTTTGCGGATTTGGATTGATCGCTGCATGCTATCTCTGAGCTTGGGTTTGCATAAGAAACCAACACTGAATCATCATCTAGTTCGAATCTTTTTTCGACTGGATTCACTGCATCTTCCACCTATCTTTGTAATTACAAAAATACAGCGGCCCTTAATGCCTTACCCCACCCAATTTTTCACTACAGGATTGACCTTCGAGTCTCTGTGTAATTACAAAATCCGGTAGGATGGATAGACGCGCGCGCGGAAGATTCACTGCGCATCAGAGCACGCGGTATTTCCGGCTCTATCGTCCAAAGTTTTACGTGCGCCCAAAAACTACTATCTAATTCCGTGAAAGGCGCCTTCTCGATGAAATTCACCGTTGAACGCGATGTCCTTGCCGAAGCAGTCGGCTGGACGGCACGCTCACTTCCGTTGCGTCCCACCTCCCCCGTACTCAACGGTCTGCTGATTACCGCCTCCGCAGGTGAGGTTAGCATCGCAAGCTTCGATCACGAGACCAGCGCCCGTCAGGTCATTGCAGCCGATGTTGAAGTAGAAGGCGTTTGCCTGGTTCCCGGCAAAATCCTGGCAGAAATTTGCCGTTCTTTGCCGAACTCGCCCGTCGAGTTCACTGCAGATGAGTCCGTTATTCGTATTCACTGCCGTTCCGCTAACTTCCAGCTGGCTGGCATGCCGGTCGTGGACTACCCCGAGCTTCCCGAGCTTCCCGAAATTTCCGGTACCGTGGACGGTGCTGAGTTCGCTGAAGCCGTTAAGCAGGTTCAGATTGCGGTGTCCAAAGATGAGACCCTGCCGCTGCTGACCGGTATCCGCGTAGAAATTAATGGCGACACCATGACCCTGCTTGCCACCGACCGCTATCGCCTGGCAATGCGCGAAATTAAGTGGAACCCGGTCAACCCCGATGTTCAGGCGGCTGTGCTGCTGAAGGCTAAGACCGTCTCCGAGGTCGGTAGCACCCTCTCCGGATCTGGTGAACTGTCTATCGCTCTGCCCGCCGCCGGCGAGCTGATCGGCTTTACTGCCGGCTCCCGCCGCACCACCAGTGTTCTGATGGACGGTGACTACCCCAACATCCGCGCACTGTTCCCGGAGCAGACCCCGATCCACGCAGTTGTTCGCACCTCCGATCTGGCTGAGGCTGCTCGACGTATCTCCCTCGTGGCGGAGCGCAACACTCCCCTGCGTCTGAAATTCACTCAGGGTTCGGTTGCTATTGATGCCGGCCGCGGTGATGAGGCTCAGGCTTCCGAGACTCTGCAGGCGCACCTGTCCGGTAATGACATCACCGTTGCGTACAACCCCGCCTACCTCTCGGATGGTTTGAAGGTTTTCGGTACTGAGTTTGTTCGTTTCTCCTTCACCGATGCGCCGAAGCCCGCCGTGATTTCCGGTCAGAACGAGCCTCTGGCTGAGGATGACCGCAACTACCGTTACCTGCTGATGCCGGTTCGCCTGCCGTCGAACTAGGTCCAGCCTTTGCCGCCCCGTACGTCTTTCGGCGCCCATGCGCCGCGAGTATGTGCGGGGTTGCGCTGTTTTTTCTGTGCTCATCCGCGCGGAAAAACCTAGTATTGTGACCTCTCACTGTGCCTTCCAGCAGGGTGCCGTGAAGCCCTAAGATAAGAACCCTAGCTAAGAACCCGCGTATGAAACCCCGTGAAAGGAGCTTCCGGTGTATATCGACCATATTTCGTTGTTGGATTACCGCACCTACGCTCTGCTGAGTCTGCCTCTTTCGGCGGGAGTTACGGTGTTTCTGGGCTCGAATGGTGTGGGGAAAACCAACATTGTTGAGGCGATCGACTATGCAGCGTCGCTATCTTCGCACCGTGTAAGTTATGACGGGCCGCTGGTGCGGATGGGCGCTTTGCGAGCTTATATTCGCACCCGTACGGTGCGTGGTTCGCAGCAGACGGTGACTGAGTTTGAGATTGCTCCGGGGCAGAGTAACCGGGTGCGCATTAATCGTGCCGCGCCGGTGCGTGCTAAGGAGGCGCTGGGTATTGCCCGCACGGTGCTGTTTTCTCCGGAGGATCTTCAATTGGTGAAGGGGGATCCTGCGGGTCGTCGTCGTTTTGTGGATGAGCTGGCTATCTCTTTGCGTCCGGTGGTTGCCGGCTACCGTAGCGAGTATGAGCGGATTTTGCGGCAGCGTAATTCGCTGCTGAAATCCATGCAGCGTAAGGCGCGGGACGAGAACGCTTTGAGCACACTCTTGGTGTGGGATGAGCAGCTGTCGACTCTGGGCGCCCAGCTGCTTTCTGCGCGTTTTCGTCTGCTGCAGCGTTTTTTGCCGCAGCTTCGCCGTGCCTATGCGGGGCTGACGGACGGCTCTAAAGAGGTCGGGTTCAACTATGAGTCGACTGTTTTTTCGAGCATGGGCGAGCGCTCAATCGAGCATGCGGCGCTGATGCGCATTGAGGACCTCAAGGAGGCTTTGATGCGTGGTTTTGCGGAGCGTAGGCGCGATGAGATTGAGCGTGGCGTGACCCTGGTGGGTCCGCACCGTGAGGATATTACCCTGCTTCTCGGCGGCATGCCGGTGAAGCATTTTGCCTCGCACGGGGAGAGCTGGTCTTTTGCGCTGGCACTGAAATTGGCGTCCTGGTTTGTGCATGTTGAGGATGACTCCTCGGTGGGTTCTTCGCCGATTCTGATTCTTGATGATGTGTTTGCGGAGCTGGATTCTGCGCGCCGCCACCGCCTGGGTGCGATGGTTGCTGGCGCGGAGCAGGTGCTGATTACCTGCGCGGTACTTAGTGATATTCCGGAGGAGCTGGGCGACTACCGGCTGGTGTCGGTGACCGCGGGACACGCCGAGTATGCGCATCCTGCCACCGACTCTGTCACTGACTCTGCGGGACGGTCGAGCTCAACCGATTCTGCGCTCGAGGAGAGTGACGGCAATGAGTAACCCCACCCGTCCCCAAAACCATGTTTCACGTGAAACATTCGATGAATTCGCGGAATCGCAGTTTGTGGAGACTCAAAATCCGCGCGAGGTTGACTGCGTAGGTGAGTTCTACCGTGACGAGGTGGATGCCCCCTCCGCCCTGCTGACCCGCATGCGAGTGGCAGCTCAAGAACGCGGCGAGGCGCCCCTGAACGTCTTCTCAGCGAATAAAATTATGCGCGATTTTGGTGCGGTCATGTCCGGCACCGCCTCGAAGAAGAAATCACTGCGAGCGCAGGGCTGGGACCCCCGCGTTATGGGCGGCTATAGCGGCCCCGGAGAGAGCTCTCGCGATCCCAAACCCCTCGGTGGTATCGTCAGTGCTCTGATGCGTTCTCGCGGATGGAAAGAGCCCGTGGCAGTCTCTAGTGTGCTGGCTCGCTGGGCAGAGCTGGTGGGCCCTGAAATCGCGGCGCACACCCGCCCGATCAGCTTCGAAAACTCCATTGTTGAAGTCCAATGCGACTCTACCGCCTGGACGACTCAGCTGCGCCTGATGCAGGGGCACCTCATTGAACTATTCCGCCACGAACTGGGTGAAGGTATCGTAGCTCAAGTTCGAGTACTGGGTCCGAATAACGGACACTGGAATCAGCGAGGCTATCGGCGCGCTACCGGCATGCGCGGTGTACGTGACACATACGGGTAGCCTTCTGATTGCCCCCGACCCTCGGGCACCTTCTGGTTGAACAGTGTTAGGTCAAAATAAGCCTTTTTTACACGGCATGAAAGCTATAGAAGCGCCAGCAATCCCCACGAGGCTGTGAGCTGTACCCCCTTACCTCAAGAGGGGGTTGAACCACTCTAAACCGCCTTTGTGGGCTTTTGAGCTGGTGATAGCCCTCAAAAAGCTCAATAAATGACGTATACAGATGGTTTTATGCTCTCTTGCTCGGTAAAATAAAAGAGACAATGCGTAAAGTGTGCCCACCTATGGGCACTACCGGCAGCACGGGTTGTAATAGGCACTTTCTTGTGCCCTCTGTGAGGCGTTCTAGGCTCCGCTCTTAACTACCCGTAACTTTTCTTCGCCGGTTGCATCATCTACTCAAGGAGTTCTGCCTCGTGGCATCTGAACAGAATGCATCTGAACAGCAGCATGAATACGGTGCATCCGATATTACCGTGCTGGAAGGTCTGGAAGCGGTTCGCAAGCGCCCCGGCATGTACATTGGCTCGACCACTGAGCGCGGTCTGCACCACCTGGTCTACGAGGTCGTAGATAACTCGGTTGACGAGGCGCTCGCTGGCTACGCCTCCGAAATTGACGTGACCATTCAGGCTGACGGTTCTGTCCGCGTGAAGGATGATGGCCGCGGTATTCCCGTGGATGAACACCCCACCGAGCGCAAGTCCACCGTTGAGGTTGTTATGACCGTGTTGCATGCCGGTGGTAAGTTCGGTGGCGGCGGCTACTCGGTCTCCGGCGGTCTGCACGGTGTGGGTATCTCCGTGGTGAATGCACTGTCGACCCGCGTGATTACCGAGGTGCACCGTCAGGGCTACGCATGGCATATCTCCTTCTCTAACGGTGGCGCGCCGGATGGCCCCCTGCGCCGTGGTGAGCCTTCCGATAAGACCGGCACTATCCAGACCTTCTACCCGGATCCTGAGATTTTCGAGACTGTTGAGTTCGACTTTGAGACTCTGCGCGCACGTTTCCAGCAGATGGCGTTCCTGAACAAGGGGTTGACCATTACCCTAACTGATGAGCGCGAGAAGTTCGTTGGTGACGAGGTTACCGACGAGGAGAAGGCGAATACCCTCAACCGCGTGCGCGCGAATGCTGAGGGTTTCACGACCGTCACCTACCGTTATGACAACGGCCTGTTCGACTATGTGCACTTCCTCAATGCAGGTGCGAAGACCATCGTGAACGAGGAGATTGTCTCCTTCGAATCTGAAGACACCGACCGCAATATGAGCCTGGAAGTGGCAATGCAGTGGACCGGTGCATACAAGGAATCCGTCTACTCGTACGCGAACACGATTAACACCCATGAGGGCGGTACCCATGAAGAAGGTTTCCGTGCTGCTCTGACCTCGCTGGTGAACCGTTATGCGCGTGAGAATAAGCTGCTGCGCGATAAGGACGATAACCTCACCGGTGAAGATGTGCGTGAGGGCCTGACCGCGGTGATTTCGATTAAGATTTCTGAGCCGCAGTTCGAAGGTCAGACCAAGACTAAGCTGGGTAACTCGGAGGCTAAGTCCTTCACCCAGCGTGAGGTGAATGATCACCTCGGCGACTGGTTCGGCCGTAACCCCGCGGTGGCTAAGGATATCGTGCGCCGCGCAATCACTGCCGCTCAGGCACGTATTGCAGCTCGTAAGGCACGCGAAACGACCCGCCGTAAGGGTCTGCTGGAAACCAGCTCCATGCCCGGTAAGCTCAAGGACTGCTCCTCGAAAGATCCGTCGATTTCTGAGATTTACCTGGTGGAGGGTGACTCTGCGGGTGGTTCGGCGGTCCAGGGTCGTAACCCGAATACTCAGGCTATTCTGCCGTTGCGCGGTAAGATCCTGAACGTTGAGCGAGCTCGCCTAGATCGTGCCCTGTCGAATGCTGAAATTCAGGCGATGATTACCGCTTTCGGTACCGGTATTGGTGATGACTTCGATATTGAGAAGGCTCGTTACCACAAGATTGTTCTGATGGCGGATGCGGATGTGGACGGTCAGCACATTACGACTCTGCTGCTGACTCTGCTCTTCCGCTTTATGCGTCCGCTGATTGAGGCCGGATACGTGTACCTGGCTCAGCCGCCGCTGTACCGCATCAAGTGGTCGAATGCGCCGCACGACTATGTATACTCGGACGCTGAGCGTGATGAGGCTCTGGATCGTGGTGCCGCAAAGAACCTGCGCCTGCCCAAGGATAACGGTATTCAGCGTTACAAGGGTCTGGGCGAGATGGACTACACCGAACTGTGGGACACCACTATGGACCCAGCACGCCGCACCCTGTTGCAGGTGAAGATGGAGGATGCAGCTGCTGCTGACCAGATCTTCTCTGTTCTGATGGGTGAAGATGTGGAAGCTCGCCGTGAGTTTATTCAACAGAACGCCAAGGACATTCGTTTCCTTGATATCTAGCCCGAAAGGGTATATACCCCATATGACATATGTCAAATGAGGTATATGACTCTATGGGGCATAAACAAATGAGAAAGTTATGAGCGAAGAACACCAGAATGAGACCACCGAGGTTGACGTAGTCAGCAATGGTGGTGCTGAAAGCGTAGACCACCACGGTCACATTGAGCAGGTGGACCTGCAGACTGAAATGCAGCGTTCCTACCTGGACTATGCGATGGCGGTTATTATCGGTCGTGCCCTGCCGGATGTGCGTGACGGCCTCAAGCCGGTGCACCGCCGTGTGATCTACGCGATGTACGATGGCGGCTACCGTCCGGACCGATCCTTCAACAAATGCGCCCGCGTGGTCGGCGATGTGATGGGTCAGTTCCACCCCCACGGTGACAGCGCTATCTACGACACTCTGGTGCGTCTGATTCAGAGCTGGATTATGCGTTATCCGCTGGCACTGGGTCAGGGTAACTTCGGCTCTCCGGGTAATGACGGTGCTGCAGCGCCTCGATACACCGAGACCAAGATGGCTCCCATTGCCTTGGAGATGGTGCGTGATATCAACGAAGACACCGTTGATTTCCAGCCCAACTACGACGGCAAGTCCCTGGAGCCTACCGTTCTACCCTCACGCATCCCGAACCTGCTGGTTAACGGTTCTTCGGGTATTGCTGTGGGTATGGCGACTAATATTCCGCCGCATAACCTGCGTGAGGTTGCCGAGGGTGTGGAGTGGTTCCTGAAGAACCCGCACGCCACCAATGATGAGCTGCTGAACGCGCTGATGGCGCGCATTAAGGGCCCCGACTTCCCCACCGGTGCACAGATTCTGGGCACCAAGGGCATTGAGGATGCGTACCGTACCGGTCGTGGTTCCATTACCATGCGCGCGGTGGTCAACGTGGAAGAAATCCACGGTCGTACCTGTCTCGTGGTGACCGAGCTGCCGTACCAGGCAAACCCGGATAACCTAGCAATTAAGATTGCTGAGCTCATCAAGGACGGTAAGGTCAGCGGCATCGCGGATTTGCGCGATGAGACGTCGGGTCGTACCGGTCAGCGTCTGGTGATTGTGCTCAAGCGTGATGCTTCCCCGAAGGTTGTGTTGAACAACCTGTACAAGCACACCCAGCTGCAGGAAAACTTCTCCGCGAATATGCTCGCCATTGTTGATGGTGTGCCGCGTACCCTGTCCCTGGACGCGTTTGTGCGTCACTGGGTGGATCACCAGATGGACGTTGTCGTTCGTCGTACCCGTTACCGTCTGCGTCAGGCGGAGGAAGAGGCACACATCCTGCGTGGCCTACTGAAGGCTCTGGATGCTTTGGATGAGGTTATCGCCTTGATTCGCCGCTCCCCCACCGCTGATGAGGCGCGTAGCAGCCTGATGGAGTTCCTGCAGATTGATGAGGCTCAGGCCCAGGCAATTCTGAACATGCAGCTGCGTCGTCTGGCTGCGTTGGAGCGTCAGAAGATTCAGGATCGCCACGATGAGCTGATGCGTATGATTGCTGAGTACAACGCGATTATTGCCTCGGAGATTCGCCAGCGCGAGATTATCTCTGAGGAGCTGGGCGAGATTGTGAATCGCTACGGCGATGAGCGTCGCACCCAGATTATGTACGGCTACAACGGTGACATGTCCATGGAGGACCTCATCCCTGAGGAGGAGGTCATGGTTACGATTACTCGCGGCGGCTACATTAAGCGCACCCGCAGTGATCAGTACCGTAGCCAGCACCGAGGTGGTAAGGGTATTAAGGGTGCCTCTCTGCGCGGTGATGATGTGGTGGAGCATTTCTTTGTGACCACTACGCACAGCTGGATTCTGTTCTTCACGAACCTGGGTCGCGTGTACCGTGCGAAGGGTTACGAGCTGCAGGAAGCTGGCCGTGACGCGAAGGGCCAGCACATTGCGAACCTGCTGGAGTTCCAGGGCGGCGAGCATATTGCTCAGGTCATGGAGCTGAAGAATTACGACGATGCTGAGTACCTGGTGCTTGCTACTCGCGGCGGTATGGTGAAGAAGAGCCGCCTGAGCGATTACGATACGAACCGTACTGCCGGCCTGATTGCGATTAACCTGCGTGAGGGCGATGAGGTTGTTTCGGCGTTCACTGTGTCGGCTCAGGA
Organism: Rothia similimucilaginosa; assembly: GCF_029850875.1. Lineage (GTDB taxonomy): Bacteria > Actinomycetota > Actinomycetes > Actinomycetales > Micrococcaceae > Rothia. The sequence goes on along the minus strand of NZ_JAOVAM010000007.1, from coordinate 105,378 downwards.
CGATATTCTGCTGGTGTCGCGTAACGGTATGTCGCTGCGCTTCCACGCTGATGATGAGTCGCTGCGTCCGATGGGTCGCTCCACTTCCGGTGTGACCGGTATGAAGTTCCGTGAGGGCGATGAGCTGATTTCTGCGAATGTGGTCACTGAGGGCTCCTTCGTCTTCGTGGTCACTGAGGGTGGTTACGCGAAGCGTACGAGCGTGGATGAGTATCGCGTGCAGGGCCGTAACGGTTTTGGCATTAAGGTTGCTAAGCTAGTTGAGGATCGTGGCGCCCTGGTGGGTGGCCTCATTGTGGATGAAGAGGACGAGGTGCTGGTGGTTATGGCCAGCGGTAAGGTCGTTCGCTCGAACGTGAATGAGGTTCCCGCGAAGGGACGCGATACTATGGGTGTTATCTTTGCAAAGCCCAGTAAGGGCGATTCTATTATTGGTGTTGCGCGCAACCAGGATCGTCAGCTGGATGATAGCGACGATGAAACCACTGAGAACACCGAGGCTTCGGAGTCTTCTGAGACGCCCGGTACGGACAACGAGGGTGAAGCGGCAACTGCCGATCTCACCGCTACTGGAGGTAACTAATGAGCAGCACTCCTGCGTCGACACAGCGTTCGGCGTCGGCTGGCGCATCCAAGTCTTCGGGTGCGGCTAAGGCTGGTGCGCGTCGCCCGGCTCAGTCGCGTTCGGGTCAGGCTCGTCCTGGCGGTACCGCTAAGCGTCCTGCTGGCAAGCGCCCTGTAAAGACTAAGCGTCCGACCGGTTCGCGCCGTCAGTTGGTGCGTCCGGCGCCGCGTTCGAAGATTCGTCGCGCGCGTTTGGTGGTTCAGAAGGTTGATACGTGGTCGGTGGCTAAGCTGATCTTCCTGCTGTCTATTGCTCTGGGCATTGTGACTGTGGTGGCTTCGGTGATTCTGTGGCTGTTCCTGCAGGCTTCTGGCGCGTTTGTCGGTGTGAACCAGCTGATTAGCTCTCTGGGTACCGGTTCGACTGCTGTAGATATTTCGCAGATGATTTCGCTGGGTCAGGTTGCTTTGGTGACTACTATTTTTGCTGTGGCCAATACTGTGGTCTTTACTCTGCTGGGTATGATTGGCGCGATTCTTTACAACCTGGCTGCGAAGCTGGTTGGTGGCGTGACCTTGACTCTGAGCGATGAGTCCTAGTTTGTAGCTTTTTGAGCTTTGTGTGCGGGCGGTACTGTCTCCGATGGAGACGGTGCCGCTCGTTCTGTATGTCCCCGTTCTGTATGCTCGGGAACCTTCGATATTAAATGTGATGCAGAACATGCTTTTTTGGTTTGGTGTTACCTTCAAAAACCTGTATAGTTATATTTCGTTCTACGGAAGAAATTCCGCAGAGGGAGGGCGTATAGCTCAGACGGTTAGAGCGCTTCGCTGATAACGAAGAGGTCCCAAGTTCGATTCTTGGTACGCCCACTCCACACTATGAAAGGCAATAATGAAGAGATTATTGATTCTTACTGTTATTTCGTGTGTCACTGTGAAGATCTTGAAGAAGTATCAGAGCAATGAAGTCGTGAAGGCTTGGAAGAATAACTAAACAGTGGTTTCCGCTGAGACGGGGGCGTGGCGCAATTGGTAGCGCATCTGCTTTGCAAGCAGAGGGTTAGGGGTTCGAGTCCCCTCGCCTCCACTTTCCGGTGATTATAGCAAGAGGGAAACGCCTGGCTCCATTCCGAACCCAGAAGCTAAGACTCTTCGCGCCGATGGTACTGCACTTTTGAGGGTGTGGGAGAGTAGGTCATTGCCGGTTTCTTTTTGAAAAAGACCCCGTATCGAAAGATGCGGGGTCTTTTGTTGTATGCTGAAGCTGGTATATGGCAATCTGGGCATCTGTCCCATGTTGTATCTGACCTATGTATGCTTGCGGTCTTTGAGGGGAGCTCTTGACTGTAGCTTGGTGATCTTGGCGTGTGATGGCAAGTACAGTTGATCGAAACCCACATCTGCAGCGAAAAGGGTGCTGCTTGGGCGTGAATGAGGGATAAATGAGGTCTGAATAATAAAGATGAGTCACAAAAAAGAAAGCTGGGAGGTTCCTGAAGGTGAACACTTGGTGAACACACTTTAGCCTATCGATGGATATAATCGCCCCTCTCCCCCACGTCTACGCTTAAGCCACATAAACCAACTTAAATATTCTGTTGGGTGCACCTATCCTGCCGCGGAATTTCAGTGTTTTTGCTCCTAAAATGTAGGCTCTCCAGTGAAACCCTCACGAAAACCCGTAAATAGATATGGGTTCATCTGTTATTTCGTGTTAATCCGGAATACTTTAGATTTCGCGAAAACCGACAGATAATTTTCTTGTGACTACAGAACTCATTATTCTCGTGATCGTGGTGCTTACCGCGCTCGCCTTCGACTTTACGAATGGCTTCCATGACACCGGTAACGCGATGGCAACCTCCATTGCAACCGGTGCTCTGAAGCCTAAGACCGCCGTGGCGCTTTCTGCGTCCCTGAACCTTGTGGGCGCATTCCTCTCCGTTGAGGTGGCACGCTCGGTCGGTAGCGGTATCGTGAACCTAGACCGTATCGATGTAGCGACGGATGGTTCAGCGCTGATGCTCATCGTCTTTACCGGCCTGGTTGGCGGCATCCTCTGGAACGTTTTGACCTGGCTTTTGGGTCTTCCCTCCTCCTCGTCGCACGCTCTGTTCGGTGGCCTGATTGGTTCGGCTATTGTCGCTATCGGCTTTGACGGAGTGCAGTGGATGGGCGTTCTGTCCAAGATTATTGTTCCCGCGGTTCTCTCCCCCGTCATCGCGGCTATCGTGGCAGCAACCGGTACCTGGCTGGTTTACCGTATTGCTGCTCCGGTTGCTGATGACCGTAAGCACGGTGGTTTCCGCAAGGGACAGATTGCGACCGCCTCCCTGATGTCTCTGGCACACGGTACCAACGATGCGCAGAAGACCATGGGCGTGATTTTCCTGGCTCTGGTTGCTTCGGGCACCCTGAACAATGACGATGCGATTCCCATGTGGGTGAAGGCATCCTGTGCTGTTGCTATTGCCCTGGGTACTTACCTGGGCGGCTGGCGCATTATCCGTACCCTCGGTAAGGGCATTGTTGAGGTGGATACCCCTCAGGGCGTTGCTGCTGATGGCGCGTCTGCTGCGATTATTCTGACCTCTTCGCACTTCGGTATGGCACTGTCCACCACTCACGTGGCATCCGGCTCGATTCTGGGTAGTGGCCTGGGTCGTAAGGGCGCTGAGGTTCGCTGGTACGTTGCTGGCCGTATGGTGGTTGCTTGGCTGATTACTCTGCCGGCTGCTGCAATTGTAGGTGCGCTGACCTGGTTGATTGGTCACGGCCTGAATACTCTGAGCGGTACTCAGTTTGTTGGCGAAATGACCGTGTTTGCGTTGCTGATTATCTTCTGCTTCCTGATGTGGCGCCATTCCCGGAAGGACAACATTGATGCTTCGAATGTGACTGGCGACTGGGATGAAAAGGAAGGCGCTGCAGTCACCAGCGCTGAAGTATCCGCAGAAGCTCAGACTCTTGCTACTGAGAAGGCAGGTTCGTAGCCATGCAGTACGTAATCGACATTCTAGATAAGGTCATTCCGGTGTTTATCGCCGGTCTGTTCTTCGGTGCGGGCCTTCCGGCACTGTATGCGATGGGTCTGCGTCTGCTGGCCGGTCGTACCGAATACACGGCGGACGGCAAGCTTGTGGAAATTGAGCCTCCGGGAACGATGGCGAAGATTGCCGCGTCCTGCATTTTTGCTATTATCGTAGCAATCGTAATCATCGGTATTCTCTGGGTCGCTAAGGACTTTATCGACCACACTTTCGGCTGGAATATCTTCGGCGTAACCGGTGGAGGCCACTAATCCCGTGAACACTAAATTGCATATGATGACTGCTTTGAAGGAGGGGCTCGGTGCCTGATAAGAGCATAATCTCTCGAGTAATCGACTGGCTGAGCATCGGGTATCCCAAGGATGTTCCGGTGCAGGACCGTGCGGCAGTGATGGCTATTTTGAAGATGCGTCTGACCGATGAGCAGCTGCAAGAAGTTGTTCGTCAGCTCATGCAGTCTCGCGCTGCCCGTGGTGAGGCATATGTCAGTGACCAGCGCATTAATGAGTACATGCGTCGCGTGGTGGACCATACTCCGACTCCTCAGGATATTGATCGTGTCGCTAAGATTCTTGGTGCTCACGGTTTCCTAATTGCGGAGAATCACGTGAACGAGGATGCAGAGCCCCTCGCAGGCGGCACCGAGTATGTTGCGTATGAGGATCCGACGACCGGTGAGATTCGCATTGCGGAGCTTGCTGCTGAGTCGGCTAATATCCCGGCTCCGAACGCTGCTTCGGTTGAGGAAGCCTAAATAATCTGTGCTGAGAGTTCAGAGCTCTCATGAAGCTTATGATCTATGGGGTGGACTGAGTCCACCCCATAGATTTTCTTTATGCCCTTGTGATTGATGCGCCGCGATTCTTTAGCAGATGTAAGGACGCGAGCGGTATTCTAGAGGGACTTCACTCCCCTCAAACCGCCGGTGGGCTTTGCGCTCGCTCTCACTATGGAGATTCTGTGTCTTCTTCACCTACCCCTGAACCCGAGAACTCTCACATTACATCCGCTCAGGGCTCTTCTGAGGCGGCATCGGTTGCCGCTGAGGACTCTGTTGCTCAGACCCCATCTACTCGCGTAAATGCCGCTCGCAAGGCTATTGCCGGGCAGATGCGCCACCTCGTGGTGCCCCGCCGCTCACTGCTTCTGACAGGCGGCGTGGTTGCCGCCACCGGGGTGCTCGCCGCAATGCCGCAGATTGCGGCAACCGGAGTGCTGGGCGAGGATGCGGCAGCGGTGGTTTCAACCGAGAAGCTGTTGGTGCGCCGCGAGCGTCTGATTCGTGAAAATATCGATACCCGCTACCTGAAGATTGAGTCGCTGGGGCGTATCTATGTGGGTCAGGGGCGCCGTGAGCAGGATCTGCGTCTGGTGGGTTCTTTCTCCCTCACGGAGGCGGCACAGGCCGATTTGCCGGTGGCTGCTACAGCGCTGACAAACCTGTCTGTCTACGGTTCTTTGAATCGGCTGAGCGTCACCTACGGAGGTGTGGACTTGGCGAATGACCCGCAGAATATTGCTCATACGGTGACGGATGCGCCGGTGAGCCCGCTACGCGTGAACGAATCGGCAATCCTGAAGGAAGAGCAGTGGCTGAAGGTGCTGACCGCTAACGCGGCTCTGGGAACGACTGCGAGCTACGCCCAGGTGGGCCTGCTGGCAGATGAGCTGCATCTGAATACTGCAGTGATTGATGAGAACTATGAATCCCTGATGAAGCGTTTCCGTACTCTGGCTGAGCTGGATTTGAAGAACGAGAGGGTACAGCAGATTCACCTGAATATTCAGTTGGCTCCGGAGAAGGCACTGAGCCTGCCCTCGGGTGCGCAGTCGAAGATTTCGGTGAGTGTTGCCGAGTCTTCGCGTGTGGCAACGGTCACTGATGTGTTGTCGAAGGCTGCCACGAAGAAGGAGCTCAACACTTTGGCGTCGTTCTCGCTGGTGTGGAATGCTCGCGAGAAATATCCGTCGGCGAGCCAGTGGGATGGGTTTAAGGTGGGTTTCACGGCTCCTGAGTCGAAGGAGGAGACTGTGAAGGAGGCACAACGCACTGCGGTTCGTAAGTACCTGCAGGAAGTTAGTGCCTCCCTGCAGGCTCTGACGAAGCGTGAGGCGACAGTGCCGGGTGAGGTTATTACCTAAATCCCTCAGTAATGTGATGGGTTTAACTAAAAAAATGCACCTGAGGATTTGGTGAAGTCGTAAAAGTTGTTATAGACTAGTAGGGCACCACGGGGGCGTGGCGCAATTGGTAGCGCATCTGCTTTGCAAGCAGAGGGTTAGGGGTTCGAGTCCCCTCGCCTCCACTTTCCGGTGATTATAGCAAGAGGGAAACGCCTGGCTCCATTCCGAACCCAGAAGCTAAGACTCTTCGCGCCGATGGTACTGCACTTTTGAGGGTGTGGGAGAGTAGGTTATTGCCGGTTTATTTTTGAACCGAGAACCCCATGTTGAAAGACATGGGGTTCTTTGTATATCCGGGTATCTCAGGGAAATACAGCAGGGTGCACCCAAGGAGATTTAGTGCTCTATCTCTAGCGCCTCCTTTTGCCTCTGCCCCCCTAAAAAAATAAATAAATAGCCGCCCACCAGAGCACAACTCTAGCGGGCGGCTATCTTTCATAAAGCACTCCCTCACGCCGCTAGCGGCGTCTCAGAACGTGTAGAGAGGAAAAACGGGGAATATAACGCTTATGCGTTCTTCCAGGGGTCCTCCACGGGGCGAGCTGCGTTATAGGCTGCAGCGCCCGCAACACCCAGAGCAACCAGCAGACCCAGGAACGCCAGCCCCTTACGGGGGCGCTTGCCGCCGTTACGCTCAATACGAGCCAGTTCCTTCTCAGCGGAACGAACGGTCTTCGCGGTAGCCTTACGAGCCTTGTTCAGGGCCTTCTTGTTGCCGGTCAGCTTCTCAGCGAACATCTCAGCGGTCTTGCCTTCCAGCGCGGATTCAACAGCAGCCAGAGAAGAGACGATAGCCTGAGCCTTAGCGGCCTTGCGTGCCTTACGCTTCTTGCAGCAGAACATAGGGTGACCTCCATCGGTTAAAATGCGCTAGCAACCAGAAAACGCCGCCGCGCGCGTAGTGTTCACCTCTCAGGATATTCAATTCCCGCCCAAAAAGCCCGCTCAACGGTGCGCCCGGGGCGAAAAAATATGTTAGATGGCGAATGAGCACCGCCCCGTGCCACAATAGAGCCATGACTAATGCAACTGCTAAGGCAACTATCCACACTAACTACGGTGACATCATCGTCGAGCTCTTCGGCAACCACGCACCGCTGACTGTTGAAAACTTCATCGGCCTGGCTGACGGCTCCCGTCAGTGGAAGCACCCCCGCACCGGTGAAATCATGAACACCCCCCTGTACAAGGACGTCGTGTTCCACCGCATCATCAAGGACTTCATGATTCAGGGTGGCGACCCCCTGGGCATGGGCGTTGGTGGCCCCGGCTACCAGTTTAAGGACGAGATTCACCCCGAGCTCTCCTTCTCCAAGCCCTACCTGCTGGCAATGGCTAACGCAGGCCCCGGCACCAACGGTTCTCAGTTCTTCATCACCACCGTTGAGACCCCCTGGCTGAACGGTCGCCACACTATCTTCGGTGAGGTTACCGATGAGGCATCCAAGAAGGTTGTTGACGCTATTGAGGGCGTTGAGACCGGCTTCCAGGACCGCCCGGTCAAGGACGTTGTCATCTCCTCGATCGATATCGAAAAGCTCTAACAAACCCGATCAGAAAGCTCATACAAGCATTCTGCTGAAGGTATTGAGAAAACACGTATAGTTCAGGGGCCCGCCAGGATTCTTCCGGTGGGCCCCTGCGCTTATATGCCCACATACACCACCTTCGGATGAACTGGTACACAACCTTTGGAGGTTCAGTGGAGAACTTTCCCAACTACGCAGGCTATGCACAGACCCCCACGGTCTGCATCAACCACCCCAACCGCGTGAGCTACGCCCAGTGTGGGCGCTGCAATCGAACTGTCTGCGGCGAATGCCAGGTGGCACTGGACGTGGGGATGGTCTGCCCCGATTGCTACCGCGATCTCACGGGCGGCAGCTCGAAGGCGCAGGGCTCCTTCCTGGCGCACCATTGGCATATTAGCTACACGCTCATTTTGATAACCGCTACGATTTACGGCCTGCAACAGATCATCCCCAGCCAATGGGTCGTTAAACATGGCGCCATCTGGTGGCCCTACGTCCAGCACGGCGAGTACTACCGCATCATTAGCTACGGTTTTCTGCATTCGCAGAATGACCCGATGCACCTGGTGTGGAACGTGATTAATCTGTTTATCTACGGCGTGTCCCTCGAACGCATGATGGGCCGCTGGAAGTTCCTCTTCGTGTATCTGGGCTCAATCGTCTTTGGAGCCATCGGCGTGTATGTATTGGCTCCTGCAACCAGTGTGGTGGGTGCCTCCGGAGGTATTTTTGGCCTGATGGGTTCGTTCTTGACCCTACTGATCATCATGAAGCAGAAGGACACCGCCCGTGTGTTTGCCATGATTACCGCGGTAAATGTCATCTATAGCCTTTTGACTTCGTCAAATATTTCCCACGCGTGCCACGCGGGTGGCTTTATAGGCGGCGTACTGCTGACGCTGCTACTTTTTCCTTTTGCGAAGAAGCCCGAGTCCTCGAATCCGCTGCCGTAAAGCCCTCAAGAGTGGCTCAACGGCAGGTATTGAGCCTGAAAAACCGCGAAATCCGACACTGATATACGTTATCCACAGTAGTTTTCCACACTGTGTATAACTACATTCGTGTAATTCCACGATTGTGAGTGTAGGTTAAAAATCTGTAGATACAGGCTAAAACAATCGAATTACACAGGCTGAATTACACGGGTGTAAGAGTTTTCCCCAGATTTCTCCACAGATGTGGAAAACTTTAAACACCAGGGTGTGTGTAATTACAAAAAATTCCGGTGCTATGCACCGGAGAAAATAAAAAGTGCCCGGACAGATCAACTTTCCGGGCACTTTCACGTATCGAGCCCCTCACGGGGCAAAGAAGCAGCGGGTGCGAACCTAATTTGCCTGAGCCTCCGCCTCCTCAACCTCCTCGGGAGTGAGCTCCACACCGGTGTACAGACGGAACTGCTCAGCAGCCTGCAGAGCAATCACCTCACCGCCGTGAATAACTTCCTTACCTGCCGCGCGAGCTGCACGCACCAGTGGAGTCTCAACGGGCATCGCCACCACATCAAAGACCACCTGCGCCTCAGCAATAGCCTCCTGCGGGTAAGACAGCTCCTCGCTCTCCTCACCGCCAGCCATGCCAATCGGAGTTACGTTCACCAGAATTGGCGCTCGCAGATTGCCCACCTCCGGTGCCCAGGCGTACTCGTAACGCTCAGCCAGCGCACGGCCGGTCTTCTCGTTGCGGGCTATAATCATGCCCTGCGAGAAGCCTGCGTCAAAGAACGCGCCAGCCACAGCCGCCGCCATACCGCCCGAACCACGCAGCAGGAACGGTAGCGACGGATCCACATTATGCGAACGCAGCAGGGAAGCTACCGCAATCATATCCGTGTTGTACGCTTTCAAGAAGCCGTCAGTGTTCATAATCGTGTTTACTGCACCAATAACCGCAGCCGAGTGATCCATATCGTCTATCAGCGGAATAACAGCCTGCTTGAACGGCATAGACACCGAGCAGCCGCGAATACCCAGTGCACGCACGCCGGCGATAGCACCCTCAATATCAGTGGTGGTCATCGCCTTGTATAGATAATCCAGACCGTGCTTCTCATACAGATAGTTATGGAACTTAATGCCGTGATTTGACGGATGACCAGACAGAGAAATACAGATCGCCGTATCGCGGTTCAGCGCAGGGCGAGCCATCTTAAGCCTCGCCGCCAGCGTCGAGAGTGTTCTGAATCAGCTTCTTCACCTTGTTGCGGCTCACCAGGTCAGCAACCACAAAGTGGGTGTCGCCGGTGTCCACGGTGGGAACGATTGCGTTGCCGTCGTTGAGGGACTTCACGTGTGCCTCAGCCTGCGGGTCTTCCCAAATGTTGACCCAAGTAGCGTGGTCGCCCAGCTCACCCAGCTTAGAATCCAGAGCCTCGCAATAAGGACAGCCGGGACGCCAATAAATGACGACGCCGCCATCCTTCATGACCTCGCGCGCCTTCTGCTGATCGGACTGCTGACGTTCAAACATGGTTCCTCCATAGATGGGGTGCTCCGCGGTCTTCAGGAGGCGCTGAAACCTGCCTGAGAGCGTAGCTTAATAAAATTGACATATCAAGCATAGCCTGAGGTTACAGGGGTGGGGGAGAGGTCCTCATAGGGCGAACATCCGAGCAGTACCCCCCCCAGCCCGCGCAACACTCTCCCAGAAGTCTTCGCCCCGCGCTTTAACGGCATACGCCCCACACCAAGGTTGCCGGACCAATGATGCGGGGCGTATACAGTTCGCGAGAAAGTGCGAGCACTTGTGCTGAGTAAGAGTAAAAGAAGAGTGAAAACAGGCTACCCGGTGGTAACTGAAGCTGAGCAATAAGCCGAGTGAGTTGGTGAATGAAAGAACCTAGGTGGGGCAGAACGCCCCATTATTCGAGAGAGATGTTGAGCGAAAGCCTGAAATGCAAATCCAGAGGAATGGTGCCCTACCCCATGAGGAGGTGAGGTAAGGCGCCAATCCAAAGGATGCTGTTACCTTACTTGCCGAACTTCTCGGTCAGCTTGGAGACGTTGTCGGTCACGACCTCTTCAACCTTGGCAATCTGCTCGTCGGTGACGACCTCCTTGCCAGCCGTGTCGTTGATAACTTCCTTAGCCTTGTCGAGACCCTGCTCAACGGTGCCCTTGATGTCGAAGCCCACGGGGGCCTCCTTTCTGCACTTTCGCGCTCTAAGCCTCACTTGTGGTGAGGGGTGATTCGCCGTGCTGGCGAAATCGGAGTGTAATGCTTTGGTAGACGAAACCTGCAAACTGGGTTTATGCCTGACGGTAGAACCCAAGTGCAGATACTATCCATGTGCCGGATTATACGCATTGAAACTTTACAGCTCACGGATTGTGTCCGTCGATAGATAAGTCTACATACCCGCGAGGGAAAGAAAAACCACCCTCAGAAAACGTAACACCACTTTTGATCAATGACCAAAAAAATTATGGCTTATCAGCGCGTTATTATGGGGGATAAACGGAGGAAATTTGCAGAGATTCGCAGGAAACTTCCAGCTATGAATCTCGTTCAAACCCCGAAAAAATGCCTCTATGACACCCCGCCGATTTATGACAGACCTCAGCACTCAACCTTACAACACCGGAATATCTGTAGGATCAGCGCCCGCAGCCCAATCATGAGACGCCGCAAAACCAGCAACCATCGGCAAAAAACGAGGCGCTGCATAACCCCGCACCGCATATGCAGTAGCTACCGCATCCGCGGTGACCTCCAGCTGAGAGGTCGGAATCAGCGCCATCACCGCGCCACCAAAACCGCCACCCACAATACGGGCACCCAGCGCGCCCTGATCCAGACACACCTGCACCGCAACATCAATCTCAGGGCGAGAAACACGCAACTCATCACGCATCGACACAAAGGACTCCATAAAAATACGGCCCGCCTCCTCAAACGCCGCGTAACCCAACTCATCAGTATGCTGCAACAGATAGCTCGCACGACCCACCAGAGTCATATCGTGGAACGCATGACGTACCCAACCACGCGGGAACGAACACGGACGACCCGCGTCCTCGAGAGCATCCAGGGCACGATTCACCGAAGAATCCACCAAATCAGCACGCCACGCCTTCGCCACACGCGCATCCATACCCCCGCAGGACAAATCCTGTGGCAAAGCATCACGCAAAAAACGCAGACCCAAAGCGTCAGCGCACGCCTCAGACGCCGCACGACGAGCCGCAAAACCGCCATCCGTCAGCTCATGTGGAGTGTTCGTATCGATCACCAAAAAACTCAGACCATGCTGGGCAATATCCACCGCAACCGGCTCAATCGAAAAATCACGGAAATCAACCACCAGAGCCTGCTCCGGATGCGAACGCAACGATGCCGTCTGATCCAGGCCACCCGTATGCGCGCCAGCTACCTTATTCTCAGCCGTAATGCACACCTGAGCCAGACGCGCACGCAATGCATCACTATCAGCCGGGGTAGCATCCGCCTCCGGGCAATCCTTACGCACCGGACACGAGAGTTCCAACAACGCCAACGCAGTAGAACACTCCAAAGCCGCTGACGACGACAAACCGCCACCCACCGGAACACGAGAATTAATCAGTAGGTCAGCACCAAACTCATCGGGCAGCATAATATCCCTGCCGCCCTCCTGATTCATCGCCCACGCAACACCCGCCACATAGGTGAACCAGCCCTTCAAATGACCCGGCTGAATATCGCGAATCACAACCGTGCGCTCATCGCCGGGCATCTGTAAAGAAGCCGCACGCAACACGCCATCACGACGCAACGCACCCGCCACATAGGTGCGGTACGGCAGTGGCATCGGCAGGCACGAACCACCCAAAAAATCAATGTACTCGCCCAAAAGATTCAGACGCCCAGGCGCAGACCACACACCATCCGGCTCATAACCATACGCAGTAATAAACTCCTCACGTACACGCGCAATCTCCGCACTATGGTCCGGAAGAGCCGCCCACTGGGCGGTAGCGGTCATCGACATGGAACACCTCTAATCAAGCCCCAACAGGGCACCAAGACATAAACGACACCCCGCCCATACCCGATACACTCCGGATATAAGCACCTGTCACATCTAGACTAAAACAGAAAACCAGCGAACATCGACTCAGTCACCAAACCGCACCGGTATCAGAGTGTGGCAGGGCACTCAAAGCCAACGCATGCAAAAGCCCCGCACCCCACAAGGGGGCAAGGGGCACCATACATAACTAATAAACCAAAAGAAGGGTCAAGCGATTACGCATCCTGCGTATAGGGCTCCTGCACCACCATTATCGTGTCAATGGCAGATAGCAGATCCTGACGGTAACGGGTAAACGCATTCTCAATCAGAGGAACATCGCCACTCGCCACAGCCTCCTGAGGCGAAATCAGCGGCAGAGTCTGATACTCCTCCACCAGGCTCAACGCAATATGAGTCAGCAAACGAGCACGACGCAGCGCCTCCGCATGACCCAAACCAAGCGCCTGGAACTCATGAGCCATCGCCACCACCGGCTTCAACTCACGCGGGTGCAGAGTCAAACTCAAGCGCACCACCTCAGGGCATTCACGAATCGGGTAGAGCAGGGAGAACAGCGTATCGCCGCGGCGAATCATTGAAGCACGAATAGCCTCCGGATTCGCTTCAGCCTCCTCAGACATCGACTTCGGGGCACGAGCCAGAATATAATCCGCCAACAGAATCAGAAGCTGCTGCTTATTCTTCACGTGGTAGTACAGAGCGCCGGGAGCCACGTGAAGCTCCTGAGCGAGTCGGCGCATGGAAAGGTCCGCCAAACCGTAGGTCGCCAAGACCTCGTAGGCGGTATCTAGAATCTTTTCACGGGAAAGTACCACTCTTTCATTTTAGGGTGTTCAAATCTGTAACGTGAGCAAGATGCACCCCACCGCAAACAAAAATCGCGCAAATACACGGCATAACCTCAAAAATGAATGTCGATTCTCACCCACCCGGAGCGAACGTTTCGCGTTTCAAGGGTAGTTTTGCACCAGAGCGCACCCCAAGAAGCAGAGAAAAACAGCCACTCCCACGCTCTTGGCATAAAAACACGTCTTAAACCGCCCAAAACCGCCAAGACAGGCAAACCTCGCGGGCGCACAGGGCAAAAGGGGGTGTTTAATATTCGGTATGAGCAACGCATTTTCTGAACTAATCGAGCGCGCCACCGCAGGCGAAGGCCTCAACCGCGAAGAAATCCACACCCTCCTCGTGGACGGTGAAGGCCAGGACTTCGCTCTCATCGAGGCAGCCTCCGTAGTGCGCCGCAACGAATTCCGCAACATGATTGCGATCCACACTAAAGATGAAGCGCTCGCCGATGCGCTGGGTACCCGCTCCATCGCCGTGGAATCCTACGAAGTTCTGGATATCTCCCGCGACATCGACTCCGAAGAACTCGCGGCAGCCATCGAACGTATTGCAGAATCCTCCGCAATCGGCGTGACCGTACTGCTGCCCGAAAATGCAGTGCCCATGATGCTCATGCGCGTACTGTCCATCCTGCGCCTGGCAGCACCCGCCAAGGTCATTCACCTGCCCGAAGGCTACGAACAGTCCCTGCGCTCGCTGACCTCCCTCGCAATGCACGTGGTCAGCGCTATCACCATTACCGACGACATCGAGCAGTGGCCCATGGTCAACGAGGTGCTCAAGGCACTACGCCACGGCGGCATCGTCATTTCCGGCACCGGTGGACGCGACGCCCTTGCAGGTTACCTGCGCTACCTCTCCGACCTCGGCGTGGACCTCATGGGTCACCGCGACGCACGCGGCTCCGCCTGCGGCTCGGTTGACGGTGGCGGCTGCGGTTGCGGTTCGGGTGGCTGCGGTAGCCACGATGAGCCGGCACCTTCCACCGGTGGTTGCGGCTGTGGCTCGGGCGGATGCGGTTCCTCCGCTGAAGCTCCGGCTGAGCCTCACGGCCACTCCCATGGCGGCTGCTGTGGCGGCCACGACGAGCCCGAGCCGGTCGTGGAGGAAGCTCCCGTTGGTGGTTGCGGCTGTGGCGCTGGCGGTTGCGGCTCCAAGTAGCCCGCTAAAGGTAACTACCCTAATCGACATATTCTAAATATGGAATTTTCCCCTGAATAACCTGCCGAAAAGCAAGGATATTCAGGGGAAAACTCTATATTCCACACAAGACATTAGGCTTAGAGGTAAACAACACCACAATAAACGCTACAAAACCCCATATCCCAAAAGCGGTATGCACCGCTCCGGTAGAGTAGAAAGACGTAGCCGACTAATCCTAGCCGCGCGAAAGGAACAATACCGGACTAATGCTTTACCTCTCCGTTATCGTCATCATCCTCATTGCGACCGTGTTCATGGTCAGCGTCGGTGATCGACTCAACCTCCCCTGGCCGGTCATGATGACCCTGCTCGGTGCCGCCGCGCTCTTCATCCCCAACCGACCGGACCTTACTGTCGACAGTGACATCATCCTGCCAATCTTCCTTCCGCCACTGCTGTGGGCCATTGGCGTTAAATTCTCCTGGGGCACCCTGCGTCGCCGCTGGAAATCCGTACTGCTCTACTCGGTACTGCTCACCACCGTCTCCGCCCTGGCAATTGCCGGCGCCACCATGTGGTGGGTCCCCGGCATGACCACCGCCGTCGCCCTTGCTGTGGGCGCAGCCGTTTCCCCACCCGACCCCGTCGCCGTGGAGGCAGTGGCTGAGCCCGTAGGTATTCCCCGCCGCCTCATCGGCACTCTGCAGACCGAAGGTAGCTTCAACGACGCTATCGCAATCGTTCTTTTCCACGCCGCAATCCACTCCATGACCAGCGGCCACCACATTGACCCGCTCTCCGTTGCCAAAGACTTTGTGCTTGGCTCAATCCTGGCGGTCATTATTGGTTACATCTTCGGTTGGCTCGGCGGCTACGTTCGCCAGCGTGCCCACGACGTGGTCACCAGCAACGCCGTGACCCTCGTGATTCCCTTCGGTGCCTACCTCGCTGCTGAAAGTGTGCACGCCTCCGGCGTTATTGCCGTGGTTATCGGCGCTATCCAGTTCACCAGCACCAAGTACATGGCGGCACTTGAAGCGGAAGAACGCCTCTCCTCCACTTCCTTCTGGCAGATTATTGAGCTGCTCATGACCGGTGTCGCCTTCGGTCTCATTGGCCTGCAGGAAAGCAACATTATCGCCACCGCCGACCCCTCCCGCATCACTGGCCTCCTCGCTGACGGTGCCCTGGTCGCCCTGGTCGCCATCCTGGTACGCCTCATTTGGTTCACCATTGTCTGGCTGGCAGGACGCAAGAGCCCCATCCACGAGGGCGCCCCCGAAAGTTTCGCCGAAGTTATCGTCATGACCTGGTCCGGCATGCGAGGCCTCGTGACCCTGATTCTTGCTCTGTCCAACCCCGTGGTCAACGGCACTGAACAGGTCCGCCAGGATGCTATCGTCATGATGCTCTCCGTACTCTTCTTCACCCTTGTGCTGCCCGGCCTGACTCTGCCCATGCTCGTGAAGGTCCTTGGCGTGCGGGCTAACCATGAAGAAGAAACTGCAGTACCCGAACTGCTCAAGATTGCGCAGGACGCCGCCCTTGAAGCACTGCAGGCAGAGGCGAAGGCAAGCACCGACCCTGAGACCTACGCTCGCGTGATGGAAATGTGCTCCGCCATTACCCGCCGCGATGAAATCAGTGAAGCACTGCCCGAAGAATATAAGCAGCACATGGAGAAAATCAAGGGCAAGAGAAATGACTTCGTGCGCCTGCGTGATGCCGCCCTCGTCGCCGCGCAGAACGAGGTCATTGCGGCGCAGGACCGCTACGACTCCCACGACGTGACCCGCGTGGTGCGTAAGCTGGACATCCTGGCGCAGGCTGAAAGCATCCGCTCCTCCGGCGTGTTCATTCTGCCCGCTATGACCGCCGGCGCGGTCGCTATGGAACGCTACAACCTCTGGAAGAAGTACCAGGGCACCTTGAGTACCCGCGCAATCCCCGTGGTGGAGAACGCGCCCGCCTCGCCCCTGGTCACCAGCGAGGTAACCCCCAAGTCCTAGCGGGAACCCTCACCGCGTACCCGAACGCCACGTTTCTGTCCCTGCCTACCGCCCGCAAGTTAGAATGTCCTTCCTCTTTAGCTCACAGGCGATAGACGGGGGCAGAGGCAGATTAAGCCTCAACTATCACCTAAAATGAGACAGGAAACGTAGTGAACGTACGTTAGCTCTCTCAAACTCACGAATACATTGAAAGTAGATATGGACTTCAAGACTCTCTCGCCTGCGTACCTGACCTCCCTCGGCGTGATTTTTTGTGGCGCGCTCATGGTCGGATCCTCTATTCCCTGGCTTCTTTGGTTCGGCTGGATCCTTCTCATCCTTGCATTGGGTCTGAACGTTCTTGCTTTTCTGCTGTCCGTGGGTAAGGCGAAGGGTAACCCGACTCCCGCACTGGTTACCAACCTGGACGGTTTCGAGTCCTCCGTGGAGAACCGCATCCGCGGGCGCGCTGAGCACCGCCGCGAAGAACGAGAAGCAGCTGAGCACGAAGCTGCTGAGCAGTCAGTGGAAGCAACCGCAGAGGCTGATCAGGAAGTGGCTCCAACTGAAGCTGCTGAGGCTGTTGAGGCAACCGAGCACGCTGAAACTGCAGAGGCTACCGAGGTTCGTGAGGAGGAGCCCACCGAGTCCCAGCCGATTGTTGAGCGTGCCCCCGGTCGCATGAGCGTTCTGCCCTCGCGCCACCGTTCGGGTCGCGCCCCTAAGCCTCGCTCCAACGCACGCTAGGTAGGTCGGTAGTGAATACGAAGTTTTTGCTCTCCCCGGCGTATCTCGCCTCTATCGCCCTGATGCTTTCCGGAGCGGTACTTTCCGGTGGTCGGTTCATGCTGATCGGTTGGATTCTGTGCATTGTGGGTGTCTGCCTGAATGCCATGACCCTGGTGGTGCTGACGAACCGCGAGCAGCTGTACACCCTTGACGCGAAGGTAACCCGAGGCACCCGCCGCAGCTTTGATTACCGCTCCGCTGTGGTGCAACGAGTGGACGAGGCTCCGGCTGCTGGCGACACCCCGGTCACTGAGGAAGCAGACGAAGAATCCGCAGAAGAGCACGTCGAGGCACCCGAGCAGAAGACCAACTAGGGTGTATTCCCCTAAGACATAAAGACCGTAACCGCCTCCCCGTATGGGGCAGTGGTTACGGTCTTTTGTATTGTGCCTCAACGTTCACCTCACTCGACGCTAGGCGAATACTTTTTGGAGGGGGGGAGAGGCGAGTTAGCGCAGCGGGGTCTTTAGCGCTGAGTGCCCAGCTTCTGTGCCGCGAAATCAGCGTACTCCTGCACATGTGCACGAGCCTGCTTGGTCAGCGCCTTATTCTCATCTAGGATGCGCGCTGACTGCGCTGCCATCAGCTCCAGATATTGGCGGTCGCGGGTCTTTTTCCATGCGGTGCGTGCCGCCTCCAGCTCCGCAAAATCGTTGAGCACCTGACGCTGCATTGTGTACCGCACCCACATGAGCGCCAGAATCAGCACCAGCGGGATGAGGCACGCCCAGCTCTGCCACAGTCCGTACAGTGCCGCCGTAATAGCGCTCAAAATAATCAGCGCCGGGGAAATCGAGACGATGGGGGAGTTCGGGCGGCTCTTCTGGTTCTTCACGAGTGATTCACGCGCCATAGCGCGGAAGGTGTCAGAGAAGCTGGATGGGTCGTAAGACTGGGCAGAATCGACCTGCGGGCTCTTCTGAGACTGGCTCTTGGGATACTGATACTTGCCGGTCTGGTTCTTACGGGGCTGAGAAGCGGAAGGGCACATAGAAAACCTTACGGGGATACACGGGGAGTAATGGGAAAGTGGGTGTTTCACGTGAAACGGGGGGAGTAGGCGGCGAGTACATGCGAGAGAAGCGACAAGTACACGGAAGCGGCTGGCAGGCGTTCAGTACTTGCCGCGCCTGAACGCCACCTCGGGAGCTTCTACAGGGAAGTCTCAATAAACTCGTACGCCTTATCCACACAATCGGTGGTGACAGCTTTAACATCATCGGGGGAGTAACTGAACGACGCCGAACGGTCAGCGTAGCGGTGCATGTCGATATCGTTCCACGAATCACCAATCGTATGCACTTCATAGGAGCTACCCGGACGCTCAGTCTGTAGGTACTCCACCAGATACTGCAGGCCGGTGCCCTTGGTGCAGGTGGGCGGCACAATATCCAGGAAATCCTGGTTCTTATGGCAGTCCACCGAATCACCAAAACGCTCCAGAATCCAGGTGTACGCTGCCTGGCGGACCTGCGCATCCGGAATCCATAGGGGCACACCCACGTACTCGTGGTTCTGCAGGTCATTAGCCGGTAGGGGAGTGAACTTCGGCAGAATATTCGTCGAGGACCCCACCCTATCGCAGAGGCTGTAATCGTTATCCAAGGTGGTCGCGAATAGTGCCACGCCGTCCACCGTGCTGAAATGCTCGTAGCACGCCTGCACAATACTTACCGGAAGAGGCTGATGGTAAATTACCCGGTACTGCCGGTCAGTAATCACCGCACCCGTGTACAGCACGTGGTAATCAAAGCGGATGGCGGTCGGGTTCAATGCCAGCTGAGCGGCAAAAATACTCTTACCCGTGCACGAGACCGCCAGGTTACCCTCCGCCTGCCAGCGGGCAATCGCCTGCTCATTGGCAGGGTCCACGGCACGGTTAAACAGGATCGTGCCGTCAAGATCGAAAGCCATCAACTTGGTCATCGAAACTCCTTCGCGGGAGGGCTGCGCCAATAGTTCGCATACACCGCACCCAGCATAAACCTGCGCAAAAATAGGGATGCGGCCGGCACCTCTCAGTGTACCGACCGCATCCCCTCCATATGAGATATAGCCTGTGAACTTCACGCCTTCAATGAAGAGTGAATGGGCTCATTCCCGAATTCTTAGAGAGCCAGGAAGCCCAGGTAAGAACCGAAGATACCCACGGCAAACAGGGCGAAAATCAACCAAATAGCATTGACCTTCTTCTTCAGTAGCCACATGCACAGGAAGCACAGACCCAGCGATGCAAGGCCCGGCAGCAGATCGTTCAACACAGACTGAACGGTCACATCCACCATAGCGCCCGCCTGGTTCTTGTAGCTGGTCAGCGGCAACGGAATGTTCACACTTGTCCAGCGGTACACCAGCGCGCCCATCACGAACAGACCCATCACGGAAGCGCCCTGAGTGATCTTCTGCAGGGTATTACCGCCCGCCTCAGTCACAATCTGGGTACCCTTCTCATAACCGTACTTGAAGCCGTACCAGCGGGTTGCCCAGCGAATCGCGGTCAGACCAAAGAAGAACAGCAGCGGGCCCAGGATATTACCGGTCACCGCCAGGGAAGCACCCAGAGCAGCCAGCACAATACGTGCGGTACCCCAGTAAATCGGGTCACCGACACCAGCCAGCGGGCCCATCAGACCCACCTTCACGTTGGTGATAGCGGCTTCGTCAATGTCCTTACCGGCTGCCTTCTCACGTTCCATCGCAGCGGTCACACCCATAATCGAGGATGCAACCCACGGCTGGGTGTTGAAGAACTCCAGGTGGCGGGTCAGCGCCTCTGCCTGGTCTTCCTTCTTGGTGTAGAAGCGCTTAATCGCCGGAATCATGGAAACCGCGAAACCGATGGACTGCATACGCTCAAAGTTGAACGAACCAAGCAGGAAGGTGGAGCGGATGTAGGTTTCGACCTTATCGCGCTGTGTGAGCTCGGGAACTTCAACGAGCTCGACGTTCTTGTTCTCAGTCATGATGATGCTCCTTACTCGAGCTCGTTATCAAGGTCGTTTGCTGCGGCTGCCGGTACTACGGCGGGTGCCTCACTCTTATGGAAGAGCGGGTTCAGCTGGGTGTACAGCAGACCCAGGCAAGCGCCCACAATACCGATAGCAACCAGGTTGAACTGTGCCTGACCGGACAGGGTTGCGATGAGGTCCTTTGCGCCCTCGGCGCCAGCAATCGAAATCGACTGGGTTGCCGGGATAGCGGCAGCAGCGATGAAACCAAGGAAGAAGAAGGGCATGAGAGCCTTCGAACGCATCATGTTGATAACCATTGCGAAACCGACCACGGTAATCATGCCACCGGCGATACGCAGACCGGTGGTCACCTCGGCAGGAATCATGCCCAGCAGGCGGGTCAGCTCATCGGAGCTAATCAGAGCCACAATAGCGGTCGGAATAGCAACACGCAGACCCTGCAGAGCCATACCGCTGATATGCATCAACTCAATACCGCGGAAGTTTGCCGTCTTCGCGAAATTATCAGCCTGATGCTGGAAGAACACCGTAATGGTACGAACGAAAATGGTCAGAACCTGACCTGCTGCAGCCAGCGGCACAGCAATAGCAATACCGGTGGTGATGTCCTGGTGACCCTGAATCACAACGACAGCGGAGATGGTGGATGCCAGAGCCGAGTCGGGAGCCATCGCCGCACCGACATTCATCCAGCCCAGGGCGATGAGCTCCAGTGCGCCACCGAGCATAATGCCGGTAGTCGGGTCCCCCAGTGCGAGGCCCATCAGGGTACAAGCGACCAGAGGGCGGTGGAACTGACGCTCGTCCACCACGGATGCGACGCCCGCAATGAACGCCACGAGAACAACGAGAATAAACGTCAGGGCGCTCATGCGTCCAGGCCTTTCTGCTTGAGGATCTTTTTCAAATCAACCGGGGAATGGTTGGGCAGCTGCTGCACCATCAGCTTCACACCGCGCTTAATAAGTTCACGGTAAGCATCCAGATGCTCCTCGGAGGCGTACACCGCGTCCGAAAGCTGAACCATACCGGTCTTGAAGGTGACGCCACCAACGTTCACTTCGTTGATTTTGACACCTTCGTCGAGCAATCGCACCACGTCAACGGGGGATTCCACGACGAACATGGTCTTCATGCCGGTGTACTTAGGGTTGTTGTACACGCGGCCCGCCTTAGCGATGTCCAGGACGTTGGTCTTCACGCTGGTCGGTGCGACCTGCAACAGCAGGGACTTGCGCAGCTGATCGTGTGCCGCATTATCGGATGCCGCGATGAAGGTCTGCGGTGCGATATGGGGAACCCAGGTGCCTGCCACCTGACCGTGAATCAGGCGGGAGTCGATGCGGGTGAAGATAGCGTCCATGGTGCCGCCGGGAACCTGTTGAGCAGCCGGAACCTCGACCGCCTTGGTCTCTGCGGGCTTCGCCTCGGCGGGCTTAGTGGCTACGGGCTGGTTTGCCTCCTGGAAGGAGCGAATACCCTTAGTGCCAGCCTTGTGAGCCTTGGCGACCAGGGACTTGAGGGTTGCGTTCTTACGGCCTGCGCTGGAGATGACCTCGATAAGCATCGGTACGTTGACACCGGAGACGACGTCGACACCTTCGCGGGTGGCTGCAAACTGCGCACCGGCGTTGTAGGGGCTACCGCCGAAGAGGTCGACCAGCAGCAGGGTTTCTTCTGCTTCAGATGCCTCAACTATGCGGGTGTACTCTTCGATGAGATCTTCGGGGCCCTGACCCGGCAGGAACGTGACCGGGTGGACGTTTTCGAAGTTACCGAGGATCATGCCGGCGGTCTTCAGCAGAGCCGGAGCCGACTCGCCGTGTGCCGCCACAATGATAGTGACCATAGTGGTCCTCTCGTGTTCGTGACATGGTGTGTAGTGGCCCATGAGGAGCCTCATAATTCTCAGATAGTAACACGTATATTGTGTGTTTTGTGGGGTTTTTCTGGCTATGCACACTTTAGGTTCGGGTGACATTTTTTCAAGTGTTGGAATATGGGTTTTTGATGTCAGAACACGTATTTATTACCGGGGCCCAAAAATTTTAAACAGAACACCGAAAAAGATTGCCAGTGTGAGAGGCGGAGTGTTATTTTTGTGAAAAATTGAGAGCCTGGACATTTTGCAAGTGGACTGACGAGGCACGTGATGTGCAATATTTGGATCCCAAGGGTGCGAGAAAAAGATTTACAATGAAAATATCGAATGAAAAATCGGCGCACAGATCAAAAGGTGTGGGATTTATAAAAAACCCACATGTTCTTGCGGCCTGTCCACAGAATGATATTTCTGGAATGTGCCGACATGAACCATCATTTAAAAATTTAAATCAATGCGCTAATGCGCGAAAAACCCGGTAAACAGCATTTTAGTGACAGGTTGTATATATAAATAGCAGCTCACTTTTGAATAGCACGTTCCGCCTGGTAACACCTCTCTAAAACCTTCACTCCCAAATCCCCCGCCCGAACTCCTCACCAGGATTCAGAAGTATAGAATTCGGGGTATATATTTCAGAGCATAGAAAAAGCGACCGAGAGCCCCCGGTTGCTTTCTGTACATGCGCTACGCGTTAATGCCCCACATATCCCGTGCCAGACGCGCAATATGAATCGTCAAATACGTCAACTCATCACGAGTCAGGCTCTGCTTCAACTGCATCTGCAGCACCAACAAAACCTTCTGTGCACACGCGTAGGCGCGCGGTGCATCCGCACGAAGAGCCGCCAACAAACTCGGCTGCGACACCTTATCAACATCCTCGGTGCGATTTGCGGAGGTGCGGCTCGCCCGCACAAATAAGTACCGTAGATGCGTCACAAAACGTGCCGCGCTCATCGAGTCGGGATTAATGGTCCGCTCATAGCTTGCCTCAATAATTTCAAAAACCTGCGCGAAAACCTCAGTCATGCGGAATGCCTGAGACATATCCGCTGTCGCAAATTGTGCGTTGACAAGGTGCAACGCCAAAGGAATAGCCTCATTCGGGTCTAGCTCAACCTGCAGGCGCTCGCGAACCATCTTCAAAACCGCGCGGCCGTACTCCACCTCGCGCGGGTAGAGAACAGCCACCTCCGGGGCAAGCGGATACTCCACCCGAACTCCATCACGCGCACGAACCACCGCATAGTGCAGGTGATCAGCCAGCGGAAGAATAAACGAGTTCGATAGCTCCAACACACCCTCGGCGCGCACCTTCGACTCCAGAAGAGTGGCAATCGACAGAATCTCCGCCGGAATCTCAGACAGGGTCATACTCAGACGCTCACCCGACATGCCCTGCTCCGGCACAAAGGTCTGCTCCACCGCAGACGGGTCAATCAGCTGACCCTTACGCTTACCAAAAGCAATGCCGCGACCAATCATCACGGACTCCTTGCCGTAATGATCCACAGTGAGGACAACATTATTGTTATAAATGCGGCTAATGCGCATGCGTCATCCTCCTTCATGGGTGTTGGGTCGCCAGAGCAGAAATGGCAAAATCAAAAGATACGCAAGGTGATTGAGTGTTACCTAAGCTAGTACAAATTCTACCGAAAGTTTGAAACCGTCATAAAGGGTTAACGCGCAAATGTGGGGTAAAGCTGTGTCCCAACTGTGATGAGGGTAAGCATTCCATAAGTTTGCGGCTGAAAACCGACTCCCGCCCCGCCGCGAACCCTAAATCGCGATACCCTTAATCACATGAGCAGTAAAGCAACCGAAATCGCAAAGAGTCTTCCCGCGCTAGAGCACCCGGATGGTAGTCCCATCCGCGCCCTCGTTGTTGACGACGAGGAGATGCTCAAAGAACTCGTCAGCATGGGTTTGAAAATGATTGGCTGGGAGGTGCAGTCCGCAGGTGATGGCCCCTCCGCGCTCGCGATTGCCCGCGATTGGCGTCCCGATGTGCTCGTGCTGGATATTATGATGCCCGGCTTCGACGGCCTTGAGTTGCTCTCCCGTATCCGCAAGTTCTACCCCGAAGTTCCCTGCCTCTTCCTGACCGCTAAGGATTCAGTCGATAACCGTATCGAAGGCCTTGCCGCCGGTGCGGACGACTACGTGACCAAGCCCTTCTCCATGGAAGAAGTTATGATTCGTCTGCACCGCCTAGTGCAGCGCTCAGGTGTTGCTGCCATTGACGACGCTGAGCTGGTCGTCGGCGATCTGGTGCTGAACCAGGACACCCGCGAGGTGACCCGCGGTGGTGAGCAGATCAACCTCACCGCAACCCAGTTCGACCTGCTGCGCTACCTCATGGAGAACGCGAAGCGCGTGGTCTCCAAGAGTCAGATTCTTGATAATGTCTGGAACTACGATTTTGGTGGTCAGGCAAATATTGTGGAGCTGTACATCTCGTACCTGCGTAAGAAGATTGATGTGGGCCGTGAACCAATGATTCACACCGTGCGCGGTGCTGGTTACGTGCTACGTCCCGCCGTCTAAGTTTATTCTCTGCTCTTCATATGGCGCGGTATAACACTCGGTTATGCCGCGCCGTATCAGTTATATTCCGTATTTCGAATACAGAAAGAAAGGATGTTTGTGGGCTTCTACTCACCCGGTGAACCCGCCTCCCCGGATAACGAAGCAACCCGCTCCCTGCGCACGGGTACCCCCGCACGAGACGGTGCCGCACCTTCCCGCACGAACTTCTTCGTGCGCCTACGCGCCGCCTGGAAGAGTATGAGGAACCCCGAGGCATCCCCCGAAGAACTCGGGTACGTGCCCCACCTTCGTTCGCGCCTTATCGCCATCCTCGTGACAGCCCTCGGCATTGCATGCCTCATCATCGGCCTGTCCACCTACGTGACCCTGCAGAACTCCCTCTACCAGCAGGCACAAAGCGACCTCAAAGAAACCAGCCACCGCGTAGTGCAGCCGACCTCCCGAGACGGCAAGCGAGAAGAAGTGGACTGCAGTGACCTGCAGAAGAGCAGCTCCCTCTTTGCGCCCGGTCAGGCGTCCGGAACTATCATCACCTGCGTGGAATCCGAAGGTGCCGTAGAAGTCGCCAGCAAGCTCACCAAGGAGGGCACCGTACAAACCCTCTCCACCAACGACCAGGTAACCCTCGGAACCATGGCACTCAACGCCACCAAAGAGGAAGTCCGAGAGATCAAGCTGGAATCCGGCCTGTACCTCGTGAAAATCACCCCGAAGGCTAATAGCAGCGCCGACGCCCAGGTGGTTGGTATTCCGCTCGCCAACGTGCAACAGACCCTCACTATCTTCGTGATTGTGGTAGCCCTCGGTTCCATTGCCGTGATGGTTGGTGCCGGTGTAGCGGGCTCCTACATTATTCGCGGCACCATGAAGCCCCTGGAGCGAGTCTCCGCGGTGGCAACCGATGTGGCGCACCTGGACCTGGAAGAGCACACCATCTCCTCGGCGGTGCGAGTGGAACCGCGCGATTCCGACCCGCGCACCGAAGTGGGTGCCGTGGGCTACGCCCTCAATCAGCTGCTGGATAACGTGAACTCCGCCCTCGAGGTGCGCGAACGGACTGAACACCAGATTCGGGCCTTCATTGCGGACGCCTCCCACGAGCTGCGCACGCCCCTTGCCGCCATTAAGGGGTACTCCGACATGCTCCGCTGGACCGAGCCGCTCAGTGAATCCGGTAAATCCTCCCTGGCGCGTATCGACTCGCAGACCGAACGTATGTCACGCCTCGTGGAGGACCTGCTGACCCTCGCTCGCCTGGATGAAGGCCGTGAACCCAAGTTTGAGCTCGTCGATCTGACTGAACTGGTGCTTGAATGTACCTCCGACATGCAGGCTGCCGCGCGCACCCACGAATGGCACCTGAACCTATCCGACGAGCCGGTTGAGGTCGTGGCGGATCGATCCCAGATTCAACGCGTCATCTTGAACCTGCTCTCGAATGCCCGCAAGCACGCCGATGAAGGTACGCGTGTGACTGCGGGCCTGGCTGTGGATACTGCACGCCGTGAAGCTGTAGTGACTGTGAGTGATAACGGTCCGGGTATTGCCCCTGACTTCTTGCCGAAGATTTTTGACCGCTTCACCCGCGCCGATAAGGCACGCTCCGGTTCGGTTGGAACCACTGGTCTGGGGTTGGCGATTGTGCAGGCGATTGTGCAGGCGCACGGCGGTTCGATTCAGGTGCAGAGCCAGCCTGGGCATACGGTCTTTACGGTGCGTCTGCCTTTAGAAGCGGCGCGCGCCTAATGCACCTGCTTGGTGGCTCGCTGAGCGGGTAGCCGGGTGAGCGCTCGAGGGTGGGGTGTGTTGTGCGCTCCTCACCCCTTTGGTGTGTTTTTTAGGGTGTTCTAGCGTTCTGGCAGGCTAAAATACTAAATCACATATTGATTAAACATTAAATCTTCACCTCAAGTTTATTGCCTTGAGTGCAAATATATGGTGAATCTAACCCCCAAATAGTTACTCTCAGTGAAACATTGCGCGTATTGTAAAAAGCATGGCTAATCTTGTTGAATCCCCCGCAAACATCACGGACAAGCGTTCCGCCCGCAAGGCAGAGAACCGCATTGCAATCGTTGAGGCGGCAGAATCCCTCATCCTTGAGGGCGGCTACGGCGCCCTCAACACAGAAGCACTCGCAGAACGCGCAGGCGTCTCCCGCCGCACCATCTTCAACCACTTCGCCTCCGTAGACGACGTGCTGGTCACCCGCATGAACCAGTACTTCAATCGCATCTTCGAAAAATGCGACTTCACCGTCTCCGGTGAAAACGCAAGTATGGAAGCCGAAATGCTCTCCATCGCCCGCAAGGTCTTCATGAGCAACACCCTCGAAGAGTACATCGCACCCTTCGTACACCTGCTCTACGCCCTCGAAATGGACAGCCCCGCGAAGTTCGAAGAATACTCGCACGTCATCCTTGAGCGCACCTACGACATCTTCCTCGAACAGTACCTCGCGGCATACCCCGACCTGCCCTACCTGCGCGTGGCAGTCTTCGCCTCCAACCTCTCCGAAACCATTGGTGAAGGCATCTACTACTACCTCACCCGCGCCGAAGAAATAACCGCCAAGGTCTCAGTGGAAGCCCCCGAAAGCATCCACCCCGAAGCGCTCGCCATTGAAACAATGCGCCAGTGCGTACTCGAAGCACTCGATTACCTGAGTCGTCTGGTCCAGGGCGAATTCGCAAGCTAAGCCCCATAGCTTCAACGCTCAAACACTCTCGCTCGGGCAACTCATCTACAGGTCCCCGGGGCGGGGTATTTTTTGCCCAAAACAGGTAGTAGCGTTCGTAGTGCGGGGCAAAACTGCTCGGTAAAACGGCAGGGCAAACACCACACGCACCCAACCACCTCACCGCTCCCTACTCTTCACTCAACTTCAAAGGACTAAATCATGGCTACATGGCTCTACCGCATCGGTGAAGCCGCTGCCCGTCGTGCATGGACTGTCATCCTTATCTGGGCACTCATCATTGCCGGTGTAGCGGGTGCCTATGCCGTGTTCCACGGCAAGCTCAGCAATACCTTCACCATGCCTGGAACGCAGACCCAGCAGCTCTCCGATGAGCTTGCACAGCGCTTCCCCAGCGCCAACCGCGGCTCCGGTCAGATCATTCTTACGACCGGTGATGGCACCGGCCTCACCGAAGAGCAGAAGCAGGCATTCTCCACCGCACTGCGTGCACTGCCCAGTGAGGTACCTTCTGTGGATGCGGTCACCGACCCGTTCACCACCACCTCCAAGCTTGCAGAAGCAAAAACCCGGCTCGACGAGGCGCACGCCAAAATTGACGCCGCCCCCTCCCAGATGGAGGACGGCAAAAAGCAGCTGAATACCGCCGCCTCGCAGCTTGAGGTAGGTATGAAGCAGATTGCCGACAACGAGAAGAAACTCGACGACTCACAAGCACAGATTAGTGCGGGTCAGGAGCAGGTCGCCTCTGCACAGAAGCAGCTGGATGACGCGCAGGCACAGCTGAAGGGCGGCTACGCCCAGGCGGAGGCGGCAGGCTCACCCGCCGCCACGATCGAGCAACTCGATGCTCAGCAAGCGCAGCTGACCGAGCAGCAGGATGCCCTCAATCAGCAACGCGATACCCTGACCGAGAGCCAGAAGCAGGTTGATGCGGGCCGTGCAGAAATTGCCTCTAAGAAGGACGAGCTGGCTGAGGGCCAGAAGAAGCTGGATGAGCAACGCAACCAGCTGCAGAAGACTGAGAGTGAGCTGCCGGCGCAGCGTGAGCAGTTAGAGCGCCAGCAGAAGCTCTACGACTTTGCCTCCGGCTACCGTATGGTCTCTGAGGATCAGTCCACGGCGATTGCGACTGTCTCGTTTAAGAAGAAGATTTACGAGGTGCCATCCACTGAACTGCAGAAGGTCATGTCCAATCTCGAGTCGGCGAACCTGCACGGGGCGATCATCCAGTTTGACGTGAATCTGAGTGAATCCGCGCTAGGCGGCGGCTCACACACCGGTGAGGTTGCGGGCATGGTCATCGCCTTCATCGTGCTCATGGTCATGCTCGGCACCCTCGTGGCTGCTGGCCTGCCGATTCTCATGTCTCTGGTGGGCGTGGTGGTGGGTGTGCTCGGTACGCTTTCCCTCTCTTCCGTTGTGGAGATGAGCTCCACAGCCTACACCCTGGGCCTGATGCTTGGCTTGGCGGTCGGTATCGACTATTCGCTGTTCATTCTGAACCGCTACCGCACGAACCTGCTGGACGGTATGCCGAAGATCCAGGCAATTGCCCTGGCGAACGGCACGAGCGGTAACGCCGTGATTTTTGCGGCGAGCACTGTGATTATTGCACTCGTAGCGCTAAATGTGACCGGTATTCCCTTCCTGGGCGTGATGGGTAATGCCGCTGCGTTCTGCGTGGTTGTTGCCGCCCTAATCGCGGTGACGCTTACCCCGGCGGTGCTGTCCATGGCAAGTACCAAAATCATGTCGAAGAAGCTGTGGGCTTCCATAGACACCCCGCAGAAAATTGCGGAACGCCGCGCGCGGGATGCCGAACGTACCGAGAAGCCGAACGGCTGGTTGCGCCTCGTGCTGGCGCGTCCGCTACTGACTCTGGTGGTCGGTACGCTGGCGCTGCTGGCGGTTGCCGCCCCCATGTCTCAGATGCGCCTGGGCCTGCCGGACGCCTCGAACTACCCCTCCGATAGCGCCGCGTACAAGTCGTATGCGCTGGTCAAGGACAAGTTCGGTGAGGGTATGAGTGCCCCGCTGATTGCGGTCGCGCACACGCCCGCGAACATGAGCGAGGAGCATGCTCAGCAGGCGCAAATTGATATCGCCTCTGCGGTGAAGGAACGCGGCGGTGCGAACGTGCAGGCTGTGGTTCCCGGCGGCATGACCGATGACCGTACCCTCATGATTTTCCAGGTGATTCCTGCCTATAGCGCAAGCTCTGTGGAGACTGAAGAGCTCGTCCACGAGCTGCGTTCCGTGACCGTTCCGGTTCAGGGCTCTAAGGTGTCTCTCGGCATTGCGGGTCAGACCAGCGGCAATATTGACGTCTCCGAGGTGCTTGCCCAGAAGCTACCCCTGTACCTGGGCGTGGTAATGGGGCTGTCCTTCCTGGTGCTGATTCTGGTGTTCCGTTCGATTATGGTTCCGCTGGTTGCCTCGGTGGGCTTCCTTTTCTCGGTGCTGGCGAGCTTCGGCGCCGTGGTGTCGATTTACCAGTTAGGCTTCATGAGCTTCCTCTTCGGGGTTGACCACCCGGGTCCGGTGCTGTCTTTCCTGCCGACCCTGCTCATCGGTATTCTTTTCGGTCTTGCCATGGATTACCAGATGTTCCTGGTGACCGGTATGCGTGAAGCGTACGTGCACGGCAAGGATGCGACGACCGCCATTGTGAGCGGCTACAACCATGCGGTGCGTGTGGTGGTGGCTGCCGCGATCATCATGATTTCAGTGTTTGGTGGCTTCATCTTTGCTGATTCGACCATGATCCGCCCGATGGGCTTTGGTTTGGCGTTCGGTGTGCTCGTGGATGCGTTCATTGTTCGCATGACGCTGACCCCGGCGATTATGGCTCTGCTGGGCGATAAGGCGTGGTGGATGCCGAAGTGGCTGGATCGCCTCACTCCGAATATGGATGTTGAGGGCGCCGCACTGAGTGAGAAGATTCAGCATGGGCACGACTCTGCTGCTACTGACTCGGGTAACAAGCTCGGGTAAGAGTAAAGTATTTAGTGTGCGCTATAGCGCACACTAAATACTTATGCGATGTGAAAGGGCAGGTGCACGGTGATGAGGAGCCGCGCGAGTATCCGACAGAGGATAGGAAGCGTTCTGAACCGTGTGCCTGCCCCTTTTCTTGTCTTTCTAGGTGGTGGCACGGGTACGCTGTGTCGCGTGTATACCCCCGGCGGCGTGCTGGTGGCGAACCTGCTGGGGTCGTTCACGCTGGGTCTATTGACGGTGGTGTGGAATGCCTACGCGCGCCGTGACGGTGAGGATCGGATTCATTCGTTCCGCCTACTGTTTGGTGCCGGTATGATGGGTGGATACACAACGTATTCTTCAATTGCGGCGGTAGTAGCGCAGACGATTTTTCTGCCGTACACGGTGCATAGCGGGTATATGGTGTTGGCGGTGCTGGTGCTGCTTGTGGGTGGTTTAGTTGCCGCCGCTGCGGGCATGCTGATGGGTCGTTTTGTGGGGTCCCGTCTGGTGCCTGCCAGTGATGTTGAGGAGGGCTGCTAATGTTTTTTGCTCTGATGGTTTTCCTCTGCGGCGGTCTGGGCGCTATGGCCCGCTTCTTTGTGGATAAGGCGATGTCGCCTCGCCTGCGTACGGAGTTGTCGATTATTAGCCCGGTGTTCGTCATTAACCTGGTGGGTTCGTTCTTCTATGGGTTGCTGATTATGCCGGTGTCTAATCCTCGTGCGCTGGGCGTTCACTATAACGCTACGGATCAGGTGGCGTTCTGGTGCACGGTGATTACGACCGGTCTACTGGGTGGCTTTACGACATTTTCGACCGCCATGGTGGAAGCACTGACCGCCCGCTCTGAGGGGAAGATGGTGAAGTTTCTGATGCTCTGGCTGGTGCAGGTGCTTGGTGCGATGGTGGCCGCGATTGCGGGTGCCTTCGTGTTCGTGTTGCTTTTTGGGCGGTATATTGCTCCGGTGTTTCCGTTGGATGTTTTGTACTGATGGGACCAGCTGTGGTGGTTCTCATGGCGTGTTGGGTGCCGTACAGCTTTTTCACAGTTTCGCCTATGGTGAGCCATAGAGCGGTCTTTTAGACTGGTGGTGAACGATATGCGGCGGGTACGAACAATAACCCGTTATATGCGACCAAAAATATATGCCAGAAAAGCCATATATACATGTGGAGTTCATATAAATCACTCTCACGACCCAAGGAACACACAGCATGCAGGAACTACTCAGTAAACATATGATTGGCACCTTCGCTATCGAGATTGCGGCACTCACAGTCGCGCTCTCCATCATCGGATTTATTGGTATGCGCCTGCGTGCCAAGAAGACCGGTCGAACGTACGGCGTCCGCCAGTACCTGCTGACTGCGTCCTTCGCGCTGTTTCTCGCCTCAATTCTTTCACTGACGCTAACTCCGATTGGTGGCGCAAATAGCGTCACGAACCCTGAGCTGTACTACCCGCGCTTCTATGTGGGCTGGAGCTGGCAGCAGGCGTGGGAGCTGACTGCCGGCATGGGTCTGAACCGCTTCGCAACCACCGTGTATGCGCAGCTCTTCTTCAATATTGCAATGTTCATCCCCCTGGGCTTCTTCACCGCGGGTTGCCTGCGCTGGGGTCTGCGCGCTACGGCGCTGAGCGGCTTCGCGCTCTCAAGCTTCATTGAGTTGAGCCAGCTGACCGGTAACTGGGGTCTGGCGGGCTTCACCTACCGCACCTTCGATGTGGATGACATTGTGAATAACACTGCCGGCGCGGTCCTTGGCGCGGCCTGTATCTGGGCGGTGCGCACGATTCAGAAACGCCGCACGGCTAAGCATGACCGGGTGCTGGAAATGGCTAACGCCGCCGCGTAGAATCCTCTGGAACTCCCCAAACTCCCTTCCGCGAGGGGTTCGCTGTTTTTAGGTGCAACCTCGCCGGATAAATCTACTCAGATATACCCGGCTAGATGAAACCTTAGACAGAGAAGTTCCCAAACGGGAAGACTAGCCGTTTTCGGTCACCCGGTTGACGATGAGGATACTACGGTTGCCCTTGATCTCCTCAGGCATCAGGATCGGCATGGAACCGGTCGGCGTGTATGTTGCCGCGCGGACCGAAGTCACGGGCGGGGTTGAGGTGGCCGCCGGAGTATGCGTGGGAGGCGTAGACACCGAAGGTGACGGCGAATCCCCAACCGAAGGCGATGGTGAAGAAGTTGTCGCCGTGGCCTTTGGATCGGCGAAGTTCGACGTTGGCGATGACGCCGCAGCCGATGGTGCACATGATGAGCGTGCCGAGGAATTCGGCGAGGTAGGGGCTGATGGTGTACACGGGATGTCCTTCAGGTAGTGAAGTGCAGGTGGTGCAGTGCCGAGCGCGAGGGGGTGTGATTTTGTGTGGGCTATGCCACATGGGTAGCATGTGTAACCTTCGGCATCTATGGAATCCTGAATACCTTGGGAGGGCAATACTTTAGTGTTATTTCACCCTTATACATAAGCGATTTTTCGGGTTTTTCATTTAAAAATAAATGTGGAAGATGAGGGAGAAACCGGGCGTAGTCCATACCGTGGACTCACTCCCTCAGTTCGCGGTTTCTCCCCATGGTTGATTCCACGGCTCAATCAACACTCGCCCCCGCCATCAGCACAGAATGCCCGGGCACCCCAATGGGGTGCCCGGGCAGATTCTAGAATTTCTAGGTTATGGCGGTTTTGGGCAACTCGTGCGAGCCGCCGTGGACTGGCTGTTACGCTGCTACACGGTTGCTACTTGTACTACTTGGCGCTCGCCCAGTCGAGAATCGCCTCGAAGAAGCGCTCACATTCGCTCAACTGCTCCAGCTCAATCCACTCGTTCGGAGTGTGCGCCTGGGCAATATCGCCGGGGCCGCAAATGATGCTCTGCACGCCGGCACGCTGGAACTGGCCCGCCTCGGTGCCGTAGGTGACCTTCTGCGGTGCACCGTCGGTGCCCAGCCACTCGTGCACCAGGTGAATGAGCGGCGCGTCATCGGCGGTACCCAGGCCCGGCACGGCGGCGAGTAGCTCGTGCTTCACACTCACGCGTGAGGTGAGGCTACCGGGCTGTGCGCCGGTCAGCTTCTCGGCGCGTGCGGCGCGTGCCTGCAAATCCGGCAGGATCACCTCTGAAAGCTCGCGGTCAATGCGCTCCACGAAGGACTCGGTGGTCACCTGCGGCAGGGTGCGCACATCGTACTCTACGACCGCCTGCTCGGCGACGATGTTGTACTGCAGACCGCCAGTAGCCAGGTTCACGCTACCGGTGGAGTGGGGAATGATGAACGACTCGTCGTAGGGGCCTTCTTCTTCCCACTGGTCCGCCATGTCGGTGAAGAAGGTGATGAATTCGCCGGCTGCGGCGACCGCATTCACGCCGTGGGTTGCCAGGGAGCCGTGTTTGGGCACGCCGGTGAAGGTGACGCGGCCGCGGTGCGCGCCCTTGTGCGCGGAGATAATGCGCATGCTGGAGGGCTCACCAACAATCGCGTAGTCGGGGGCGAGGTCGCGCGCCACGAACTCCTCAATGAGGGAGGGCGCACCGATGCAACCGATTTCTTCATCGTAGGAGAACGCGAAGTGCAGGGGAGTGCGCAGCTTCGCCTCGGCAACGCGCGGCAGCAGCCAGAGCGCCACGGCGAGGAAGCCTTTCATGTCGCATACACCGCGGCCGTAAGCGCGGGTACCCTCCACGCGCAGGGTGAACGGGTCTGCGTCCCATGCCTGACCCGCAACGGGTACAACGTCCGTGTGGCCGGAGAGGATAACGCCGCCGCGGGTGGTGCCGTCAGTAGCGGGAATCGTGACCAGTAGGTTAGCGCGGGTGCCGTCCTCATTGTAGGTGCGCACACCGCTGTAGCCGTAGCGGGCAAATTCGGCTTCGACGAGCTCAATGAGTTCCAGGTTGGAGGTTCCGGAGACAGTGGGGATCGCGATGAGCTTTTCGAGCCAGGGGAGGGATGCGGGCTGGGTAGTCTGAGCCGTCATGACTGTTCCTTCTGAGCTGTATTGGGTGCGCTGTGCCATCGTGTGCCGTATGCGCTTTTATGTTTAGGGTACGCCGCGGGGCGGTATTCGTCGCTTCATGGTCGTCGAATACCGCCCCGTGACCCCTGCGCGGGGGTTAGATGCTGTAGTTGTTCACGTTGGAGTGGTCACCCAGCGCGTGGAAGTTACGCGAGTGGTAGACCAGCGGGGTGCCTTCGCAATCGTTACGGATGAACTCTTCAACCTGGGCGGTGAAGACGATTGCGGGACCAGCCTCAACGCGGCTGAGCGGGGTTGCGCGCAGAACGCGGCGTACGCCGTGGACGAGTGGCTCGCCGGTGTGGACGAATTCCCAGGCGCTAGTGTCTTCGAAGCGGGGGTAATCGTGGGTGGCGAAGTTCTTGGCGATGGTGACATTCTCAGCGTCGAGCATGTGCACGAGGAAGGAGGAGGAGGCAGCGATCTTTGCTGCGGATCCGCTATTTGCCTTCAGGGAGAAGGCGATGATGGCGGGGTCTGCGGACACGGAGGTCAGGGAGGAGGCGGTGAAGCCTGCCGGTTCACCGTTTTCGTCGGTTGCGGTGATGATGGCGACGCCTGCGGGCTGGTGGCCGAAGGCTAGTTTGAATTGTTCGGAGGTATCGGCGATGAGCGCCTGTGCTGCAACGGTTTCGGTCATAATCGACCCTTTCTTCTGCGGCTGCGTTTGAGGGTTCGTCCTGTGGTGTTTGCTCTGGGCGACCCTTTAGTTAAGGGGAGATATGTTCAGAGTAAAGGTAAAGGATGCCGAACACCTTATTTATTGCCCTATGTTTCTTAGGCGAACCTTTCGTGACATTGGGTGTGAAATATTACGTCATAATCTTCGTCTTTTGGGAGCTTCGAAGATGCACTTTGCCGATTGCCCCGCATTAGGGCCTGAGTAGCGGGTTGTGGGTGCTATCCCTCTCTCTTCTGCGGGGTTTCGCGGGGTGTAGAGGCCTCTGAGGTATCCTTGCTAGGTACTTGAAAGCGTTTCGTGCCCCGTATTTGAGGGTTTTTTGGTGCGTGAACTGTGGTGAGATGAGGATTAATGAGCTGGTTGGCAACTATTCCGCTACTCCTTTTTGCGGTCATGTTGGCTTTTGGCCCCGGCTATGCAATGGGCTGGGCGTTGCGTGTTCCTGCACGTCTGCGTGTTTTTTACGCACCGTTGCTGACGTTTGCCCTAGTGACTGTCTCTGCGATTGTGCTGGGTAAGACCGGTATTCCGTGGAGCCTGATTTCTTTCGTGCTGGTCGCTGCAGTGCTGGTGGCTGCGGCTGCTGGTCTCATGTGGCTGGTGGGTCGCCGTTGGCCTGCTCTGGCGTCTGTTTCGTGGCCGGGTAATGATGTTCCTGTCGCGTGGCCGGTGGTGGGTGCAGTACTGGGGGGTTTCCTGGTACTGCACATGACCGAGGACATGGTGTTCGGTCCGGAGGCGTTCTCGCAGACCCTCGATAACTCCTACCACATGAACGCGATCCGCTGGATTCAGGAGCACGGCGACGCCTCCAGCCTGACCATGGGCGCTGTCTCCGGCATGAACCAGGAGCCGTACTTCTACCCCGCCGGTTGGCACGATTTCGTGTACCTGATTTACAACACCACCGGCACGAGCATTGCTACGGCAACCATCGTCATGATTCTGCTGGTGGCGGGCATTATCTGGCCTTGCTCCCTGGTGGCAATGTGCTTGAGCATTCCGCATCTGCGCCGCCTGCAGGCGCTCGCCATTCCGGCACTGACCTGCGGTTTCTTTGCGTTCCCCGGTCTGTTGCTGTTCTGGGGCGTGCTGTTCCCGAACCTTCTTGGTTACGCCCTACTACCCGCGTTCGTGGCGCTGCTGTCGCACATGATTCAGGTAATGGCGCGCCGCGAGTACTCCCTCGTGCTGTCCCTGTCGCTGACGATTCTGGTGGGTCTGGGCGGTTTGGCTCTGGTGCATCCGAACGCGGTGGTTTCTGCCGCAGTGTTTGCGGTGCCCATGCTTCTGGGCGGCGTGGTGCAGGTTCTGCGGACTCGTGGCGCGTCCACGCGTGAGCGTCTGGTGGGTACCGGCGTGCTGGTTGCCCTGATCGCCGGATGCGTCACCGCCTGGTCCGTGCTGCGCCCGAGCCAGGAGGCGAGCGAACTGTGGACCTCCATCATGGGCGAAGGCGAGGCGGTCTACCAGTTCCTGTTCCTGGGCCTGGAGAACGCGAACCCGCTGGGTGGTAATTTTGCTCCCGCCTACCTGGTCGGTTTCTTGGCGCTGTGGGGCGTTGGCTACCTGCTGTATAAGCGCCGTAACCTGTGGCTGATTGGCAGCTGGATGCTGGTCGGCTACATGTGGATTATTGCGGCTTCGGTGCCGCGCGGTGACTTCCGCCTGCTGATGGTAGGCCCCTGGTACACCGACCACTTCCGCCTGGCGGCGCTGGTGGTGTTCCCCTCCGTGCTTCTTGCCGGTATTGGCCTGGGCGGTGCCGTGGAGGGCATCTTCGTGCGCATCATGCACGCTATTCCGCGTGAGAAGCACGCGAAGGTCGCCCCGGCAATGATGGGTGCCGCCATGGTGCTGGTGCTCGCGGTTGCGGGCCTGTCCTCGCGTACCCCCGCAATGCATGACGCAACCCTCGAGGTGGCGAAGAGGTACCAGGTGACCCCGACCTCCGACATCCTGAACCAGGATGAGATGAACGTCATTAACGAGATTCCGAAGATCGTGCCCAAGGGCGACACCATCGTGAACAACCCCTGGGACGGTAGCGCCTACATTTACGCGCTGGCTGACCGCCACCTGACCAGCTACCACTTCGAGTTCCAGACCTCCCCGAAGTACGCGGCGATCCTGAACGATTTGAAGGACGCCCGCACGAACCCGGAAGTCTGCCGCGAGGTGAACCAGTACAAGGCTCACTGGTACGTGCACCTGGAGAACCAGGGCAACTTCGGCCCCAGCGAGCAGAAGAACTATGACGGCCTGGTGGCTGCTATCGACACGGACGTTCTGACCCCGGTGTACTCCTCAGGCCCGATGACTCTGTACCGCATTAGCGCCTGCGATAACTAATGCGCTAACTAGAAGGTGCGCCAACACCCCCTTATAGAGCGTATGCATCTCAGAGAATAAGTGGTGCAGTCTACAATCTGTCACCAAATCTTAGATGCCGCGGAACCACTGATATGATGAAAACCGGTATGTCCACTAGGGCATACCGGCTTTCACACGCACGGTAAGACACATTCATTAGGAGGGGTAACTGCCCTATGGGTTCTCCCGCACCGCCTCTCACCCCACTCACTTCACCTCGTACGCTGGTGATTATGCCCGCCTGGAACGAGGAAGAAGCACTGCCCGGCAGCATCGCTGAACTGAAGGAGACGGTACCCTACGTGGACCTGGTGGTGGTCAATGACGGCTCCACCGACAACACCTCCGCTGTGGCTCGTGAGGCGGGCGCTTTTGTGATTGACCTGCCCTACAACATGGGTGTGGGTGCCGCCATGCGCACCGGCTACAAGTACGCGCAGCGCATGGGCTACGACTACGCCATGCAGGTCGATTCGGACGGTCAGCACCACCCCGAGAGTATCCCTTCACTCATCGAGGCGGTGCAGGGTTACGACATCGTGATTGGTTCCCGTTTCGCTGATGGTGCGGCTGACTACGAGGTGTCCGGCCCGCGCAAGTGGGCGATGGGCCTGCTGTCGTTCCTGTTCACCCGCTCGGCGGGTACCCCGTTCACGGACGTGACGAGCGGTTTTAAGATCGCTAACCGCCGCGGTATCGACTTCTACTGCCGTAACCTGCCCGCCGAATACCTGGGCGATACGATCGACATCACCGCCATGGCTATTAACAATGGCTTGAAGGTGCGTCAGGTGCCGGTGCATATGCGTGAACGTCAGGGAGGTACCCCCTCCTCCGGTCCGCTGAAGTCTGCTGTCTATCTGGTTCGTTCACTGTTTGCCTACGGCATTTCGGTGAGCCGCCGTCCTGAGGAGAAGTAGCCGTGAGCGCCAGTGTTTTCTTCTTGATCCTTGCCGTACTGATCTGCACTTTCGTGGTGATTCAGGTGCGTAACCAGCGCATGAAGGAGCGGTACGCCGCCCTATGGCTGATTATTGGTACCACCATTATTGTGTTGGGTGTTTTCCCGAATCTTCTGAATGGTGTGGCGCATTTTGTGGGCGTCGCCCTGCCGGTGAATCTGCTGTTCCTCCTGTCTATTCTGCTGCTGATGGGTGTGAGTATTCACCTGACTCTGGAGCTGTCGCGCCTGTCGGAGAAGACCCGCATTCTGGCTGAGGAAGTCGCCATCCTGAAGGCGCTTCAGGAGCAGCCGGAGGGCGCTGCCGGTGCGAAAAAGCGTAACCAGCAGGAATCTTAAAAGCTTTACTGTCGAACTTTTCACCCCTTTGTGAGTTGGAGTAATACCTCATGACCGTTGATATTCTGTTCCCCTACTACGGCGACGTCGCCATGATGAAGCAGGCTGTGCTGTCTGTGGTCGGTCAGACCAACCCGGACTGGCGCCTGATTGTTGTTGATGACGGCTACCCGGACGACTCGATTCCCGGCTGGTTCGAGTCGCTGAAGGACGAGCGCATCACCTATATGCGTAATGAAACCAACCTGGGTGCGAACGCGAACTACTGCAAGTGCCTGACCTTTGTGGAGAACGAGCTGGTCACCGTCATGGGTGCTGACGACGTCATGCTCCCCAACTATGTGCAGTGGCTCGTGGATGCGGCGGCTAAGCACCCTGAGGCGTCCATTTTCCAGCCCGGCGTGGTCGTGATTGATGAGAACAACGGCCTGTCGAACACTCTGGTGGAGCAGACTAAGGCGTTCTACCGCCCCAAGGGTGAGGCTGTTCTGCAGGGGGAGGAGCTGGCTACCTCCCTGCTGCGCGGCGCGTGGTTCTACTTCCCCTCCCTGGGTTGGCGTAAGGACGCTATCGTGGGCACCGGCTTCCGTGAGGGCCTGAACGTTATCCAGGACATGGCGCTGATCCTCGACATTACGATGCGCGGCGGCTCCCTGTACTACGATCCGCAGGTTGCGTTCATGTACCGCCGCCACGGTGGTTCTGACTCGTCCTGGCGTGCCCTGGAGGGTACCCGCTTTGAGGAGGAGCGCCGCTACTACAACACCATGGTTGAAGAGATGACTGCCCTGGGTTGGACGAAGGCTGCTCGTGTGGCGCGTATTCGCTTCTCCTCGCGTGCTCACGCGCTGACTCTGCTACCGAAGGCGGCTCTGGCGAAGAAGTGG
Organism: Rothia similimucilaginosa; assembly: GCF_029850875.1. Classification (GTDB taxonomy): domain Bacteria; phylum Actinomycetota; class Actinomycetes; order Actinomycetales; family Micrococcaceae; genus Rothia. The sequence continues at coordinate 65,892 of NZ_JAOVAM010000007.1, read as the reverse complement.
CAGGGTGTTAAGAACCTTGCTGAGCATGTGGTGAAGTAAACTCTATATTTGTGTGCGGTGCGTCGTACATCCTGCGATGGATGTGCGGCGCATCTGCGTATGTAATGATGATTTGTGTTGGCGGCTATGTTGGCGGCCTGGAACGAGGAGGATGCAGTGAGCGAGTCGGTGCAGCACCCCGATAAGAGTGGGGTGGAGGAACAAACCTCCGAAAAGACTCAGTTGTCGGGCACGGTTACCCGCTACCAGTCCCTGGCGCTTTTGGGTTCGTCCCTGTTGGCGGCGGTCTCCACACTGGTGGTGACTATGATTGCTCAGCGTGCCCTGAACGGTTCGGAGCTGACGGAGTTCCTGCTCTTTTGGGCGGCGCTTTTCACGGTGACGGGTATTATCACGGGTATTCAGCCGGAGATTACGCGTGCGGTGGGTACGGCACGCACTCATACTGTAACTGACAGGGCGGTATCGGGCAGCGCTACATCTGCTGAGGGTTCCGTGTCGCAGGGCGCTCTCGTGATTACGGTAACCGCGGCTTTGGGCGCTATCGCCGCCGCATTGGTGCTGGTGAGCTCCCCATTGTGGGCAGACCAGCAGATTCCGCATTCGGCGGCGATTGGTGTAATCGTTATGGCGGTGGGCGTGTTCCTCTACGCCCTGCAGGCGACCATCAGTGGCGTGACCGCCGGTGAGGACCGCTGGTACCTTTTCGCGGCGGTAGGCGGCCTGGAATCGGTCGGGCGCCTCATCCTCATCCTTGCGGCTGCGCTCATGATTCCTTCTCTTGCCGGTCTTGAGGTGGCAATCGTCGTGCCGATGGGCCTGTGGCTCATCCTGGCGCTCGCGACCGTCTCGGGTCGCCGCCTGTGGGTTGCCCGCGCCGATGTGCCCGCGCGCCGTCTGAGCGCCAATATCCTCTGGTCGTTCCTGTCCTCTGCCGCCGCGGCTGTACTGATGATGGGCTTCCCGAACGTGCTGAAGGCGAGCAGCACCGCAGAGAGCGAACCGGTCGTGCTGGGCACCCTGATCCTGGCGATTTCCATTACCCGTTCGCCGATTATGATTCCCCTGCAGGCGTTCCAGGGTGTGGCGGTTTCTGCCTTCTTGAAGCAGAGCCACCGCCCCGTAGCGGCGTTCATTAAGCCTGCCGCCGCCGTGGTGGTTGTGGGCGCTGTAGGCGCGTTGGCGGCGTACGTGGTGGGTCCGCTGCTGTTCCGCCTGATTTACCCGCCTGCTACAGGTGCAGAGTCCGCCTACGAGGTGGCAGCCTCCGGCATCACCCTGGGTGCGCTGGTCTTCGCCTCGGCACTGCTGGCGCTCATGACCCTCTCGGGCAATATGGCGCTCGCAGTGAACCAGCACCGCATCTACCTTGCCGGCTGGGTGGTTGCCGCGGCGGTGACATTGAGCCTGGCATTCTTGGTCCCCACCCCGCTGGTACCGCGCGCTATTGTGGCGCTGGCGGTTGGCCCGGTCTGCGGTTTTGTGGTGCACATGGTGGGTGTGTCTTTGGCATCCCGCACGAAAGAAGCTCGCGCCGAAGAAACCCACGCGGAGTAGTTTAAAACCTCTGATTAAAAACCTACGGGAGGGGTACGTACGTCACGTACGTTCCCCTCCCAACGTTTTACCCCGGTAGGCGGATCACCGCTAGGGAATCAGCCACTTACGAACCGGCGGAATCCAGCGCAGTAGCCACACCAGAACCAGCGAAGAAGCCCACACCAGCAGCGCGTAGGGTGCCTCCAGGCGGTAATCCACCAGCGGCCAACCGTAGGCGGCGAGGCCCTGAATAATCAGCAGGTGAATCAGGTACACACCAAAAGTCAGAGCCGAGAGCTTACGCAGACCCGTCTGAACCGCCTCCGGCAGGCGATTCAGCGGCAGAGACTTGAAGAATACAAAAACCGCCGAAGCCCAGAAAATCGTCGGAACAGACAGGTACTCGGTCGCCAAACCGCCCAGGCCCTGGTGGTTCAGCACCAGGTACGGGCCCACCAGAATATGCGTGAGCGAACCGGCAACACCCAGCACATAGATGACCAGACGCCACGGCAGGCTAAACTCCGTATTCGCCAGCGCGTAACCCAGGAAGCAGAAGCCCACATACCCCACGATGGGTGCCGAGAACTCCGGCATAAACTGCGGGTTAATCTTCTGCAGAGAAGCAGTCGCAATGGGCATCAGCAGACCCAAAGCCGCCATCAGCCACGCCAGCTGCACCTTCTTCTCACCGGCACCACGCAGGGCGTACGAGAAGATCGGCAACACCAGGTACACGCCGATGAGTGCTTCCAAATACCAGAGGGTCACGCCCACCTTGTTTGGTGCCAACAGCACCGCCAGAATCTCCTCACCCGTGGGCAGGGGAGTGTGCTTAAACCAGCTGCGCGCAAAGAGGTACACCTGACCCCACACCAGTAGCGGAATCAGAATCTTCGTGAAACGCTTCTTATAGAACGTGCCGACGCTCTCACGGTTCGTGAAATTCAGCAGGGTAATACCCGAGGCCATGAAGAAAAGCGGCACTGCAGCCACCGCGGTACCCGACAGGATATTCTCGAGAACCCAACCGGGCGAATCATAATCCACCCGGTAGTTGAACCGCACATGCAACGCCACCACGCAGATAATGGCGAGAACATTAATGAGGTCCAGATACACCTTTCGCGCAGGTCTGGGGCGCGCGGCAGGCACCTGAGACTCAGGCTGAGCATCCGCAGGTTGAGAGAACGCCACCTGCGCCGATGCAGGTTTGGAGGACATGAAAATCCGCTCCAATCAATGTGTGTGAGTGTGATGAAAAATGGGTGCATGCACCCGAATTCTAGAGGTTATAGACCCGCTTAACGTACGCACCATACAGCAGACGGTACAGTGTCGTGCTGGTCTTCAACAGTAGACCGGCGGCACCAAAAACCGGGCGGATGGGCAACGCAAGCAGTGCATCGCGCACCGTAAAACCACTACGGCAACCCGCCAGTACAGCCGGTGCGCTCTCACCGCCCACAATCAGTGCCTGCTGCGCATTATTCAGGTACGCAAGAACCCGGGCAATCGTCAGCGCCTCCTGACCGGCAGGCAGATGATACGTGCTCGTACGCTGCAGAGACTTCTCAAAATACTCCAGCAGGCGGGCAGTCTCAGATAGGGGAGTAATACGGCTCCATGTCAGGCTTGCCGCGCTCACAGCGTAAGCGTACAGTGGCTCATCGATGATGGTCACGCTCTGTGCTCGCAGGTAGCAGTCCAGTAGCGCGCATTCGTCCTCAGCACGTTCAATCTGGGGGTACCTGACGTTCTCAAATAGTTCGCGGCGAATAATCTTATCCCAGGCGTAAGGAGACAGCTCGTCCTTGAGTAGAGCAAATGCCGCCTCCTGACCAGTCATGGTGCCGGGGGAGCCCTTCAGACGCTTCCTGTTAGCACCATTGGTTGCCACCATATTGTGGGCGCAATTGACCACCTGCGCACCAGTACGCTCGGCGTGGTAGTGCAGGCGCTCCAGGAAGGTCGGGTAGAGAGCATCGTCAGAATCGGGGAAAGTCACCCACTCGCCACGTGCGTGGTCGAGACCTTGGTTACGCATTGCAGACAGGCCCTGATTCTTGGGGTTATTGAACACGCGCACGCGCTCATCCGGGTTCTGCTGCAGATACTCGGCAATCAGGTGCGCCGAATGATCCGGGGAGCCGTCAATCATGACCAGAAGCTCAAAATTGGGGTCGGTCTGCGCCAGCACCGACTCGACCGCCGCAATGACGGTGGAGGCGGTGTTGTAGACCGGCATGATAACGCTAGTGCGAGGGGTGGCAGACATAAAGACGGGAACCTTTGAAAACGGGGCTGATAAGAACAGGGCTACATTCCGTAGGTGCGCTTAATATATGTCCGATAGATGGGGTAATAGATTTTGGGGAAATATTTGAAGAGCGCACCTGCAAATCCATAGACGGAACCGGCGGACATCGCAAGGTATAGGGTATGGGGTGTAATTTCTTGGCGGCAGCGATGTAGGAATTCTTTACCCCCGGGAGGATTCTGTCGCAGGATGCTATTACCGCTGTTCACAAAATTGATGATGCGCGAGATGGCAAGCGCGGTCCGAACCTTCTTGCCGGCGTGGGGAGCATCTACTGTCGCATCCACGTAATCCATGAAGGCGACTAGATCTTCGAAAGGAGGAGTAGAACCCCAAGTGATAGATTCGGGGTTAACGGAGTAGAGATTCAGGGAATCAGGGATAATCTTCAGTGCGCGGGCTACGGTGCAGGCCGCGATGCTGTATCCGGCATCTTCCACTCGGTTAAAGAGAGGGAATCGGATGTCTTTGAGTGTGGTGCGACGAAAAATTTTGTCCCATGCGAAGGGCGCGATGCGACTGCTAAGAACCCGTGCTAGCGCGTCATCACCGCTAAAGGTACCGTCCTCGCCCATGAGACGGTACTGGGTTGATCCGTCCGGGTAGTAGATGTCGTGGGCGCAACCGACGATATCGACGTCATCGGTTGCGGCGGCGTGCATGACTTCTAGGAAGTTGGGCTTGTATGCATCGTCAGAGTCGAGGTAAGCGAGCCATTCGCCGGTCGCATGGCTGATTCCAACGTTGCGCGCACCAGCTAGTCCCAGATTCTTTTCGTTAAGGTGGTACGAGATGCGTGAGTCCTGGAGTTTCTGGAGATACTCCTGAATTACACGGTGAGAATCATCCGGGCTTTGATCGTTGATGATGATGAGTTCAAAGTCCGGGTCGGTTTGAGAGAGTACGGAGTCGATAGCCCGAACTACAGTGTTTACGGTGTTGTAGACCGGCATGATAATGCTGGTGCGGGGTGACGGCATAGTACCTCTTCGGAATGCGGTGGCTGGAACTTATACAGGTACATCATACGGTGGGGGCGGTGGGGAATCGAAATATGTTCCACCGCCCCCACGGTATGTGACGGACCTACTGATGAGGAGGGATATGCGTAGTATTGCGGGGCTTGCAAGTATGGTCGGTGTTAGCCCAAGCTATCCACAAACCCCAGAGGGCTATCGCGAGACCAGCCCACACACTAGCCTGCTCCTGCGTGAGGATTCCGTAGGTCTGCAGGACGGCAGTGGTAGCTGGAATGACCGCGTACAGCTGCTTACGCCATTCCGGACGGTGTCTAAGCACGGCGCTTTGACTTTGCGAGCTTCTCGATATCTTCAATACGCTTAGCAATGAGAATCACCTGATAATCGAACCATTCCACAACGGTTCGAGTGTTGACAGTAGCATTGCCAAATTTAGCAACCGCAAGATGACCCTCTCGAACAAAGGGCTCGTTATACACATCGGTTAGGGCTCGATGTGCTGCGCGGTAGGCGGATGCTTCAGAAATAGGTGCCATGATAATCTCCTTGGCGGTTGGGCAGCTATGATAGCTGCGGTTTAACAGAAAACCCCGCCAGGATAAACCTGACGGGGTGAACTACAGCAGTGAAATAACAGCTTCCTGCGGTAGCTTTATCTGCCTGGGAAAATGATGTAATCCTACTGGAACGCTTACCTATTTTCACAGGCAGAAGTTTAATGCGGACAGTATTAGTCCTGGCTATGAAGTAGCAGAGCTAAGGCCTTCATGCCCTCTAAACCTTCCCACATAGCAGAGCAAGAACGACAAGATGCCCTTTCAGCGGTGTAATACAGTGCAGGTCGGCGTATTGATGTTGAGCCGTCGCAGCTTGTTTTCATGACTTCCTGCTGCCCGCAGTTAGGACAAAATCCCTGCAAATCATGACTGGGATGGCGCAACGCAACAATGGCCCGAATCCAACTGGTCGTCGTTGCCAACGCCTCATCATGAAGCTCCTGATGTAGGTGATTGTGAATCCACGCAGAAACCTGATTTTTCAGCGGTGCACCTGGGAATGAGGGCATAACAACGGCACGAATAGACTCTTGGATTTCTAATGCATTAGCAGAAATAGGTATACGACTTCCAAAGCGGCTGGTGCTGGATGCTCCTCCAGTACGTGAACCACCGGCTACGTAATCTGCCAGCTCATCCAATAATGCCTGATGGCGTGGAATACGGAAATTTGTGCGATGTAGACACTGACGGTCTGAGTCCTTCACTGGTGTGCCCACAGTTAGAGCGATTAGATGCTGCTGCAGTTGCTCGCCAGACGAAATGGTAGCCATATGATGTAGCCTCTCTGCTAAATGAGTGAATTATTGATATCCGCTACAGTGCGGAAGGTGCGTGAACCATAGTGTTGGCTCTACAAAGAGTTGCTCTGCTTCTGCTTCTTGGCAGGGAAGTTGAAGCATGTGACAGGCGTTTTCTCCGTGCGTGTAGGAATGATGCTAAACCAGCATCATGAACGGCCCACTCATCCTGTCCGCTCTTCTTGCCGATTGGAGCTTCAGTATCCTGGTGCGCATTCTGTCGCTTCTTTTGCCGGTAGTGCTTGCGGCATAAGGGATGCCCGGCATGTCGAGAATCCACATCTATTGGCTTCTCGCAACGCGTGCAATGAGAAAGCGGAAGAAAAAGAACCGGATTTGCTCGCGAAGGGTAAATTCGCTGCTTTGAAGTTCGTCGAGCTCTAGGATTGACAGGAAGATAGACCCGCGGTGAATCAAGAGGAACGGTACCTTCTGGCGCGTGGATACATGCACGGCAGATGGAATAGATGGGATTCCATTGATTCTCTATTACGAGCGGTTGCCCGTAGTTCTCCGGGCGTACACTACTTGCCGGTAGAGAGAGACCTGCCGTACGCCAACACCGAGGGCATATTGAATGCCCCTGCATTAGATAGGGACTATCGTGCGTCTGTATAGCACGGCGTCGCGCCTGGCAGGTGCGGCAGTCCTCTCTATAGGAACTGGTTGGCTCCCTGCACCCTGCGCAGGGACGGGGTAGGTGTTTCATGGTTTCTCCTGAATACTATGCCTAGTCAAAAGAGTAAACAGATACTTTTCAATGTTCTAAATCGACATTTAATATTTAGGTTAGGGGGGAGGTGTATTTGAAGGTAGATGATGCTATTTAATTCGTAAATTAACTTATATTGGTTTATTTATCGATAAATATTCATTAGGTAAAATTTTGTAATTTATTGAATGCGTTATATTTAAAGTTTTATGGGTGTTTGGGATAGGGCCTAGAGACCCTCCCCCAAACACCCTGATGGTTATCTCTTTGGTTTCAGTAGATAAATCTAACTAGAGCGCACGCACAGCTTTTTCTGCATCATCGAGACGCTGCTGAAGGTGCAACATGGAGTTGTCGAACCAGTGGATTACGCCGCGCAGGCCAGTGAGGCGGTTGCCGAATGCCTTTTCTGCGAGATCTCCCTTGCGGATGAAAGGTTCGTCATAGATTGCATTCATTGCATTCTTAGCTGCGCGATAGATAACCTCTTCTTCGTTTACGTCTGCCGGGGGACGATAAATAGTGATCGCCGGACTACCGTTGTACGACCAAATCGTGTCGTGCGGATTGATAGAAATACCATTATGACCAGCGTTGCAATGGATAATCGTGTCGTGGTCATCATAGAAAATGCCGGTGTGACCAGCTGCGCCGCTGGTGTATCCACGGCGACCCCAAATAAACACGTCGCCACGTCGTGCCGGGTAATTACCCGATGCATCCGGTCGAACCTGAGTCCAGCCATTACTCTCCAAATCGTGGAAGAGCGTTTCGGTATTACCAATAGCAATATTCTGCGGGAGCAGGCCAGCATCTCGCAGTGCAAAGTAAACCGCAGATGAGCAGTCATAAGAATGCGGGCCAGTTCGATAATTCATCGAATAGGTCACCTTGCCCTTACGCTGCTCCATCCATGCAATCGCCTGATCAATCTTGGACATAATAAAATCCTTTCGGAAAGGCGGTAGCCCCGCACTATGAACCTCCCGGGAAGTCTATAGTTCGGGGCTACCGCAAATGAATTGGACACTAAAAACGCCGACCAGCTTTATCTTGGTCGGCGTGACTGCTCGGTAGGCACACTCCTGCCGAGGTGATATTCACTTTATGTGGGTTGGGATGTGAAAGTCCTGTCGCGTATTTTTGAAATTACAAATTTCTTTATTGTTCGCACGGTCTCCGTGTTTCTACCTACTTCAAACCCTGGGAACTTAGGTAACCCTATGGAAAATGGGCGGTGTGCTCCTTACACTAAAAGAGCACATTGACAGACCACGCGGGCCGCCCACGCCGCGACCCCACCCATCCCAACGGGTATAGCACCGAAGGAACCACCCATGAGCCGACGCACCGACGCGCCCGCCCGATCACCACGACGAGCCGCCCTCGCCAGCTGGATAGGCTCCGCCCTCGAATACTACGACTTCGCGGTCTACGGCACCGCTGCCGCAATCGTGCTTAACCGTATCTTCTTCCCCGAAGACACCGCAGCCATTGGCATTCTCAAATCCATGGTCGTTGTGGGCGTCGCCTACGTTGTGCGACCTTTCGGCGCCATGATCATTGGACCCCTCGGTGATCGCTATGGCCGCCGATTCGTCCTGATGCTCACGCTCTTCCTGATGGGTAGCGCCACCTTCGCCATCGGTTGCCTACCAACCTACAGCCAAGCGGGTATTATCGCACCGATTTTGCTGGTCATCTGCCGTATACTTCAGGGCCTCTCCGCCGCCGGTGAGCAGGCAAGCTCCATCTCCATCTCCCTGGAGCATGCCAACGAGCATCAGCGTGCCTTCACCACCAGTTGGACCCTGCAGGGCACCCAGTTCGGCTCGCTGCTGGCGACTGCTGTGTTCATTCCCTTCGCCGCCCTGCCGGACGAACAGCTGCTCACCTGGGGCTGGCGCGTACCCTTCTGGCTCTCCACCTTCGTGGTGGTGACCGCCTGGCTGATTCGCCGCACCCTCTCTGAACCGCCCGCCTACCTGCAGCGTGAAAAGCTCACCGAATCCCCGCTCGTGCTGGTCTTCAAGCACCACAAGCGGGCCGTACTCACCATCGCCGTGTGCGCCATGGTCAACACCGTGAACATGGTCTTCACGACCTTCGCGCTTTCCTTCGCCACCAAGGGTTACGGCCTTGATCGCAGCACCATGCTGCTGGTGCCGGTCGCCTCCAATACCCTCGGTCTGATTGCGATTCCGCTCGCCGCCATGCTTGCCGACAAGATTGGTCGTAAGCCCGTGTTCATTACCGGTGCGGTTGCTTCTTCCCTGGTGATGTTCCCGTACCTTGGCGCGATTGCCGAGGGTAACTGGGTGGGTATCTTCGCCTACGGTGTGCTCATGCACGGTGCGCTCTACTCCATGGCGAATGGCGTGTGGCCCGCCTTCTACGCGGAGATGTTCCCCACTCGCGTGCGCGTGACCGGTCTGGCGCTGGGCACCCAGATTGGCTTCGCAATTTCCGGAGGCGTAGCACCCGCCGTGGCAACGAGCCTCGCTGGTGCCGACCTGCACAATGCGGTGTTGCCCGCCGTGTTCACGGTCGCCATGTGTGTGCTCGTGGCGTTGGGTGCGCTGACGGCTCGTGAGGGTTATAAGAAGTCCCTTGCGGAACTGGATGCATAGCCCATACAATATATTTCGTATATAGAATAAATACAGGTGGGGCTGGATAGATGACTATTAGATGACTATCCAGCCCCACTTGTATGTGGTTTTCTAAGCCCCCTGCTGTGCCGCAATCAGTGCCTCAAAATGCGCCGCCATACGCTCAGCATTCGGCTCTAGTTTGGTAAAGAGGCGGAACGCATCCACCGCCTGACCCACCGCCATGTAGCCACCCGTCAGCACCTCGCACCCGGCGGCACGCGCCGCATGCACCAGCTGCGTTTCTTCTGGCAGGTAGATGACATCCGCAACCCACAAGCCCTCACACAATACCCCGGCGCTCAGTGCCGATTCACTCAACGGCATGCCCGGATGCACGTGCATACCCACCGGGGTTGCATTCACCAAACCCTGAGCTTCCAGTAGAGATTCAATGAGGCGCTCATCGTCGCTCAGCACCTCGATTCGGGTCTGCGGGAGGAGCCCACCCAGCTGCTCCGCAAGCCCCTGAGCCTTCGCCGCGTCACGCTCAAAGAGACTCAGGCGGCGCACCCCCAGACGGCACAGTGCGTACGCCGTGGCGCTACCGGCACCGCCAGCACCCATCTGCACCACGTGCTCCAGACGCGCTGGATCCTCCGTCACCTGTGGCAGACCGCGCTTCAATGCCGCAATGAACCCCGAGTAGTCGGTGTTATCGCCGTAGAATGTGCCATCCTCGCGAATCACCACGCAATTGACCGCTCCCAAGGCGCGTGCCGCATCCGAAAGCTCGTCCAGATGCTCCATGACTGACTGCTTGCACGGGTGCGTGATGTTGAACGCGTTAAAGCCAAGCAGTGCTGCCGCATCCAGAAGCGCCGGGGCGGAAGCCCCGTCCAGGTCCAAGGCGTCCAGGTCGATGGGGCGGTACAGGTAACGCACCCCGTGCGCGTCCGCCTCCGCCTCATGCATAGGAGGGGTGAGGGAGGAGGTGATGCCGTCACCGATGAGGCCCACCAGGAAAGATTCAGTACGCAAACTCATATTCCCACTCTAAACGTCCGCTCCTCGAGACGGAACCCTGGTGTTCCGTTATTCCATAAGGGACTTCATGTCTTTGAACCGGTGCCAAATATGTGCTGGAGTTGGGGAGAAGAGAAAAATAATTTATACCCCTAAGAGCACAATGTATCTGACTTAAACATCTCAAAGGTATAAGCTTGGTATAACTACTTGTGCGCTGGAGCGCGCACGTGAGACTACACAGACACCGTCACAGTGAAGTGATACCGATATTCGGAGGATAGATTGTCAATGACTGACAAGGCTATGGCACACTTCGCTGGCGCCGATGAATGGGTCGAGCAGTATTTCCTGAACAGTCCCGAAGACGAGCGTGAAGAATTCACCCCGGCAGAGTTAGAGGATTTAGCTCGCACCCACCGTGCGCTGGCTCGAATCCGCATGCCTAAGACCCCCGTTGTTGCTGCCCGCAACGACGAATACAACACCACCCTATACGTCACGACCGACGACATGCCGCATATTGTCAGCTCCCTGACTGCGTGCCTCGCAACGAATTTTGGTGGTTTCGTTACCATTCTTCACCCCACCTTCCTCGTAGAACGTGATCCGGAAGGTGCCATCCTGAGCCTGCGCGGCACCGGCATGCGTGGCAACCTCGCCAGCGGTGATACCGCTACCCTGGGCGTGCCCTCCCTGAAGCTCAGTGAGAACGCCCCCGAGGGCGCCACGGTCGCTATTGAATCCTGGATTGCAGTCCGCCTGACCCGCTACCTCACTGAGGAAGATCAGCGCCGTTGCGAGAAGGAAGTTGAGTGCGTCCTTGCTGACGTGCGTGCCTGCCACAGCGACCTGGATGCCATGGTCACCCGCGTTTTCGACATGGCTCAAGTAATGTACGAGCTGCGTGGTGCCACCCTGGGTCACGGCGAGGAATCCTACGCCGCCAACCCGCGCGGTGTGGAGCCTGCCTCCCGCGTGGAGGTGGCACAGGACTTCCTACGTTGGCTGACCCGCGGCAACTTCGTGTTCATGGGTGTCAAAGAGCGCGTTCTGGACGGCTCTTCCGGTGCTATCTCCCTGGTGGACCGCCCCGGCTCGGCGCTCGGTATTCTACGTACCACCGAGGGCCGTAACCGCATTCAGCTCTCTGGTGAGACTCTCGAACGTGCACTGTTCCCCCGCCCCGTGTACATCACGAAGGCGAACTCCCGCTCCACGGTTGCCCGCAACGACTACCTAGACTACATTGGTGTGCGCCGCTTCGACCTGAACGGTCGAGTCATCGGTGAGTACGTCATCCTGGGTCTGTTTACCCGCCAGGCGTACTCCCTGCCCGCCATTGAGACTCCGCTGGTGCGTGAGCGTATCGCCATGGTGCGCCGCCGCCTCGGCTACCATCCCGGTTCTTACTCTGACAAGGCGCTTCTGGGTGCCCTGGAAGATTACCCGCGCCTGGAACTGCTCCACGCCTCCGCTAATGACCTGACCGAAACTTTCGGCGGCATTATGGGCCTGGAGGAGCGCCGCAAGACCCGTCTGTTCCTGCGCGCAGACCAGTTCAACCGGTTTATTTCCGCCGTGGTGTACCTGCCTCGGGACCGCTACAACACGAACGTGTGTGCGCGAATCCAACAGGTTTTCCAACAGGAATTTGATCTTAGTGCCATCGACCATGAAGTGTACCTGTCCTCCTCATCGTTGGCGCGTCTATTTTTCCGCATTCGGCTCACCAACCCTAATGATGTGCCGAAGACGGATCATCAAGCTCTCGAAAAGCGACTGCAAGAAGCCGCCCGCTCCTGGGTGGAAGCAACCGCAGCTGCTATTGAGGCATGGAAACCCGGAGCGGAAGGCCGCCGACTCGCATCAGCCTGGGCAGATGCGACGAGTGCAGCCTACCGAGCCGATTACACAGTAGAACAAGCAATCGAGGATATCGTGATTCTTGAATCTCTCTCGGGCCAGAAGCCCGCCGCAATCAAGGTTGAAGCCGGCGAAGCCAACACTACCCGACTGAAGACCTACCTGTCCGCACCTCACACCCTCACCGAGCTGCTGCCGGTTATGCAGAATATGGGTCTGGTCGTTGTTGATCAGAAGCCCTACGAGTTCAAGCCTGAGGATGGCGAAGACTACGGCTACCTCTACGACTTTGGGGTCCAGTTCCCCGAAGGTGTAGACGCGAACGCTGTGGCTTCCCTTTACGAGGATGCACTGAACGCCTACCTGCTCGGTGAGCGCGAGTCCGACACCCTGGACCGCCTGATTCTAGCTGAGGGCTTGACCTGGAAGGAAGTACGTCTGTTCCGTGCCCTGAACCATTACCTGATTCAGCTGGGCCTGGGCTACACTCCGTCCTTCATGTCAAACACCCTGCTCGCTAACCCGGCCATCACCAAGCACTTGGTCGAGTTCTTCGAGGTCAGCTTCGACCCGAACAACGGTCTCAACGATGAGCAGCGCAACGCACGCCGCGAGGAAATCGAAGCCGACCTGGTTGAGGAACTGAACCAGATTCCCACCCTGGATGCTGACCGCTATCTGCGCTCCCTCGGTAAGGTCATTCGCGCTATCCTGCGCACTAACGCATACCTTGCTGGCCGCCCCGCACTCGCATTCAAGGTGGCACCGCAGGAGATTGACTTCGCACCCCTGCCCCGCCCCAAATTCGAGATCTTCGTCTACTCCCCGCGCGTTGAGGGTGTTCACCTGCGCTTCGGTAGCGTCGCACGTGGTGGCCTGCGCTGGTCCGACCGCCGTGACGACTTCCGTACCGAGGTTCTGGGCTTGGTCAAGGCACAGATGGTGAAGAACTCCGTCATTATCCCCACCGGCGCGAAGGGTGGCTTCTTCCCCAAGCAGCTGCCCGACCCCGCAGTGGATCGCGATGCATGGATCACCGAGGGTCGCGAGTCCTACAAGGTCTTCATCGGCTCCCTGCTGGACGTCACCGACAATCTCTCCGTTGGCGCTGACGGATCCGAGACTGTTGTCCGCCCCGAGGGTGTTGTAGCACGCGACGCTGACGACTACTACCTGGTGGTCGCAGCGGATAAGGGCACCGCAGCATTCTCCGACACCGCAAACGCAATCAGCCTGGAGCGCGGCTTCTGGCTGGGCGACGCCTTCGCATCCGGCGGCTCCGTCGGCTACGACCATAAGGCAATGGGCATCACCGCACGCGGTGCATGGGAGTCCGTCAAGCGTCACTTTGCTGAGCTCGGCCACGACGCTCAGACCGAAGAGTTCACCGCAGTCGGTATTGGCGACATGTCCGGTGACGTATTCGGTAACGGTCTGCTCCGCTCCAAGGCAACCCGCCTGGTCGCAGCATTCGACCACCGCGATATCTTCCTGGACCCGAACCCTAACGCGGCAGCATCCTTCGACGAGCGTCAGCGCCTGTACAACCTGCCCCGTTCCTCCTGGCAGGACTACAACCGCGACCTGATTTCCGCCGGTGGTGGCGTGTACTCTCGCGGCCTGAAGTCCATCGAGATCACCCCCGAGGTACGCGAGGTTCTGGATCTGGACGAGTCCGTCACCGAGCTGGCACCGACCGAGCTGATTTCTGCCATCCTCAAGGCACCGGTAGACCTGATTTACAACGGTGGTATCGGTACCTACGTGAAGGGATCCACCGAGACCAACGCACAGGTAGGCGACAAGGCTAACGACGCACTGCGTGTCAATGGTAAGGACCTGCGCGCCAAGATCGTTGGCGAGGGCGGTAACCTCGGTTTCACTCAGCTGGGCCGTGTTGAGGCTGCGCTCAACGGCGTTATCCTCAACACCGACGCAATCGACAACTCCGCAGGTGTGGAAACCAGTGACCGTGAGGTCAACATTAAGATTTTGGTGGACCGCCTCGTGGCACGTGGTGAACTACCCGTTGAAGAGCGTGCTTCCTTCATCGAGTCCCTGCAGGACGAGGTTGGCGGCAAGGTACTCGGCACCAACGTTGAGCAGAACGTGCTGCTGCAGGGTGAGTTCCACGGTTCCTTCCTGGGCATCAACCTGTACAAGCGCCTCATGCACGACCTGGAAGAGCACGCCGGCCTGAACCGCGCCGTCGAGTTCCTGCCCACCGATGAGGAGTTGGATGCACGTCTGGAGACCACCGGCGAGCGTCTGACTCGCCCCGAGCTGTCTGTGCTGGCTGCGTACGTGAAGATTTACCTCACTCACGCACTGGAACAGACCGACTTCGCGGACGACCCCTACCTGGAGGGCGTGCTGCGCAGCTACTTCCCGGCAGCACTGGTTGAGCGTTTCGGCCAGCACCTGAACTCGCACCCGCTGCGTAAGGAAATCCTCTGCACCCGCGTCGCTAACGAGCTGGTCAACATCGGTGGTATCACTTTCGCATACCGTGTGATGGAGGAGTTCAACGTTGGTATCGATTCCGTCGCACGCGCCTTCATTGTGGCTCGCGAGCTCTTCGAGCTGGGCACCGCAGCTAAGCTACACCGTGAACTGTCCCCGAAGACCCCGCTGGATGCATGGTTCACCGTTCTGCGCGATAACCAGCGCGTTCTGGACCGTGCCGTCCGCTGGTTCATCACCGAACGTGGTGTGGTCGCTGGCACCAGCATCTCTGAGCTACTGGAGACCTTCGGTTCCGTCGTCGAGATGCGCCGTAACCTGCCCGAGTACCTCTCCGGTACTTCCCGTGACCGTGTTCGTGCAAAGCGCGATGCAGGCGAGGCATGGGGCCTGCCTGAGGAACTCATAGTCATCTGGATTCGCGGCTTTGAGGGCTACGCCCTGATGGACGTTATCCGTTCCGCACGCGACCACGACTTCGAGGCAACCTCGCTGGCACCGGTCTACTTCGCAACCTACGACCGTTTCAAGGTGGACGAGCTGCTCGGCCTCATCTCCGACCTGCCCCGCAACGACCGCTGGGAGATTCTGGCACGTCAGGCACTGCGCGGCAGCCTCTACGAGACCGCTGCAGAGCTGGCACTGTCCGTGGCAGAGGGCGCCAAGGGCGACTTCTCCACTGTAGAAGGTGCACAGCAGGCTCTGGAAACCTGGGTTGAGGAGCACCCGACCCGCGTGGGCAACATTGACCGCGTTCTGAAGGAGATCCGCGAGGCTGCTCCGGACGTTACCGGTCACCCGCGCCTGGCTGTGGTGTCCGTGGCTCTGCGTACTCTTTCGAGCGCATCCTAATGAACTAAGACCCGTTAGGGTCGCGTAGAGCATCCCGGTTCCTTCGCTGTTGAAGGGGCCGGGATGCTTTTATGCAGTGGGTGGGATGTCGCAAAATCTATGCAGAAAAACCTTCTCTGACAACGAACGATGCGTTTTACACTAAATGCAGTGTGAGACTTTGTTCTAAATCCCGCCAAATATCAGGTAGAGGGTTAAGGAAACCTAAGGTTTTAATCGATATATGGAGTATATTGATTCCCGGCGGCATCGCGGCAAGCTCACTGTAAGCCAAAGGGACCCGGCACCATCATCATGACGAACCCCCACCCTGCGGCACGTGATGCGGTGCTACCAACCAAAAACACACTGCCCCTAATCTTTACGATTATCGACTGAAAGTCTGCAAGATTGTCCACCAGCCACGGTACTGAGGAAAAAAAGTAACAGCGCATGGCGCCTACTCATTAACTTTCTGCTTTATGTCTCTCCGGTTGCACTGCTGACCACCGTCTTCCCCGCGGTCACCCCGACCATTTACCGGTACAACCTCGATGGTATACCCCTAATCCAGGTGATTCTGGCAGCGTCCATTACCGTTCCTTAGCTCAGTCAGGCGGCCTGCCTGCCCCTTTACCGTGCTATCCAGATGGAGCACAAGAAGATTGCGGGCGCCTGCGAAGGCCTGCGTATTCACGCTGAAATCCTTCAGCACCGGCTCAAGTGCGCCGAAGCACGTGCTGTACGCGCACGCATGTCCGAACCGCAGTTCCAGGACATGACCGCGTTCACTCCCAACTAGCTCTACCTCTTCTTCATGACCATGCTGCTGGTACTGCTTTTCGCCGTACCGTTCGCCCTCGTCCTCCACTGGGTCCCGACTGCATTCGGTGACTTCTTCATCCTGGGCGTTCTCAACATTGCGTTCGCACAGCTGCTGGTCATCCTGAACCTCGTGAAGAACCGCATCATCTGGTTCTTGCTGCCGCTGGTTGGTTCGTTGAAAATGGGACGCTTCTGCTACCCCAGCGCCGATATGGCAACCTACCTGTACCCTAAAGCTCTGGAAGAGGCACACGGTATTGGTGCGCCCATCGACCAGATGAACGAGGGCGAGAAGGACCGCGCAGTCATCCTGCCCAGCGGTATGCTCATCGAGTCCGTGGCGGAAGCCTATTACGCCTGCCAGGCAGCGCATGCCCACATCCTCGCTGAGGGTCGTGGCCACGTGTGACGTTTCGTGTTCATTGCCCGCGTGGTGCCCATTAAGGGCCTGACTGACCTGATTCGCTCCCTCGCGGTGCTGCGCCCCTCATGGAGGAGCCCAGCATCTACGAACGTTACTGTGTGAACGCCTACGACCGTATTGTCAGCTTCTGCCAGCTGCGACTGGTCATGGACCGCTACAACACGATCTACCGCGAGCTGGGCAAGCTGTCTCCTCGCGCCCCTGAATTCGACCTGGAGTACGATGGCAAATAAACTCACCCGTATGGGCGGACCCGGCAAGTTTGGTGCATGGGTCCGCTACGGCGGTAAGTCCATTACCCAGCAGCAGCTCGATTTTGCGGTCAAGAACTACTCTGTCGCAATCCTGTATCCCTGGGAACTGGATGCGGTACGCTACCTGAAGAAGCGTGCACCTCAAATGGTAGTGCTGGCGTATAAGTGCATGTCCTCCACACGCTCTTATGAGCCCGGCCCAATCTATTCTTTGGATGTGTCTTACCCGCTGGCGCAGTCAATGGCGAATTCCGGTAAGGATTTCTTCGCCCACCGCCTCAATGGCGACCGTATCGAGTGGAAGGGCTACCCTAAGCACTTCCAGCTGCAGGTGTGGAACGCCGACTACCGTTGGCACTGGGTGGACGCTGTGGTGCGCGAAATGCGTAACTCACCCTTTGACGGGGCCATGGCTGATAACGACGTGGAGAACGACTACTACGGCCTGAACCTACCCATTCAGGGCGTTCCTTATTATCGCTCAGAAGACCGCTCATACCCGTGCCTTTACTCGCGGTTGGGCTGCCCTGAATACCAGCTCGAAGGATGTGGCCGTGAAGGTCCCGTCCGGTCTGGTGGATGCGGCAAACGGCCCGGTGCCCTTGAGCTTCACGCTGCGGGCGCATCAGGGTGTGGTGTACCGCCGTAAGACGTAATTTACCGCTCGCATAGCTCTTCTGAGCTCCGTGCGACACCCCTTATTTGCGTATATAACCTCATAAACAAACCCACCGGCAATATAGCCAAATGGCTATATACCGGTGGGTTCGTTATATGTGTGTTAGATGAGCTGGGATAGCTTACTTAGCGGGGTAGGAGGGCACGTCGTAGCCGCCCATGCGCTCCAGAACGCGAATCACCTGGCAGGAGTAACCAAACTCGTTGTCGTACCAGACGTAGACAATTGCGGAGTCATCGGTCACCACGGTAGCCAGCGAGTCCACAACACCTGCGGTGCGGGAACCCACGAAGTCGGTGGAAACAGCCTCGGGGGAATCCGAGTAGCCCACCTGGCGGCGCAGCTCGCCGTCGATGGACTCGCGGCGGAACAGCTCGTTCAGTTCCTCAGCGGAACCTGCGGGCTTGGTCAGCTTCACGTTCAGGATTGCCATGGAGACGTCCGGGGTGGGAACGCGGATAGCGTTACCGGTCAGCTTGCCTTCCAACTGCGGCAGAGCCTTAGAAACAGCCTTTGCAGCACCGGTCTCGGTGATGACCATGTTCAGCACAGCGGAGCGACCGCGGCGGTCACCCTTGTGGAAGTTATCGATCAGGTTCTGATCGTTGGTGAACGCGTGAACGGTCTCAACGTGGCCGCGCTCCACACCGTATGCGTCATCCAGAACCTTCAGCGCCGGAGTGATTGCGTTGGTGGTGCAGGATGCTGCGGAGAGGATCTTGTCCTCATCAGTGATGACGCTGTCATTGACACCGAACACAATGTTCTTCATGTCGCCCTTACCGGGAGCGGTCAGCAGAACACGAGAAATGCCGGGGCGGTTCAGGTGCTGCTCAAGGCCCGGAACGTCGCGCCAGCGGCCGGTGTTGTCCACCAGTAGAGCGTCGTTGATGCCGTACTCGGTGTAGTCAACGGTGGTCGGGTCGGAGGAGTAAATGAAGCGAACCGGAACACCGTTAGCGATGATGGTGCTGTTCTCTTCGTCTACCTCAATAACGCCCTTGAAGGGGCCGTGAACCGAGTCGCGCTCCAGCAGGGATGCACGTTTGACCAGGTCCTGATCGCCGTTCTTACGCACCACAACAGCGCGCAGGTTCAGACCAGAACCCAGTGGCGAGGAGGAACGCTCCAGCAGAATACGAGCCAGCAGGCGACCAATACGACCGAAGCCGTACAGCACAACGTCCTGCTCCTTGGGCTGGTTGCCCTGGTGGTTCACGGAGGAACCCAGCTGCTCGGGCAGCCACATGGACAGCTCGGGGGAGCCAGCCTCATGGTGAGCCTTGTGCAGAGCAGCAATGTTAATCGAGCATGCACCCAGGTTCAGCTCAGCCAGAGCACGCACCAGCTCCAGGGAGTGTGCGGGGTTCAGAGGTGCACCATCAATGTGAGATACAAAATCGTGCAGCTTCAGCAGCTCAATGACAGACTTGTTGACCAGGCTACGGCCGTGAATGCTCAGCACCACGCCGTTCTCACGGTGCAGCTTACCGATGAGAGGGATCAGCTCCTCTGCGGTAGCCTCACGGTTAACCCAGGTAGCGGTTGCAGTCGTCACGTATGACCTTCTTCCTAACTTCGTCGTTGGAGGGTAGGCGCGACGGTGCTGTCGCGTCAATACCGTGCCGGGCGTTAAAGACCCGGCGTCGGTTTAAGTCTAACCCGTGCGAACCCCTCCAGAGCCTCAAAATTAGCGATATTGGGGCTAAAAGTCAGAAGAGGTAGAAGTCAGTTCCTGCACCCGCCCGGCAAGCCAACACAAGCCCTCAAAAGGAAAAGTAAAACCACTTTAAATACCCACAAAAACACACCCCACGACACGGGAAAACATAGGTAAAATTGGAACCATGTTGACTGTAATCGGTGAAGCACTCGTAGATGTCGTCCACCAGTACGACGGAGAAACCCGCACCTACCCCGGCGGATCGCCCATGAACGTAGCCGTCGGCACACGCCGCCTCGGCCACTCTACCAACTTCGTCGGCCACTACGGCCCCGACGCCTACGGTGAAAGTATCAATGCACACCTGCAGGCATCGCGGGTGACCCAGCCCTTCGAACCGACTGCCGAACGTACTTCCATTGCCCAGGCAACCATTGGTGCCGACGGTGCCGCAGAGTACGAATTCGACATTACCTGGTCCCTCGACTCCATCGCCGAGAAGCTCACCGAACTGGCACACACCTCCGATGCAGTGCACACCGGCTCCATCGCCGCCATGCTCGAACCCGGCGCGCACGTGGTCGCCGTAGCCTTCGAAGCCGCCCGCGACAGTGCCCTGCTCAGCTACGACCCGAACTGCCGCCCCACCCTCATCCACAACGTTGATGAGGGCCGCGCCTGGGCTGAAAAGTTCGTGTCCCTCTCCAGCGTCGTCAAGGCCTCTGACGAGGACCTGCAGTGGCTCTACCCGGATCGTTCTCTCGACGACAGCGCACGCGCATGGCTTGACCTCGGCGCCGAGCTGATGGTCATCACCCGCGGCGAGGACGGCCCCATCGCCTTCACCAAGAAGTACCCTGAGGGCATTAGCCAGCCCGCACACCGCGTTGAGGTTGCGGACACCGTCGGTGCCGGCGACTCCCTCATGGCGGCGCTCATTGCGGCTCTACTCGACCGCGGTATCGCCGGCGCTGAGGCGCGCACCAAGGTAGCCGCACTGACCGCCGAAGACATCGCCGACCTGCTGCGTTTCTCTGCAACCGCAGCCGGCATCACCGTTTCCCGCGCGGGCGCTAATCCGCCTACCCGCGAAGAACTCGACGCCGTACTCAACGGCTAAATAATCTATGCCTCGCCGGTGGATAGCTCACTCTGTCCGCCGGCGTCGCCATACCCACCCGCACCCCACCATTGAGGAGCATGATGAGCAACCTTGGCACCGCACCCCTGCCCCGCGAACCCTACGCGGGCTTGCCCGAACTACCCGAATTCACCCTGACCTCCACCGACATTCAGGACGGCGGCACCGCCCCTGAATGGATGTGCTCCGCCCTCTTCGGCGTGGCAGGGGGTCAGGATCGCTCCCCGCAGCTGTCATGGAGCGGCTTCCCCGAGGGCACCAAATCCTTCGTACTGACCTGCTTTGACCCGGATGCGCCGGTTCCCAGCGGCTTCTGGCACTGGACTATCTCCAACATTCCCGCCAACGTGACCAGCATTGGCACTGGCGCGGATGCACCCGCCGGCGCTCTGATGCACCGCAATGACGCCGGCGTGGCGGGCTTCCTGGGTGCTGCCCCTCCGGCTGGTCACGGCCCGCACCGCTACATCTTCTGCGTCACCGCCGTGGATGTGGAGAAGCTCGACATTGACGAGAACGCCAGCCCCGCCGTCGTGAACTTTAACCTGCTCGGCCACGGTCTGGGTCGCGCATTTCTGACCGTCACCTACGCGGAACCGGCGGCATAGCGGCATACCGGCTCGCTGGCGCAGTCTAACGAGCTCCGCGCTTTATCCCGTACCGATACACCCCACGACTGAAGGCAAACACTGCATGATTAAACTCATCGCCAGCGACCTGGACGGCACCCTCATCGGGCACGATTTCCGGTTCCGCCCGCGCACCCTGCGCGCCCTTGAGGCTGCCCGCGCCGCCGGGATCAACATCGTCTTCGTGACTGGCCGCCCAAGCCGCTGGCTCACACCCCTACGCGAGCAGACCGACTTTGACTCCTACGCAATCTGCTCTAACGGTGCCGTGGTGTATCACCTGGGCGCGAATGAGGTAGAAGAGATCAACGGCGCAGATCCCGCGGTGATTGCCCGCACCCACGAACTCCTAGAACCCATATTCCCCGATGCCACCTACACCCTGGAAACCGTAGACACCGTCTATATTCAGGGGCCGCACGACAGTGGTGAGGTGCTTGAGGGTGCCCGCGTTATTGAGTCGAGTATTGCTGATTCCCTGGAACGAATCGGCTCAACCCCGGTGATCAAGTATCTGATCCGTGTGCCCGGCATGGACCCCGATATCCTGCAAGCGCGCGTGCATCAGGCGGTAGGTTCGCTGGTCGCAGTTACCCGCGGGGTGGTCGGTGAACCGCTCGTTGAGATGGGCTCTAAGACCGTGAATAAGGGACGGATTTTGGAGAAGTTCGCGGCACGCCACGGCATTGAGGCGCACGAGGTGATGGCATTTGGCGACATGCCGAATGACGCGGAGATGCTCTGCTGGGCGGGGGAGGGCTTCGCTATGGCCTCGGGTCAGCCGGCACTCATCGCGAAGGTGGGGCGTACCTGCCCGCCCTTCCACGAGGATGGTGTGGCGCAGACGATTGAGGCGATGCTCGCCGAACGGTCCTAGTCGCCTAGCACTAGTCATCCAGCGCTAGCGGCTGTGTGAGCCCTTGCAGATATAACTCAGACATAAACTTTTATGTCTACACATAAAAAATTTGAGTCTAGACATAAAAATTTATGTCTAGACTCAAATTTTTGTGTCTGATTTACATCTGTTTTGTGTCTAAGCAGGGTGGCAGTTGTGTGTAATACCCAGAAGACGTAAAAAGCGGCCCGGATGGAATCTAATCCATCCGGACCGCTTTTTACACCCTGCGCCTCAGGAGCATTACTCCAACGGGCGCAAGCGTGAGGGGCTAAAACCTAGTGTCCTTCAGACTTCGACGGGTCATAAGGCTCCAGCGGGTCGCCAGTATCCTTCGTGTACTTCGCGATGAAGGTCATCAGGTGGAAGATAATTAGGGTCGCAGCGGTACCCAGAGCAATACCGGCGAAGGACAGCTCACCGAAGGTCCAGGTGTAATCCGCAATACCAACAATCAGTGCCACAGCAGCGGTGGTCAGGTTGATCTGGTTTGAGAAATCAACACGGTTCTCGCTCCAAATACGAACACCGAGCATACCGATCATGCCGTACAGAACGGTTGCGGCACCACCCAGAACACCTGCCGGGACGGTCGCAATAGCAGCACCGAACGCGGGGAACATGGATAGGCCAATCGCGAAGATAGCTGCCACCCAGTACGCCGCGGTGGAGTACACTTTAGTCGCTGCCATCACGCCGATGTTCTCAGCGTAGGTGGTGGTACCCGAACCGCCACCGAAACCGGCGATGGTGGTTGCCAGGCCGTCCGCCATGAGGGCGCGGCCGGAGTAGTCGTCCAGGTTGGTGTCAGTCATTAACGCAACGGACTTCACATGGCCAATGTTCTCAGCCACAAGCACCAGAATCACGGGGATGAACAGACCAGCGAGCTCCCAGTGGAACTCGGGAGTCTGGAAGTGCGGCAGACCAATGATGCCCTGAGTCTCAACGGTCTTGTGAATGGTGGAGAAGTCCACCTCGCCGCGAATTACCGCGGTGATGTATCCGATAATGACGCCTAGCAGGATAGACAGACGACCAATGATGCCCTTGAACAGTACCGAAATTAGCACAATAGAGCACAGGGTTACCAGCGCGGTAATCGGTGCCTTCATGAAGTTGTCTTTAGCGCTGGGCGCCAGGTTGAAGCCAATCAGTGCCACAATCGAACCGGTGACGACCGGGGGCATGAGCTTGGTCAGCCAGCCGGTGCCAGCGAACTGAACAATCAGACCGACGAGGAACAGGGCGATACCCGCCATGACGATGCCGCCGAGCGAACCCGCGGGGCCGTGCGAGGAGCTCGCAGCGGCCAGGGGTGCAATAAACGCGAAGGAAGAACCCAGGTACGAGGGGACGCGTCCGCGAGTAATGAGCAGGAACAAGACCGTGCCGACACCCGAGAAGAATAGGGTGGTTGCCGGCGGGAAGCCGGTCAGCAGCGGAACGAGGAAGGTCGCGCCGAACATTGCAACCACGTGCTGTGCGCCAATGCCGATGGTAATCGGCCAGGCGAGGCGCTCGCTCGGTGCTACGACGGAACCAGGCTTTACGGTGCGGCCGTCGCTGTGGATTGACCAGTCAAAGCCGAGAAGTTTAGAGATGCTCAAAAGGGAGCTCCTGAGATGAATATGGTGGTGTATAAAATTCCACATAATTCTACGCGTATACAGGTGTAGGTCACAGCTAAACGCCTATAAATATGAGCAGGGATACGTTAATTGGGGCATAGTATTCTTTTATCGTGGGCCCCATATCCCGTATATAGCCCATAATGCATCAATACCCCGTATATGCAATTCAAAGGATATACGGGGTATTGATGCAGAAAGTGAATAAAAACACTCGCTACACGGAGCTCATTAGCTTAGAGAGCATCACGCAGATTCTCCAAGTGATCATAACGCGCCAACTCATATCGCAGGTGGCCTTCAGTCGGGGACTGAACCGGCAGGAACGACGCCTCACGCAGGCGACGAGCAGTCGGGGAACCAGCCACGTAACCGGCGCCTCCAACAACCTGCAGCTCAAAGTGAGTAGCAATGGTTGCAAAGTGCGAAACACCCAAACGCAAACTCAGCAGGTCACGACGCTCAGCACGCTCCGGCTCAGACGCCAGGCGAACCAGCTCCTCACGCAGGCTCTGGTACTCCGCCAGAATCAGTGGGAACTCAGGACGGAACACACCCTGGGAGACGTCCAGATGCTTAGCGGCCTCCTGTAGGGCACCAGCGGCAAGACCCAGGCAGAACGACGACTGAACCAACAGGAACGGTGCAGTCACATCGTGCAGGAACGCTTCAATGTTATCGCTCAGAATGTCCTCGCTCGGAACGAAAACGTCCTCAAACTTCAGGGTGCCAGACTCGGTGCCGTTCAATGCCAACAGATTGCGGTGGTAGTCAATGCTCAAGCCCTCAACGTCCTGGCGAACCGTCACAATGTAGCGATCCGGGTGGTTCTCCGGGGCGTTCTGCACAGCCACCGGAAGAACAATCACACCGCCCGGGTACAGGTTCGATGCCCACGACACGGAACCATTCAGCTTTACGCCACCCTCAACAAGAGTGCCCTCCACCTTGATTGGTGCCAGGCCCGAAGCCTCCTTGTACGCTGCCGCCATGGCGGTAGTGCCGCTGACGGTCGCATCCGCCAGGCCGGCGGGAAGCTTGCGACCCACAGCGTCAAAGAACGCGATGGTGGAGCGGTGAGTCCACAGGGAGAATGCCGTCGAGGCGTCCTCGGTGGCAAGGTCGAAAGCCACCGAAACCTGGGGGGCCAGGGAACCGCCGTCGCGACCCAGGGTAATCAGGCCGTCTTTGGCGATTTCGCGCAGGTTTTCGAAGGGGGAACGCTCGCCGCGGTCAACAGCATCTGCGTGGGTTCGGGCGAGGGCGAGCACCTGCTCGCGCTGGGGGTAGTCGTGGAGGGGTTCGAGAGTGAACTCGGACATGGGGTTTCTCCTAATCGGGGAGTATCACGTCTATGCGTGCAGCTTGAACAGTCGGTCAATGGGGGTGCTGACGGCCTTACGGGCGCGAACAACAGCTTCTTCGTCGGGTGCGTCGTAGAAGCAGAGGCACTTTGCAGTGTCTTCGCGAACGTAGGTGCGCAGGAAGGAAACCTCAGGTACTTCAGCGTACTTGGGCGCGTTTGCCTTCTTGCGGGTCAGGTACTGTTCCATAGTAATCTCTGCGGGGATGTCCCACTCAACCAGGTAGTCTGCATCCTTCTTGAGCTTCTTGATGTCTTCGAGCTCTGCGCCGACCAGGCGGACTGCGTCGGGGCCTGCGACGGTTGCGCGCTCACCGATGGCTGCGGCGAGGTCGGGGCCGAATGCGGTGTTCTCAGCTTCGACGATGACGAAGACGATCTTGTGGTCTGCGGAGACCTGGGTTTCGATGATCTCGGCGCCGTGGCTCAGGGATGAGTTGATGGTCTCGATGAGTGCGGTTGCTTCGTCCTTGGACGGCTGGGCGGGGGTCAGTTCTACCAGGTAAAGTGCCATGATGTTCTCCTCGGCTAAGGGTTGAAGGATCGTCCCGGAAGGGGTCTTCCGGTTCGTTATGGAATCACCTTAGACCTGTGGTTGAGGACTGTCTAATAGATTTCGGTTCGTGGCTTAATGCGTCCTTATTTGACTCTAATGTTCGTCATGCGTGTTCATGCGGAGACATAAATCGTCACAGTTTCGTGCCTTGGAACGCGCCTACAGCTGTAGAATTTTCGCGCGGGTTATCGTGCCCAATGGCGCATCTATCCGCGCCGTCCCGCTCGTGCCGCAAAATCGTCAAGGGCGCGGTTGAGAGCGGGGACAGTCCACACTTTTTGCCCCTGAATTTTGACGCGTTCTTCACGCAAAATCTGTAACTCCACCATGCGGTTGAGAAGACGATACGCACTAGCTCGGAACCCCTGCGTGTGTTCCTCCACCATGCGTGCGGTGAAGTCGGGCTCGGTACAGCACAGGTCGGTGAGGGAACGCAGGAGAGGGGTTTTAGGCTGGGCAATGGACAGTACCTCATCGCGTAGGGTTTCAATGTCTTGCGCTAGGATTTCTGCGTTGATAATTGCCTTCTGTGTGGCGTCGATGAAGAGCTCGATGATGGGCCCGGCATCGCCTGCACGGTAGTCGGTGAGCGCCTGAATGTACCCTTTGGTATCGTGCAACACACTTTGATTTTCATATTAAGGCGCCTAATAAGAAAATCAGCGCGGAATGTCTCATTAAGGAAAACGTCCCGAACGCCCCTAAACCCGCCCTCCTGAACCTCCCCCAAACATTCCGAGGCTCCGGGTACCGGTGTATATGCTGGGGCATGTACCCCGGCGTACAGTAGGGGCCCCGAACCCTTGGTAATTCAAGGATTCGGGGCCCTATGCCTATAAACGCTCACGCTGCCCGAAGCAGTGAGTTGGCGGTGTAGGCAAGCAACTGTGTGGCTACTTCACGCCGCGCATCATCTTCTGAACCGGCTTGTGCACCAGGAACAGCAGCACACCGGTCGCGATGGTGATAATACCCATCCACGTGAAGTAGGGAACCTCAGTTTCCATGCTGTAGAACTGAGCCAGCCAACCCGACAGCACGGTGCCCATTGCCACGGAGGTATAGTACAGCGCCATCATGTTCACGCGGTGCGCCTTCGGTGCGAGCTTGGTCGCCAGCGAAATACCCACCGGGGAAATAATCAGCTCAGCGATGGTGCAGACGAATAGAATCAGTACAATCCAGCCGACGTTCACGCTCTGAACGCCCGCCTGAGCGAGGAAGATCCAGAACGCCAGGCCAATAATAATTAGCGCTGCGGAGAATTTCACGGTGGTCACCGGCTGACGTTCACCCCACTTGGTCCACAGGGTGGAGAACATCATGCCGAAGATAATGATGAAGATCGGGTTGATGGAGTTGACCAGGTTCGGGCTCAGCTCCATGCCCAGAATGTTCCAGTTAAGACGCTCATCCGAGTACACAGCCATCACGGTGAACTGCTGTTGGTACAGTGCCCAGAACACAGAGTTAGCAATCCACAGGGGAATGAATGCGGTGACGCGGGAACGCTCATCAGAGGTGACGTCCTTAGCGCTCAGCAGTTGAGCAAACAGGGCGATAGCGCCGATGAAGATGAAGCCCATGACCCAGTTCTTGAGGTTGCCTGCGGTCATCAGGCCGGTTGCCAGCAGAATACCGAGAACGACCATGATACCGACCAGTGCCAGGAAGAAGTTACGCTTCTGAGCGCTGGTGAAGGGGGTGGCAATCTCGTGCACGGAGGCGGGCAGGTTCTTGCGGGTCAGTGAGTACTGAATCAGGCCTGCAGCCATACCGATAGCAGCCAGGCCAAAGCCGAGGTGGAAACCGCCGGTGGTCCAGCCCCAACCGGTCAGGATTGGGCCGATCAGTGCACCGGTGTTCACACCGATGTAGAAGATGGTGAAGCCTGCGTCGCGGCGGTGGTCGTTGTCCGCGTAGAGGGAGCCGACCAGCACGGCGGCGTTACTCTTCAAACCGCCGGAGCCGATAGCGACCAGCAGCAGACCAATCACCACACCCGGAATTCCGGGGATGAGGGAGAGGGAGATGTGACCCGCCATGATGCCGATGGCGGAATAGAAGAGGGTACGCTCGGGGCCGAGGAGACGGTCACCGAGGATGCCGCCAAGAATTGTCATGAGGTACACGACTGCGCCGTACGCGCCGATAACGCCGGTGGCGAGGGCCTGGTCGAGGCCCAGGCCACCCTTGTCGGCGGTGTAGTACAGGTAGTAGATCATGATGCCCTGCATGCCGTAGAAGGAGAAGCGCTCCCACATTTCTACGGTGAACAGGTTTGCGAGCATGCGTGGGTGGCCGAAGAAGGTCTTGGTTTCCTTGGGTTCGGCACCTGTGGTGGTGTGAGACATGTTGGAAATCTTTTCTCTGAAAGCCCAGGGTTCTGTGTGACCCGGGCAATATGTGTTTAATTCTATATCCTTATAGGTGCATACGTATGCACCACGTCCGAATCTCACGCCCCCACATACCGGGCTAGATGCATCACGCACCCCCAAAGCGCTAGAGTGGAACCACAACTATGCCCACCCGGCACCCCGCCGTGCCGACCGGCTCATCCTAGTTCAATTCAAAGGAGAACCCCATGACCGCTGTACCCCAGGTTGACCCCCGCGACGTTCCCGCAGACGCAACCATCATCGACGTGCGTGAAGACTACGAATGGGAGGGGGGCCATGCGACCGGTGCCAAGCACATCACCCTCGGTACCCTCACCGAGCGTCTAGCAGAACTGCCCGCACCCGGCGAAGACTTCTATGTCATCTGCCACGGTGGCGGCCGTTCGAACCGTGCGGCAACTTTCCTGCGCGAGCACGGCTACGCCGCACACAACATTGCAGGCGGCACCAGTGCGTGGTTCGCAGCTGGCCTGCCGATGACCAGTGAAAACGGTGAAGCACCCGCAGTCGTTCACTAAACCGCTAGTTCGCCTGCACGCCATACAATGGAGTCCGTGACTGAAAATTCCGCGGACCGTATTTTTTCTACCCCGAACGCTCCCGCTTCTGCGTCCCCGCATGCCCTGCCGAGTATTCTGCAGAGCACCCCGTGGGATGCGCAGACGCGGGAGCTTGCCGTGCGCCCGCTGCCTTTCGCGGTGAACTGCGAGGAGGCATACCCGCTGCTGACCGGTGGCGCCGAGTATTCCTTCTGGCTGGATTCGGCGCGCGAGGAGTCGCCCATGTCGGTCGCCTCGTATGTGGGTGTGATCCCGGCGCAACTGTCGCCTTTGCGCGTGGATTCGGCGCGTGCGGCGGCTGAATCCGGTGCGGAAGACCCCTTCGCCCAGTTGGAGACGGCGCTTGCCTGCGCACCGCGCGTGCACCCTGATGTTGCGGCGGCGACCGATCTGCCCGCGGGTTTGCGTGGCGGTTACGTGGGCTATTTCGGCTATGAGGCACGTGCCGCCATGGGCCTGGAGCACGGCCACCCGGTGCCGGGCTACCTGCCGGCGCATGAGGCGCCGACCCCGGATTCTCTGTGGTTGCCGGCGGTCCGCTACCTGGTGCATGAGCATGCCCGCCCGGGTTGTGCGGCGCGTAGCTGGCTGGTGGGCGATGAGTCGTGGTGTGAGGCAGCGGAGCGGCTACTGAGCGCGGCGCTGACTCCGGAGGGGGAGTGCGCCTCCGAAACTACTCCCGTAAATACTCCCGGCAATGCCCCCGAGCTTACCGAGCCTCTGCTCTTCCCAGCACCCGCCGCGGAAGCCTACATGGACGCCGTTCGCGCTAGTCAGCACGAAATCTACGAGGGTAACAGCTACGAGGTGTGCCTGACCGCGCAGACGAATGCGCGCATCCAGAATCCGAGCCCGGAGCTTTTCTTTGAGCTGTACCGCCGCCAGCGTGCCCACAATTCGGCGCCGTATGCGGCGTATCTGCGGTGCGGTGATTTTTCGGTGCTTTCTTCCTCGCCGGAGCGTTTTTTGAGCGTGGATACGCACCGCAACGCGCAAACCAAGCCAATTAAGGGCACGATTGCTCGCGGCGCCACCCCGGAAGAAGATGCCGCGGCGGCGGCATGGTTGCGTACAGATGAGAAGACCCGCGCCGAGAACCTCATGATCGTGGATTTGCTGCGTAATGACCTGTCCACGGTGTCTGACCCGGCGTCCGTGCGCGTGCCCGTGCTTATGGGCGTGGAGAGCTATTCGACGGTGCATCAGCTGGTGTCTACGGTCAGTTCGCGTCTGCGTGAGGGTGTGAGCGCGGTGGCTGCCGCGCAGGCGTGCTTCCCGGGTGGTTCGATGACGGGTGCCCCGAAGCCCTCGACCATGCAGATTATTGAGCGCCTGGAGGATCGCGCTCGCGGCGTGTATTCGGGTGCTCTGGGCTTTGTGTCGGCGGATGGTTCGGCGAACCTGTCGATTGTGATTCGCACGCTCGTGGCGCACGATGACGGCGCGGTGACTCTTGCCGCCGGTGGTGCGGTGGTTGCCGATTCGGATTCTGCCGCCGAGTATGAGGAGATGCTGACGAAGTTGCGCGCCGCGTTGCCGCCGTCGGTGGGACGCGTGGTGGAATAACCTAGCGCTGAAATAGCACAGGGAATAGCCTGCGCCGCCTGCGCGTGAGCCGCTACACTTGAACTATGACTAAGCTTTCTGAAAACCTCCCTATTGAAGAAGCCCGTGAACGCCTGCGCCAGCTGATTTCTGAGCTGGCTGTGGTGCGCGGGCACGTGGTCCTCGCCTCCGGCAAGGAAGCCGACTACTACGTTGACCTGCGCCGCATTACCCTGCACCACGAGGCTTCTCGCCTTGTCGGTCAGGTCATGCTGGACCTGCTGGATAAGAACGGCATCGAATTTGAGGCTGCTGGCGGCCTGACCATGGGTGCTGACCCGGTGGGTACCGCGATTATGCGTGCTGCTGGTGATCAGGACCGTGCGATTGACGCGTTTGTGGTGCGTAAGGCTCAGAAGTCTTACGGCATGGGCCGTCAGGTGGAGGGCCCCAGCGTTGAGGGTCGCCGTGTGGTTGCTGTGGAGGACACCTCCACCACCGGTGGTTCTGCGCTGACTGCTGTTGAGGCGCTACGTAAGGCTGGTGCTGAGGTTGTGGCGGTTGCTGTGATTGTTGACCGTGCGACCGGCGCTAAGGAGCATGTGGAAGAGGTTGCGGGCGTTCCGTGCCTGTACGCGTACTCGAAGGACGAGCTGGGCCTGGACTAGTCTCTACTGGCTTGGACTAGGACCTCGTGAATTTTTAAGACGTTCCCGTTGCGGCGGGTGAACCCGTGCCGCTGGCTACTGTGTGTGGCTGGTGGCGCGGGTTTTTGTCTGTAAGATGGCTCTGTGGGCGCCGGTCGTGGCGCTGGTTGTTGGCGTGAAGGTGGTTGTGATGGTTGAGAATCGTGAGGCGGCTGAGGCTGTACCTGCTGAGACGGCTGTAGCTGAGGTTGTTGAGGGTACTGAGCAGGGTACTGCCCGTTTTGAGGTGGGTGTGGGCCCGTGGGAGGGTCCGTGGCCTGAGGGTGACCATTGGGATGAGGAGCTGCTGCGTGAGGGCGACCGCCGTAATGTGGTGGATAAGTACCGTTATTGGTCGATGGACGCGATTATTGCTGACCTGGATATGCGCCGCCATGATTTTCATGTGGCGATTGAGAATTGGCAGCATGATTTGAATATTGGCACGGTGGTGCGTACTGCGAATGCGATGTTGGCGAAGGAGGTCCATATTATTGGGCGTCGCCGTTGGAATCGTCGTGGTGCGATGGTGACGGATCGTTATCAGCATGTGCGTCATCATCCGACGATTGAGGATTTTGTGGCGTGGGCGCAGGCTGAGGGTCTGGAGATTATTGGTATTGATATTTTTCCGGATTCGGTGCCGCTGGAGACGTATGATCTGCCGAAGAAGTGCGTGCTGGTTTTTGGTCAGGAGGGTCCGGGCTTGTCGGAGGAGTTGCATGCGGCGGCTAGGGATACTCTGTCGATTGAGCAGTTTGGGTCGACGCGTTCGATGAATGCGGCGACGGCTGCGGGTATTGCGATGCATGCGTGGGTTCGCCGCCATGTGTTTGGCCAGATCCCGTCGTAGTTTGGCGGCTGTTTATGAGGTGTTTAAAGGTTCCGATGCGTTGTGTGCGCGTCGGAACCTTTTTCGTTGTGGTTTGGGCGGCTTAAACCATGCATGGAATTACCTAGGCATGTTAGTGTTAATGCAAGTCACAGGAGATGTGAGAACCGCACTCTCAATTTCAGTTTGGGACATGCGATGGATTTCCTGACTTTGGCTCGCTAATGATTGCGGGTTGTGGGTATGAATGACCGCGACGTCATTCCCCTGAAAGGAGTCGGTAACAATGAAGAAATCTGCTGCTCTGTTCGCCTGCTTTGCTTTAGCTTTAAGTTCCTGTGCCGCTGCGCCTAAAGATACTAGCCTCAAAGCCCAGCTGGATTTTGAAAATAACTATATTACTCTTCCGCTCGACGAATACGACAGGAGTGACCAGGCCGAAGATATAACATATAGGGCGTATTTGTTGATTCTTAAAGAGTGCTACGCGAAAAAAGGATACGATTTTGAAATTCTAGAAAACGGCTGGGCTTCTGGCAAGGCCGCCCAGTATGGTCTCTGGAATGTGAAGCATGTGGCGCATCATTTTACGTTCCTCAAAGTCGGAGAAGAGCAGGAAAGGATTTATGAGAGCATCCCTGAAGACGTCAGGGCCAGCTGCCGCGAAGAGCATCGGGAAGAACTGGATATGCTCTATTTTGATGTGGCTGATGAGGAAAAGTATCGCCCTGTCGGTCGTATCCGTAGTGAAGCGTACCTGCGTGCGCAGGGTGACCCTGAATGGAAGAAAGCCCGCTCAGATTGGTGGGACTGTCAGCGTCAGGAAGGGTTGACGCCTCGCACCGGGGACGGTGAATGGACGAGTAAAGAATTGGCCAGTCTGAATGCTGATGATCCCAAAGTGTTGGAGGAGGTTATCCGCCTGGCAACCATTGAAGCTCAATGTAGTGAGAAGGTGAGGTTGGCTCAGCGTTTGGGTGATCTTGAGGCGTCCTATCAGGGGCCTTTGATTGAGAAGAATCAGGCGTTGCTGAATGCTTTGAAGGCCGATCGTGATGCGAAGATAGCGAAGGCGCGCGAAATTATCGCCACCCACCAGTAGCCGCAGCCACCTGAAAGGCAGAACGGGCGAACCAGCCGCGGATAGCCTCCAAGAAAATCCGTGCATACGAAAATTTCACAAGAAGGAGCCGGGGAGTGTCACCACTCCCCGGCCCTCACTTTATCCACTCTCAACCTCGCAACCTAAGCTGGTGCACCTACATGCCAGCCAGCTCAAGGCTACTCAGCGTCAGGTTACTGAGCCCTTTAGCCCACCGGGACGTTAACGTTCACCAGCGAGTACAGATCCTTCGGATCATCCGGGCTAGCAACCAGGTCAATGAACTGCTGCAGGTCGGTGTCCTGCGTAGCCTTACGGGCATAACGCAGACCCGAGAAGTCAGCAATCGCGAAGCCCACCGAATCAAACAGGGTAATCTGCTCATCCGAGACGCGGCCCGGCTCCTCACCGGTCAGAACCTTCCAGAACTCCACCACGGGGAAGTCCGGGTCCTTCTGCTGAATCTCGCCCTCAATGCGGGTCTGCGGCGGGAACTCAACGAACACGGTGGAGCGGTCCAGAATTTCGCTTTCCAGCTCAGTCTTGCCGGGGCAGTCGCCACCAATAGCGTTCAGGTGCACGCCGGGCTTTACCTGGCGGTCCAGCAGAACCTTCGCCTGCTGCTTATCTGCGGTGCAGGTGGTGATGATGTCGGCATCCTGAACAGCCTCGTCCACGTCCTTAGCCAGGTGGATGCGGAAGCCCAGCGGCTCCAGGTTACGGCGGAACTTCTCCATCGCGTGCGGATCAACGTCGTAGACGGACAGGTCCTCAATGCCGAGCACCGCGCGCATACCCAGCGCCTGGAACTCAGACTGGGAGCCGGTACCAATCATCGCCATCTTCTTCGAATCCTTGCGTGCCAGGTGCTTAGCAACCATGGCGGACACGCCAGCGGTACGCAGCGCGGTCAGCAGGGTCATCTCAGCCAGGAACACGGGGTAGCCGTTGTCCACGTCAGCGAGCAGACCGAACGCGGTCACGGTCTGGAAGCCGCGTGCCGGGTTGGACGGGTGGCCGTTCACGTACTTGAAGGAGTAGGTGATGTTGTCGGAGGTGGGCATCAGCTCAATCACGCCGAAGGGGGTGTGGGAGGCGACGCGCGGGATCTTGTCGAAACTCTGCCACTTCTTGAAGTCTTCTTCGAGGAAGTCGACCATGCCGGCAATGATGTTGCCTACGCCGTCCTTCTGAATCCACTTCGCCATCGAGGCGACGTCAACAAATTCCACCGCGTGTGCGCTAGGACGTTCAGTCATGATTTTCTCCTTTGAATATCTGCACAAAACTTCTTTGTGCATCTGATGGTCACTGCGGATATCTATTATCTCAAAATATATTGCAGGACACACCGTATTAGAAATGCTGTAGATATATACTTTGCTTTATGTATTACACGGATGTAATACGGAAGCGAACACGAAAAGACGTACGGGGAGGGGGTTCTAGAGTCTAGAGCTCCTAGACTAGGGCTAGGGTCTAGAACCCCTCATTCGCCTTCGCCGGGATATTACCGGGATTACAGGCAACCGGTCGGGTTAGCTGCCCTTCGGGTTGTCCTCGTCCTCAAACTCACCCAGGTCAATGTGGGTACGAGGCTCTGAAACGAGCTTCTTCACCACGGGGCGGGCAGCAATCACAGGCACGGAACCGGTGTAGCCTTCACGGATGCGAGCAATCTCGTTGACGCGGTCACGAACCGTGTACCAGCCGATAATCAGCAGCGGGATAACCAGCAGCAGCGATGCCAGGGTGTAGGTGCCCACCGGGTAATCCAGAGCCATCAGCACCAGCACAACAGCCAGGAAGCCCATCACAGCCCAGTCGCTGAAACGACCGCCGGGTGCACGGTAGTTGGGGCGCTTGTACTTGCCCTCGCCGACCAGCTTCAGGTATTTCTGGTGCGACATTGCGATAGCCGCCCAGCTAGCCATGGTGCCCACAGATGCGATGTTCAGCACGACCTCGAACGCCTGCTCGGGAACGAAGAAGTTCAGCACAACACCGAAGAGGCCCACCACACCGGTCAGCAGAATACCTGCCACCGGAACGCCGGAGCGGGACACCTTGGTGGCGAACTTCGGTGCCGAACCGGCAACACCCATCGAGTGGAGGATACGGCCGGTGGAGTACAGGCCAGCGTTCAGTGAGGAAGCAGCCGCGGTAATCACGACCAGCTGCATAATCGGTGCGGTGCCTTGAATACCGATAGCGTCGAAGAAGGTCACGAACGGCGACTCTGCGTCCTTGTATGCGGTGTAGGGCATGAGCAGGCAGAGCAGAACCACGGAACCAACGTAGAAAATCGCGATACGCCAGATCACGGTGTTGATAGCGCGGGGGATAACCTTCTCAACGTTCTTGGTTTCACCACTGGTGGTGCCGACCAGCTCAATACCGGCGTAGGCGAACACAACACCCTGAACCACGATAAGAGCGGGAAGAATGCCGTTGGGGAAGAAGCCGTCATTGGCTGCAATAAGGCTCAAGCCGGGGGTGACGCCGTTGATGGGTTCACCGAAGACCAGGTACCAGATACCTACCGCCATGAAGGACAGCAGGGCAAGAATCTTAATGAGCGCGAACCAGAATTCCAGCTCACCGAAGAGCTTCACGGAGATGAGGTTCAGGGCCACGGTGACGATAACGACGATGAATGCGCTAAGCCACTGGGGAATGTCTGCGAAGAACTGGTTGTATCGACCGAACCAGCTGATGTAGATGGCGATAGCGGTGGCGTCTGCAACGGCGGTCATTGCCCAGTTCAGCCAGTAAAGCCACCCGGATACGAATGCGGCCTTTTCGCCGTAGAATTCGCGGGTGTAGGAGACGAAGGAGCCCGAGGAGGGGCGGTGAAGAATCAGCTCGCCGAGGGCTCGAAGAATCAGGTAGCCGAAGAAACCGATGACGGCGTAGATGACGGCGAGCATGGGGCCTGCGTCCTGCAGGCGGCTACCGGTGCCCAGGAACAGGCCGGTACCAATTGCGGAACCGATGGCAATCATCTGGAGCTGACGTGCGCCAAGCCCCTTGTGGAAGCCTTCCTGTTCGTGTGCAAACGGGTCGTCTGTGGGGGGCTTAGTGTATTGATCCGCTGCAGAAGTCTGCGGATTCTTGTTCGGTGAGGTGCTCATGCTATACCTCCTTGAATAGTTACATCTGGAGCACGTGCTACATGAAATGTGGTTGGGAACACGCCTGTGAGTTGTAATGACTATAGCACGACAATTTGGTTAAATATAATCCGCGTCACGTAACAATTTATATACATATAATGCATATCTTATGAATATATTTGGTTCATGTTGTATTGTGTGGTTTTCATTGTTTTGTGAAATAGATTAATTGAACTCTGAGTTTAAAAAATCAATTCCCCCACCAGTGCACAGCACAAGAGCACCCACAACGGGGTGCTCCAGCAACCTATTCAGAATGGGGAGTTAGCCCTCTAGCAGGCGGTCAATCTTCGCCCGCAACGCACGCTCACGACGATTCAACCACCACCAGCTCGGCCAACGCATCAATGACTTACGACCCACCTGCACGACCGAGGGGAGCTTCGCCTCCGCAAGCGCCACATCAATCTCGTGGTCGCTCGCACCCTCATCACGCATTTTCTCTATTAACTCAAGGGATTTCGCCATATCGCCATGCCCCAAAACATGACGACTCTTACGTTCCAGAACCTCATCCAACAGGGCGCGCACCGGGGCAATAGCCGCCGCATTCGGGTGCTCACGCTCAGCACGACGCTGCGCCTGGCGGGCACGCTTCTCACGCTTCGCGTCGAGCTGTTTCGGATTATTTTTAGCGCTCGCCTTGATCATGGGAGGATCCTTTCGCTGCGTCCTGGTGATGTGTATGCTGACCTGCGCACAGAATACATCAAGTCATTAACACCTCTACTTTACCGCGGTATTTGGCAGAACTTTTATTGCGGTAAACCCAAAAAAACCCACAAAAAATTAGCGATAAATAAGTCGTATCTTGGTAAAATAGTGTGAGTAGGAGGCGTCTCGCGCGCCAACAAAATACGGTGAACCGGCCCAATATCGGTAACCGGTCGCATCTATCCAAGGAGTCAGCATATGGCTATTGCAACCCCCGAAGTTTACGCAGAAATGCTGCAGACCGCGAAGGAAAAGGGCTTCGCGTACCCCGCAGTGAACGTGACCTCCTCCCAGACCCTGAACGCTGCTATCCGCGGCTTCGCAGAGGCTGGCTCGGACGGCATCATCCAGGCATCCACCGGTGGTGCAGCATACTGGTCCGGCGCTTCCAAGAAGGACATGGTCGTTGGCTCCCTGGCCTTCGCAGCATACGCACGCGAGGTTGCTAAGCAGTACGACGTGAACATTGCACTGCACACCGACCACTGCCCCAAGGACAAGCTGGAAGGCTTCGTTCTGCCCCTGCTGGCAGAATCCGAGAAGGCTGTTGCTCGCGGTGAAGACCCCATCTTCAACTCCCACATGTGGGACGGCTCCGCAATCGACCTGGATGAGAACCTGAAGATTGCTGCTGAGCTGATTGAGCGTACCTCCAAGGCAAAGCTCGTTCTCGAGGTTGAGATTGGTGCCGTTGGCGGCGAGGAAGACGGCGTTGAAGGCGCTATCGACGACTCCCTGTACACCACCGTTGCAGACGCAATCAAGACCGTTGAGGCAATCGGCCTGGGCGAGAAGGGTACCTACATGGCTGCTCTGACCTTCGGTAACGTTCACGGTGTGTACAAGCCCGGTAACGTTCACCTGCGCCCCGAGCTGCTCAAGGAAATCCAGACCGAGGTAGGCGCTAAGTACGGCAAGGGCGACAAGCCCTTCTACCTGGTCTTCCACGGTGGCTCCGGCTCCACCGAGCAGGAGATTGCAGACGCAGTGTCCTACGGTGTTATCAAGATGAACATTGACACCGACACCCAGTACGCGTTCACCCGCCCAGTTGCTGGCCACATGTTCAGCAACTACGACGGTGTGCTGAAGGTTGACGGCGAGGTCGGCAACAAGAAGACCTACGACCCCCGCGTTTGGGGCGCAGCTGCAGAGGCAGGTATGGCCGCACGCGTGGTCGAGGCTTGCCAGCAGCTCGGTTCCGTCGGTACCTCCATCAAGTAAGGTACTGTTCGCCCGCCGCAGCCTCCGTAGGTGCTGCCGGGTGCGAACCTAAGCTTCGTTAAGCGAAAACGGTGCCCGCTTCCTCATGACGAGGAGGCGGGCATCGTTCTTTTAAATTTCAGGTGAGAGTCAGCCGGGGCAGGAACTCGCGTTAGTTCCTGTGCTGGGTCTCAACAGGGCTCTTAGTTGGGTAGGGGTGGGTTTACTTGCCGCAGCCGCAACCACCGCAGCCGCAGCCGCCGGACTTCACAGCCACCGAACCGGAGGTGGGAATACCGTCGCCGGTGTCGCCGCCCATGAGGTTCACACGGTTGCCAATCTCGGGGCCGCCAATCGGCTGGGGTGCCTTACCCGCCAGGGTCGCCGCGAAACCTGCAGGCTCCACCAGAGGGCTCAGGTTCGGGATCATTGACGCCGCCGGGGAGCCGGAGGGGCCGCACGCAGCCGCTGCCGCATTAGCCTTCGGCTGAGCAACCAGGTGAGCGCGGGAGAAGCGCTTAATCTGCTCGGCGGTCGGGTACGCGAAGGACACCTTCACCTCACCGTTGACGAGCATGAGCGGCAGAACCTCGCGGCCGTTCATCTCAATCTGCTCGGCGACCGGCGCGCACTCTTCAAATGCGGAAGGGTAGGAGTCGGTGGAGTACACCTCAATGTCCACGCCCGAATCCAGCGCCTCCTGCGCGGCACCCAGGAAGATGGAACGCTCCATATCCTGCGGATCCTCCGGGTTCTCGCCGGGGCCCGGAATAAATACTTCAAGAACGGTCTCAGCCGCTTCAGTCATCAGTTCAGCCTTTTCTCTCTTATGGGCACCGA
Organism: Rothia similimucilaginosa; assembly: GCF_029850875.1. Classification (GTDB taxonomy): domain Bacteria; phylum Actinomycetota; class Actinomycetes; order Actinomycetales; family Micrococcaceae; genus Rothia. The sequence goes on along the minus strand of NZ_JAOVAM010000007.1, from coordinate 27,084 downwards.
CTCGGGGGAGGGTGCCACTCCTTCACTAAGTGTACTCGCGACCTCAAGAGTGTAGAAGTGTGAGTTGAAGTTCCAGATTTGCGGAATATTTGCAGAATTCGAGTCGAATGACTCTCAGCTCATGAGCTGCAGGTTCAGGTGTTGTATTCTGAGTGCATATGCACCGGAGTGTGCGAACCCTGCAATATCCAGACAGGCGCCGCCCGATGCGACACTATAAGGCAACGACGCCCGCATCCGACGCGGACGCATTAGCGCTACAAATACACGCTATTCATAGCGCCACACGACCAGAAGGAGCATATATGTTTGGTTTCGGTAAGAAGAAGAAGGAAGCTGCCGCACAGGAAGCATCGTCCGCAGACGTCTACGTCGCACCTGCTACCGGTGAGTACCTGCCGCTGAGCGAAGTTTCCGACCCCGTTTTCTCTCAGGGCGTTATGGGCGATGGCTACGCAGTGAACCCCACTGCAGGCACCATCGTCGCACCCGTTGCAGGCACCATTGCACTGATTCAGGACACCCTGCACGCATTTATGCTCCGCACCGAAAACGGCGGCGAGGTACTGGTCCACATCGGTATCGACACCGTTGAGCTCGGCGGCGACGGCTTCACCAAGCTTGCTAACGTAGGTGACAAGGTTGAGGCAGGCGCCCCCATCATCGAGGTCGACTGGGCAGCTATCGAGGGTCGCATCCCCTCTAAGGAAACCATGGTGATGATCACCAACACCGCAAAGTTCAACATCTCCAAGGACTCTGAGTCCCGTCGCCCCGTCGCAGCCGGTGAACGCGTTGCTCAGGCATCCAAGAAGTAAGCTGAACCAGCGAAAATAGCTCAGCTTCAACAGCGGCGAAAACCCGCGAAAATACTCAACGCAAAAGGTCGCGTCCTGCAGGCTCAATCGGGCTACAGGCGCGGCCTTTTCCGTTATACGAGAAATTTTTTAACGCCGCATGAAATACCGCTATTAAAAACAGCGGAAAAGGAGGAACACATTCACCCGTATGGCACAGTGGGTAAGAATGAGGTGCATGTAATACCCTATTTGCCTGTGAGCGCAGTGAATCACCGATAAAAATCTTTATCCTACATGGAGTTGCAGCTTGAGTTGAGGGAATCCGGACCCTCAGCTATAAACCAAAAATTCAATGACCAACCACACACATTACGCTCAACTCATCAATAAAAAGGACTACTACGGTGACTGCGTTCCCGAAGATCTCCAAGAATCTGAGCCACCGTAGCTTCATTGGCGCCTCCACTTTGGTACCGGCTGCCCTTATGCCCCAGGTAGGTGAAGCCCACGCTGCAGCCAACACCCGCGCACAGCTAGCGGCAGTACACAGCGGCTCCCCCGCACATCAGCTGCTCTGCAAGACCGATGAATTCTTCATCGTCCACCCGCGGTGCCGGCAACATGAAGCCACCGCCGGCGCATCCATAGATGTGCACGGCCACACCTTCGCCGAGCTGCGTCAGAAGGTCACCACCGGCCAGGCACTGAATTGCAAGATTGTGGTGAACAAGAACAGCTTCTACTACACGGTCAATGGCCAGTACTCCAGCCCCATCAACCACAGTGCCTACCGCGGCCCGTACGTACACTTCGGCCGCTCCCACGGTACCAACGATGGCGGTCCTCTGGAACTGACTCGAATCGAGGCACGTCAGTCCTGGATTTGAGAGGACCGGTGGGCCTAGTCCACCTAGGTGCCCGCCCCGTCGCCCGCTAAACGGTGAGAACACGGGCACTGGGCAGAGCAGATGCAACACCGAGCATCCCTTCCGAGCAACGCTTTCCATAATGCTCAGATAGGCGCTCGCACACCGAGCGAGAATCCACCTGAAGAACCTACCCGAAGGGGGTCGTATCCATAGCGGATGCGGCTCCCTTCGATGTGCCCGTGGTCTTTGAGTGCGGGGGGCGGGGCAGGTTCGAGGGGGTAGGGGAGCGCGCGGGACTAGAATTAAAAGCGTCAGAGTCGACCGCACCGGCCGCCCCAACCCGAAAGGCACGCCATGACCACCTCACCCGAAAGCTCCGCCGAGAAGACCGCTGCGAAATCCGCCTCGCTGCGAGGCCGCACCGAACCGCACATGCAAAGCATCAACATGCCGCAGCGTGAACCTATCGACCCCTACGAGCGACCCTCCTACCCCTTCTTCTACGTGCCCACCGATCTGCTCATCGGCGGCAGTTGGGTCACCGGCGACAACGGCTCCTTCCCCGTACACAACCCCTCCTGCGGCCAAATCCTCGCGCACGTCGCCGACGCCAGCGTCGAACAGGGTATCGAAGCACTCGACGCCGCCTGCGACGCCCGCACCTCATGGGCGGCAACCAGCGTCCGCGAACGCGCCGACATCCTCAACCACGCCTACACGCTCATGACGCAACGCACCGAAGTCATCGCCCGGCTCATGACCCTCGAAATGGGTAAGCCCCTCGACCAGTCCCGCGGCGAAGTCGCCTACGCGGCAAACTACCTGCGTTGGTACGCCGAAGAAGCCGCCCGCAACTTCGGCCGCACCGCCGTCGCCCCCGAATCCGGGCTGCAAATCACCACCGTACGCCGCCCCGTCGGCCCCTGCCTGCTGATTACCCCCTGGAACTTCCCGCTCGCCATGGCGGCACGCAAGGTCGCCCCGGCGCTCGCGGCGGGCTGCACCGCGGTGCTCAAGCCCGCCTCCCTGACTCCGCTCAGCTCCCTGTACTTCGCGTCCCTGATGCGTGAGGCGGGCCTGCCGGACGGCGTGCTGAACGTGGTGACTACCTCCCGTACCGGTGAGGTTGTCTCCGCGCTGATGGCTGATGAGCGCCTGCGGAAGGTCTCGTTCACCGGCTCCACCGCGGTGGGCCGGACCCTGCTCGCGCAGGCCTCGCAGAACGTTCTGCGCACCTCTATGGAACTGGGCGGCAACGCACCGTTCATCGTCTTTGAGGACGCGGATATCCCCGCCGCCGTGGAGGGCGCCTACGCGGCGAAGATGAGGAACATGGGCGAGGCATGCACCGCCGCTAACCGATTCATTGTGCACGAGGACATTGCTGAAGAGTTCACGGCCGCCTTCGTAGAGCGTATGGAGGCAACCGTCGTGGGTGACGGAACCGTCGATGGAACCGACTGTGGACCGTTAATTCAACCTTCAGCGGTTGAATCCATACTTTTTATGGTCGAAGACGCCCTGGGCAAGGGCGCGCTCCTCGCCTGCGGCGGGTATATTCCCGAGCTTGAGGAGAACGTTCCGAGCGATACCGGCGGCATGCCCAAGAACCTGAACAAGGGCAACTTTGTGACCCCCACCGTGCTGACCGGCGTGACCGATTCGATGCGCGTGTGGCGTGAAGAGATTTTCGGGCCCGTAGCCCCGATTGCCACGTTCAGCGGCTACGGTGAGGAGGGTGAACGCACCGCCCTGAAGCTCGCCAACGACACCGAGTACGGCCTGGCGGCGTACGTGTACACGAGCAACCACCCGCGCTTTACGCGCATGGCGGCTGGTCTGGAGTTCGGCCTAATCGGTTACAACTCCGGCGTTATCTCGAACGCGGTAGCCCCCTTCGGCGGCGTGAAGCAGTCCGGCATGGGTCGCGAGGGCGGCCCCGAGGGTTTGGAGGAGTACACCGAGCTGCAGTACATCGGCGCGCCGAACCCGTTCGCCGGATAAGCCTGTTTGCCGGATACAGCGAGATGCCGGCTGCGACGGACCCTGGATGACGAGCTCTGGATGCAGTGAAGCCCAGGCGGGCACCCGAGAAGGTGCCCGCCGGGGCTTTGCGCTGTCTAATCATGCGCGGGTGCTAGAGCTGGTACTGCCTAGAAATGACTCTGCCTAGAGCTGGCCCAGTGCTTAGAGTTGGCGCGGGGGTTATATCTGGTGCAGCGCGAGCAACTTGCGGCTGAAAGCCTCTACTGGACCCTTACCACAGGAGTTGGGACGCGGCTCCAGGGCGACCTGCTCGAAGAAGGTGACCCAGGTGCGTCCGTCGGTGTGGGAGGTGAGTGCCGCCTCCAGGGTGGGGTGTTCGATGGTTTCTGCCGGGGGCTCAATGCCCGCCTCGAGGAGCGTACTTAGTGCCTCTGCTACCGATGTTTCACGTGAAACCAAACCTCCAGAGGTTACTTCTTCGCCCTTTTTCTCTAGTTCGAGGCGTACGGCAACCTCCGCCGCTTGCTCCACCGGGGTATCCGTGCTGCGCCCACGCAGACCGTGCAGCGACGGAATAGCGCGACTCGCCAGAGATAGGTACGCCGCCAGTGCCGAAGGCTCCGAGAGGCGACCGTAGGTGTAGCCGGTGGGCAGCATAATGCCGACCGGGGCGAAGCGGTGACCACCCGTATGTGAGCACTCCCAGACCGCATTACCCGGCAGGATATCCGCCAGGTGCGCCGCAATGGGGCGACCGCGCAGGGCACAGCAGCGGTCACGCTTGGAGTGGGCGCACACGAGAATGGCGGGGGAATCAATGAGCTCCGCGCCGGTCACCTGAATCAACTCCTGGGGGTTGCCCAGGGGTAGGTCGAGGAGCTGTTCGGGGGTGCTCACGCTGAACGAGTAGAGCTTCTCCTCGCCCGGGGTGCAGAGCGCGTAGAGCACCCGGTGGGTCGGGTTGCCGGATGCATCCGGCGCGCCGTGCAGCACGCGCCCCGCCCTGCCCGTCTGGCGGATCAGTAGGAACTTCAAACCCGCCTGCGAGACTGCCTCACCCAACGCCTCCGAAAGCTCCTCGCCGAGGGCGGAGCCGTCCAGCACGTCGCGACCCCACTGGCCCACGTGCTCGAGCGCCAGCCAAGCGGTGGTGCGTCCGGCGGTGCCGCCGAGAGCCTCGTCGCCGTAGAGGGAGCAGGAATCCGTCGGGATGCTCGTGGCGCGGGTGCGTGAAGAGAGCTCATCGGCGTGTGCGGCACGCAGGTTGTTCAGCTCGGCGGGGTTGGTGGCGCGCGGCTCGGGGGTTGCGGGGGTGCAGGATTCAGTCATGGTTCCTTGATTCTACGCCTGCAGGATGTGAATGACCTATGTTGCTCCTGCACGGTCTAAATGCTGAAAAACAACCGCACAAGGGTGATTTTTGGGGGCTATCGGATGGCAACTACTCGGGAAGGAGCGCCGCACCGCAACGGTGGAGGCATAACCACCGCGGGTTGGATAACCGGCGCAACGTAGCCGGCACAATATGGCCGGTACAAGGTAAGAAGGGTGTGTGCCATGTTCACTGAACACGGCACACACCCTTTTCTGTCGACTTACCGACTGTTATGCGCTGTTACTGGTTGTCGAGGACGTACTGCTTGAACTGCTCGTCCCGGCGCTTGAATTCTTTAAGCTCATTCTCCAGGGCTGCCTGGTTCTTGGCGACGAGCGGCTTCTGGTACTGCGCCTCCAGGTCGTAGAGCTTCTGCGAGCGGCCTACATCCTGATTGCACTGTGCCTGGATGGTGGCGATTCGAATTTCTTCTTCGGAGGCGACGGTGCTCTGACGAATATTCTTTTCTTCCTTAACGGTCACCTCACTATCGGGGGTGAGGCCCTTATCCTTGACGCATCGCTTCCACTCGTCGTCGAGAGATTTTTTGAGTTGCCTATCCCCTGCGGCATTTCGGGCGTCGGTCTCCAAACGCGTAAACGTGCTGCTTCCGAAGGGTATCTCTCCAATTTGCTTCATCTCATCGACGGCGCGCTGATAGCATTCGGTGCGGACATCTTTCCCAGGGTCGGAGGAGGGCGCAGGGGAGGACAGATCCAGCGTATTCGATTCATTGGGCTCGTGGAGGCCGTATTTTTGGGCGCGCTCAACATTCCAGAATCCGTAGGTCCTGCCGTAGTTCCTGCCGGCCCCCTCGGTGCGGACAAACATCTCGTAGTGCTGCCCGTGTTCGGCAAAACACTTTTTGCGTGCCAGCTCAAGGGCCTTGGTGAAGTATTCGTCCTTACCGGTGGTGTCGTATGCATCCAGGGGTAGGATCACCCGGTCATTTTCTACGTCGAAAATAGCGCGGGCGCTTTCGTCCTTCTCTAGAGAAGGACCGAAGGAGCAAGAAGATAGCACCGTGCTGATGAGGGCAGCCGCCAGGAGCTTTTTCAAAGCTGACATGGTGCTCCTCCAATCTATATGAGAATATGAGAAGTAGGGGGAGAGAGTTGAGATTCTCTCCCCCCACATGTGGTCTTAGCGTCGTTCAAGAGAGCTGATGCGGTCGTTCCAATCAAACGGGTCCCACCACTCAAGTCCTTCGCGAACACCCCTTAGATTATTGAAATCTCGTTTATCCGTAACAAGGCATGCCCCCTGGTACCCCTCATGTTCACAGACGCGGTAGTTCTCATTGTAGCTACGAATCGAGCTAATCGAATCGTTGTAAGTTCCGTATCCCCACCACACGGCAAGGTTTTTGACGGAGTTTCCCTTGGTGTCCAGGGTAAGGAATCCCTGCCATTGGGCGTCGGTGAAGAACTGAGCGGAATGACTTGCAGGGACATTAATCCCTACCAACGTGGTAGCAACCAAGCCGGTTGCCAACAATTTTCGTAGACGCATTGTGTGTTTCCAATCTGTCTCGGGGGCTATAGACGTCGCGGTCGTTGCCCTGTAATGCCACACGAACTTATGTGGTTTTTGAAATACTTCTCAAGAAGTATTTCAAAGATACACCAAGTCAGGAATATTTTGCGCGAAAATTAGTACATGTGTTTTGTTGAAAATATCACACAAAACCCTATGTGATTGATCTTGTAGTCGCTGATGGGATTGACTGAACCGTCAACGAGTACCGCGCCGCAACGGTGGAGGTATAACCGTCTCAGGAATAACCCTTATATGAACTCTGCCGATAGACACGGTGAAGACGCAGGACGGGCAGGCGGGCGCACCTGATTTGGTGCCCCGCCCGCCTCGCGCCACAATGAACACATGACCGCAGAAGACACCACCACACTAACCAGCGCCAGGCTCGACCTCTGGCTCTGGTCCGTGCGCATCTTTAAAACCCGCTCCCTCGCCGCCGACGAATGCAAAGGCGGCCACGTGCGCGTCAACGACGCCCCCGCCAAACCCTCCCAAAAACTCAAGAAGGGCGACGTGGTGCGCGTGCGCTACCCCGGCTGGGAACGCGTCTTCAAAGTCGAAAAACTCCTCGTCAAGCGCGTAGGCGCGCCCATCGCCGTCACCTGCTACGAAGACCTCTCCGGCCCGCGCCCCGCCTACCTCTCCATGCCTCCGGTCGCCAAACGCGAACGCGGTACCGGTCGCCCCACCAAGAAGGAGCGCCGCGCCCTCGACGAACTGCGCGGCCGAGGCGCCTAGCCGCGCCCATCTCGCGTGCCCATCTCGCAGAGTGCGCCCCACCCCGCGCGCAGGCACCCGCCGCGGCGCCGGGGAGTAGCCTAGAAGGATGAGCACACAGAAGCACCCGAATACTGAACCCGGCGATACTGCACCCGGCTCGCCCGCTAAAAATGCCGCGAGTACCGCCGCGAGCCCCAGCGCCAATGCCGGCGCCAACACCGCCGAGCCTTCGCTGAACCGGCGCATCCTCGCCCTCGCCGTACCCGCCTTCGGCGCGCTCATCGCCGAACCCATCTTCGTGCTCACCGACTCCGCCCTCATCGGCCAACTCGGCAAGGCAGAACTCGCCGGCATGAGCATCGCCGCCACGCTCGTCACCACGGTCGTGGGCCTCATGAACTTCCTCGCCTACTCCGTCACACCCGCCGTGGCGCGCGCGTTCGGCGAGAAGAACCTGCGCCGCGCCTGGCAGATCGGCGTGGACGGCGTGTGGGTCGCCTTCGGCCTCGGCATGCTCCTCATGATCGCCGGATACGCCTTCGCAGACCCGCTGCTGCGCGGCCTCGGCGCGACCGACGAAACCATGAGCTACGCCCTCGACTACCTGCACCACTCGCTGTGGGGTATTCCGCCGATGATGATTATCCTCGCGCAGGTCGGCACGCTCCGCGGGCTACAAGACACCGTCACCCCGCTCAAGGTTGCCACGGTCGGCACGCTCGTGAACATTGTGCTGAACTGGCTGCTCATCTACCCGGTCGGCTGGGGTGTTGCCGGTTCGGCGACCGGCACCTCCCTCACCCAGTGGGGCATGGCTGCCGCGCTCGGTGTGGTCATGATGCGCGGCACCCGCGAACACGCCGTCCCCTGGGCACCCGACGTCGCCGGCATGCGTTCGGTGCTCTCGCTCGGCTCCTGGCTCATGCTACGCACCCTGTCCATGCGCATCGCCTCCCTGCTGACCGTATTCGTCGTGGCACGATTCGGCACCGAACACACCGCCGCCTACCAGCTCGGTATGGGCGTATTTAACCTTTTCCTCTACGCCCTGGACTCCCTCGCCATCGCCGCACAGGCACTACTCGGCAAGGAACTCGGCGAACGCGACCTCAACGTAGAAACCGAACGTGCGAAGGTGCGCCAGCTGAAAAACCGGCTGCTCCGCATGAGCCTCATCTACGGCGTCATCACCGGCCTGATCTGCCCGCTCATCGGTTTCTTCGGCTCCTGGATTTTCACGCAGGACGCGCAGGTGGCGTTCCTTTTCACTATCGCCACCGTCATCATTGCCCTCGGCCAGCCCATCGCCGCTTACGTATTCACCCTGGACGGCATCCTCATGGGCGCGCAGGACGTGAAATACCTGGCAATCGGCTGCTTCATCATGCTCGTCATGTACGTGCCCGTCATGCTCGGCCTGCACTGGGCTGTCGGCGCCGGTGCCATGGATGCGCTCGCCGGGTATTGCGGCTTGTGGGCGGCGTATATTCTGTACTTCCAGGGAATCAGAGCGGTCATTTTCGGTCGCCGCGCCCGCTCGGATGTGTGGATGAAAGCCGGTGCCTAAACCCTTCGAACCTGACTGCTTCGGAACATACGTGCTCTGGGCGTAATGGCTCACAATTAGACCGCCCGCCCCCTCCGCAGGTGTAGCATGACAGGGTATTGAAACCCTCATGTAAAGGATGAAACCGTGACCGTAACCCGCGAAGAAGCCCTCGAAATTTTCGCCCGCCGCCGCGCAACCCGCGCCTACGATCCCGACCGCCGCATCAGCGACGAAGACTTCGCAGCAATCCTCGAATTTGCGCGCCTGTCGCCCAGCTCCGTCGGCACCGAGCCGTGGAAGTTCCTGGTCATCCAGGACCCCGAACTGCGCGAAAAGCTCAAGCCGATCGCATGGGGCATGGCGGGCGCCCTCGACGACGCAAGCCACCTGGTCGTACTGCTGGCGAAGAAGGGCCTGCGCTACGACACCCCGTGGATGCGCCGCACCCTCGAAGGCCGCAACCTCACCGAAGAGCAGATGCAGGCTGCGCTCGAACGCTACGGCAGCTTCCAGAAGAACGACATGAAGATCCTGGAAGACGACCGCGCGCTCTTCGACTGGACGTCCAAGCAGACCTACATTGCCCTGGGCAACATGATGACCGGTGCCGCAATGCTCGGCATCGACTCCTGCCCCATCGAGGGTATGAACTACGAAGCAGTGAACGAGCTGCTCACTTCTGCCGGCCTGTTCGACCCGGAGGAGTACGGCCTGTCCGTGGCTGTGACCTTTGGTTACCGTGCCCACGAGATTGCCCCGAAGAGCCGCCGCTCCATCGAGGACCTGGTGACCTGGGCCTAAGGTACTGCCCGGGTTTTAGGCGAGGTTTTCTTGCCGGGTTTTTGAGCTCGGGCTGCTGAGCTCGGGCTTTCGGGAGGGGCGTTTGAGCTAGGTGTTCACGCCTGGTGCTCAAGCCGCCGCCCGTGAAAACTAAATATAAAGAAATGTACCGCCTTTACACGGGCGGTGCATTTCTTTATATCTTTTACCGTGCAAAAAGCACGGTGAGATGCGTTTTTGAATTTTTCGTTTGAAATCGCGCGGGGCAATTCATTCTGTATAACGGCAGGGCGCTACTTCCTAAACGCCGTCAGACGCATAGAATTCAGCACCACAAATACCGAACTAAACGCCATTGCCGCAGCCGCAATCATCGGGTTCAGCAGACCCGCCACAGCGACCGGAATAGCCGCCGAATTGTAGGCGAACGCCCAGAACAGGTTCGACTTAATGGTGCGCAGCGTAGCGCGGGAGAGACGTAGCGCCGTCACCACCGAAGCAACATCCGAACGGGTCAGCACAATATCGGCTGCCTCCGCGGCAACGTCCGTGCCCGAACCCATCGCAATGCCCAGCTCAGCAAGAGCCAGCGCCGGGGCGTCATTCACGCCGTCGCCGACCATCGCCACGCGGTGACCGGCAGCCTGCAATTTCTCAATCACCTGCGACTTACCCTCCGGGGTCACGCCGGCGTACACGTTCTCAGCCGAAATGCCGACCTTCGAGGCGACCGCCTGCGCAACCTGCGGGGCGTCACCGGTGAGCAGGATCGGCTCCAGGCCGAGCTCACGCAGCTGCGCCATGGTTTCTGCCGCCTCCGGCTTGGGAGTGTCGGCAACCGAAATCATGCCGACCGGCTGCAGAGCGGAGGTGCTGCTCGGGGCTTCACCGTTCGGGGCCTCGCCGCGGGCGACAACCACCGTCGTAAGACCTGCCCGGCGAGCCTGATCCAGCAGGGCCAACTGAGCCTCACTCAGCTGCGCACCCGCTGCCTGCAGGTACTCGGGAGTACCCACCACAACCAGCTGGGAGGTACCATACTCGGCGCCTTCACCCGCGCCGCTCAGCACGCCGCGCACGCCTCCGGGAACACCCTCAAAGCCGCTCACACTCGGCGCCGAAGCACCCTCCGCCAGCACGCCCTGCTCACGGGCAAAACCGGCAATCGCGCGAGCAATCGGGTGCTCACTCAGCGCCTCCACGGCGGCGGCATCACGCAGAACAGACAGGGAACGCTCGTTCTTGGAATCGGTAGAATCCGACGAAATACCGGACAAGTCACCCACCGACTCATAGTCACCAAAGGTGCCGTAGAACGCCACAGACATCTCTCCGGTCGTCACCGTACCGGTCTTATCCAGCACCACGCGATCAACCGTGCTCGTCGCCTCCAACACCTGCGCATTACGAATCAAAATGCCCAACTGCCAGCCGCGACCCGTACCCGCCAGCAGCGCCGTCGGAGTAGCCAAACCCAAAGCGCACGGGCACGCCACCACCAGTACCGTCACTGCCGCATTAAACGCCGCCGCACCGTCACCAGAAACCAGCCACCAACCGACCAGTGTCAGCGCCGAAATCACCAAAACCACCGGCACAAACACCGCAGAAACACGATCTGCCAAGCGAGCAATCGGAGCCTTCGTCTCCTGCGCGCTCGCCACCAGCTCACCCATCTTCGCCAGAGTCGTCTCAGCGCCCACGCGGGTCGCACGCACCGTCAACGAACCAGACGTATTCACCGTCGCACCCGTGACCGCATCACCCGGATGCACCTCAACCGGCACAGACTCACCCGTCAACAGGGACGCATCCACCGCCGACGAACCCTCAACCACCACACCATCCGTGGCGATCTTCTCACCCGGGCGCACCAAGAACAGGTCATCCGGCATGAGGTCCTCCACCGGAACCTGCACCTGCTTCGTCACGCCCTGCTTATCGGTGCGCAGCAGAGTCGCCTCCTTCGCACCCATACTCAGCAGGGTGCGCAGCGCCTCCGAAGAACGATCGCGAGTACGGTGCTCAATCGCGCGACCAATCAGCAGAAACAGCGTCACCATGGACGCCGAATCAAAATACAGCGGCGCATGGTTGCCGGTAAACATCGACCAGAAACTACCGTCTGCATGATGCACATGCGCCGTCAACTCCGGGTTCATGAGCAGCTGCGCCAGCGAATAGAAATACGCCAACACCACACCGAGAGACACCAGTGTATCCATCGTGGACGAGCCATGACGCGCATTAATAAGCGCCGCACGGTGGAACGGCGCAGCACACCAAAATGCAACCGGCGCCGTCAGAACCGCCACAACCCAACCCCAATTCGGGAACTGGAACGACGGGAACATCGAAATCAAGAAAATCGGCACACCCAAAATCGCCGCATAAATAATGCGGTCAGTGAAGCCGCCATTCATGCTCGGAGTGCTGTGATGGTTACCGCCGCCGGATGCGCTCGCGTTCGTTCCAGCGCCCGCGCGCGGCCCGTTCTTAAGGTGCGCCGTGTAGCCGGCATTGTTGATGGTCTCAACGATCTGTTCGTCGCTCACGCCCTCAGGTACGATGACGCGCGCCGACTCCAGCGGCAGGTTCACCGCCGGGTCAACACCGGGGATTTTGCGGAGCTTACGCTCCACACGCCCCACACAGGATGCACAGGTCATACCCTGAATATCCACGTGAATAATTCGGGTGGACTCCGTTGATTTTACGGTTGTTCCGGCAGGATTAAAAAGAGAGCGCTCACTCTGTGATGAGGGTTCACGGGTGGTTGGTGAAGGCTGTGTAGAAGACACAATACTTCCTTAAACTCAAAAAAAGGGGGGTAGAAAAAGGTACACCAAGCCGGGGGAGGGGCCCCGAAGGACCCCGTCCCGGACAGTGTATGGTGCAGTGTTTAGGGTGCAGTACTGAGGGTGTCGCGCGAGGGCGAAAGCTGCGGATAAAACAGCGAGGCTGTAAACGCGGCGGCGGGAGTAAGGCTGCGGCTGTGAAAGCGGCGGCGAGGGTAGGGTTGCGGCGGCTCAGGGGTCGCCGGGCATCCCATCCGGCCTGCTCGTGCGCGGGCGAATACCGGTCACCTTCGCGCCACGATCAGACACACTGTAGGCACGTTTCACGGCAGCCCGCGGGAACGGTGAAGCGTTCGCCTTCTCGCGCGCTTTCACGCCCTGCTCGTGCTCGGCGGAACGTTTATTCGCGCTCGTGCCGCTACGTCGTGCCGCACCGGGCGCATCCTCACGCGCCGTATATTCGGGGCTCTGCTTCACCCACGAATCGACCAGCGCCGCATCCAGATTCATCTGCCTGGCCACGCGGGTGATCGCGTCGCGCAGGTGCATGTTTTCGGTGCCGACAAGGGTGCGAACCGCGCCAACAACCATCGCAATGTACTGCGGAGGGTAAGCCATGATGACTCCTAATCGAGCCGGCTACCGCGCTAGACGGCAGGGGTGTAGCCAGCCTCCACGATAGCGTCTGCAACAGCCTGGGTGCTGAGGGTGCCCTCGTGCTCAATGGTCACGGTGGAAACGCCGTCCTTGACGACGTCCACGGTCACGCCGGTCACGCCGGGAACTTCGCTGACCTCTTCGCTGACGCTCATAGCGCAGTGGTTGCAGGTCAGGCCGGTTGCCTTAACGGTGGTGGTGCTCATGATGATTTCCTTTCGATAATGGGTTGAAAACTTGGGCCCGCCCGGTGTTTAGGTGCGGGGCGTTTAGCTGCGCATGAGGCGGGAGATCGCGGCGGTTGCCTCTTTGACCTTGGCTTCTGCGATGGTCGGGTCGCCGGTGCGTTCGGATTCGACGGCGGCGCCGGTTACGCAGTGACCGATGTGCTCTTCGAGTAGGTTCAGAGAGACTGCGTGGAGCGCCTTGGAGACCGCAGCAACCTGGGTGAGGATGTCAATGCAGTATTTATCTTCGTCGACCATGCGGGCGATGCCGCGAACCTGCCCTTCGATGCGGCGCAGGCGCTTGAGGTGCGCCTCTTTGTTGGAGGTGTAACCGTGCTGGGTTTTGGGTGCCTCGCCGCTGCAGCATGCGCCGGTGTGCGCCTCGGTGGGTTCCTCAGTGGGGTTTTCAGTGGGCGTGCCGGATGCGGTGCTGACCTGGGTGGATGTGCTGTGACAGCACTGGTTGCTAGTGGTTTCCATGGCTTCATTATATACCCTAGGGGGGTATGCCACAAGGGGGTGTTACGGGTTGTTACGCGGTATGGGTGCGGGGGTTTGTCGATAGGGGGATTCTTCGATAGGTTACGGCCCTGTCGATAGGTTAGTGACTTTAATGCGGGTTAAAGACCCACCGTGAAGACACTAACCTACCGAAAACCTCTGTCTAAAAAGCAGGCGGCCCCGGACGCTTACATGTCCGGGGCCGCCTGCTGCGGTTATTTATATGTTGGGTTAGAGTTGGTTTACATATCGGGCCAGTCGCGGTGCAACGAATATTCCGTATCCCCATCACCGCTATCATTCAGGTGCCAACGCTGACCAGTACGAATATCAGCCTTGCGCAACCTGGGGTTCGGGTTATCCGGCTTGCCCATCGTCGGGTCGTTCTTACAACCCCACCTGGTGTCGTCGTAGCTGCAGTCACCTGCCACGCGGCCAACATCGGTCCACCACACACGCACCAGCAGCGGGTCACTGGTCGCCTGCGGGGTCACCATCATCATCTGCCACGGACCACCATCCACACGGAAACGAGCAGTGTAGTGCACGGTCGCGTACGCGTGAAAGTTGCCAGAACGCTTGTAAGCGTAGCTGGTATCCGTTCGGCGTGGACGTTCGCGAGCGTAGGTGAGGGAAGGTTCACCAGCGGTGTAGTGGGTTGCCTGGTCGCCGTTGCCGTACTCGATGACATAGGAGGAGGGCATGAGCTCAATTTCGACGTGTCCGGCGAGCATGTCTGCTTCGAGGCGGTAGGGGCCTCCGTCGTTCACGTAGAAGTTGATCTGGTCGCCCTTGTGGACGTTGGCGTCGCCTTCTGCTCGTCCGGTGCCTGCGGGGTTGTTGTAGGACTGGTGCAGGGTGGGCTTGCCGGGTTCTAGCGATTCTGCTGCATGACGGATTTCCTCCATGACTTCTTCGTAGGTTGGGCCGGTGGGGCCGGGGCTGTCGGCACTGGTGAGGGTGCGGGTATCGTTGGGAACGCAGGTTTCTGAGGTGGGGCTATGCTTGCCGAGGCCACCATCGATATAGGTCCCATCGTCACGAACGATGAGATTGTTGAGTTTTACGTGTCCAATCTTCCCGCCCTTACCTACGCAGCCAAGGATGTTAGAGTCACTTTTGGAACGAATTAGGGTAAGGCCGTTGGCGCCTTTGGTGGTGTAGGTGCTAGGTTCTGAATTGGATTGCTGAGATGGATAATTTTCCCTAGCAATATTCCCTCCGGTAGACTGATTACCGCCAGATTTGTTATTACTCTTTTGGGTTGTCTGTATCTGGCAAATTTTTGCGCTATTATCCGACGAACACTCGCTGGTATTTACAGCTGCTGTGGCAGAAATAGGAAAAGAAGCAAGAAATAACAGAGCAAAAGTCTGTGATTTAAATAATTTATAACTTTTCATGCTTTTAGTCCTCAACGGGCTCATAATTCATGATTTCCCATTTTTTCCCGTTGTGCTTCATCTCAAATTTAAAGGTATCATCGGTCTTATCGTCATTACTCCATTTGCGCCAGCTACCGTCGGATTCAACATAGGTTTCGTAGTCCCACTCGCGGTACGCCTTCCAGAAGTAGGTTTCACCATCCTCGGACCATGGGTTCCCGTCAGCTAGATAGTGGTTTATACCACCAATGACCCATCCACCCCTTTTGTAAAGGTCCTCGACATCTGAATAGGCCCTAACTTCGTTCTCAAAAATAGGGGACATGAATTTGAATGCCATCGAGTAATCGCCAGTTTGAGTACCGTAATTACCCCACAAGATCCAAGCGTCCAAAGTCTTGCGGAGACCCTCCAGAGACTTTTCGTTGTAGCCGTCCTCCGGAGCATTAGGTTTCGGTACATTCTGTGCCGGACCGTACTTATCAGCAGGGCGATACTCTCCATCGGGCGCCTTCGATCCACCCGAATAGCCTCGAACAGTAGACGGGGTTGCACTCGCCGAAGGCGATCCAGACGCAGCGGCAGTAGCCGAGGTGGTCTCACTCGGCGCCGCGGAGGCGGTGGCTGCCGCCTCGTTATTTGCCTGCTGGCCGCACGCCGCAAGCAGGGCGCCAAGGCCCATGAGTGCGCCGCTGCCCAACAGGGTGCGGCGATTGAGAATGGTCGAATCCATAGAAGATACGCTCCTATCGTCGGTGATGGTGTGTTATTTAGCTACTGGTCAGGCCGTCTTTCGCAGGTCAAACTGACTGCCGGAAGAAAAACAGCCCCGTAGTGCACCCAGCAAACGCGTCAATGCGCTATGGAACACTACAGTTACCACCCTACCGCATGTTTGTCGTCGTTTGTATTATTTTGAGGATGGTGACGGTGGTTGGTCATTATTCGGGCTTCTCAATGTTTTATGCGTCAAATAAATCTGCGCCCTCGGAGGTGCCGCCTCAGCAGAAATTGGACCATAGGCTAGTATCTTCGACCATGGTTTTTAACTACGACCAAAGACGCTAACCTATGGCACAATTTTTCGGCACGGTAAAACAAAAATGGCCCCGGACGCACACGCATCCGGGGCCGCCTGCTGCGGTTATTCAGAGCCTACGAGGCAATCTTCGCGATCTGGAACATGGACGCCGGCATCGGCCGGTCCAACGACCAGCGAATATGCATCGGCTTGGAGCCCTCGTGGGAAATGTATTTCACGGTGCCCAGGCACATATAGGGTCTGGTGCCTATAGCATCCTTATTGTTGCGGCGAACGAAAAGAACGATACGATGCCCCAACTCTTCATGATGCTGGAAGAGCTGACCCGTCGGACTTTCGGGGGACGTCGCGCTCTGAGAGTCCCATGCGAACTCGTCAGTGCTAATGGCGTAGTCCTTGTACATGGTGGTTGGGGAGAAATGCTTTTCAGACTTTTCCAAATTCACCACAAGCGCAGTAGTGTTTGACGAGTTGAAGGTTCTGACTCCCTCCCGGAAACCGGTTGGCACACCAAAACTTGCCCCTTGACCCGCCAGCCCGGCAAACAACTCCTCACGAGAGTAGTAGGCGTGAGTGCGTAGTGGAATGTCTTCACCCTCAAAAAGTGGCAGGGTGGAGTTGGTGTCCAGAATGGCGTTGCGTTGCCAGATGCTCTCCAGTTCCTGCAGTATTCCGCCGTTCTTACGCAGGGTTGCCAGACCTTCGTCAAGGCTGAACCTTTCGGTTGAGCCTACCCACTTAGCATCCGGCCAGATGGAAAACAGAAGCATCCAGGCGTGGCGGCGCTGTTCATCGGTCATATCCTGCTCCAGGATGTTCGTGTTCAGCAGCTCCAGGTAGGCATTGATACGGAAGCTGTCGTTCACGTGTCTGAGTGCCTTAATGCGCCTATTCACTTCAAGAGAAATATTGTCCTGGAAGGGAACCACCAGGTCGGGGTACAGTCCACTCGCGGCCTGGAGGCTGGTCCAGGTCGTTGCGACGGGCTTAGTGACACCGGGCAGGGTCACCTTGCTACTACGGCCGTAAATCTGCGGCAGTCCCAATCCGTAGTGGTTGATGAAGTCAACGACGGTCGGGCGAATATAGGGTTCCGCAGAGTTTTGCTGCATATTTTCCAGGTAGTTCTTGACGGTGTCGATGAGGGCGTTTTTATTCATACGCAGGGACTCGTGAATTTTCATGAGAACCTGCTTCTGAGTCAGCTCGTCCAGATGGAAGTGACAGCCAGCCGGCAGTTCAGGGCTCTCAATGTCCCGCTCAGTCAAGGTACCCTGCCGCACAAAGGCGCGGTACTTGTGGTGAACCATGAAGTTCTTGTTCTGGTGTCCCACAAAGTCGAGGACCGTCAGAACAGATTTCAACGGCGCACGGCGCAGACCGCGGCCCAGCTGCTGCAGGAAGAGGGTGAGTGACTGGGTGGGGCGCAGCATCAGAAGCGTGTCGATGTTCGGAATATCGACGCCCTCGTTGAATAGGTCCACGGTGAAAATAACAGCAAGTTCATGATCGTCACTCATGAACTTTTTCATAACCTCATCACGACGTTTGGAGATATCATCTCCCACCAAGAAATCAGCGGGAATACCCACCTCGTTGAACTTCTGTGCCATGTATTTGGCGTGCTTCACGTTCACGCAGAACCCGAGCGCCTTCATGCGCAGGGGGTTGTCGACCTTCTCGCGTAGCTCCTTCACGATGATGCGCAGGCGGCGTTTAGCATCTTCATGGTCGGTGTACCGTTTTGCCAGGTCGTTTTCGTCGTACCGGCCACCCCGAATGTTGATGTGGCGCAGGTCGGTGCCGTCGGCAATACCGAAGTACTGGAAGGGTACGAGGAGGTTGTCTTCGAGTGCGTCCCACAGGCGGATAGAGGTTGCCACGTAGCCGCCAAAGTACTTGTCGGCGATGTTCACCCCGTCTTCTCGCTCGGGGGTTGCGGTCAGGCCGATAAAATCGCGGGGCTTAAAATAGTTGAAAACTTTGTCCCAGCTGGCAGCTTCAATGTGGTGACATTCGTCCATGATGATGACGTCGAAATAGTCCGGTGCATAGTTTTCGAGGGCGGCACCTGACAATGTTTGAATGGTTGCAAAAACAGCCTCATTGTATTCAGGCTTTTTGCCGCCGGTCAGGAGCTCACCGAAATTACCTTTTAGCATGACGTCGCCGAAAGTGCGGCGCGCCTGGTCAAGGATTTCTTTGCGGTGCGCAATAAAAAGCAGCTTCAGCTTTTTGCCGGACTGCTCGCAGAGGCGCCTGTAATCGAGAGCCGAGAATACGGTTTTGCCGGTGCCGGTTGCGGCCACGGCGAGGTTGCGGTGACGACCCTTAGAACGAGCGTTCTGCATTTCTTCAAGCATGCGTGCCTGATGCGGGAACGGGTGCACATCCAGCAGGGACGAGTCGATATCGTACTCCAGGCCCTTGCTTTTACGGCCGGTAATATCCGCCTTGGCCAGGACAGTGTCGAGCTCCTGTTTCTCCTTGTCAGAGGCGGTGTAAAGAGTGAAATCGCCGCTCTTCCAGTAGCTTTCAAAGAGGCCCTCAAACTGGCGGATCAGGCCGGGCGTAATCGGGTTGGAGATACGAACATTCCACTCCAGGCCGTCAGTGAGCGCGGCACTGGACAGGTTCGAGCTACCCACATAGCCGGTGGACATGCCGGTATTGCGGTGGAACAACCAAGCCTTCGCGTGCAGGCGGGTGCTGTCGCCCTGGTAACTGATTTTTACCTCGGCACCGTACTTTTCAACAAGGCGGTCGATAGCCTTGCGGTCGGTTGCGCCCATGTAGGTGGTGGTAATAATGCGGAAAGGAATACCGCGATTTTTAATAGCTTTAAGCTGCTCACTCAAACTATTAACGCCGGACATTTTAAGAAATGAGCAGAGCAAATCTACACGGTCTGCACTTTCTAATTCTTTCTGAATTTCAGTATTGAGATTCAGGTCTTTAGAAGTATTCGTCATTAGAGCAACGTCGCTCAGAGGAATATCGGGGCGTGTAGTTTTTGCGTCAGTGAGGGTGAGCTCGCGCATCTGAATTACGTTGCTGTCGTCATCGGTCAGCAACGAGTCGTTTTGCTCTTCGGCATCCTGCGGTAGGAGCTCCATCATGCGGTTGACGAGTTCCACCTGGTCTGCGGGGGTTTTGAGGCTTTCGAGGGCGGGGGCCAGCTGGGTGGCGAAGAACTGGGTGAGCAGTTCGGGGATGTTGTAGTCGTCCTTTTCGAGGATTTCTTCCTGCCATTGCGCGCCTTCAGGGATGGCTCGGCTCATGAGCGATGCGCTCTTGAGATGTTCGTAGAGCCCCAGGGGGAGAGTTTCATCAGTCGTGGTCATAGCAGCAGCCTAGCAGCCCGGGTGGTTTGCCGCTGCTTGGGTGGTCACCGGTTCACGGGGCAGGGGACTGAATCCTGTAATTACAAAAAATTCTGCCCCACATGCACAACATTCACCAGTAAAAATGCTATTGATTCACATCACATGCTGGTGTTCTTAGGTATCCTTGGAGTAATACTCAGACAGAAGCTCTCCCTCCACTTCGAAAGGGGCCGCATGAAAACCTTCTGGACCAACCTCCCCCTCACCATCCGTGCGGCAGTCATCTTCTGCTACGGCTACGCCGTGGTGCGCATCCTCAACCTCTTCGCTGAGGCGGGCACCGCACCGCTGACCCCGCGCACATTCTTTGACGGTGCCCTCACCGCCGTGGTCGTCGTCGGTGCTCTCGCCCTGTACCTGGGTAACGCGCTGGGTGCCGCCCTCCGTGCCCGGCGAGAAGGCTACGAGCCCCGCCCGGTCGGCATCATCGTCGCCTACGCGCTCTTCGTGGCGGCGTGTGCCTACCTTGCCTACCGCCTCATCGCTTACACCGTGGAGGCGGGGCTCACCTGGCTCTTCTCGCCCGCCCTCGGCCCGGTTCTGACTGCCGTAGGCATGGCTGTTCTTGGCGTGATTAACTATGTGCGCCTCCGCCGCACCCGCAAGGACTAACCGGGGAATGGCGCTACAAGAAACCCTGTAATTACAAAAAATCTCCCGCACCGGGTAGAGCACACCTTCACGGCATGCCCCCCCCAGTGCGGGAGATTTCTATGTCAACGGAACGCTGCAGCCTTCACGCTACAGCGCCGCGTGCACCTTACAGGCTCTGTGCCTGAATTGCGGTGATCGCAACGGTGTTGATGATGTCCTCAACGGTGGTACCGCGCGACAGGTCGTTCACAGGCTTACGCAGACCCTGCAGAACCGGGCCCACAGCGGCAGCACCCGAAGACTGCTGAACAGCCTTGTAGGTGTTGTTACCGGTGTTCAGGTCGGGGAAGACGAATACGGTAGCCTGACCAGCGACCTCGCTGCCGGGCAGCTTGGTTGACGCAATGGACATGTTCGAAGCAGCGTCGTACTGAATCGGGCCCTCAACCGCGAAGTCGGGGTTCGATGCGCGCACGAGCTCGGTTGCCTCACGCACAACGTCCACGTCTGCGCCAGCGCCGGAGGTGCCGGTCGAGTAGGACAGCATAGCAACCTTGGGGGTCACACCGAACTGGCGTGCAGTCTCTGCGGATGCCTTCGCGATGTCGGCGAGCTGCTCTGCGTTGGGGTTCGGGTTCACTGCGCAGTCGCCGTAGACCAGAACGCGGTCTTCCATCAGCATGAGGAAGACGGAGGAGACGATCTTGGTGCCGGGGCGGGTCTTGATGAACTCGAGCGAGGGGCGGATGGTGTTCGCGGTGGTGTTCACGGCACCGGAAACCATGCCGTCGGCGATGCCCTTGTAGACGAGCATGGTGCCGAAGTACGAGGGGTCGGTCATGCGCTCGCGAGCAGCCTCAATGGTGACGCCCTTGTGTGCACGCAGCTCAGCGTAGGTTGCTGCGAAGTCTTCGGTGTACTCGTTGTTTTCGATGTCGATGATACGAACGGTGCTGGGCAGTTCGATACCTTCGGCCTGGCAGATCTCTGCGATCTTGGCGGGGTTGCCGAGCAGGATCAGGTCGCAGAAGTCGCGGCGTGCAATGATTTCGGATGCACGCAGGATTCGCACGTCGTAACCCTCGGGAAGGACCACGGAGCGGCGGTTTGCGCGTGCGGTCTCGATGAGGTTGTGCAGGAAGCGCAGCGGGGTCATGGATGCGGGGCGCTCAATTTCGAGGCGGGCGAGCAGTTCGTCCTTGTTGACGTGCTCATCCCAGCCGCCCATTGCTGCTGCAAGCTTGCGATGGTGGCCGCTTTCGAGGGTGCCGCGGACGCGGGAGACTGCGCGGGCAGACTTGAAGGTGTCCTTGGTGGTGGACAGCACGGGGAACGGTGCGTTGTCGATGAGGGAGCCGACCGCGGTGTTCTTGCCGGGCAGTGCGTCCAGGCCGCCGGTAAGCAGCACGCCGGAGGGTGCGGGGAAAGTCGGTGCCAGTGCGGATGCGAGGGTTGCTGCGACGATGTCTGCGCGGTCGCCGGGGACGATGACGAAGTCGCCGTCAACGAACTGGTTCAGGAAGTTGGAGACGTTCATTGCTGCGACCTTGATGCCGTGGATGTCGCGGCTGAGGTCTTCTGCCTTGATGCCTTCGGTGTCGAGCTTGAGGGCTTCGGCAACCTCACCGACGGTGGGCGCGGTCAGTTCGGGGATTTCGGGCAGTACGTAGACGGGCAGGTTTGCGTCGCCGCGCTTGACGGACTTTTCGATTTCTTCGCGCAGTTCGGGTTCTGCACGGCCGACGATGATTGCGAGCAGGTCTGCCTTAGATGCGAGCAGTTCGGTGCGTGCCACGTCGACTGCGGTGACTGCTTCTTCGACGGCTGCCTCGTGTGCGCCAACGATTGCGACGACGGGCAGGCCGAGGTCACGTGCAACCTGGACGTTTAGGTCAAATTCGACTGCGAGCGCGTTGGCGGGCAGGTAGACGCCGTCGACGATTACGACGTCGCTGTGTGCTGCGACCTTCTCGTAGGCGGAGACTGCGCGTGCGGAGATTTCTTCGGTGTCGCCTTCTGCGATGAGTGCGAGTGCGTCGGTCATGGAGACTGCGCCGCCGACCTGCTCTTCGGCCAGGCCGAAGTGTTCACGGATGAGGCGTGCCATGGGGTCGTCGGCGATGGTTGCGCCGTCGAAGACGGGGCGGAAGAAGCCGACGCGGTCTGCGCGCTTGATGAGGGAGTCTGCTAGGCCCAGGGCAACGAGGGACTTGCCCGAGTTCTGGGACATAGCGGAGAGGTAAAGACCGGTGGTCATTGTTTACTGTCCTTCTATGCGATGTTCGGCGCTGGGTCCCGCGGTTGCGCAGGGGTGTATGTGCTCCTGTGCGCGGGTGCGTCGAGCTTATATGTCATCTTCTATCTTAAGGCGTAGTGGGGATGGTGCCTAACAGGGGTGTTGCGTGCTGTATCGTGTGGGGTGGATGCGCGGCTGTTGGGAGATGGGTTATTTTGTGTGTCGCCTCCTGGTGTGGCGTACCGTTTAGGGGTTGAGGATGCGTGTGTATCGGAGGCTGTGGCCGGGTTCCCAGGAGCCGCGTGCCGCGAATTTGATGCTGCTGCGCTGGTAGCCGAGGCGCTCATAGAAGGAGAGCGCTCGTTCGTTTTCTGCCATGACCCACAGGTAGGAGTTTTCGTCCGGGTAGATGACGGATTCGTAGAGTGCCTGTCCGAGGCCGGTGCCGTGCGTGTGGTTGAGGGTGTACAGGTGCGTGAGTTTGCGGGTGCCTGCGGGCAGTTCGGGGAGGTTATCTGCGCGTTCAAGTTCCCAAGCGGATTGTTCGCATAGGGAGAGCACCAGGCCGACCGGCTTATCCCAGTCGATGCGCGCGCCGATGGAGCAGGAGAGCCGGCCGTCGGGAGTCCAGCCGGGTACGTCGTAGGCGAAGAAGCCGCGCACGGTGGGGGAGGCTAGGTGGCGGTGGAAATCTTCGAGGTATTCGTTGCGTTCGGCGCGGTGGCGGGCGGTGAAGCTTTCCCCGAGCCTGTCGAAGTAGATCGGGTCGTAGGTTTGCTCCATGCAGTCCAGCTGCAGGTTGACGTATTTTTCGGCGTCAGCCGGTTCAATCGGTGCGAGCGCGTAGCGGCCCTGACATACAAATCCCATGGGGTCTAGTCTACTCAGCTAGCCTCTGTGGAGGCGGTTTGCCGTGGGTGCGTACGCTAGGGGCGTGCGGGTGGCAGCTAGTGGGGTGTGGCGATGAGGCGGCTCTGTTGCTTTGGGTCTTGTCGGTTAGGCTAGTGGGTATGGCGAAAAAGAGCAGGGCACCGAAGAAAAGCCAAAGGGCGCAGAAGAACCGCATTGACGATACTGAGAAGACCCCCATGCAGGGTGCCACCGCTGGCGTGTACCCCATCTCTACGGGTGAGGCGGAGCTGGTCCCCGACGGCTACCACGCCGACGGCTGGCTCCTGCTCATTAATGGTGTACAGTCCTCCCACGTAATTGTGGGCGAGCCCCGTCAGCTGGATTTTGAGTACATGCGCTGGATTGCTGCGGTCGTCTCCTCGCACGTGGAGGAGCACCTGGACGCTGCGAAGCTGCGCATCACTCACCTGGGCGGCGGCGCCTGCTCCATGGCGCGCTATTTCGCTGACATGTACCCGACCAGCCGCAACACGGTCGTTGAGCTGGACGCCAAACTCGCCGAGTACGTGCGCGCCTGGTTCGACATTCCCAAGGCACCGCGCGTGAAGATCCGCGTGGGTGAGGCGGGTGCCGTCACCGCAACCTTCGCGCCCGCATCCCGTGACGTGCTGATCCGTGACGTGTTCGCCGGGGACACCACCCCCGAGGCGCTCACCACCGTCGAGTTCGCCCGCACCGTTGCTGAGTCCCTGGCACCCGGCGGCCTGTACATCCTCAATTGCGGTGACGGGCCGGTGCTGACCGGTGCCCGGGCCGAGGCGTCCGCCCTGCTTGAGGTGTTTGAGTATGTGTGCATTGTGGCGGATTCGGCAATGTTGAAGGGCCGCCGCCGCGGCAACGTCATTATTGCTGGCTCCCACGCGCCCCTGCCGGAGGCTGGTTCCGTGCAGGCTGCCGCTATCGCCCGTGAGCTCATGGGTGGAGGCGTGCCCGCCCAGTACTGGGACACCGCCCGTGTACGCCAGTTCGTGAGGTAGCGGTTTCAGACGCGGTATAGGTTTTTGGGTGGCTCAGGTTTTCTGGTCATGACCTAAGTTTTTCGGTAATGGATTAGGTTTTTTGGTCATAGGTTAGTGACTTTGGGGGCTTTTAACTACCGCCAAAGACTGTAACCTATCACCGAAATCGGCAGCCCCTCCACAGCAGACGCTACTATAGTGGCATGCGATACACCTACCTTGGCCCCTCCGGCACCTTCACCGAATCCGCCCTGCTGAGCGTCCCCGGCGCATACGACGCCGAACGGATCCCCGCCACCAGCGTGCCCGACGCGCTCGCACGCCTGAACGCGGGCGAGGTGGACGCTGCAATGGTGCCCATCGAAAACTCCGTGGAGGGCGGCGTGAGCGCCACCCTAGACGCTATCGCAGCCAGCGAAGGTGTACGCATTATCCGCGAGGTGCTCGTACCGATCCGATTCGTGCTGGTGACCGCGAAGCCCATCAGCATCGAGGACGTTAAGACCATCTCCACCCACTCGCACGCCTGGGCGCAGGTGCGCGGCTGGGCGCAGGAGAACGTGCCCACCGCCGCCTACCTGCCCGGCTCCTCTACCGCCGCCGCAGCTGTCGATCTGCTCGAAGAGGGCTGCACCTATGATGCGGCAATCTGCTCCCCGGCACTGCTGAACTACCACCCGGAATTGCACGTGTTGCAGGATAATATTGGCGACAACAAGAACGCCGTAACCCGCTTTGTGCTGCTCTCCCGCACCGCCGACATCCCCGAACCGACCGGATCAGACAAAACCACCCTGACCGTGCCGCTACCCACCAACCGCGCTGGCGCCCTGCTCGAACTGCTCGAACAGTTTTCCGTGCGCGGCGTGAACCTCTCCCGCATCGAATCGCGCCCCACCGGCGAAGGCATGGGCTCCTACTCGTTCAGCATCGATGCCGACGGCCATATTTATGAGGCACGCATGCGCGACGCCCTGCGCGGTTTGCACCGTGTCTCCCCGATGCTGAAATTCCTCGGATCTTACCCGCGCGCCGACCACGAAAACACCGAAGTCGATGCCATCCACTCCGACGGCTCCTTCGACGCCGCACACGAATGGGTCGAGTCGCTCTTCCCGAACGGCCGCCCCGCACACCTGCAGCGCCACTAGCGGCACCGCTAACAACACCCCGGCGGCACCACAAGCCGCCCGACGCTAGACACCCCCGCACCTACCCGCACCCCACCAGCGCAAACCCCGCTCACAACCCACCGCAAGATTAGGTAGGATGAAACAGTGATTGATATTAACCTCCTCCGCGAAAACCCCGACGTCTTCCGCGCCTCCCAGCGAGCACGCGGTAAGGACGAAACCCACGTCGACCGCATCCTCGAAGCCGACACCGCACGCCGCACACTCATCGGCGAATACGAGACCCTGCGCGCCGAACAGAACGCCTTCGGTAAGACCGTCGCAAAGGCACCCAAGGAAGAAAAGCCCGCCCTCGTTGCACAGGCTAAGGAACTAGCAGCCCGCGTCAACGAAGCAAAGGCAGCCTCCGAAGCAAAAACTGCTGAATACGAGGAACTAATCAGCAGTATCGAAAACCTCATTATCGACGGTGTACCCGTTGGCGGCGAAGACGATTACGTAGTCGTTAAGAAAGTCGGCACCCCCCGCGACTTCACCACTGAAGGCTTCGAACCGCGCGACCACCTCGAAATCGGCGAACTCGTCGACGGCATCGACATGGCACGCGGTGCAAAGGTCTCCGGCGCACGCTTCTACTTCCTCAAGGGCCAGGTAGCACGCCTCGAACAGGCACTCATGTGGATGGCGCTCGACCTCGCAACCGAGCACGGCTTCACCATGATGACCACCCCCACCCTGGTACGCCCCGAAATCATGAACGGCACCGGCTTCAACGTCAAGCACGATGACGAAATCTACCGCCTCGAACGTGACGACCTGTACCTGGTCGGCACGTCCGAGGTGGCGCTCGCCGGTTACCACACCGACGAAATTCTCGACTTCGAGAAGGGCGCGAAGAAGTACCTGGGCTGGTCCTCCTGCTACCGCCGCGAGGCAGGCTCCGCAGGTAAGGACACTCGCGGTATCATTCGCGTGCACCAGTTCAACAAGGCTGAAATGTTTGTCTATTGCCCCGCTGAGCAGGCAGAAGAGATGCACGAGAAGCTGCTGTCCCTCGAAGAGGAAATGCTGCAGCGTTGCGGCCTGGCATACCGCGTGATTGACACCGCCGCAGGTGACCTGGGCACCTCCGCAGCACGCAAGTTCGACTGCGAGGCGTGGGTCCCTACCCAGGGCACCTACCGTGAGCTGACCTCCACCTCTAACTGCACCACCTACCAGGCGCGCCGCTTGAACATCCGCGAGCGCACCCCGGACACCGTAGATGAGGCAGGCAACGTGCGTAAGGGCCGCACCCGCTCCGTAGCGACCCTGAACGGTACCCTGGCGACGACTCGCTGGGTGGTTGCCATCCTGGAGACTCACCAGCAGGCAGACGGCTCCGTGCGTATTCCTGAGGCTCTTCGCCCGTACATGGGTGGTGCCGAGGTCATCCCGGCAGTAGCTGCTGAATAAAAGATTCCTGCTGGAGTGAGTCTCCACTCCGGCGGGGGATTTGGTGCCTCGCGCGCTCGGAATCCCCCACCTCCGTCCCACCAGCAGGCTGACGGTTCTGTTGTGATTCCGGAAGCACTGCGCCCGTACATGGGTGGTGCCGAGGTCATCCCGGCAGTAGCTGCTGAATAAGGGAAACCCT
>NZ_JAOVAM010000006.1 GCF_029850875.1 Rothia similimucilaginosa | reverse complement strand
GCCTCCTGAATCTTAGAACTTCAGGAGGCGGCCCCCACCGCTTTTATACGCGCAGAGATACTGGACCTTCAGAGATGCTAAGTCCGGCTCAGTGCCTCATCTGCACAGATTACAGACCGCGAGTGTGCAGCTTGCGTGCCGCCTCAGCAATAGAGCCGGAGAGCGAGGGGTAGACTGTGAAGGTATCCGCCAAATCATCCACCGCGAGTTTCTTCTCCACAGCCAAGGCAATGGGGTAAATCAGCTCGGAGGCGCGCTGACCAACCACCACGCCACCGATGACGGTGCCGGAGTGGCGGCGAGCAAAAATTTTCACGAATCCATCGCGCATCGCCATCATCTTCGCACGCGGGTTGGTGCTCAGCTGCAGGGTCACTGCATCGCCACGGTACGCCCCCTCGGCAAGGTCCTTCTCGCCCACACCTACGGTCGCAATCTCCGGAGAGGTGAAGATGTTTGCGGCAACCTTATCAGTGCGCAGCGGGCGCACCGCGTCACCGAGGATGTGTGCCATAGCGATACGTCCCTGCATTGCAGCCACGGAAGCCAGCGGGTACACGCCCGTGCAGTCGCCAGCGGCGTAAATGCTGTTCACGCTCGTGCGGGACACGCCGTCCACCTTAATATGGCCACTCGGAGTCTGTTCAACACCGGCAGCTTCCAGGCCCAAATCTTCAGTGTTCGGAATCGAACCAATAGCCACCAGGCAGTGAGTGCCAGAGACCTTACGGCCATCGGACAAGGTCACGATGACACCGGAGCCGTCCTCAGTACGCTCAACAGCAGACGCGCGAGAACGCGGCATCACTTGCACGCCGCGACGTTCAAAGACGTCCTCCAGCACGCGGGCTGCGTCCTCGTCCTCACCGGGAAGCACGCGGTCACGCGAAGACACCAGGGTCACCTTAGAACCCAGACCGTTATATGCAGAGGCGAACTCCGCACCGGTCACACCCGAACCAATCACGATGAGCTCCTCAGGAACCTCGCACAAGTTGTACAGCTGAGTCCAGGTCAGGATGCGCTCTCCATCAGGCATACCGGTCGCCATTTCACGCGGATGCGTACCCACCGACAGCAACACAAAGTCCGCCTGCAGGGGGTAGACCAGACCCGCCTCATCGGTCACCTGAACGGTGTGGCGGTCCAGGAGCTTACCGGTACCGTGAATAATCTTCACGCCCGCAGAAGCCAGAGCACGTTTGATATCGGCAGACTGCTGCTGAGCCAGGTCGCGGACTCGGCGGTTCACACGGTCCATATCAACACGAAGCTGCGGAGCCTTACCCTTGGTATTTTCAATGCCCAAGCTACCCGCCTCGGAGAAGCGGGTCATCATATCCGCCGTAGCAATCAGGGTTTTAGAGGGTACAACGTCAGTCAGAACGGCGGAGCCACCAATGGCATTACGCTCGATGAGAGTCACGTCCGCATTGGATGCGGCAGCCACCATCGCTGCCTCGTAGCCACCGGGGCCACCACCAATAATTACAATTCGCTGAGATGCATAGTTCACCGTTGAAGTCATACCTTAATTGTGAGCTATGCCGCCCCTACGGGGCAAACGCACTCGCCGTGCAGATATGCCATATTATGGCAACCTGCACGGCGAGCATTTACTTGGGGCATGCCGGTTAGACGGGGCGCTCCCCTGTTCTTCTAACCTCTACCCTATTCTTCCAGCTTCTACTCCTCGAGAGCCTGCGGCTTCTCCGAATAAATCGAGTTGATGAACTTCTCAGCCCACTGCAGCATCGCACCGTCCACCAGGTCCTTACCGCCAACCGGCATGGTCTTCGGGCGCGGCACCAGAGTCAGCCAGGTGTCCATGCCCTTCGGCTGGGCATGGGTAGAGCCCGGGTACACGCGCTTCAGACGCATCTGGCGTGACTCCGGCAGCGGCGTAGCGGTCACCACGCGCACCTTCGGGCCCAAAACCACCAACTCGTGAATACCGGCGGCACGGGCATGCATACGCACCGTCGCGACGGCCAGCAGGTTTTCTACCGCCTCCGGCAGCTCACCGTAACGATCGGTGAGCTCTTCACGAGCCTCAGCAATTTTTTCTTCAGTGTCCGCGGCTGCAATCTGACGGTACGCCTGCAAGCGCAGACGCTCAGAATCAATGTAGTTGTGAGGAATATGCGCGTTGACGGGCAGGTCAATCTTCGTTTCGACCTCTCGCTCTTCCTTCTCGCCGCGATAGTTCGCCACCGCCTCGCCGACCAGACGCAGGTACAGGTCAAAACCGACACCGGCAATATGGCCGGACTGTTCGCCGCCGAGCAGATTGCCGGCACCACGAATCTCCAGGTCTTTCATGGCGAGCTGCAGACCTGCACCCAGCTCGTTATGGGTCGCCACAGCCTTCAGACGCTCATGCGCAATCTCACCGAGGGTCTTATCCAACGGGTACAGGAAGTACGCGTAGGCGCGCTCGCGGCCACGACCCACGCGTCCACGCAGCTGGTGTAGCTGGCTCAGACCGTAGTTCTGGGCATGATCGACAATGAGAGTGTTCGCATTCGAAATATCCAGGCCGGTCTCCACGATGGTAGTGCAGACCAGCACGTCAAAGCGGCGTTCCCAGAAGTCCACAATAATCTGCTCCAGGCGCGACTCACTCATACGACCGTGGGCGGTGGCGATGCGCGCCTCCGGCACGAGCTTGCCGATTTCCGCGGCGACATCATCGATGTCAGCCACACGGTTGTGCACGAAGAACACCTGTCCTTCACGCATGAGCTCGCGACGGATTGCGGCGGTAATCTGGCTGTCGGTTCGCGGACCGACGAAGGTCAGCACGGGGTGGCGTTCCTCCGGCGCGGTCGCAAGGGTAGAGGTCTCGCGAATACCGGTTAGCGACATTTCCAGGGTACGCGGAATCGGGGTAGCACTCATGGCGAGCACGTCCACATTCGTGCGCATCTGCTTGAGCTTTTCCTTGTGCTCCACACCGAAGCGCTGTTCCTCGTCAATGATGACCAGGCCCAGGTCCTTGAACACAACGCTGTCCGAGAGAATCCGGTGGGTGCCAATCACCACGTCCACCGCGCCGGATGCAATTTCTTCGGTAATCTGGCGGGTTTCTTTCGCCTTCTGGAAGCGGGAGAGCACGCGAATCTTCACGGGGAAGCCAGAGAAGCGTTCGCTAAACGTCTCGTAGTGTTGCTGTGCGAGCAGGGTCGTGGGTACGAGCACGGCAACCTGTTTGCCGTCCTGTACCGCCTTGAATGCGGCACGCACAGCAACCTCAGTTTTGCCGAATCCCACGTCACCGGAGATGAGGCGATCCATGGGGATTTCTCTCTCCATGTCTTCCTTCACCTCGTGGATGGCGGTGAGCTGGTCGGGAGTCTCGTTGTAGGGGAAGGATTCTTCCAGCTCTCGCTGCCAGGGAGTGTCTGCCGCAAAGGCGTGACCGCGCGATGCCTGGCGAGCCGAATAGAGTTTCACCAGGTCTGCGGCGATTTCCTTGACAGCCTTGCGAGCGCGGGACTTGGTCTTAGCCCAGTCACTACCGCCCATCTTCGACAGGCTCGGGTTCTCGCCACCCACGTAGTTAGAAATGAGGTCCAGCTGGTCAGAAGGAACAAAGAGGCGGTCAGGTGCGCCGCCGCGCTTGGCGGGGGCGTACTCGATGACCAGGTATTCCTTCATGGGTTGTACGCCATTGACCGGGGATACGCCAGCCACCGGGCGGGAGGTCATCTCGACGAACCTGCCGATACCGTGGCGTTCGTGCACCACGTAGTCGCCGGGGTTCAGAGCGAGCGGGTCGACAGCGTTGCGGCGGCGGCGTGTCTTGAATTTTTGTCCGGCAGCGCCTCGGGGCGAGTAGGTGCCGCGGCGGCCGAGCAGTTCAGCTTCGGTGAAGACGGCTAGCTTCACCTCCTCGATGAGGAAGCCTGCGGAGGCGGGCGCCTCGCACACCTCGACAATGCCGTGGTCGAGCTTGCCAGCGGGGTCAGTTTCTAGACTGGTTCGGCGGGCTGCGGGTACGGCAGGTGCCCCTTGGCCGGAGTGGAAGAGGTCGATGATGCGGTCGGTGGATCCCCGGCCATTGGTGAGGGCGAGGACGGTCCACTGTTGGCGGATGAGGTCGCCAACCTGGCTGAGCATGCGTTCGACGGAACCGTTGAAGGCGGTTGCGGGGGTGGCGTTGACGGAGTAGGTGTCGATTCCGTCTTCGATGGCGTCGGCAATACTCTGGTGCTGGAGTGCCCCGGCGGCGTCTTCGAGTAGGTCTGCGTCAGTGACGAGTTCGGTGATTTCCCACCAACTGAGCTTGGCTTCGAGCGCCTGTGCGGCGGTTTGGTCGATGGTGCGGAATCCGCTGTCGCTCATGCGTAGCTGGCCGAGGTCGATGGGTGCTACTGCGTCGGCTTCTGCGGAGGTATCCCATGCGGCGGCGAGGAATTCTTCGTTGGTGGCGACGAGATCTTCGGCGCGGGCACGCACGCGCTCGGGTTCGACGTTAATGATCATGGACCCTGCCGGCAGCAGCTCGGTGAGGGTGTTCATGGATTCGATGAGCAGCGGGATGAGCGACTCCATGCCTTCGACGTAGATTCCACCGGCAATCTTTTCGAGCATGGCTGCAGCTGCCGGATAGTCGGCTTTCAGGCGGGCGGCGCGGCTCATAACCTCGGGGGTGATGAGCAATTCACGGCAGGGCAGCAGGGTGAGTTCAGCGAGCTCTTCTCCCTCGCTGAGGGTGCGCTGGTCAGCAGCGGAGAAGTGGCGTATTTCATCGAGTTCGTCACCGAAGAATTCGAGGCGGACGGGGGTGGTTGCTGTGGGCGGGAAGACGTCGATAATGCCGCCTCGTACGGCGTATTCGCCGCGCTTGGCGACAAGGTCTACGCGGGAGTATGCGGCGTCGTTGAGGCCTCGTACTACGTCTTTGAAGGGGTATTCTTCGCCGCGAACCAGGTGTACAGGTTCAAGTTTTTCGATGCCGGTGACGATGGGCTGGATGACGGCGCGTACGGGTGCAATAACGATTTGGGGGCGTTTGGCTGCTTCCCCGGTCATGGCGCGCAGTACCTGTAGCCGGCGGCCTACGGTGTCGGAACGCGGTGAGAGACGTTCGTGGGGCAGGGTTTCCCCGGCGGGGAAGAGCGCAATGTCGGCGGCGGGCAGGTAGGAGCGCAGGGCTGCAGCGAGGTCTTCTGCTTGGCGATCGGTGGGGGTGATAATGAGGCTGAGAGCTTCGGGGGTGGTTGCGCGTACGGCGGCGGAGATCTCGGCAATGAGTGCGGCGTGTGTTCCTCCGACGGCGCCGATGAGGGTGTGTGCGCTACGTTCTGTGGGGTGCACGGAGGCGGCGGTGCGGATTGCGGCCCAGCTGCTGAGTTGGTTGAGGGTTTTCAGGAGGGGGTGCAGGGGCGCTTCGAGGGGCTGTGCGGTAGCTTTTCGGGTGGTGCTCACGGGTTCTCCTGAATCTGCTGTCCTCGGTTCCGGCGGTTTGGCTGGTTGAGGGTGTCGATGGGTGGCTGGTGTGAGGTGGTGTCGGGTGGGGTGCCCGAGTGTTTTATTTTGAGGAATTTTATGTGCACTTTTGGTGATGTGTGCGGCTTTTCTATTGTAGGTCTACTCTGCTTTTTATGGCATTTTTCTTTCGTGGGCTTCTTTGGCTGTAGATATAGCTTTTTGTACCCGATTGTCACTTTCAATGGCGATATATGAGTATGGTTTTCTTCTGCGTCATTTCTTGACGACAAAGTCGATTTTATAGGATACAAATCACACCCTCATCCGCATCTTTGCACTTTGTGCACTATTATTTTCATAGCTTAATCATGTAACCCATTCAATAACACTTATAGAAAAACCGCACCGCGTCTTCCTCCCGGAACGTCGCATCAGAAAGACGCATATGACAACCATATACACGAACAATCCCGCTGAAAAAGCCCATAACCCTTTCATGGTCCGCTAAGAAGTATGCCGCTTTCGCACTCGCTTTTGTTACCGCTCTCAGCGCGGCACCTCTTACTCCTACTACCCCAGCTTCGGCTGCTCTACCGGCACCCATGATGGTTCCAGCAGCGATCAGGCGGCTGCTTCCTGCTACAAGGTCAAGCAAGTCAACCCTTCAGCCTCCTCTGGCACTTATTGGCCGTACACCCCGCAGATGAGCGACCCGGCGCAGTTCTACTGCGATCAGGAACCTGATGGCGGCGGCTGGGTCATGATTGGCGGCGGTCATGAGGGTTAGATCCAGTCCTACAATGGCCCCGGCGACCCGAATCAGCTGCACCAGAACCTCACCGACCCTTCCGCTTTTATACTCCGATCCAGCTTCCGGAAAACACTGTCTATGTGTTACTGAACGGCATTAAGCCTCAGAACCTTTCCGACGGCATGCGCCTGCACCGTGCTCACAATGCGAGGGGCCCCAGTGTCAGAATGTTTATGTTCAGCGTCCTCAAATTGAGCAGTGGACCTGGGCGTTGAGCTACGGTCAGCGTTGGGGCAACGTGAAGTTCACCGATGCCGACATTAACCGCACCCCCATATGGTCGGTTCCACCTCGGAGATGGCTCCCGGTATTACCACCAGCTCAGTGCGTTTATTCACTCACACAAACCAGGGCTACCAGATCGTTTTACATACAGTTCGCTGGTGAACTTCGGTAATGATCGTGCCGATTCTTAACATTTAACGAGGCGCAGTTCTACCGGTTATTTTATTCCGTTCGCTCAGGTGTTCCTGCGCCCAAAGCTAACTCAGCGTGACTTGAATTTCTCGCAGATTGGTTCTGACTCTGCCACTAGCAACCGTTGTGATCTGCCCAATAGCTACACAATACCCGTTCGTTCGCGTACCAGTTAGCAGACTGGCACCGAGCAAAAGAACGAGATGAACACCTACGGTCAGGCTATTACTCAGGTGAGCGATATTGTCTTCGCCGGTGGCGACTTCAAGTATATGGAGTCCGCTGGCGGCGAGCGCGTTGATCAGCCATACTTGGCTGACTACAACGTGGATTCGGGTGAGCCGGTTCGTTCCTTTTCGGCATCCGGGAGTCCTTCGTGGATTCTCGTAGCAACCTGTGGGTTGGTGGCGACAACAACCGTTCGCTGGACTCTCACGGTAAGCAGCATACGGTTGGTTTCACTCCCTTTGCTCCTCGCACTGTGACTGCCCCGTCGGCTCCGCCTAAGCTGTCGGTTCAGCGTTATGGTTCGACCGATAAGCTATCCTGGCCTGGCGTTCGCGAGAGCAGCGCTCGCTACCAGGTTCTGCGTGATGATCGTCCTATTGCGACGGTTAAGGGTACGAGCTATTCGGTGGATTACCACGATGGCGCCCACTATTATGTGCGTGCGGTAGATACTACGGACAACTATTCAGCAAGTACCAAGGCTGTTCAGGCGGTATAACCCCCTCATAAGGGCGATACCCACTTTTATAACAAAGATTTTTAGTGATATTCACCCTATTATCCCGGGCTGGTTTTATAATCGCCAGGGATATTTTTGCACAAAGTGAATCTATTTTATTCATTTCCTTGAAATTTCTTTCATTCGGCGATATACATTTACCTTCAAGTTAGGTACTAATAGGCATTTTTTTAGGTTCTATTCTCATAAGTTATAAAAACATTATTTTTTACAAGTCTAAGTATTCTCCCAGCTTTACGTGTTAGCCTTAGGTGTTTTGTCACCGCGGGGTAATATTTTCCTGAATATAGTCATTCTCAGTCCAACCACTAAAGAGGCTTCCTATGTCAGCATTTTTCAAGCAGTCCTCCCACTCCCTCCTTTTGGGTACCCTGGGCACCGTTGGTGTATCTGCTCTAATTCTGAGCGGTTGCGCCACCGAGAACCCGAAATCCGATAGCTCTTCTTCTGCTTCTGCATCTGCGAGCGCTTCTGCTCACGCTTCTTCTGCGCAGTCTTCTAGCTCTTCTCCCCGTGTTTCCGATCAGGGCACTGCTAAGACTTCCTCCAACGCCTCCACCGAGGCTTCAGCTGAAGCAAAGAATGAGGCGACTTCCTCTGATGCTCAGAAGCTTGAAGAGGTTTACATCGGTTCTGAAGAGATGAAGAATGCTTCTTCTGCGGCCGTTGACAGCGAAGAGGTTAAGAAGATTACCGAGCTGGTCAACTCCTATGAAAATATTCTGAATAAGGTCAAGGCAGCTCCTTCTGCTGTTCCTTCCCCTGAGAACGCTGCTGAACCGACCAGCAATGAGGAAGTTGAGCGACAGAACGTTAAGCAGGCTCGTGCTGTTCTCGACGATGAGACGATTCGTTCTATCGAGGCAGTAGCCGTAGATTCCGCTGCGGCTGAGTTTGCCGTGCAGGCTTCCGAGTACGCTCTGGCTGGCTGGCATTATGATGGTTCTTCCACTGTGGTGGGTACTCCCCGTATGGCTGAAACCCAGTACAAGGGTCAGCCCGCACACATGCTGGAAGTATGCATGGACTCTTCTTCGGTGAAGATCTATGACGAGAATAATCATCCTGTTAAGGATGACAATTCTCCGAAGCGTTCGCTCAATATTTATACCCTTGTCCAGGTTGACGGTCAGTGGAAGATTGCAACCCATGATTTCCCGAACAACGCCGACTGCTAGGGTTTAATAAAAATACCGGTTTCCAGCTATGATTCGCTGGGAACCGTGCATTATCCTCCATAGCGCATTAATGTTGATGCGCACTCGATAACATTTCTTGGCATTCATTTGGAGATATTATGAAAGCCCACCTTGGCATGACGGGCTCCGGCTTTTCACGTTCTGCTATAACTCGCTCAGCTCTTTGCTTGAGCATTGCTACGGCTTTGGCTTTGCCTGTAGCTATCCCCACTATTACGCCGAGTACCGCTGTCGAACAGACTGCGGAAAAAAGGAACTCTGCTTTCTACAATGGCACGACCTCTGAGCGTGCTGCCGCCAGCTGCTGGGAAGCCAAGCAGGCTGACCCCGAGGCAAAGAGCGGCGCCTATTGGCTATACACTCCTTCGATGAGCCAGCCGACTCAGTTCTACTGCGATCAGGAAACCGATGGTGGCGGTTGGGTCAAGATTGGTGAGGGCCGCGACGGCTGGACCGAAAACTACGAAGGTCAGGGTGACACTTCGCAGCTCTACAGCGATGCCGCGCCCGCATCTTCGGGTATGACTCTTGAACAGGGCAAGGCGCTGAGCTCCTTGCCCGCTGCGAAGACCCCGATTCAGCTTTCGGGCACCACTATTTCTCAGCTGCTCAACGGCACTCGCCCCGATCAGCTGCCCGACGGTTACCGTTTCCGCCGCGCTCTAAACACTTCGGGCACCAAGTGGCAGGAAACTACGGTTGACCGCCGTCAAACCTCCGAGTGGACCTGGGCTCTGCGTGCGAGCGCTGTCTGGTCGAATGCGACCATCACCAACCCTGACGAGTTCTCTTCCTATAACGAAGAGGGCCGCAAGTACTGGGCTGACGGCACGTGGCAGGACCACATTCTGCGTGGCCAGAACAACGGCTTCAAGGCCTTGATTTTTGATGAGTTAGCTTCACAGGATTACCGCATGGGTTTCCGCTACGGTGCAAACTCCCCCATTTCGCAGGATGGTTCTGAGCCGGCGTTGACCGACGCGCGGAACTCCTATATTTACGGCAAGGAAGGCAACGGTGAAACCTCTTTCGGTTACACCCAGATGTTCCTGCGCCCCAAGCTGACTCAGAATAATTTGAACCTGGATACTATCCCGGATTCCGGTACTCCGGCGAGCGCTCGTCGTGCCCTGCCCAGTAGCCGTTCGGCTACTTGGCGTTGGCGTACCAGCAATAGCACGGCCTCAGGTAAAACCACCGAAATGAACACCTTCGTTGAGGCTATTACCGAGGTTGATCACGGTAACGGCACCTCCAGCGTGTTCCTTGCCGGCGACTTCAAGCATGTTGAGTCCTCCTCCGGAGAGGTGGTTAAGCAGGCTAATATTGCTGCCTTTGACCCTGAAACTGGCGAATTGCGCCGCGGTTTCAAGCTGACTGTTAATGGTCAGGTGAAGGCTGTTGAAGCTCTGCCAAATAACCGCCTGGCTGTTGGTGGCTTCTTTACCATGGTGAACGGTGAGAAGCATGAGAGCTTCGTTGTCGTTGACGCTACGACCGGTGAAATTGCCCCCGAATGGGCCCAGGTTAGAATCGAAGATCGTATTTCTACTGAGGTCATGAAGGTGAAGACCATCCACCGTCAGGGTGACTATGTGTATATTGGTGGCACCTTTACCCACATTTACGAAAGTAAAAAAGCGGGTGTTGCGTATTCACGCAATATTGCCCGTTTTAAGTTGGGTGAGCCTTCTAACAGCGTACCCGGTACTGTGAGCGTGGACCGTAATTGGCGCCAGGTGTTCAACGGTACCGTCAACGGTATTAGTGCCTCCGCTGATAACTCTCACGTTTACGTCGCCGGTTACTTCACCTGGCTCAACGGCGGTCTTGCCTACCGCGTGGCCGATATTACTCAGCACATGCAGAAGGGTAGCCCGTGGGTGTACCAGCAGTCTGAGATTCCTGCCCGTGCTCATGTCTCTGACCTGCGTAATGAAACTAAGATTTGGGGTTTCCAGTTCGACGTCCAGGATGCCGGTACCGGCATATGGGTGGGCGGTACTGAACACCTCATTTCTCGTTACGACAAGGCGTCTTTGACCCCCACCTACACCGCGATTACTCGCGAAGGTGGCGACTTCCAGGATCTGCACCTGAATGGTAACAATATTTACGGTGCCTGCCACTGTGGTGACTTCCTCTACCAGGGTTCTCGTAATAAACAGCGCCCTCTGGGCGGTTCGAGTGTGGTCCACTCGGTCAAGCTGGTTGCTGCATTCGATAAGGACAGCGGTAAGATGCTGCCGGAGTTCTCCCCTTCTATTAAGGGTAATAACGGCTTCGGTATCTGGGAGTCCTTCGTGGATTCGAAGGGTACCCTGTGGGTTGGCGGCGATATCCACCGTTCGCTGGGTGTTCACGGCACTCAGGAGACCATTGGTTTTGCACGCTTTGAGGCTCGTGATGTGACTCCTCCGCCTACCCCGCAGAACCTGCAGGTAGAGTTGAAGGACGATAAGGACGTTCTGACCTGGGACGCTGTGCAGGATACCGGTAGTGTTCGTTACCAGATTCTGCGTGATGACCGAGTCATCGCTAGCACTTCGGGTACGAAGTTCGAGATTGATCACACCGATAACACACATTACTTTGTGCGTGCTGTGGACAGCTCGGATAACTACTCTGCCTCTACTCCGGTTCAGGTAGCACCGGTTCACCCGACTCCTACGGATACAACAACCGAAACGCCTATAGCAGACCCAACTGCAACTGCAGACCTGACCGCAAGCATTACCCCGAGTGCAGAAGCAACTACTGAGGCGCCGAAGGAAGAAACTCCTAAGGACGAGCAGAAGGACGAGGCCACTAAGGACCAGATTGTTCTACCCTATGCATCCGAGTGGAAGTACATGGTTGCTTCCAATGCTCCCAACCGTAAGTACGGCTGGAAGTACGGCTTCCACTTCTCCCTGGAGGATATCGCCCAGGAGGCATGGAAGACCGGCAAGACTCCGATTGGCTTGGGCAGCAACAAACTCAACACCATTGCTGAGACCCCGCCGATGCAGACCCGCAATAACATCTACGCCTACGCCACCGTCCATCTCACCCGTGAGCAGGCCAGCCGTGATCTCGTGCTAACTACTTACGCAGACGATGCTATTGCGGTCGGTGTCAACGGTGAAGAAGTTGGTCGTACCAACTTCGACACCCATGGAAAGCTGTGGGCTAGCTCGCTGGCATCAAGCTCGATTGATACTGCTGATGCTCAGAAGACTCCGGTGACCTTCACCGTTCCTTCTTCCAAGCTGAAGGTTGGCGAGAACCTCATCGCGATTGAGGTTCATGCGGGCATTACTCGACGTAACGTTCGCCCGAATATAAGCTTCGACATGCAGGCAACTGCTAAGGCACCGGTTGCTGAGCAGCCCGCCAAGACAAGGGAGCGAAGGCACCCGTAGCCAACGAGGCTGAGCAGCCGTGGTTGAGAAGGCGAATAACGCTACCGCTGAGCAGGGTGAGCAACGCGCTCTCAACAACGGAATTGGAACTCGTGTTCCGATTCAGTCCCGAAGGAACTAATACCTTCTAGACAATCTCGATAAATGGGGTTTGATTTTCTGATATTTCAGGAAATCAAACCCCATTTGCGTGTTCCACTCGCTTTTCTGTGTTTTTTGCATTATTTATTCCGGTTATTGTGTTCCTGTTATGTGCATCTCTGTACAATGTCCAGAAATGTTTTCTACAGCCGCAGTGTGCGGGAGGAAAGCACTGACATGCCGAGCGAGAAGCAGTCGCAGACCCTTCACATAGACCCGTACATTTGCACTAAAGCGCATTTTCACCAGCTTTTTACAATACAATTATTGGCCCTGACCATACGCCCCCTGTTGCACTTTATCTCGTTGTAAAATATCTATATAGTGGTGTATGTGAAAAAAGGGATTAACCGCCTCTTTTTCGTGTGTGAGACTTCCGGACTTTCTCGCAACCATCTCGAAAGGGAGTAATTCACTCTCCTTCACTTCTCTCACCGGTTAAAAAGGAATATACATGTCCACCTCTGAGGCACCTCACACCCCAAATTCCACGCCCACATCGGGATTTTCTGCGAAGTTTTCTCACACCCTGCGCTCTCTTGAAGCAGCGCAGAAGCCTAGCATTGGCGTTCCCGCCTACACCCGCTGGGTCAACCGCCGAGTAGCACGCTACTTCGCCGCGACTGCTGTCGCGCTGGGCATCACCCCCAACCGCGTCACCGCAATTTCCGCCGCATGTTCCGCAGCAGGGCTCATCGTTCTGATTACCTACCCACCTAGCGTTGGTATGGGTGTCTGCGTTGCACTACTCTTCGCCCTCGGTTACGGCCTGGACTCCGCTGATGGCCAGGTTGCTCGCGTGACCGGCGCATCCTCCCCCGCCGGTGAGTGGCTCGACCATGTAGTCGACTCCATCCGTGTGCCCTCCGTGCACATGGCGACTTTGCTCTCCTTCCTGCTGTACCCGGCGCACTACTCCTTCACCGGATCCAGCACATTCAACAGCTGGATCATTGCGATGCCCATGATTTTCACCGCGCTGACCGCCGGTCACTTCATGAGCCAGACTCTGGCTGAGCAGCTACGCAACAACCGCAAGACCGCTGCTCCCCCGAGCGGTGGTCCCCTGCGCTCCTTCATCAACCTGCACATGGACGCCGGCGCCCTCTGCTGGATTTACATTTTTGTTGGCTTCGGCCCCGTATTCGTCATCATCTACGCACTGCTTCTACTGGCTAATGCAGCAACCGCCCTTCTGTCCATGCGTCGCAAGTACGTTAGCCTCGCGACCCCCGCTGAGTCAGGAGAACCCCAATGATGCGCTTCACCTCTCGCAACCCTGCTGTTTCCGCTGTTATCACAACCAACGGCAAGCGTCCCGAACTGCTACGCGTGGCTGTACGTTCCATCCTTGAGCAGAGCTACCGCGGTTACGTTGAAGTTGTTGTCGTCTTTGACCGAGTCGACCCCGACCGCCTTGAGGACATTGAGGTCGGTGAAAACCGTGCCCTGAAGATTGTCTCCAACACCCGCTCCGGTGGTCTGGCTGGCGGCCGCAACAGCGGCATCATCGCCTCCATCGGTGAGATGATTGGCTTCTGCGATGATGACGACTACTGGATGCCTTCCAAGCTCACCCAGCAGGTCGCTCTCTGGCGCGAAAACCCCGAAGCAGCCGCTATCTCTTCGGGTATTACCGTCCGTTCCGGCGGTCAGGACATCGTGCGCCGGGCACCCGAGCACGCAACCTTCGCTGACTTCCTGCGTTCGCGCATTACCGAAATTCACCCCTCCGCCATGCTGTACTCCCGCGAGGATCTACTCGGCGTTGACGGTAAGCCCGCCCGCATCGGTCTGGTCGATGAGGAGCTGCCCGCCGCCTATGGTGAAGACTACGACCTGTTGCTACGCGCAACCCGCCACGGCGATGTACTGAGCGTACCCGAGCCGCTGATTCTGGTGCTCTGGGACCGCCCTTCCTTCTTCTCCGGCAAGTGGCAATCCATGGTTGACGGCCTCAGCTACATTCTGCGTAAGTTCCCCGAATTCGAGCAGGATCCCAAAGGCTTGGCACGTATCGCCGGTCAGATTGCATACGCTCAGGCGTCCCTGGGTAACAACAAGCAGGCGCGTGCCTACGCTCGCGCTGCTCTGCGCCGCGACCCCAAGCAGCTTCGTGCTTGGGCGGCATATATTGTGTCCACCGGCATTATTAAGCCCGCTACTCTTCTTGATCTCGTCCAGAAGACCGGTCGAGGTCTCTAACCAGGTATCGCACAGATATGGTTTCTTCTTCCGTTCTTTCCCCTCCGGGTACTTCGCCTGTGACCCTCAAGGATTCCACCGGGTCGGTTTCCACCGGGTCGGTGGCCACACCGCCCAGCGGTATTCTGCGTGTCCGCGCGCGCAACCACCCGGTATCTACGGCGCAGAAGAAGCTCCCCGCCTGGCCTCTGTTGGGGTTGCTGTACAGCTTCCCGGCGCTGTGGGCTTTGGGTGTGCTTCAGGTTGCACCGCTGGTACTGGCAGCGATCATGCTTTTTTACCTCATTATTCGAGGTAATGTGCATGTGCCCGGTTCCCTGTGGGTGTGGGGCGTATTCTGCGTGTGGGTTATTGTTGCAGCCCTTGCACTGACCCGCTCCACCGACATTATTGGTTGGGGTCTGCGCTTTATAAATATTCTCAGTGCCGGCATTTACGCCCTGTACTACTACAACGCACGATCCTCTATTAGCATCAATAGGCTGCTGAGTGGTCTAGCGACTCTGTGGGTGACCCTGATTGTTCTGGGTTACGGTGGTGTTTTCTTCCCCGAGTTCCGTCTGCATACTCCAATGAGCTTCATCATGCCTGCTGGTTTTATGCAGAACCCGCTGGTTCGCGATTACATGCTTCCTCCCCTGGCTGAGGTTCAGCATCCTTGGGGTGCACCCAAGGCGTATATTCGACCCTCCGCACCGTTCCCTTATACAAATAGTTGGGGTCTGGCGTACACCCTGCTCACCCCGGTGATGCTGGCGTGTTTACTTCGTCTGCGTTCCATCTGGCTGCGTATTGCGTTGCTGATCGGTATGGCACTTTCTACCGTGCCAGCAATTGCGACCAGTAACCGCGGTATGTTCATTGGTCTTGGCATCAGCGCAGCATACGTACTGTTGCGTCAGTTCCTGGCGGCTCATTGGCGTGCGGTGGGTATGGGTGTTGCGGCAATCGTAGCTATGGTTGTGACACTCTTTGCGTCGGGCACTGTGGACAATATTCTGGGTCGTCAGGACTACTCGGACTCCACCGGTGGTCGTGCGGCGCTCTACCGCGCCACCTGGAAGGCAACCTTGGAGTCCCCGATTATTGGTTACGGCGCTCCGCGTATGGAACCAAGCATTGGTGTGTCAATGGGTACCCAGGGGTACCTGTGGACTCTGATGTTCTGCTTCGGCTTCGTGGGTCTGGCGCTATTCGTGCTCTTCATGGCGTGCACTGTGGCAAGCGGCGCGCGAGTGAAGACCACCTCCGGGTACTGGCTACATAGCGTGCCGGTCACGTGCTGTGTTGTTTTCATCTTCTACAGTTTCGATATTGCTCAGCTAACCATTCTGATGCTGGCGTCGATGGTCTGCATCCGTTCCATCCGGGATGGTGAGCGGTTATGACGAAGAACCAGTCCCCCCGTGGTTTAGAGACCACCGCGGTTTCACCTTTCGATGATGCCTACTCGACGGGTGGCCATCCTAGCCGCTGTGCACACCTGCATGAGAGCGGCGAGTATGTGGAGCAGGCTGACTCGCTGGCAGAGTCTTCTGCCGATGAGTTCGCTCTGACGGTGGATGATATCCGTTCCGGTCGTTTTCCTGCGACTATGGCACTGTCAATTGTGCCTCCGGCTCGAGGCTTTGCTTCCGAAGGATCGTTGCCCGATTCTTTGGAGGCGGATTCTTCGGAGTCAGGTACTTCAGCTGTAGGTTCCTCAGCAGCGAAAGCTACCGCTGTAGCGGGTGCTCATCTGTCCGGTTCCCGGCGGGTTGTCCCGGCTACTGCTGGGGCTGTAGAAAAGGCGCAGGAAGAAAAGACTCTGAATGAGAAGGTTAAGCCTTCCGTATCAGGTACTCAGGCCGATACCGCGTCCGTGAAGAGCGCGCCGGTTAAGAAAACTCCCGGAAGGGATAAGCAGCCC
Source organism: Rothia similimucilaginosa (assembly GCF_029850875.1). Classification (GTDB taxonomy): domain Bacteria; phylum Actinomycetota; class Actinomycetes; order Actinomycetales; family Micrococcaceae; genus Rothia. The sequence continues at coordinate 170,742 of NZ_JAOVAM010000006.1, read as the reverse complement.
AGCCTCACAAAGAGCGGCTCTCTTGCTTCTCTATGTGTGATGTACGGTGCGGGTATCGCCTTTGTGACCACGATGGTGGTGTCGAACGGTATCGGTGCTGAGGGCTCGGGCGAGTTTTTCCGTCTGATGGCGTTATTCGCGATTTCGATTTCGCTGGTGACCTTCGGCGCGGATACTGGCTTGGTTCGTACGATGAGTGCTCAGCGTGCGCTGGGTCGTTACGGTGTGCTTCCGCAGCTGATCCGTTACGGTCTGATTCCTTCACTGGTGACTTCGGTACTTCTGGTGGCGGGTGTGTACATGTACACCAAGCTTGTGCCGATGGCTCCTGCGTATCAGGCGGCAATGCGCGTCAGCTCAGCTTTTGTGCTGCTAGCGGCGTTGATGACGGTGTTCTTCGGCGCGCTACGCGGTCTGCAGCGTGTGGTGACTTTTACGCTCCTACAGAATGTTCTGCTTCCTACTCTGCGTCTTGCGGCAGTGGGTTTGGTGGTTCTTTTCTCGGGTCAGCTCATGGATTTGGTGTACGCCTGGACTATTCCGGTTGCGATTACTGCGGTGGTTGCCCTGTGGCTTTTGGAGCGTGCGTTCCCTTCTGAGGAGCATGTGGAGGTTCTTCCTTCTGAAGATTCTCCGACCGAGACATTCCGTTCGTTCTGGGGTTTCAGCTCTGCACGGGGTGTCGCTACCGTTATGGAGACTATCTTGGAATGGATTGACGTGCTGGTGGTGACGGCATTCTCAGGTGCCGTTGCCGGTGGTGTCTATGGTGCTGTGAACCGTTGTGTTCGTGTGGGTGCCATGATTGAGCACACCGGCCGCGTGGTGACCGGCCCATCGATTAGTGCGGCGTTGGCTACTCGTCAGCTGGATCGTGCTCGAGAGATGTTCATTTCGACCACTCGCGTGTTGACTGCGTTGTCTTGGCCGTTCTACCTCTCTCTGGCGTTCTTTGGTCCGGTTCTTCTGGGCTTCTTCGGTAAGGGCTTTGAGGCTGGCGCCGGTATTCTCTGGGTGATTTGCCCGGCGGCGATGCTGTCGATAAGTACCGGTGGGGTGCAGTCTGTTCTGCTGATGAGCGGTAAGAGTCGCTGGCAGCTGTTGAACAAGCTCTCCTCGCTGGTGGTGGCTGTGACCTTGAACTTCACCTTGGTGCCGGTCTGGGGCCTCTACGGTGCGGTGACGGCTTGGGCTTCTGCTCTGCTGGTTGACACCTTCCTGGCGAGCTACCAGGTGTTCCGCCTCGTAGGTATTCGTGCTTCGCTCCGTGAGATGGCTCCTTCACTCTTCGTGGGTGCGGCTGTCCCGACAGCGTATGCTCTGGTGTCTTTGGCCTTCTTGGGTCAGAGCGTTCAGGGCATCATCGTGTACCTGGTGCTGCTTGTTCCGGTATACGGTGCGGTGCTATACCGTTTCCGCAAGGCTCTCGGTATTGAGCGCTTCTTCTCCGCCCGCCGCGCGAAGTCTTAAGCCTTCGACTTCTTCTACATTTCTCTTCCTCTAGGATGTCCTTATGGATAACACCTCTCATACCTCCTCAGTTACCCTTGGCAGCCAGGTACGTCGCATTTTTCGACACCGTCTGCTAATTCTGCTGTCGGTCGTGGTTTTCGCTGTAGCGGGTGCCGCTTACGGCTACATGACCAATAGCAAGTACACTTCTAAGGCTTCGTTGGTTGTTTACCCGCTGGTGGTTGATCCCGCCGGTACCGGTAGTGCTAACTCTACGAAGGTGGATATTGCTACTGAGTCTCGCGTTGCTTCCTCTCGTGAGGTTGCGCAGAACGCCGCGAAGTCTCTGATTGCTAACGGCGATACCCTCTCTGAGGCTCAGCTGACCAGCCGCCTGATGAGCTCCGTCAAGGTGACCGGTACCTCCCAGACTGCCGTGCTGGATATTGAGGTAACCCGCCCCAACGGCACGGATGCTGCACGTTACGCTAACGCTATGGCTAACGCGTACCTGCAGGTTCGTTCCGAGTCTCTAAAGAGCAGCGTTGATTCTGCTGTGCACCAGATTGATGAGCAGATTTCTGCTCTCGAGGGTGATAACGGCCGTGTAGGTCTGCTTTCTCAGCTACAGGAGCGTCGCGTCCAGATCCAGCTGACTTCCACCACCGGTGGCCGCGTGATGAGCGAGGCTCAGATTCCGGTTTCTTCCTCGGCTCTTGGCCCGGTAAAGATGGCTATTGTTGGTGCTGTTGCCGGTCTGCTGATTGGTGCTGTACTGGCTTACGGTCGTGACCGCACCATGCGTCACGTTGGTTACGCTGACCGTCTGGAAGATGCTGGTATCCCGGTTCACGAGCTGGGCTCCTCTTCTGAATCGAATGACCCATTCATGCTGCTGCGCACTATTGGCGCTCCTGATGGCGATCTGAAGAGTGCTGGCGCATCCGGCATTGTCATTCTACCCGGTACTGACCGCGGCGTTGAGCACCTGTACCAGATGCTGCAGCGCGTTATGCCCACCGAGTACGCCCGTTTCACCGATTACGCTTCGGTTCGTAACATTTTGACCCGTCACACTCCCGAGTCGCTGGTTGAGAAGAGCGAGACTCCTCTGGTGATTAGCCTGAGCACCGTTACTCCCCTGTCGACCCAGCTGCGTTTCGTTCAGGCTGCCGGCGTGGCTCTGGTTCCGGTGACTGTTGCTACTTCTCTGCAGCAGGTTCGTGAGCTTTTCACTCAGCTGGATCAGCTTGAGGGCGTGAACGCTCTGGCTGTTTTCCTGGACCGCGAATAACTAGGCCGGGAATAACTGGACCGCGCGTAATCGGGGTCTGTTGATGGATGCCTCGCCTCTGTGCGGGTTCATCCTTCTTCCTTAAGCGTGGGGTCGGTAACGCCTGTTGAGGCGAATCTGTTGTAGCAGGTCTGTTGATCCAGGCGTTGCCAAACCCGTCAGCTCACCTTTATCTTCTCTTCTTATTTTTCTCTTGTATTCGGGCTTTAGGAGAACACTATGACTGAGGCAGCTTCCTCTCAGGCACCGAAGAAGAAGCTTCTGCTGGTTTCTAGCAGTGGCGGACACTTGAAGCATCTGACGGCTACTTCTGCTGCGTGGCAGGATTATGACCGCGTGTGGGTTAGCTTTAAGCAGACCGATGTTGAATCTTCTCTGGCTGATGAGAAGACCTATTGGGCTTATTACCCAACCACTCGAAATATTAAGAACGCTATTCGTAATCTGTTCTTGGCATTTCATATTTTTCCGAAGGAACATCCGGATGCGGTTGTTTCTGCCGGCGCCGGTGTTGCCGTTCCTTTCTTTGTGGCGGCTAAACTCTTTGGCGTAAAGACTCTTTATATTGAGTGTTTTGACCGCCCGACTCTACCGGCGATGACTGGCAAGATATTATACACCTTTGCTGATCGAATGATTGTTCAGAGCGAGGAACAGCAGGAGAATTTCCCTGATTCTCGTGTAATTCATCCCATTTTCTAAGAGTGATGAATTTATCCTGAAAATAGCGTCCTCGCGTGTACTGAGGGCCTTATTTTCAGGGTATGGTATTTAATTAATACATACAGATACGCATAAGTCGTACACTCCGCTATGGACTCACCATCCAAGCGAACTAACCACTCACTCGCCAGAGAAGCGTATGCGGAGATTACTCACCATTTTCTCCGGCACGACACCGCCGCATATACCAATGATGCCCTCCGGATTTTTGCGTCAAGTATACGGGGTTACTACCGATAAATACGTAGAGAGGAATAGGCTATGTCTATTCAGAACTTCCCCCACGTCAGCGTTGATACTTCCAAGTTCGACCTGCCCGTATTTACCCCTGCCGTCGCGCCCGTTCATATTCCTACTAAGACATACGATTTGGTGGTGTCCCTCGGCACCGACGTTCACACTTTTGATCGTCTCCTGTGTTGGGTTGAGGCTTATCTTGAGGCTCACCCCGAGGTCACCTGCCTCGTGCAGCATGGCCACACTGCTCCCATTAAGCACGCAGACAACCTTAAGCTTCTTCCCGCCTCCGAACTGCTGGACTACTACGCAACAGCACGCGTAGTACTGGTTCAGGGCGGACCCGGCTCCATCCATGATGCACGCCGTACCGGCGCTCTGCCCCTGGCTGTTCCGCGCCGCGCAGAGTTCGACGAAGTCGTTGACAACCACCAGGTCCCCTTCACCACTCTGATGGAGAAGCGCGGTCACGCTGTTGTTGTTAAAAGCCGCGAAGACCTCTTCGGCAAGCTGGATCTTGCTCTGGCAAACCCTTCCCTGTTCCGCACCGCTGAGCCCTACATCTCCACCCCGGAGATTTCTGCAGCGCAACTGGGCAAGGAACTGCAGAATCTGCTCGCTGGCAAGACCCACCGTAAGGATTCCTTCTGGGCTCGCTTGAAGCAGGCTGTTCACGCACACCGTGCGGGTAAGGCTGAGATGGCTCGCATTGACGCGATGGCTCCCAGCACCTAACCAGCGTCTAAAAGCTTTAGCTTTCTAAACCCAGCATCCTTAGTGATACGAGGTGGGAGCTACTCGGAGGTGTTTCCCACATTTTTAGGCCGGCATGAAAATCCTCCAACCACTCTGGGAGAGGCTGCGGACATTTTCCCTTGTTCACGGCATATTCTCAGGTGGATTCGCGTCTTTACATTGGTTGCGAAACCCCGCGCACCGTATCCTTAGAAGGAATAATGCGCGGGCTTTTCGCGCACTACGAAAGGAATAATTATGGCAGTTCAGGAATCAACCATTATCAACGCAAGCGTTGAGCAGGTTATCGAGGCATTCTCTAACGAGGATTTCGCACGCTTCGTATGCTCCGAGGTTGGCGTGGAATTCGGTAGCTTCTCCGTTTCCGGTGACACCTCCGCTGAGTTCACCGCAACCACCGAGCGTACCGTGCCCGCCGAGCGCGTGCCGGACATCGCTCGTAAGTTCGTCGGCAACGGCGTTGCTATGACCCAGGTGGACACCGTAAGCGCACCGGCTGCTGACGGCTCCCGCACTGTTTCTACCGAGGTCAAGGTCAACGGCATGCCCGTGTCCGCTCAGGCTACTCAGAAGCTGACCCCCGAGGGTGAGCAGACCCGCCTGGACGTCAACGGTGAAGTTTCCTGCTCCATCCCGCTGGTGGGCAAGAAGATTGCAGTCGCTGCTGAGCCGCAGGTTGGCCGTGTGCTGAAGGTTCTGGGGTCCTCCGCTGAGAAGTGGCTGGCACAGCGCTAAAGCTTATGAGACGCTCACCTTTGAGGTGTAGCTGATATACCGCGAATATGCAGAGGATCTCCGCTGTAAGTACTTACGGCGGGGATCTTCTTTGTGTCTCTTCATGAGTCTTATGAGCTCTAACGCACCGATGAAGGGGTAGGGGTGTTAGGGGGGCGACAATCGCTTCGGAGTATTCGCGCTCGCCAAGCAGCTCAGCGAAGCGGCGCATCTCTACGCGCAGATCGTGTTCTGCTTCGAGCAAATCAACGACCTTGCACAGCTTGGTACTGGAGGTGTGCTCGGTGTAGGGGAAATAGTGTACTTCCACACCTACCTCTGCGAAGCGTGCTTCCAGGGCGTTGCCTTTTTCGGTACCCTTCCAGTCGTCGCCCTTGAAGAAGATATTGAAGGGCTTCTGCTTCCAGGTTTTGAGCTTGTCGGGGGTGGTTTCAATGTGCACTTCGTCCACGTAGTCGATGTGGCTGACGATGGCGGCACGCTCTTCGATGGGGATGACGGGGCGACGGCCCTTGGTCATTTCCAGAACGTCATCGTGCACGACGCCTGCAATGAGGTAGTCGCAGTTTTCCTTAGCCTTGCGGAGAATCTCGAGGTGGCCGTAGTGGAAAAGGTCGTAGGCGCCAGCGGCGTAGCCAATAATCATGGGGCTTCCTTGTGGTTGGTAGCGGCGATAGTTATTCCGGTGTGGTTGAAGTATCGGAGGGGTGAGAAGTATAACCGATATTTGTAGTGAAAACACGAGAATTAGCGAAGATTGTTTACCACTGAGAAAATACTCTCTCTAAGCTGTTTTTCTTCTCGCTATCACATGAGAATATGCGGGTCCGAAAAGAGTTTCTCGAGGGTGCTGGTTGGGTGCCCCTCGTCCTTTTATTTTACCAGTCACCTTTTTGAAGGAAAAAGGAAAAGATATAAATATGAGGCGGATACAGAGTAGTATCCACCTCATATTTTCATCATATTGATTTATATCGAAGAAATCTTATATCAAGAAAGAGTAGGGTATAGATTCTCGACTCGAGTCTTGTTCAGCGCTCACCGCTAAAAGTTCATCGAAAAGCATTACATATCCACGCAATATATTGTCGATGGCTCCATTCGATATTTTCGATTGGTGTTCAAATATTGGTTACTTACCGAAAAATCCAGCCTACCCTCTCGGCAAAGAATTAGCTCTTTGCGGCTGCTTCCTTAGTAGCTTCCTCAACCGCAACCCACGAAAGCATCGCGCACTTCACACGTGCCATGAACTTCGAAACGCCGGAGAAAGCCGCCATATCGCCGTACTCCTCTTCGTCCAGGGTCACCTTACCGCGCGAGCGCAGCATCTCGCGGAACGCATCCACGTGACTCTGCAGCTCAGAGGTGGTCATACCGGGAGCCATTTCAGAAAGCACAGAGGCGGCAGCCATGGAGATGGAGCAACCATCACCTTCCCAGGAGATCGACTCAATGGTCTTCTCGCCGTCCTTCAGCTCGTCAGAGAGCACCACACGCAGGTTGATTTCGTCGCCGCAGGTGGGGTTGTACTGGTGGTTATCGGCGCTTGCATGGCGGGCGGGTACCTCTACGAGGTGCTCGCCGCTGCGCTGCTTAGAATGCTCCAAAATAATTTCCTGGTACAGGGATTCAAGAGACACGGTGATCTTCTTCCGTCAGTTGGTCTGTCTGAAAAATTGGGACGTTAGCTTCTAACGCATCTGCTTCAAAAGCCGAAGTAGGGGCGCACCTTGGCAAGTGCTTTCAGAAAAGCATCCACATCTTCAGTGGTGTTGTAGATGTAGGTGGAGGCGCGGGTCGAGGCGGTCACGCCTGCGCAGCGGTGCAGCGGCTGGGCGCAGTGGTGACCCACGCGCACGGCGATGCCCTGGGTGTCGAGCAGCTGACCCACATCATGCGGGTGCACACCCTCAATAGCGAGGGATACCAGGCCGGCACGTTTGGTGGGGTCGGTGGGCCCGAGCAGGCGCACACCCTCAATCTTCTGAACTCCCTCAACCAGGCGGGCACCCAGTTCGTGTTCCCACGCCTCAACATTCTCCATGCCCAGGTGCTGCAGGTAGCACACAGCAGCAGCAAAAGCGACTGCCTGCGAGACACGCTGGGTACCTGCCTCAAACTTGATGGGGGCGGGCATGTACTCGGCATCCTGCAGACCCACGCGGGTAATCATGGAGCCACCGGTCAGGAAGGGCGGCAGAGCTTCGAGCAGTTCAGCACGGCCGTAGAGGGCACCGATACCGGTGGGTGCCAGCATCTTGTGGCCGGAGAACGCCGCGAAGTCAACATCCAGGGCGTGGAAGTCTACGGGCATATGCGGTACGGATTGGCAGGCGTCCAGTACGACGAGCGCGCCATACTTGCGTGCCATGGCGACCATGCGGGGCACATCGGTAATCGCGCCGGTCACGTTCGAGACGTGGGTGAAGGCCACGATGCGGGTCTTCTCGTTGATGATGCTCTCGGCTGCCTCGTAGTCGAGCTGGCCGTCCTCGGTGGAGGGGATGTGGCGCAGAGTCGCGCCGGTACGCTGTGCAAGAATCTGCCAGGGGATGAGGTTCGCGTGGTGCTCAATCTCCGTGGTGACGATTTCATCGCCGGGCTTCAGCACGAAGCGCTCAGCGGCGGAACCGCCGATGCCCTGGGAGGCATTGCCGATGGAGTAGGCAACCAGGTTTAGCGCCTCGGTTGCGTTGGAGGTCCACACGATTTCTTCCTCAGTGGCACCGACGAAGTTCGCGACGGTGATGCGCGCATCCTCAAACAGGTCGGTTGCTTCGACCGCGAGAGTGTGGGCGCCGCGGTGTACGGCAGAGTTGGCGTGCAGGTAGAAGTCGCGTTCTGCGTCGAGAACCTGAAGGGGTTTCTGACTGGTCGCCCCCGAATCCAGATAAATCAAAGGGTGCCCGTTAACCTCAGTGTTGAGGATCGGGAAGTCCTGGCGAAGCTGGCGTACGATGTCGTCGCTCAGGGGGGTATTGGCGGGGGTGGAGTATTCAGCCACGGGTACCTTCTTCTCTCGCTCATACGCTCCACGGGTCGGGTATTTTCCCGTCGTGGAGCGTATAACGTCATTCTTTTCTAGCTTATTCCCTCATCTGGCTCTTGCATAGTTAGGTAGAGCCTAGTTCACGCATCAGCCCGCATCATGCGTTACCTCAGTTCAGCATTTACTCGGTACGGGTCAGACGGCTAGGAGCCTGCTCCGTGGTAGCGCTGCTGGGTTGCCAGCAAGCCTTCCTTCACGAGCATCATGGTTGCATCCGCTGCGTTTGAGATGAGGAAGGGCAGGTCCTTCGCTTCGGTGCTGCTGAAAGGCTTGAGCACGAAGTCTGCGGTGTCCATGCGTCCGGGAGGACGACCGATGCCGGTGCGAACACGGTAGTAGTCCTTGGTACCCAGCGCCTTGGTGATATCGCGCAGACCGTTATGACCGCCCTCTCCCCCACCAATCTTGAGCTTAATGGTGTCGAAGGGGATATCCAGTTCATCGTGCACCGCGATGATACGGTCGGGGTTAATATCGTAGAACTGGGCTAGAGCCGATACCGGGCCGCCCGAGGTGTTCATATAGGTCAGGGGCTTGGCCAGCACTACCTTGAGCCCGCCTATACCCAAACGTCCTTCCAGCACCTGGGCGCGCGCGCGTCCGTGCTTCTTGAAGCCACCGCCTACTTCACGCGCCAGTTCATCAACCACCATCTGGCCGATGTTATGGCGGGTTTTCTCGTACTCCGGGCCCGGGTTCCCCAGACCAACAATGAGCCACGCATCAGACATATCTTCGCCCTTTCCACGGCGCTGTAAAAGGTTTTTAGAAAATTCATGGACTTACACCATTCTATGAGTATGGCCCGCTACCACCTCAGAAGAGAGGTAGTGGCGGGCCATCCACAAATCACTGTTGCGCTAGGTGCAGGGCGCGGTCTAGTGCTTTGAGTTATCTGAGTCGTGAGCTTCGCCAGCCTGATCTGATTCCTCGGAAGCTTCAACGATGTCACCCTCGGGTGCGTTTTCGCCTTCTTCACCGGGCTCGGGAACGTCGAGTTCCTCGGGCTCAGAAACGTTAACAATCAGCAGTTCAGCGTCTGCAACCAGGGTTACGCCTGAGGGCAGTTCAACGTCTGATGCCAGAACGTGAGCGCCAGCTTCGCGGCCTTCGATGCTCACGATCAAAGCTTCGGGTGCCTTCAGTGCGTCAGCTTCAACCAGAAGAACGGTTTCTTCCTGGTTAGCAACGGCGCCAACAGCGGGCTCGCCTTCAACGTGTACAGGAACCTCAATCTCAACGCGCTCGCCGCGCTTAACGGTCAGCAGGTCGATGTGCTGCAGTTCAGGGCGGATTGCATGACGCTGGATGTCCTTGATCATTGCGAGGTGTGATTCACCTTCGATGTCGAGGTCGAGGATAGCGTTGGGGACGCGGGCAGCCAGGGTGGTTGCGTGGCCGGGGAGTACTACGTGCTTGGGCTCTTCGCCGTGGCCGTAGATGACGGCGGGGATGTCGCCTGCCATGCGGATGCGGCGCGCGTAGCCCTTGCCGAAGTCGCTACGTACGGTAGCTGAAATTTTGATGGTATCTGACATGAGTTGTCCACCCTTTCTTGGTTAGAAGTGATGCGCCAAGTGGAATAGGGACTGGCGCCAGAAATCTCTTTCCAACCAGCCACCGTCAGTTACGGACCTACACGTTTCGTGTATTCCACCGCCTTGGCCAAGACAGTATTGTACAGGTGCCCGGCTCTATCTTCAAGGGCCGGGAACCTGTGATATGGCGCTTTTCACGCCTTTTATGCTGTTATCAGCAGATATAGGACCAAATCCTCGAGGATTAGGAACCCATTTCCGCAAGGTAAGCGGCGAGCGCCTCGCGGTGATCGCGCGGGGTGAAGCCTGCAGCAATCAGCTTGGACAGGTCCATTGCCGAGTTCGCCGGACGGTGAGCGAAGAGCTCAGCGTTGGCAAAGTATTCCTCGGTGGTGGTGTCGCTGACTCGTGCCGGGTCGTGGCCGGTGCCTTCGTACACTGCACGAGCGAACTGTGCCCAGTTGATGACTTCACCGGTGTTCGACACGTTGTAGGTGCCGTATTCAGCGCCGGAGAAGAGCAGGTACAGGGCAGCTGCTGCCAGATCCTGTGTGAAGGTCGGACGACCCCACTGGTCGGCAACCACGGACGGGTCGATACCGCGCTCAGCCAGGGACGCCATGGTGCCAACGAAGTTCTTGCCGGCACCAACAACCCAGCTGGTGCGCAGGATGTAGTGTTTACGCCATGCGGCAGCGGCAACCTCACCAGCAGCCTTGGACGCGCCGTAGACGCTCAGCGGCGCCAGGGGATAATTCTCCGGGTATTCCTCACCCAGGGGCAGGGAGCCGTCAAAGACGTAGTCGGTGGATACGTGAACCAGCGGCAGGTTAGCTTCTTCACAGATGGAGGCAAGAGCGCTCACGCCCAGGGCGTTAGCTGCCCAGGCGTCGCGGCGACCCTCGGGGGTTTCAGCCTGATCCACTGCGGTGTACGCTGCAGCATTGATGACCGCACGGAAGGAGCGCCAACGGAATGCATCGCGCCACTGCTCGGGCTTGCCCAGGTCGAGGCGGTCGCGATCCACAGTCAGGAAGGGTACGTTCTGCTCGGTGAGCTGGCGAACCAGCTCGGTACCGAGCTGACCGCCCGCGCCAATGATCAGGATCGGATCGGCCTCCAGGGGCTCGATCTCGTTCAGACGTGGGTGGTTACGGTCCTTCTCGGAGAGCTCTGCCTTCGTCAGGTCGATGGGCCAGTCGATTGCAACGGTCTCATCGGCAAGGTTCAGAAAGCTATAGCCGGATACTGCGTCCGCCGACCAGTGGTCGTTCACCAGGTAGGTGTAGGCAGTGTTCTCTTCCAGGGTCTGGAAGGAGTTACCCACGCCGCGGGGCACGAAGATTGCGGTGTCCGGGCCCAGCTCCACGGTGACGAGCTTGCCGAAGGACTCGCCGGCACGCAGGTCAACCCACGCGCCAAAGATACGGCCGGTCGCAACAGAAACGTACTTATCCCACGGCTCGGCGTGGATACCGCGAGTGGTACCTACCGAAGCGTTGAACGAGATGTTGTTCTGGACGGGGTTGAAGTCGGGCAGACCAGCTGCGAGCATCTTCTCGCGCTGCCAGTTTTCCTTGAACCAGCCGCGGTTATCGCCGTGAACCGGCAGGTCAATAATGAGCAGACCCGGAATCTCGGTTTCAGTAACCTTCAGTTCCTTGGTCATTACTGACCTGCCTTTGCGTACTTAGCCTCGACTTCAGCCTTCAGGGGCTCCCACCAGCCACGGTTCTCGGTGTACCACTTAATGGTGTCGGCAAGACCGGACTCGAAGTCGGTGAACTTCGGCTCCCAACCGAGCTCTGCACGCAGGCGGCTACCGTCGATTGCGTAGCGCAGGTCGTGACCGGGGCGGTCAACCACGTGCTCGAAATCGTTCTCATCCTTGCCCATCAGGCGCAGGATGGTGCGCAGAACGGTGATGTTATTCTCTTCACCGTCTGCACCGATGAGGTAGGTTTCGCCAATCTTTCCCTGCTCCAGGATGCGCAGCACAGCAGAAGAGTGATCGGATGCGTGAATCCAGTCACGAACGTTCAGGCCCTCGCCGTACAGCTTCGGGGTCAGACCCGAGAGGATGTTAGTGATCTGGCGGGGGATAAACTTCTCGATGTGCTGGTAGGGGCCGTAGTTATTGGAGCAGTTAGAGATGGTTGCTTCAATACCGAAGGAGCGGACCCATGCACGCACGAGCAGGTCGGAGCCTGCCTTAGTGGAGGAGTAAGGGGAAGAGGGGTTATAGGGGGTGGTTTCGGTGAACTTTGCCGGATCGTCCAACTCAAGGTCACCGAAGACCTCGTCGGTGGAGATGTGGTGGTAGCGAGTGCCGTGCTTACGGACTGCTTCCAGCAGGGTGAAAGTACCGATGAGGTTAGTGTGGATGAACGGTTCGGGGTTAGACAGAGAATTGTCGTTGTGTGATTCCGCAGCGTAGTGGACAACAGCGTCTGCCTTACCGACCAGTTCGTCAGCCAGCCCGCGGTCGGCAATATCGCCTACAACGAGCTTGAAGCGGGATTCAGGAAGACCTTCCAAAGACGCGGCGTTTGCGGCGTAGGTCATCTTATCTAGCACAGTAATAGTGTGATCAGTGTTATCGATGAGGTGGTGAACAAAGTTCGAACCGATAAAACCGGCACCGCCGGTAACAAGAATGTGAGTCATACGGTAGATTTTACCTGGCTAAACAGTGATTTTTATGCCTCAACAAAGAGATAAACATGACACAATAAGAAGTTATGAAGGGAATTATTCTTGCCGGCGGTACCGGAAGCCGTTTGCACCCTATCACTCAGGGTATTAGCAAGCAGCTCACTCCGGTCTATGACAAGCCGATGATTTACTACCCGCTGTCCACTCTCATGTTGGCGGGTATCCGCGATATTTTGATTATTACCACTCCTGCCGACCAGGAGCAGTTCCAGCGACTGCTCGGTGACGGTTCCCGTTTCGGTATTAATCTCGAATATAAGGTGCAGCCTTCTCCGGATGGCCTGGCACAGGCATTCATTCTGGGTGCCGACTTTATTGGCAATGACCCTGTAGCGCTCGTGCTCGGTGACAATATCTTCTATGGTCCCGGTCTGGGCACTCAGCTTGCCACCTACGAGCAGAAGGACGGCGCGACTGTCTTCGCTTACCAGGTTGCTGACCCTCGCGCCTACGGTGTGGTGGAGTTCGATGAGGACTTCAACGCGCTATCCATTGAGGAGAAACCTGAAAACCCCAAGAGCGACTACGCTATTCCGGGTCTGTACTTCTACGACTCAAAGGTTGTAGAGTATGCACGTCAGATCAAGCCTTCCCCGCGCGGTGAGTTGGAAATCACTGACCTCAACCGCATCTACCTGGAACAGGGTAAACTGAAGGTAGAGGTTCTACCTCGCGGTACCGCGTGGCTGGACACCGGAACCTTTGATTCACTAGCTGACGCCAGTAACTTCATCCGCACTGTTCAGAGCCGTCAGGGCCTGTCAGTTGGTTGCCCGGAGGAAATTGCGTGGCGCCACGGTTGGCTTTCCGATGAGCAGTTGCGCGACATTGCTACCCCCCTCGTCAAGAGCGGTTACGGTAGCTACCTGCTCGGATTGCTCCGCTAATAAACACCAGGGGATTTTCGTATCCCTTCACCGTCTGCAACAACACTCCACGTCGCAGGTACACTAACTCAAACTTTCTGGAGTATTCTCACTACCATGACCATTTTGGAATTTTTCCGCACCACGAGGGCTAACCTCTGGTTGCTGATCATTGGCATCGTTGTCGGTGCCACAGCGGGCTTCGGCTATGCCTCTCTCCAGCCGAAGGTCTACGCCGCATCGGCCTCGGGCTACGTGACCGTGGGTGAATCCGGTACGGTGGATGTTCTCTCAGGCTCTTCGGCCGCTAAGGATCGCGCTCGCGCCTACGCAGCTATCGTCTCCTCTGAGGCTGTGGCACAGAAGATTAAGCAGAACACCCCTGAGCTGTCCCTGACTACCGGCCAGATTCGCGCAAGCCTCACTGCAGCTGCAGGTGAAAATACTGCACTGATTACCGTGAACGCGCAAGCTTCTTCGCCAAAAAACGCACAGTTGCTCGCTAACAGTGCTTTGCAGGCTACTGCGGACTATATCAAGCAAATTGAGCAGAACCCCGGTAACGCTGAGGCTCTGGTAAATGGCGACGATACTGCTGCTTCACCTGCTGGAGGCAACACCATTCGCGTGATTCCGTTGAATAACGCAAGCGTAAACCCTCCGCTGATAGCTCCGAACTACCAGCAGAACGTGCTCATGGGTGCTGGTGCCGGTTTGGTTCTGGTCTACGCGGCAATCTTCCTGCGCCGTGCACTGGATCAGCGCATCCGTACCCGTGACGACGCTACCAAGGCAACCGGTGCAAGCGTCCTGGGCGTTCTGCCTGTTAGTGACGACCTGAACGAAGAAAACATCGTTAACGGCAACACTGACGACCACATTGCACAGGAATCCATCCGTCAGCTGCGCACCAACCTACGCTTCGTGAATGTTGATACCCCCCCGCGTTCGTTCATCGTCACCTCCGCAGTGCCCGGTGAAGGTAAGTCGACCGTGTCGCTGTCTCTGGCTCGCGCAATGGCTGATGCGGGTTCGCCCGTCATCCTCATTGACGCCGACCTCCGCCGCCCCACCGTAGCTAAGAAGCTGAAGCTGGACGCTAAGGTTGGCCTGACCCAGGTTCTGGCTGGCCAGGTTGAGATCGCTAACGCTGTGCACCAACTCGGTGAATCAAACCTCTTCGTCCTTCCTGCAGGTCGTATCCCCCCGAACCCCTCCGAACTTCTGGGCTCCGATAAGATGCGCCAGCTGATCAATGAGCTTTCCGAAGAGTTCATCGTAGTCGTTGACGTTCCGCCGCTGCTACCCGTGACCGACGCTTCATTGCTCTCCCACTCCGTGGATGGCGTGATTCTCGTTGCTTCTATCGGCCGAAGCCACCGTGAGCAGATGGCTGAAGCTTCCAACATTCTAAAGAAGGTCAACGCAAACCTCATCGGTATGGTTCTGAACCGTGCACCCCGTAAGGGCCTCGGTAACTCCTACTACGGCTTCGGTTACTCAAGCGCTTACGTTGGTTATGCAACCTACTACGGTTACAGCAAGGAAGACGATAAGAAGTCATCTAAGAAGTCCTTGACCAAGAAGTAATAACGTAATAAGCACCCTAAATCTTAGGGAGCGACTTAGGGCGGGATGGGCAGTTTTTCTGCCCGTCCCGCCTTATACTTATCTGGTATACATGTGCACCGAAAGGCTATTGTGACCACTCACTCACCCAATACCCCGGAGCCGCAGACTACTCCTCTGGCGGCACGGATTCGGCTTGCGCACGCCTACTTCCAACGAATGGCTGACATGCACTCAATCGATATTCTGCATGTCAAAGGCTACGCTTTCTCTCAGGAAATTTACCGCAAGGGTAGGTACAGCTCCGACGCCGACCTGCTGATCCGTCCCTCTCATGTGGACCGTTTTGTAGAGATTCTTCTGGCAGATGGATGGCGTATTCAAGCGCACTTCGAGACAGGCTCAGTGTTCGAGCACGCAATGACGCTCTACCACGCTTCATGGGGCCTAACCGATATTCATCGTTTCTTCCCCGGTCTTGGACGCCACGGCGATTATGAGAAGGCGTTTGACCGTGTCTGGGCGGCACGTAAGACCCGTATGATTGCTCACCATCCCTGCGCTGTTCCCAGCGATCTGGACGCACGTCTTCTCGTGGTGCTTCACCGCGCCCGTGCGGCATCACGCTACAGCGCGGATATTAACTATCTGGTTTCTCTACTCTCCTATAGCGATTGGCAGCGCCTGCGAGCCCGTGCCGAGGAGCTTGACTCATCCCTCGCATATAGCGCGGCTATGGGTGGTCTGGAGCAGTACCGTGACGACCGCGACTATCTGCTGTGGCTCTCAGTCTCCCAGGATGTGCCCCACTATATTCAGTGGATTGGGCGCCTGCAGTCAGCGACCACCCTGCACGATAAGCTACGCACCCTCAAGAACATTTTCCTCGTAAATAAGGACCACCTGGCGATGCAGCTGGGACGCACCCCCACTAAGGCAGAAATACGTGCAAAGTTCTTTGAACGTTTCGGAATCAAGGTGAATAAATGAGCAATCCAGTAGATTTCCGTCAGACCGTATACGGTATCCCCGAGAACATCGCGTACGTTCATTCTGAAGAGTTCGCTAAGTACTCCCCCACGGCAACTTATCTCGCGAATCTTGCCAACGGTGAGCTGTCTGTTCTACAGGATTCAGCCTCCATTATTTGGAGTATTTTTGAAGATCCGATGTCTCTGCAGGATGCTATCGATGCGCTCTGCGAAATGTATGAACAGCCCGTAGAGATTATGGGACCGCAGATTGAGGGTTTTATTCCGGAGTTGCTCTCCAAGGGGCTCCTAGAAGCCCGCTAAGGCTCTCAGAGAATATAAAAAGAAGGCAGGGCGGTAGAACTTTTTATAGTTCTACCGCCCCGCCTTCTTCTATGAGCCGTCTAGCTCTTTTAGTCTTCGGGCAGAGCCTGCACGTACATCTTCAGACGGGTGATGAAACGAGCCTCCGAGAAACCGTCAACGTGCTCACGGATGTAGTCAGCATCCCAGTCATCCGGGTTGAAAGCCTTGAGAGCTTCCACCAGCTGCTCCACGGTCGGCTGGTTAATGAACATACCGGTCTTGCCTTCCTGAATGGTATCCAGGAAGCCGCCCGCACGGTAGGCAATCACAGCCTTACCGCTAGCACCTGCCTCCAGCGGGGTAATGCCGAAGTCCTCATAAGAGATAGCCAGCAGTGACAGGCAGTGACGGTACGCGTAACGTAGCTGCGCGTCCGAAACGCCCGAAACGATACGAACGGTCGGGCCCGCAAGCGCTTCCAAGTGCTCCTTCTCCGGACCGCGACCAATCACCAGCAGCTTCTTGCCCAACTCATTGCAGGCTTCAATAGCCTTATCAACATTCTTGTAGGGTAGCAGGCGAGAAACGATCAGGAAATAATCGTCCGATTCGGTGAACTCTTCCAGACCCGGAATAGGCTCAACCGGTGCGGTGGTTTCTACCGAGTGCGGCGGGAAGAAAATCGGAACGTCCTTCTTGCCGTACACGTTCTCGATGCGCTTCTTAATCACGCTCGCGTTCGCCACGTACACCGCCGAGCGGTGAGCCGCCCAGTGATCCCAGAGCATCAGCGCAGGACGCAGGGTCTTCAATAGCAGCGGCACGGGGCCGGTGCTTTTCTCGCCCAGGTACTGATCGCTCAGGTATAGCCAACGCGCCGGTGAATGGCAGTAAATGAACTTACGGCCGGCGAAGTTGAAGCCGTGCGCCCAACCGGTCGTCGATACCACAGCACGCTCAGCCGGCACCTTCAAGAAAGAAGAAGCAAACGGCAAAATCGGCAGAGCCATGCGGTGGTTACGACGCAGATAACCAATCTTGTTCAAAGGACTCGTGATAATCTTCGCGTCCTTGAACTCGGGGAAGGTACCCTCCGGGTCGTACAGAGTAGTGTAAATCGGTGCATCCGGGAACGCACGGTGCATCGCCAGAACAACACGCTCCGCGCCGCCGCGCTGAGTCAGATAGTCGTGGGCAATTGCAATCTCTTCAGTAGCCTCAGGCTTGACCAGCGGCACGTAACGGCGCGCCAGGCGACCAAGCTTCTTGAGGCTCTTCGGTATATCCGCAAGCACCGCGTCGGGGTTCTTCGGTCCGGTAACCGGAGCGGAGGTCAAGAGCTGAGTGAGTGACATTTTCTTTTCCTCCTAGAAAACTGTCTGAGCTCGCTCAGGATAGTGAATACCGGCGTAGGATGCAGCCTCAACCTGCAACGCCACAAGCTTCTCAGCTGCCTTAGTGGGTAGCTTCAGCAGAATCTTATCGCTCGCATCGCCGAGAGCCTTAATGGTCTTCTCGGTGGTGAAATAAGCGAGGATCTTGACCAGCAAACCCCAAGGACCCATCGGGTTCGGGGCGGGGTGTGCTTCCTCGCCGTGCTTACGCACGAAGATGGTACGGGCAGAGCCCGAGTGCAGGGCACGCAGAGCACGCACAGCAGTGGTGGTAGCCTCTGCATAGTGCTTGACCTCAACTTCATCAGAGATGATGATGCGGCCACCAGCGTCATGGACCATTTTGCCCATGTCTACGTCTTCCCACCCGTAGAGACGGTACGCAGGGTCGTATCCGCCGGTACGGTCAAAGTACTCCGCAGAGATAGAAGAGTTACCGTTCCAGTACAGCCAACGGCCTTCTTCAGCTACGCTGAGGGCGCCTTCTTTGAATCGTGCATCGCGGAAGTTACCGTACACACGAGAATAGGGCGTGTCCGGGTACACGTTCTTCAAGGTGCCAATCACGCCGTCATAATCACGGTGCAGGTGAATCTGCGCCTCGACATAGTCAGCAGCAGGCTCAAGATCGTCATCGCAACGGATGAGGATATCCGCATCAGCCGCACGGTGGCCAGCATTCAGCGCTGCCACACGACCGCGGTTCTCCTCAAAAACGATCTTGGTCAGGTTCAGCTTGCCTTCTGCAATGTAGCGGTCAAGCACAGCTTCACTGTTATCAATATCGCCGTCGAGGACCACGATAACCTGGAAGTCCTTCTCGGTCTGGGCGGCAAGCGCATCCAGCGGGTAATGCAGAATGTCTGCACCACCGCGAGAGGGAATAATAACCGCAGCCTTGTAGCGGGGGGTAGTCTTCATAATTTTCCTTCCGTTTTGAGTGAGAGGATATCCGTTGGGAATGATCTATAGATTTAGAAGCACCTTAGCGGATAAAACGTTCCAGAATCTCACCAACACGGACCTTACCTGCTTCAGGCGAGTAGTTCTCCTGCCACCGCCAGAACAGCTCGGAGGTTCGCTCCGCCAGTGCTTCTGTGTCTTCTCGAAGCTCAGTACCCAGGCTCTTAATAGCCTGTGCAAGAGCTACCGGCTGGTCAGCAGGCACAACATACGGGTACGATGCGCCACCCAGCACCTCCGATAGCGCACCAGCATCACTGACAATCACAGGGACGCGTGCACTCATCGCTTCAGCGACCACCAAGCCAAAGGACTCGGGGGCAATCGAAGGTACAACGAGCATGTCGATATCACCGAAAAGACGATCCGGGGTAGTCCAGCCCAACCGAGTGCTGAACGTGGCAACACGGGCTAGCGCGTCCTCGACCTCAGCGCGTTCTTCGTCAGATGCGAAGACAGGCTCGCCGCCAATCACCAGGTCGTATTCGATACCGTTAGAGTTCAAGGAACTCATCGCCTGGCACAGGGTTGCGATGCCCTTAGACGGAGTCAAACGCCCCAGGTAACCGACACGGAGCCGGTACTCCCCCACACGGTGGTCCAGCTCGGTGGATACACCTCTGACCCAGTTCGCAAACAGCTGGCTGCCGGGACAGGCACGAGCCACATAGCGGCTCGGAACCAGGGTGACAGACGCCTTATGGCGGGCAAAGGGTACGAGCTTCGCGTTCACACCGGCAGGAAGCTGGTGCAGGTGCACGATGCGGTTCTTACGACCGCCCGTTGCTGTTGCGGGAACCAGACCGTTACACCACAATAGAACGTCCTTATGGCGAGCATGCCAGCTACGCAGAGCCACCATATACTGTGCGCGGTTCTTAGCCGGCAAGACAATGCGGGGGAACCCCTCATCCGCAGCAGCTTCTACAAGCTGCTTCGGCTCGGAAGGACCCACAATAGTGACCTTGTAGCCAAGGCTACGGGCTGCTCGAGCAATATTCAGGAGCATGACCTCACCGCCACCAATATCACCATTATTGGTGGCGATGTAGAGTTCTTTCTCCATCCTTCTACTCCTTCACCAGCTTGCGGGCGGGTGCATAATTCTTACCGGAGTATTTGATACTTCCGCGGATACGTCCCAGGGATGCAACCCAGTTGGCAACATCTCGACGAGCAACTTTACGGTGGGTCATAGCCTGACGCAGGATATTCAACAGCTGCTGAACACTGCCGGTCACAGTAGACTTCAACAAATACGTTGCAGAATCATACTTGGGAAAACGACGGGCCATCAGCACACGTCCTACACCCAGCTCATACTTCTTACGGATAGAGCTCTTCCCCTCCGAGAGAGTAAAACGAATCTCTGTTTCAGGGATAAAGCGCATCACGCCGTCGGCTTCCTGATGACGCCACGAAATATCCACATCCTCATAGCCGTAGCGAGGAAGAGACTCATCGTAACCGCCAATTTCAAAAAAGCGTGCACGGGTCATAGCGCAATTGCAGTTGCCCACGTGCGGCAGATAAGGAGTCGCAATCAGACCTTTGCCAAAGGCATCGGGGCGAGGGCTGCCATTAACGTCAAAAGCGCGAATCCAGCCACCTGCTAGTTCCTTATCCTGCACCTCTGAAAATGCCTGAACCCACTGAGGAGATACTTCATCATCAGCATCGCAGAATGCCAAGACTCTACCCGATGCGGCACATGCACCGGCGTTACGGGCCGCGGGAATACCCGGAGTTGCGCAGGCGTCCACGACCTTGACCATGAATTTATCCTCTCGGGGTTCCTGAGCCCACGCTTCCATAACGGCGCGGGTGTTGTCCTCTGAACCGTTGTCTACCAAAATTACTTCGTACGGAAGCATAGTTTCCTGGTTCTCCAGGGCCTTAAGCTGGCGAGGAAGAGTCAATGCAGCGTTCAGCGCACAAATAATGACGCTAACTTCAGGAGTTCGATTAGTCTTAGACATTTTCTTCCTTCCACATCGGCGCAGCGTGCTGCGACTTCTCTTCCGCCTCACGAATTTCAATTCGCTCGTCAAAGCCTTCGATACTTGCCTCATCGTGGCCGGTACCCAAACGCTGTTCACGTTCAAGCAGCAACACACGTAGAGCAAAACCGCATGCAATAGCCCACGGCCAGGTGTAGAACACCTCGCCCAGACGGGATGCACAAATCATGATGGCAACGCCTGCACCCTGCACGACATAGAATTTAGTCGGCAGAGTCTTTTTGCCGCTAAACACATTCACGATAAAGAGCAAGGTAATGGCAACGACCAGAATCATCCATGGCCAACCGCCCTCAACAAGCGCAGACCAGTATGAATTGTGGAAGAACCAGGTCTTCGAACCAGTATGTGCCAGATAGACATATGCTTCGCCCAAGCCCTGCCCGAAGAAGCCAGAAGCCTGAACCTTAATCTCAGAAGCCTGGTCGATCAGTGAACGAAGCGCATCCGTACCGGTACGGTCCGCAAAGACGCCGGACTGCGAGTAGTCGCTAGTCAAGATATCAATTAACCAGTACAGCGCTACACCCAACGTAATACGACCAAAGGTCTTCATACGGTTCGCAATAACAATCCAAATCAGACCCGCCACATAGGCAGCAATCGAGGTACGAGAACCAGTAGCCCACAACAAAGCAGAAAAAACCACAATGGCAAGAATGACTTCAATCTTGTTACGGGCGAAGCTCAGAATCAGCAAACCAAAGAGGCAATACACCAGACCCGAGAAGTTCTTATCGCCCAGCCAACCGGTCAGGTAGCCGTAGTAACCGGTCACCGGCGCAAAGCCGACGAAGTAGGCAACCGCGTTGAAGATAATTGCGGTGGAATATCCCAACACGATGGAGCGGATATGTAGACGCCCATCCGCGATGACCCAGATGAGGACTGTCGCCGCCACAAGACGGAGCAAACGACGCGTCCAATCCGATGCATCCTCGGAATGTACACCGTAGAACGAGACAATTGCAAGGTACCCCATCGCGATAAACATGATGGTCCGCAGGGTGGCGTAGCGGCTCACGTCAAATGTTGGCTTACGGGTCAATCCGTATACCGCCAAAACGATAATAACTACCTGGTTAAAGGGCAAACCGAGGCCAGGCACAGCATCACCAAAAAGCAGAAGGAACGCCATAATGAACTCAGGCATACGAATCTGGCTAGTCTGATGGCGGACATAAGCGCTACTGCGAGACACCGCTTCAGAGAAACGTGAAGCTTCCGGCTTCTCAGCGGGCTCGTTCAAGTGCGCGTAAACCTGCGAAGTCTGGCTCATGAGCTGCCTCCTCGAAGTACACGTGCGTATACGTCAACCGTCTGAGCGGCCATCTGCTCATTCGAAATCCAGGTGAAAGGCTCAGCCTCACCCTTCTGCATCTGCTGGCGCATAGCCTGCAGAACATCCTGAGTTAGGGTTGTGCTCTGGCGGTCCACCAGCTCGTCGGCACCCAAAATCTCCGGGTTGCCGCCCACAGCGGTAGCGACCGTCTTCAGACCGGCTGCCTTAGCATCCAGCAGAGTGTAGGAACAGTTCTCCCACACCGACAGCTGAACAATCATGTCGCTACGGCCCATCGCCTCAATCGGGTTAACAAAGCCGCTGAAGGTCACCGAATCACCCAGGTTCAGACGCTGAGCCTGAGCCTGCAACTCGGACGCCAAATCGCCAGAGCCCGCAATCTCAAGATGAGCCTGCGGGTAATCAACACGAAGCTGTGCAAAAGCGTCCAGCAGCACGTCAATACCCTTCTCAGGGGACAGACGAGACAGCGAAAGAATACGAGGGCCGCCCTCAGCGGGTGCACACTGCTGCTCAACAGCCGCGTGCACCTCGGGGATATCCACGCCGTTGTACACCAGCTCCACGCCACGAGCGCCCCACTTGGCACGCATCTGATCAGCGGTGGAACGAGAAACAGCAATCGCTTGGTCGGTACCCCACAGGCGCACACGGTGTACGGTCTCCATGAGCTTAGAACGCCAGGAGCTACCGTGGTATACCGAGTCATTACCGGCGATACCGTGTTCAGTGGTCAGAAGCTTCGGCACGCAGGTGCCACGCTTGATAACGCTACGGATACGCAGAGCATTCACCACGGCGGTCGCTACAACGTCCGCATACGCCAGGTGGCTGTGCACAATATCCGGGCGGAGCTGCTCAATAGCCTTCTGCAGAGAGGTAAAGGAAGTCTTAAAACCGTAGTCGGGGCCAAATTCAGCCTTGATGACGGTGACGCCCAGTTCCTCAAGGCGGCTTGTGAGCTTACCTTCGGGTGC
Source organism: Rothia similimucilaginosa (assembly GCF_029850875.1). Classification (GTDB taxonomy): domain Bacteria; phylum Actinomycetota; class Actinomycetes; order Actinomycetales; family Micrococcaceae; genus Rothia. The sequence goes on along the minus strand of NZ_JAOVAM010000006.1, from coordinate 147,870 downwards.
GAGAACCACCAGGTTAAAGCCGGGGAGCCCGGCACGTGCCATATCGACAACGTGCCGAGCTACTCCACCAAACTCGGGAACCGGAACGACCCACAGGGCAGTGGGAAATCCGTTTGAATTCATGAGTGAGTGTCTACTTTCTACAGCCACTTCTCGAGGCGGTCCAGTGCAGTGAAGAAGCCCTCACCGTTGTTGATGTGGCCCTGCCAGATTTCGGGAATGAAGGATGCCTTCGGTGCCAGCTCACGCAGCTGCTTGCCCAGGGAAGCCCAGTCGACATCGCCTTCGCCGACCTGAACGCCCTCACCGTCAACGCCGGTGCCGTCCACCAGGTGCAGGTGGATGGACAGCGGTGCCAGCTGCTCAACAGCCTCCGACAGCGGAATGTTCAGGAAGTTGCAGGCCAGCATGGTGTGGGAGATGTCCAGGCAGAGCGCGGTGTCGAATGCACGCGAGAACTCTGCGGTGTCCTTCGGATCCAGGAACAGGTTGTGGTACTGTTGACCACCCATCAGCCAGGGGTACGGGGGCAAAGTCTGGGCAGCCAGGCGAACGCCGGATGCGTCCAGACGCTTCAGCGCCTCACCGATACGCTCGTACTTCTCAGCACGTGCAGCAGCGGGGATGTGGTTGTCCTTGGTGAAGCCACCCATGGTCACGACCATGACCGGGTCCTCCTCTACGGTGAAGTAGCGGGTCAGGTCACGGGTGATGTCAATAGTGCGCTGAACCTCAGCGATGGAGCGCTCCCACACCTCGGGGTCCTTGGACGCGAGGTCCACCAGGAAGTCGCCTGCGAACAGGTCGGGCAGGTGGGTGGTGAAGCCCATGTCCAGCTTAGAGTCAAAGACGTCGTCGATGTTGATCTCGAGGTCCTTATAGGAGAAGTGGAACTCCAGGAAGTCCGGCTTTGCCTCTTCGATCAGCGGCTTGTAGTCGTGGTAACGAACCGGCAGACCCCAGGGGCGGTCGAACTTGAAGTCGCGGCGGGTCACCAGATCGTCCTTCAGGTCGCCCTCGAAGAAGAACGAGCCTTCTTCAACGTCGCGCTGCATGGTGCGGCCCAGCAGCTGCGGCAGGTAGTTCGGCTGCAGGCCGCGGCCGGGGGACTTCACAGCAACATCAGCCTCGGTCACAACCTCGCCCTTAGCAATGTGGCGGGTCGCCACCAGGGACTTAGCCAGGTTCACGCGGTTCATCAGCTCACCGGTGGACACCTCGCGAGGAGCAGCAGAACCAATAGCGGCCTCAACCTCACGGATCTGCTGAACCATTGCCTTGAATTCCTCAGGCAGCAGGGAGACGGTATGGTCGTTACCCTCGAGGGTCTTGTCGGTGGTGAAGTGCTTCTCAATAATCTTCGCGCCGCGAGCAACAGCAGCAATCGGCACGTGGTATCCACGCTCGTGGCCGGAGTAACCGACCAGGCACTGACCAATCTCAGCCAGGCGGTCCATGTATGCCAGGTTGACGTCCTTGAAGGGTGCCGGGTACGCGGACTGGCACTGCAGCAGAGCGTAGGATGCGCCAGCGTTACGCAGCAAAGCCACGGACTCGCGGATTTCCTCTTCACGGCTCATACCGGTGGAAACCAGCATGGGCAGGCCGCGGGAAGCAACGTCACGCAGCAGCTCGTGGTTGGTGAGGTCGGCAGAAGCAATCTTCATGCCCTGGATACCGTAGTCAACCAGCGCCTGAACGGAGGGTGCGTCCCAGGGGGTGCACATGATGTCCATGTCGTGCTGCTTGACGTGGTCGAAGACCTCGTACATCTGGTCAACGGTCAGGGAGAATCGGGACAGCAGGTCCAGAGTGTACTGAACGCCCAGGTCCTCACCTGCGGTTGCTGCGCCGCGCTGGCGGTACAGAGCATCCATGTCGCGCAGCTGGAACTTCACAGCGTCCGCGCCGGACTCAACAGCCAGGTCAACCAGTTCCTTAGCGAAGTCAACGCTACCCTGGTGGTTGTTACCAATCTCAGCGATGATGAAGGAGGGAGAATCCTCGCTGATGGTGTGCTTACCGATGCGCAGGACATCCTGCTCATCGATTGCCAGTGCCACGAGGTGACCGCGCTCGTCGGTCAGCGGCACGTGGTTGATACCCTTCGCGAAGTATGCGCGCAGGGTCTCGGAATCAGCGTTAACCGGTGCGGTCTGCGGGTTGGTGTTCGCTGCCTCCAGCGCGCTGGTCTCCAGGGATGCGGTCGGGTTAGCAATCAGCCAACGACGGAAGTCGCCGTCAGAGAGCGAACCGCGCAGGATACCGGACTCGTTCACCAGGAAGATGATGCGCTGGCCGTTAGCAGAAATCTTCTGCAGTGCGTTGAGAATCGGGTCTTCAGCGAAGACCACGTATGGGGCAATATTGCGTTCAATAATCACGATTTTGACCTTTTTATTTGAATGTTTAGTTGAATGCCTGAGTGCCGGTCAAGCCGGGAGCGGCAGACAAGGTACTGCCGCGGGTGAAGGTTACTTTCCTTCGGCCAGGATCTGAGTGAGCTGGTGCTCTGCCACGGAGAAGTCAATCGGTGCGTCAATGTCGACGCCCTCGACCTCGTCCAGCATGAACAAATCAATGGTACCGCCGGGGTAGCCCGCCAGGCGGTTGTGGTGGTCCATGTACACGTGGGTCTTGGTGATGTACATCGAGCCGTTCTCACGGTAGCGGAAGGTTTCCTTGGTCAGCTCCTGGCGGCGCGGGCGAGCCATAATCTCGAACGCCGCAGTGGGCTCACCGTCAGCGTGCCAAGTCCAGATGAACGGACCAATCGGAATCACACCGACCATGGAGTCCTTACCGTTCTCCGCGAACTGGCGGACCGCACGAGCCAGGGTACCGGGCAGACGCACCGGGCTGGTTGCCTGCAACAGCATGACAGCCTCGGGTTCCCAACCGTTTTCGGTGTAGAACTCGATGGCGTGCTCGATGACCGGTTCGGTTGCGGTGGTGTCTTCAGCCAGGTGTGCAGGGCGCATGAACGGCATTTCAGCACCGTACTCGCGGGCGATATCAGCCAGCTCAGCATCGTCGGTGGAGACGACAACACGCAGTTCGTGCTCGCCGGCTACTTCTTCCTTAGTAGCCAGTGCCTGCTCGATAGTCCATGCGACCAGCGGCTTACCCGCGATGGGGCGCAGATTCTTACGCGGAATACCCTTTGAGCCACCGCGCACGGGGATGACGCAGAGAATACGCATTATGCCTCCAAAGTTTCAATCATGAGTTCAGCGATACGCTGTGCCGGTTCCTTCTTCGGCTGAACCGGCGCCGGGGTCGGTTCCTGACCCCACTGGTTCATGCCGTAACGGTCCCAAAATTCCACCAGCCATGCCGGCGGTGCCGGGTGGTAAACCCACGCCGGGATACCGCGGATTGCAGCCTCCAGAACACCGGTAGAGAAGATGGACACCACCGGGTTCGGTACCTCGTTCAGCGGGGTACCGGAGCGGTCAATGCGGATACCTTCCTTCTCCCACAGCTGGTGGGTCAGCACCGACAGCTTGTCCTTCTCGCTCGGGTGCGGACGGTAGCTTCCGCCGAACTTCTTCAAGAAGGAGCGCGAAGCGTACGCGAAGGATGCGCGCGGCAGTTCCGCACCGTGCATCTGGCCTAGGAAGATCGGTTCCAGGTCGTTCTGCTTCTGTGCCTCAGCACCGGTTGCCTTCTGCGACGCGAGGTAGAGCAGCTGCGAACCCACCGCGTGAGTGGTCACGTCGCGGCGACCCGATGCCCAGAACTCGGCGTCTGCCTCGCTGAAAGCCAGCAGGGTGCATCCGACCGGTAGCGGCGGCGCCTGAGGCACCAGCAGGCCGTGCTGAACCACCCAGTACTCAGCGCCAATTGCACGAGAGAACTCGTACGCTGCCGCACCGCGTGCGAGGTAGTGGCCCAGGGAGAGAACTACGCGCACACCGGGCAGAAGCTCCTGCAGCTGGTCTCCTGTCGCTTCCTGCTCGCTCCAGGCATCGCGGTCGTAACGTTCAGTGGCGTACTGGCCGTTGAGGTACTCCGAAGCGTCCTCAGGGACCCACAGGGCCACACCCACGTTTTCGAGGTACTTGAGCGGCTCCAATAGGGAGTTACGGCTCGTCGGCGAGAACGAATCGAGCACGATGAGCACGCGGGGTACGGCACCGCGGGTGTACAGCACGCCGCCGACGGGGCCTTCCTGTTCATCCGCGCCTCCGCGCAGACGTCCCACAAGAACGCGAGCCTCGCTCTTAGCCCATCGCAGGGTGTTTTGGCGCTTTTGCCAGGTAGCCCATGCGTCAATATCAACGGGATAGGTTAGGCCCATAGTTGCTCCAAGATCTTTACACGCTGATCGAAGGTGTGGTCGGCCAGAGTACGCTTCTGTCCGGCTTCACGAATCTGACGAGCCCATTTCGGCTCACGGAAAATACGGGTACAAATCTCGATGAGCTCATCAATGCTCTCGTAGACCAGAACCTCTTCACCAGGAATGTAGTAGCGATCCACATCGGCACGGTCAATCACCTGCAGAGCGCCCACGCCGGGAGCCTCAAAGGTGCGCATGGTGAAACCATCCTGGTTATTGTGGATGTTCAGCGTTGCCGGGGAGGACGCCATAATACCGTACGCCTCAGCGCGGTCAATATCGCGGCCTGCGGGCACACCGGAATCCTTGAACTGCTTAGTGCGCAGAATGTCGTAGGGGTGACGCGACCAAGCACGACCGTAGGCACGCACCGGCAGGCCAGCTGCAACCAGCGCCTGCAGGGTCTCCTCACGGTTGGGGTACTTAGCGCCCACAAAGTTGATGGAGTCCTCGCGCATGGGGACAACAGGGCAATGGGTGTCGTAGGCGTTGGGCATGTCGAACACCTCGAAGCCCTGCTCACGCAGGTGCTGCGCGTCCAGTGGACTGTAACTTGCCAGCGCGCCCAGGTGGTGCAGGTCCTCTTCGGTGTAGCTCATGCGGCGCATTTCATCGTAGAGCCAGGTACCGTAGCGAACACCGGAAGTCTCCAGCAGGTCCCACCATTCGCGGGAGAGCATATCGCCCTTAATGACCAGCACAATATCGGGGCGGAATTCGTTGAAAGCATCAATCGCCTTACGAGTAGCCTGAGCAGCGAAGCTTTCAGGGCGGTACTTCTCGGGCAGCTCATGGGCAAGCTTGTTGAGGATACGCTCGGGCAGAGTCCCCGGCGCATCGTAAATGTGGGTGCGCACTTCGTATCCGTGCACTTCCAGGGATGCCTGAATTGCCTTCCAGTACCCGTGGAATGCAGGTGAGAGCAGTAGAAGTTTAGGCTGAGTCATATGAGGATTGAATCCTGTCGGCATTTGCTATAAGAACCCGCAGGGTAGAACCGTGCGGTGCTATGTGTTGGAGTGAAGAGGAACGTAAAGTTTCACCTGCAACTTGAGGCAAAACATATCTATTGAAATTTTACAATGAAAGCAGGAGACGACACACTCGAGTGCACTGTGTCGCCTCCTACGTTCTATGTGAGCCTTCTTATGAAGAAGGCAACAAATTATGCGGAACCATCACGGTAAATTTCGGTAGTTTCGCCCCTAGTTCTCGTGGCGCTCTGCCTTGGCGATACGCTCCAGCTCGGTGGCGAGGAATCCACGAGCGTCCACGTCCTTATTGCGCAGGCCGCGCACCGAGTTCACCAAGAAGTTCGCGTAGCTGGTAGCGCGCAGAGCAACAGCAAGCTTCTTCTCCCAGCCCCACTTATCCGCATAAATGAAGCGAGCGGTGGTCAGCCACTGTACACGGCGCTCGGAGGGCGAAGATCCGCCTCCCTCGTGGGTGACAGTCACAGAAGGAATCAGGTAACGGTCCACACCAGCGTTCGAGAGGCGGTACTGGAAATCCACCTCTTCGCTGTTCATGTAGAAACGCTCATCCATACCACCAATGCGGTTGAAGGTCGCGCGAGGAACGACCATGCACGCACCCATAACCCAGTCGACCTTCGCGTCCGAGGTGCCGGTGCATGCTTCAACATCGTGGCCAACGCCGCGGTGCCACCAGTTGGTCGGCTTAAAACGAGCCAGCGGAGTGAACCATTCCCACGCCACATGCGCTGCGGTGGGGAACTTACGTGCCACCCACTGCTGCTTACCATCGTGGCCAATAATCTGCGGGCTAGCCAGCACCTCGCCGTGGCGTTCCACGGCTGCGAGCATGCGCGAGACGAAGGTTTTATCCAGCTCCAGGTCGCTGTTGAGGATGAAAACCCACTCACCGGTAGCGGCAGCAACACCAGAGTTCACAGCCTTACCGAAACCACCATTCACAGGGCGGCGAACCACGGTCACGCCCTCAACGTCGGGGAAGGGAGTGGGCGAAACGTCATCCGAGACAACGATTTCAATATCGGCGGGGTCAATACCCTGCTGAGCACGCAGAGTGTCAATAATGGCAAGAACCGGCTCCGGCTCGCCGTAGAAAGGAATAACCGCAGAAACACGGAGGGTATGAATCACAATAATGTCCTTTGAGTGAGGTGCCTAAAAATCACAATCGATAGAAGGCTAAATTATGGGGGGCGACCGTACTTACTTCTGCATACGATCACCCCCCATAGTTTCAATTAGTCGGGCAGCTGGCCCAGGCGAACGAGGTTCGCAAATTCTTCGTTGGCAGCCTGAACTTCCTTGAAAGTTCCCTTATTTGCGATGCGGCCCTGGGAGAGGTACACCAGCTGGTTAACGTTACGCACCGTGGAAAGACGGTGAGCCACGATAATGACCGTAATGTCCTTAGAAATACGCTCGATTGTCTTCGTGATCTTGTGCTCGGTCTCGTTGTCCAATGCGCTGGTTGCTTCATCCAGAATCAACACACTCGGGTTACGGTACATCGCACGCGCAATACCCACACGCTGACGCTGACCACCGGAAAGACGGTTACCGTTTTCGCCAATCGGAGTGTTAATGCCTTCTTCCAGAGTCCCGACAACGGGCATCAGCTCCGCCAGCTCAAGGCAGTAGAGCACACGGTCATCGTCAATGTGTTTGTCGGGGATACCGAAGGCAACTGCCTCACGCAGGGTGCCATTACCCAGGTAGGGATCCTGAGGGACATAACCAATCTTCTGGTACCAGGAAGGCAAATCAGTATGGATATCCTTACCCTGGCTAGAAATCGTACCGCTCGCCGGGATCAGCAGACCAAGAATCAAGTCAACCAGAGTAGTCTTACCCGAGCCGGAACCACCCACGAAAGCAACCGAGGTACCAGCCGGAACATCCAGCTGAATGTCCTTGAGAACATCCTTATCACCATCCGGGTAACGGTAGACCAAGTTATCGATCTGAACATCCACGAGTTCAATACCCGAGTTGATAATGGTTGCCGGGTCAACTTCACTCTTGGCTTTAACCATCTGCAGACGCTGCTCTTCGGGGCTCATTGAGCGGATAACCTTAGCAACCTCTTCACTAGCGAACTCGTTCGCACGAATGCTGCCCAGAGAAGCAACCATACGGGTGGCATTCGGCAGAATACGGATGCATGCGGTTGCGAAAAGCATCAGAGCTGGCAGACTATCGGCTCCCTGGGTCGATGTCATCAGACCCAAAAGACCTGCAATACCGACAATGAAGATAATTTCTAGAGCGTACTTGGGGAAATCAGCGAAGAAGGAAATATTCACATCGCTATTCACGCTACGCAGCGCGTACTGGCGGTACTCTTCAACGGTCAATTCACGCGAATTAGAAATACGAATCTCGCGAAAACCCTTGATGTTGTCGAAAAGCGAGAGGAGAGCGTCACGACCGGCACGAGCAGAAATCTCACCGTACTTAGCGTTTCCTTGACGCAGGAAGAACTGCATCACAGAGATAGTGATACCGAAATAAGCAAAGGCAATCAAAGCCGGAATCGGCATAACGCAGAGAATCATCACCAGCAACACAAGAACCGACAGTAGGTCACCGATGAAGTTAATAATTGAGCCGACGTAACCGCGGTAGGCAAAAACCACATAAGTACCAATCAGATACACAGTATCTTCAGGTTGGGACTTCCTATGATTGAAGTAGCTATCCTTCATGTAGTGGTTAAGGATAGTCGAAGAAGTTGCCAACTGCTGGTAACCGGTGAATTTCAGGCTCCAGCGCTTAAAGATGAGCGATGCAATGCCTTTAATGACAAAGACGAGCACCAGAACACTGCCCAGATAGAGCGCCAGCTCAGATCGCTGAGGATTACCAAAAGCATCCGAGAGAACAGCCAGATAGCCGGTAATTTCCGCGCCCATCGCAATATTCACGATGGGAAGAACAGCAGCAACACCGACCATCTCCATCAAAGACAGAACGAACAGGCCGATCAGGTTAAAGACAAGTAGCGTAAAGCTCCGTCCGGGAAAAAACAGGCGAAGCTTAGTATAAATGCTCTTCATTGGTCCTCGTTGGTGAGTGTACTCGCTGGCCCCTGAGCGAGAAGAAGACCAGCATTTCACGCCAATTCTAGCACGCACCCTCTAAACATTTTCAGCATCAAGCTTGTACTTTTGGTCATCTTTAGCGGAAAGAAGTACCTCTAATTCGTAGCTAAAACACAAGACATTTATGGGTATTCGCCACCCACAGGAAAAGGAACCCTTGAAGGTGCAAGTAACTCGGTATGATAGATACTATTCATTCAACCAACCCGACACTTCCGGCTTCCCTGTTCACTGTTGGGTACGTCAATTAGAAAAGGCTTTTTGATGGGCATCTTCAACATTAAGTCCCTCAAGGACAAGTACACGTGGGGCTCCTCCGAGGACAAAACCAGCTCCGCAGAAACTGCTGAGGAGCAGCAGGCAACCGCCGCCTCTCTCACCGAAAATATTGCTGATGGAGTCCGATCTCTCATTAAGAGTAGCCCCGAGCTGGCAGGCAAGAACCGCCACGGGATAGCCAGTCGCACCATCACCCCCGACGACTCACTCCGCGAAGCTATCGGAGATTACGAAGTCTATTCCCCCTCCGAGGTAGCCGCTCAGGGAGTCACTCCCGAAGAAGAGCTCAGTGCCGACGGCACTGCAACCGTCTCCGCACAGCCCCTCACACACACCGATATCAAGGCTACCCCCGATGACATTCTCGACGTAGACTGCAAGCCCGCAAGCTCCGGTATCATCCGCGTGGCCCAGCACAACGCGCCCACCGTTGATGCCGAAGAACTCGCCAACCCTGAAGAAGCCAACAGCCAGAGCGCAGGAAACGCACAGTCCTCCCCCGCTACTAACTCCCGCGGCGAACGCACCCCGCTCTTCAAGTTCTCCCCCAAGACTCTCAACCGTACAGACAGCACCGGCAAAGACGGTCTCTTCGAAGCACTCTTCGTGTGCACCGGCAACATTGCCCGTAGCGCATCCGGTGAAGTGATTTCCAAGCACCTCGCCGCAGAATACGGCCTGGAAGACAAATGGATTTTCACCAGCGCGGGCACCGGCGCACTCGTCGGTCACGGCGTCTACGAGCATGTAGCCAACGAACTTATTGAGCGCGGCTACAACCCCGAAAGTTTCGCCTCCCGACAGCTCAACGGTCAGATTATCGAGAACGCCACCGTCATCCTGGTCGCTGAGAAGGTACACGCCGACTGGATCGTTCGCGAGTGGCCCCAGCACCACGCCAAGATCAAGCTACTCAAGCAGGCTGCTCGTATTCGCGAGGATGCACGCCGCGCCGAGCCGCTCTCTTACCTCTACGCCTACGGCGCCCGCCCACTTGATAGCGACAAGCTGGAAGACCCCTACCGCCGCGGCCCCGCAGCAGCGAAGGTCGCAGTGGACGAAGTGGAGCAGTCCTTGCGTGTGATTCTGCCCTGGCTCGCACAGGCACACCGCTAAGCGTACGACTCTAAATACAGCACTAACCCGACTGAAACAGATCTCTGTTCCAGCCGGGTTAGCTTTAGTCTCCGCACAAGAAAGTCCCCCACCGACCACGGTCAGCGGGGGACTTTCTACATGCTCTGAGAAAGCTTAGTGATCGAAAATCTCGGTTACAGAACCCTCATCGAAGACCTCGCGAATAGCACGAGCAATCAATGGAGCAATGGAGAGAATAGTCAGGTTATCGAACTGCTTCTCTTCCGGCACGGGCAGGGTATTGGTCACGACGACCTCCACAGCACCGCACTGAGACAGGCGCTCAGCAGCCGGATCGGACAGAACCGGGTGGGTTGCTGCGATGATAACTTCCTTTGCGCCCTTGTCCATGAGGACCTTCACAGCGCCAGCAATGGTGCCGCCAGTGTCAATCATGTCGTCAATCAGCACGCAGGTACGGCCTTCAATGTCACCCACAACAGTCTTAGAAACAGCCTGGTTAGGGACGTTGATATCGCGGGTCTTGTGCACGAATGCCAGTGGTGCGCCGTCCAGCAGATCAGCCCAGTGCTCCGCTACACGCACACGACCAGTGTCCGGGGATACGACGGTCACGTTCGACAGATCTGCAACGCGCTCACGGATGTGCTTAGCCAGCACCGGAATCGCGAAGAGGTGGTCAACCGGGCCATCGAAGAAGCCCTGAATCTGCGAAGTGTGCAGATCCACGCACATCAGGCGGTCAGCACCCGCGGTCTTATACAGGTCCGAAATTAGACGTGCCGAGATGGGCTCGCGACCCTTGTGCTTCTTGTCCTGACGAGCGTAGGGGTAGAAGGGAGACACCACGGTAATGGAACGAGCGGATGCACGCTTGAGCGCATCAATCATAATGATCTGCTCCATGAGCCATTCGTTGATGGGTGCCGGGTGAGACTGAATCACGAAAGCGTCTGCACCGCGCACCGACTCCTCAAAGCGAACGTAGGTCTCGCCGTTGGCGAAGGTGTATGCGGAGGTGGGCAGCAGGTCGTGATCAAGCGCCTGTGCAATCTCCTCGGCAAGCTTAGGGTGTGCTCGACCGGAGACCACTACAAGCTTACGCTCACCGGGATTGGTAATCTCGCTACTCATGGTGTTGTTCTTTCCTCGAATTAGAATTCTGCCGGATCCTGAGCGCCAGCAGCCTTAGCAGCCTCGGCGGGTTCGGTACCAGCACGGTTCTTCAGAACCCAGCCATCGATAGTACGCTGGGAGGTCTCAGAGTAGGCGAGGGCGCCCGCAGGAACATCCTTACGGATCAGCGCGCCCGCGCCGGAGTAGGCACCATCACCGACGGTAACAGGTGCAACGTAAATGCCTGCAGCACCCATACGGGCGTGCGCGCCAATAACGGAGCGGCTCTTCACCAGGCCGTTGTAGTTCGCGAAAATCGAGCCAGCGCCAATGTTGGCACCCTCACCGATGGTGGCGTCGCCAACGTAGGACAGATGCGGAATCTTTGCGCCATCGCCGATCTGCGAATTCTTAGCCTCGCAGAAGGTGCCAAGCTTAGCGTCCTTGCCCAGGGTGGTACCGGGGCGCAGGTATGCGAAGGGACCAACATTTGCGCCTTCACCAATGACAGCGCCGTGACCGTGCGCGCGGATGACGGTAGCGTCAGCCTCAACGGTCATATCGGTCAGGGTGGTGTCCGGACCAATAGTGGCACCGGTAGCGACGGTGGTAGAACCGTGCAGCTGCACACCGGGCAACAGGGTTACGTCGTTCTCAATGCTGACGGTGACGTCAACCCAAGTGTTCTCAGGATCAACGATGGTCACGCCGTTACGCATGTGAGCCTCAAGGATGCGGTTGTTGAGCATACGACCCAGCTGAGCCAGCTGCACGCGGTCGTTAGCGCCCTCGACCTCCCAACGGTCCTCAATAGCCAGAGCGGAGGTGCGGTAGCCCTTAGAACGAGCGATGGACAGAACGTCGGTAATGTACTTCTCGCCCTGTGCGTTGTTGGTGGTCACCTCGAGCAGTGCCTCGCGCAGAACAGCGGCATCAAAAGCGTAAATACCGGAGTTAATTTCGGTAATTTCGAGTTCTTCTGGGGAAGCGTCCTTCGCCTCAACAATGGCGGTCACTTCGCCAGCCTGGTTACGGACAATACGACCGTAGGCGCCGGGCTCATCAATATGGGTGGTCAGGACGGTTACGGAGTTCTTGTCTTCTTCGTGGAAGGCAATCAGTTCGCGCAGGGTTTCGGGGCGCAGCAGAGGAACATCGCCGTAGGTCACCAGGACGGTGCCGGAGACGGGTGCCTGCGCATCCAGGGCATTCAGACCGACCTCAACCGCGCGACCAGTACCCGGAGTCTCGTCCTGATCAACGATGGTTACCTCAGGGTCAAATGTAAGCACATGCTCAGCGACCTTATCGCGCTGGTGGCGTACCACAACAGCGAGGCGCTCGGGGTTCAAATCTCGTGCAGCAGCGACAGCATGCTCAACCATGGATCGACCACCAATGCCGTGCATGACCTTGGGGGTAGCGGACTTCATGCGCGTACCAGCGCCTGCAGCGAGAACGATCACTGCAGAGGGTGCCAGTTCAGTGTTCACTGGGAAGACTCCTTAGACGAGGTTGCAAGAGTGAGGAGTGAGCGCGGACCGATAACTCTCTATCAACGGTGCCGTTGAGTGCTTACGCTCCGCCACTAGGACTCGAACCTAGACAAACGGCTCCAAAGGCCGCTGTGCTGCCATTACACCATGGCGGATTATCCTTACATTCACGACAAGCCCCCGCTAACGGGTCCTCATCGTCATGGCCGCAATTTTGGGCACAGAACAACGCAATGCAGGAAATGCTTTCCTCAGTTTATCAAATATCTGTGCTCAACTTAGCCGCACACCCCGCAATCCCCACAGCTTGTCTCACCGCCATCAAGTACCCCCTCATCAAAATTTGGAGCGCTACTTGAAGTAAAGACTCACCCTGTACCCTAGAAGGCGTGGCACATCTACTTGGCGGCGAATCGCTGCACCTCGAATTCCCTACCCGAACCATCTTTGAAGGCATCACAGTCGGCCTGAACGAAGGCGACCGCATCGGCATTGTCGGTCGCAACGGCGACGGCAAGTCCACCCTCATGAAGATTCTTGCCGGCCGGCTCGAACCGGACTCCGGCCGGGTTACCGTGCGCGGCGACACGCGCATCGGTTACCTCGACCAGTCAGACATCCTCGACGACAACCACACCGTCGGCTACGCAATTGTGGGTGAAACCCCCGAATACGAATGGGCCTCGCAGGCACGCATCCGCGATGTCATCTCCGGTCTGGTCTCTGACCTTCCCTGGGATGCACCCATCTCTTCACTCTCCGGCGGTCAGCGCCGACGTGTAGCAATCGCCTCACTGCTCGCGCAGGAGTGGGACGTGCTCATGCTCGACGAGCCCACCAACCACCTGGATGTTGAAGCCATCACCTGGCTCGCCAACCATCTGAAGTCCCGCTGGGCAAAGAATGCGGGCGGCCTCATGGTCGTTACCCATGACCGCTGGTTCCTTGACGAAATCTGTACCGATACCTGGGAGGTGCACGACCGCATCGTCGAACCCTTCGAGGGCGGCTACGCGGCGTATATTCTGCAGCGTGTAGAACGTGACCGTCAGGCAGCCGCAGCGGAGGCGAAGCGTCAGAACCTGATGCGCAAGGAGCTCGCTTGGCTGCGCCGCGGTGCGCCCGCGCGTACCTCCAAGCCGAAGTTCCGCATTGATGCCGCCAACGCCCTCATTGCGGACGTTCCGCCGGTGCGTGACACCCTGGAACTGAAGAAGATGGCAGTCTCCCGCCTCGGCAAGGACGTGGTCGACCTCGAGAATGTTTCCGTCGTCTATGACGACCCCTCGATGCCCGGCGGCAAGCGTCCCGTGCTGAAGAAGGTCACCTGGCGTATTGCCCCCGGCGAGCGCACCGGAATCCTGGGCGTGAACGGCGCGGGTAAGTCCACGATGCTCTCCCTGGTAACCGGTGATCTGAAGCCGACCGAGGGTCGCGTCAAGCACGGTAAGACTGTGAAGATTGCGACCCTGACCCAGCAGCTCGATGAGCTCAACGAGGTCGCTAACGACCGTGTCTCGGATGTGATTGGGCGCAAGAAGCGTAGCTACATTGCCGATGGTAAGGAGCTATCCACCTCACAGATGCTGGAGCGTTTGGGCTTTACGAGTGCGCAGCTGTCCACTCCGGTCAAGGACCTTTCGGGTGGTCAGAAGCGTCGCCTGCAGCTCATGCTGATTCTGCTGGATGAGCCGAACGTGCTGATTCTCGACGAGCCGTCCAACGACCTGGACACCGATATGCTCGCGGCCATGGAGGATCTGCTGGATACCTGGCCGGGTACCCTGCTGGTGGTCAGCCACGACCGCTACCTCATGGAACGCGTGACCGATCAGCAGTACGCCGTGATTGACGGTTCGTTCCGTCACCTGCCCGGTGGTGTGGACGAGTATTTGGCGCTCTCGGCAGCCGGTACTGGCGGTTCTGCTGCCGGTAGCGCGCAGGCACGTGCCGTCTCCTCGGCGCAGGCTTCTGCTGAGCCGGATACCCCGAAGGTCTCCGGTGCCGAGCTGCGTGCGGCACAGAAGGAGTCCGGTGCGATTGAGCGTCGCCTCGCCAAGCTCACTGCTGAGCAGGAGAAGCTATCCGAGCAGATGAGCGCGCACAATGCCGCTGACTACGCCGGTTTGGCGGCGCTCGGCGAGCAGCAACAGGCACTTCAGGATGAGATTGACGAGCTAGAAATGCGCTGGCTCGAACTCTCCGAACTGCTGGGCTAACGCCAACTTCATATGCCATATGTAACAGCGGATTTCTCATCTGCTTCTGCAGGATACCGCCTCGTTTCGGGACGATATCCCGTTACTATAGGTATTAGCTTTTAACACTTTTAGGGAGTAATTTTCCCGCTCGCCCTTATGAAGGTATCTATTGCTCAACACTCTCAAACAGCTCAAGCATCAGCATTTTCTGAAGCAGAAAACCAAGCGTCGCGCGGCACGCATTGAAAAACTCCGCGCTGCTGGCGTCTCCATTGGTGACGGCACCTACGTGCATCCCAGCTCCGAAATTCTTCCCGGTGCCCAGATTGGCGCCGGTTGCTGGGTCAACCGCGATATCTTTATCGACCGTGCCGCGCAGATCGGCGACCGCGTCTACCTGGGACCGCGCGTTACCCTGTGCACCGCAAGCCACGAGATGGGCCCCTCACGCCAGCGTGCAGGCAAAAATATTGAGGCTCCCATCGTGATTGGTGACGGTTCCTGGCTTGGACAGAATGTATCTGTCATTGCCGGCGTGACCATTGGCGCCGGATGCATGATTGCAGCGGGTGCCGTAGTAGTCTCCGACTGCGAGCCGAATGGCCTTTATGCTGGTGTCCCTGCCCGCCGTATCAAGAAACTCGGTGAATAATATGAGCGAAAAGTACGAGTACGAGGCATCCGTCGTCATCCCCGCATACAACGCAGCCCGCTTCATCACAACGCAGCTGGAGGCTCTAGCTAAGCAAACCACCACCCGCTCTTTTGAGGTGGTCGTCAGCGATAACGGCAGTACCGATAACACCATCGCCCTGATCGAAGCCTTCGACGCCCCCTATCCCCTCCGATGGGTGGATTCCAGCAATATTAAGGGCCCCGCCAACGCCCGTAATGTCGGCGCATGTGAGGCACGCGGCAAGATTCTCGTCTTCTGCGACTCCGACGACTATGTAGAAACCGGATGGCTGGACGGTCACTTGGCGGTCCAGGATGAGCACGGTCCGGCACTTGTTTCGGGCGCCAACCTGCACAACGACAACCCCGTCGAGGTGCTCAAGGCCTACGGTGTTCCGCTCGACTCGGACGAGAAGGTCCTAGCGAATCCCTCCCTGGTAGAGACCGAAGCGGAGATCCCTCCCTTCGCGGGTTTCCTGCCCTCAATTACCGGCTGCAACTTCTCCGTTCCCCGCGATGTATACCTACGTATCGGCGGCATGGACTGCAGCTACATCGCGGGTTCCGAAGAGACCGACTTCTCCTGGCGAGTCAGCCAAACTGGTATCCCCTTCTACAAGACCTACGCCTC
Source organism: Rothia similimucilaginosa (assembly GCF_029850875.1). Lineage (GTDB taxonomy): Bacteria > Actinomycetota > Actinomycetes > Actinomycetales > Micrococcaceae > Rothia. The sequence goes on along the minus strand of NZ_JAOVAM010000006.1, from coordinate 131,933 downwards.
GCTGGTGCGCTACCGTCTCCGCTCCACCCCGAAGAAAATCTTCCGTCAGCAGCGCAACTACCAGCACTACCGCATACTCCTGTGGATGCGTTTCAAAGATCAGGGTATGAACGGCCCCAGCATCAAGTACTCGGTCATAGCCCTGGCGAAGTCCCTGCCACTTCTACTCTCCCCCGCCACTCGCCTGGTGGGTGCGCGAGAAGCCGGTGCGAACCTGGGTGCTCTTGAAGGAATGTTCCAGTACCGTTTCCGTGCGGTTCACGAACGTCAGCTCATGAACAACCCCTAAGCGCGCATAGAAGAATGCCGGTTCTAGATATCTAGAACCGGCATTCTCTTATATTCAGGTTTATATTCGCGCCCTAGACTAGCGCTGAATCGAGGCGAAAACTTCTTCCCAACGGCGAACAATATGCTCCGGGGTGTATTCCTGAGCCTTCTGGAGGCAACGCTCGGACTTCTCCTTACGTTGCGCATCATCGCCCATCGCAACACGCAACTGTTCGGTCAGCGCTTCTATGCTACGCTCCTGAGCCAAGTAACCCACCTGGGGAAGCACATCACGCAAAACCCAGCATGAGGGGTACGACACCATAGGAGTACCCACACGCATCGCCTCCTGCAGTGCCATCGGTGCACCCTCAAAGTCTGAAGCACCAATGGTCAACGACGCTTCGGCATACGCCTCAAGTACCTGCTCAGAGTTCAACGGCCCATCCACCACGATACGCTCAGCCAGCACAGAATCCAGAGAAGCAATACGCTCCTTCAGCTGACGCTCAATCGCTTCACCACCGCTACCGTTAAGCTTCAAAATCCACTCGGGAAACTCCGTCGCACACGCGATAAAGCTCTCTAGGATACGCATCAGGCCCTTCTCCTCAGAGTAGCGGCCGATATACTGCACCACCGGTTTCTTCTGCTCAGCCAACGCCAGAACCTTCCGCTCAACGGCAGGGTCCAACGATGCGTTCAGGTTCGATACGGCATCCACCGGGCGGTTCAGCCACTGGGCGAAAAGCTGCGCGTCACCTTCAGAAAGCGCAACGAAAGAATCAAAGGTATCGGAAATCTGACGCAACTCTTTCTCTGCGTCCAGACGGTATGAGCTGTCATAGCTACTATGGAACTCGTATAGGTAGCCAATCCCCTGTTTCTGAGCAGAGCGCGCATAATCCACCAGGTACGTGGCGATACTGGTCATCGTCGTCAAAATGACAGTCTCCTCGCCCAAAGACTGCAGGTAACGACGGGTACGCACCGCGTTGTAACGGTCCCACAGCGCGGTAAATCCCTTTTTGGCAGTCAGCACAGCGCCCAGGGGGCCGGGGTTGTTGTACACCAGATTGTTATGAGTGGTCTTCGAAACAAGCGAACCAGATCGAACAATAAAATCAGGAGTGACTGCGTCAGGGTTATCTCCCATATTGTCGTAGAGAGCCAGGTAGCTAACGTTGTACCCTGCTTCTTCGAAAGCCCTACCCAAAATCCTGTTAACTGTCGTAATACCGCCAAGAAGGCTAAAACGGTCCTGGGCGACAACAATATTTTTAACCTTCATCGTATCCTCCCTTTCAATCAGAGAACGGTAGAAGTCAGTGAGTGATAAATCGTTATCTAGTGTGACAGATAAAAAAGCTATGCACTAGTTACTTCGGTAGCTACAGCATGGTTGCCCGCAGCGCGGAGAGAGGCAGCCAGAGCCTCCGCCCGAGCCTGCGAAGAAACCAGCAGAAGCACCGTCGGACCGGAACCGGACACCAGGGACGCGTACACGCCCTCGCTATCACACAGGTTCAGGGTCTGTTCCAGCTGCGGGGCGCACGAAAGTGCGGGAGCCTGCAGATCGTTATGTAGCAGCGGTGTCAAGGAGGCGAGCGCCGCCTCTGAACCGTCGTAAGAGTTCAGTGCTTCGAGAAGCTCTGCGGGTTCTAGCAGCTCACCGGAGGCGGGGTACAGCGCCGAGGCGCGGCCGGCGTCCAACTGTTTGAAGACACTGGGGGTTGAGAGGCCAAACTGCGCGGCAACAATCACCAGATGCAGGGGTTTCCGAGGAGCCGCAACGTTCTGCAGCTCGGTACCGGTCCCCTGCCCCAGTGCGAGGGTCTGCCCGAGCGCGGCACGCACGCTAAAGGGAATATCGGCGCCCAGTTGCGCGGCAAGACGTTCATAATCTGTCTGGGTCAGGAGCGCCCCGGTGCGGCCGGTTGCGTGCAGGTAGCGGTCTGTAGCAATGAGGGCGGCAGCTGCATCCGCTGAGCCGCCTGCCATACCGCCTGCCACGGGTACAGCCTTCGCAATATGCAGGTGCAGCGCCGGGGCAGATTCGATACCGTGCTCCGCAAGAATCAGCGCAGCGGCACGATACACGAGATTCCGCTCATCCATCGGCACAGCGGCAGAGTCGAACTGCCCCGCCTGCATCTGCTGATCCACCAGGGAGCCGGGCACAATATCCATGCTCAAGCTCAGCCCCGGTATCTGCCTCTCAGAGACCGTGATGGTCTCCATCAAAGAGACCGCCGCAAAAAGCGTAGTCAACGGGTGGTAGCCGTCCGGACGAACATCCCCCACGGCAAGATACAGGTTGACCTTACCTGGAGCATCAACCGAAATAGCGACCTGGGAGGCGGTACTCATCAGCGTATACACCTTTCGCGCGGGAACTCGCGTGAGAACGTTAGTGAAAAATTCAGAGCGGGAAGAAGCTACTCCGTTACAGGCTCAGCCGGGACAGTCAGCGAAGCCTCCGCAATGCGGATAAAACCGTGAATATCCAGCTTCTCACCGCGCTCCGTCGGAGCGATACCGGCAGCCATTAAAATCTGCTCCGCACGCGCACCCGAGCCCGCCCAGGAGCTCAACGCAGCGCGCAGAGTCTTACGGCGCTGAGCGAAAGCGGCGTCCACAATCGTGAACACCAGGTCGCGGTCAACGGTGGAGAGAGGCTCCTCGCGCATACGGAAACCCACCAGGCCCGAGTTAATCTTTGGTGCAGGCCAGAACACGTTCTTGCCAATCACGCCCGCCTTATACACCTCGGCATACCAATTAGCCTTCACCGAGGGCACACCGTAGATCTTCGAACCCGGGGTCGCCGAAAGACGGTCGGCGACCTCGTCCTGAACCATCACCATGGCGTGACGAATGCTCGAGAACTGCGCAAATAGGTGCAGAAGCACCGGAACCGCCACGTTATAGGGCAGGTTCGCCACCAGGGCGTCCGGGGTGCGGGGCAGCTCGGTGACCTTCAGAGCATCCATGAGCACCACATCAATATCGCCCGCTTTCTCGGGGCAGAACTTCTCAATCGTGTGCGGAAGCTGCTGAGCCAGCGGCGGGTCAATCTCAACCGCAACCATATCCTTCGCAGCATCCAGGATGCCGAGGGTCAACGAACCCAGGCCCGGGCCAACCTCCAGCACCGTCTCCTCCGGTGAAATCTCTGCCGCGCTGACAATACGACGAATCGTATTCGGATCAATCACAAAGTTCTGCCCAAGAGTCTTCGTCGGGCGAATACCCAGCATCTCGGCAAGCTCACGAATCTCAGCGGGGCCGAGCAGGGGCAGATCGTTCACGGTGTTCCTTCGGTAGGTGTAGGTTTCTACACTCCAGGTTACCGTGCCAGGCGACGCTTCACATCTTCAACGGTAGACAGCAAGGCGTTCTTAGCGTTGGCCAAACGTGCCTTCGGCGCTAGCAAAACACGCAAGCGACCAATAATGTTATTAGCTTGCAGACCCCTATACAGCGTTTCAACGTGGCGAATGCCAAGGTCTTCGATGAGGCTAGAGCCTTCCCAATCGCATAGGCCGGGCTGTACGTAGCGCACGTCCATGCCCCATTCCTCGTACAGGGGGTAATCATCAGCCACAGTACCCGGCATTCCCTTATCAAAATTCTTCAGAAGAAGTTCAGCACCGGAACGCGAAATTAGGTATAGACCAGTACCGGTCAAGCGGGTCAGGCTGTATTTCCCTCCCATACGGTATTTACCGTATACGAACGGGGAGAGCAAAGAGATACGAGGATATTTCACCCGCGGGTTCATCTTACCCGCTTCGAGCGCGAGTGCATCACAGAGGACAACCATCTGGACATGCGGATACTTAGCAATAATATTCTGCACTACGGGCTCAGCATCTGCGGAGATAATAATGTCGTCCTCAGCAATGAGGGCCCAGTCAGCATCGCTTGCCAGAAAATCACGCCACATATTCAGGTGGCTGAGCATACATCCTCGTTCGGCGTTCTTCGGGTCACGATGCCAACGGGATCGAAAAAATTCGACATCAAATTCTTCATCAGTGACGTGGCCGTCAAGGTTATCTACGGCAGAGTAGCGCACAAAATCTTGGGCAGGCGCACCCGCCGAATAGAAAGATTCAAAGCGATTCTTATTGTCCATGCCAAGGACGTATTTTAGGACTTTTGCCATGATGTTCCCTTTTCTGTGGCACGCCCATACAGCCTTAGCGTGAAACCACATGAGCCCTGCATGAGTTACCAAAGTCTTGACTCGACAACAACATATACGGGGCACGCCGAAAGCGCACGCGTATTATGGCATAATGCCTAGTCAATGAGTGAATGATATGTATAAAATAGTCTATCACCCAGCCTAAGATAGTCCCAGCAACTGGTACACAGTTTCCTGTTATGTCTCACACTTTGTGCACAATCTCACACGCAAAATCTGAAAATACCCGTCAAAAATCTCTCTCCACCACACATGTGACGAAGAGGGACTTCATATAGAGCTTGCTTACTTCGGTTTACCCAGGCGCTGCTTCACCTCATCAAGAGTAGCATCCAGGGCGTTCTTTGCATTCACCAAACGCATCTTCGGAGCCAACGCAATACGCACTCGATCCAGGGCGCTCGAACCCTTCTGATTCTCAGCCAGCATCTCCAGGTGGCTCTTACCGGAATCCAGAATGACGCTGCTACCCTCCCAATCGCACAGACCGGGCTGCACGAAACGCACATCCACACCCCACTGCTGGTACAGTTTGTAATCATCAGCTACGGTACCCGGGGCCTTATTCTCAAACTGCTTGAGCAGCAGCTCAGCGCCCGAACGGGAAATCAAGTACAGACCGGTGCAACCCAGGCGAGTCGAACCGTACAGCTTGCCCATACGGCACTTACCATGCACAAAAGGAGACAGCAGAGACAAGCGAATATACTCCACACGCGGGTTCATGGTGCCCGCCTTGAACGAGCACGCATCGCACAGGTTCACCAGCTGAACCTGCGGATACTTGGTGATGATTGCATTCACCACCACCTCAGCATCCGGAGAAATAAGGACGTCGTCCTCAGCAATCAGAGCCCAGTCCGCATCTGATGCGACGAAGTCCTCCCACATCTTCACGTGGCTAAGCATGCAGCCACGCTCAGCCGGGGTGGGGTCACGATGCCAGCGGCTGCGAAAAAGTTCAACATCAAATTCTTCATCGGTCACATGATTATCACGGTTATCCACCGCAGAATAAGGCACGAAATCCTTCGCGGGTACGCCAACCGAATAGAACGATTCAAAACGATTCGCGCCATCCAGGCCCAGAACATACTTCAGAATCTTTGCCATAGTATCCTCCTAAAACACCAGCCATGGGGTGCTACACATAAACTCTTGTCGGGATGTTCGCAGCACCAATTATTGAGGCACTATACGCACCTAAATACTGCAAACCAAATCATGGTATAGCTATCTGAGTGAGTTGTTTGTAGTCGCTACAGTCTAGCACGCAGGCACGCACCGCGAGGCTACCCAGAATATCTATCCGCTACAGACTGTACGCGCCTACCACTGACCGTAAACCCGCTCCGAATTCTCACGAATACGGCGGCAGAGCGCCTCCAAATCCTCACCGCGATGAGCCGCCATAAAACGCACCGTATAGTTCGTCATGTAGGACGCATTCGGGCGACCACGGAACGGATGCGGGGTCAAGAACGGGGCATCAGTCTCAGCCAGCATCAGCTCCGGACGAGCCATCGCCAACGACTCCTGAATACCCTTCGAATTCTTGAAAGTCACCGTGCCGGCAAAGCTCATATACCAGCCGCGCTCATTGCAGATCGCCGCAAGCTCCGGGCCACCCGAATAGCAGTGGAACACGGTACGTTCCGGCGCACCCTCTTCATCCAGGATGCCTACAACGTCCTCGTGCGCGTCACGGTCATGAATCTGCAGCGCCAGGTTGTGCTTCTTCGCAATGCGAATATGCTCACGGAAGCTGTAGTGCTGCGCATCCATGCCTTCCTCACCTGTGCGGAAATAGTCCAGGCCGGTCTCACCAATAGCGCGCACACGGTCAGCGGTGGCGAGCTCGTCGAGGGTGGCGAGCGCCGCATCCAGCTGACCGGCTGCAGCCAGCTCGGGGGCGGTGTTGGGGTGAATCGCAATAGCGGCGAGGACACGCTCATCAGACTGCGCGGCGGCGACCGCGTATAGGGAGGAGGGGATATCGCATCCGACCTGCACGATGGCGGCAATGCCGAGCTTTTCACCGGCGTCGAGTGCGTCGCGGGCGCTGATTTCTACTTCGCCGTCGAGCAGGTCCATGTGGGTGTGGTTATCCACGATGGGGTACGGCAGCGGCTCGGGGGCAGGCGGGAAGACCAGATTGCGGCTACGGCCGTTCTCGCCGGTGGTGGAGCGGCGGCGGGTTCCTTCTCCTCCTTCGGCGTCGCTGATGCCGGTGTAGAGTTCCGCCTTATAGGGTGCGGGTACTTCACCGGGGACAGGCGCCCAGCCGTTAGGCAGGGCGGTTGCCTGGAGTGCCGCGGGGGTAGGCAGGGTGTAGTTCGCCAGGGCAGCGAGGGAGTTCAGGTACTCCTGGGTGATTTCAGGACCGGGATGGCTCTGACACATTGATAAATCCTCGGGATAAAACTGCAGGGTAAAACTGGGGGGGGGTAAAGCTGCGCGGTGATTCTATGTTATTCAGAGCGAGCAGCCAGTGCCGCCTCGTACAAGTCACGCTTGGAGGTGCCGGTCTCAGCGGCGACCGCGGCGCAGGCGCTCTTGAGCCGCTCGCCGCCCGCCACACGGTCGAGGACCAGTTGCACTACGTCCTGCGCTTCGGGGGTTTCGGGGGCTTGTGCACCCTCGACAATAATAACGATTTCGCCACGGACACGTTCTCGTTCGGCCCATTCGGCAAGCTCAGCCAGGGTACCGCGTCGGACTTCTTCGTGGAGCTTGGTTAGCTCACGGCTGACCGTTCCGCGGCGGTCGGCGCCGAAGGTCTGCACGAAGTCTGCCAGGGTTGCGGCGGTGCGGTGCGGGGATTCGTAGAAGACCATGGTACGCTCCTCCCCCACCAACGATGCAAGACGGCGGGTGCGCTCGGAGCCCTTGCGGGCGAGGAAGCCTTCAAAGGTGAATCGTCCGGTGGGCAGACCGGAGAGCGCGAGCGCGGTCAACGCCGCGGAGGGACCGGGCACCACGGTGACGGGCAGGTCGGCTTCCGCGACGGCTGCGGCGGCAACGTAACCGGGGTCGGAGATGGTGGGCATGCCCGCATCCGAGAGCAGTAGCACGCGCTGGCCGTCCTGTACCGCTTGCACGATGGTTTCGCTGCGTTCGGCTTCGTTGTGGTCGTGGTTGACGATGATGCGGCCGCGCGTGCGCACGCCAAGCCCGGAGGCGAGGGTTCGTAGCTTACGGGTGTCTTCAACGGCGATGAGGTCTGCGGTGGCGAGGGCTGAGCGCAGTCGGTCGGAGGCATCGGCAAGGTTGCCGATGGGGGTACCGCCGAGGATGAGCACGCCGCCTTCTTCGGAAGTGACGGCGGTGTCAGCGGTATCAGCGATGTCAGGCTGGGGTCCCTGGACCGTTTCTAAGGGGTCGGTGGTTGCTTCAGTGTATTCTGCGGATGCAGTCATGGCAGGCCTCGTGTCTGTGTCTGGTCTTCGTGTACCCACTAAGTGTAACGCCCGCGCTCTGTCGGATGCCGGGTGGGCTTACTAGGCGAGGTAGAGGATAGAAGTAGCTAGTGCGAGTGGGGGGGGTCCGAGTGCGTCATATATGCCGTTCACGTGCTGAAATGGTGCATCGTACCTTCTGACCCTTTAGGATTGATGGGGTGAAGATACCTAAGCTACTTTCTCCCGCATCTGCCGCTCCGGCTGATTCGACCCGTTCTTCGTCTGAACATGGTCGTTACAGCCTCGATTCTCTGCTGGATGCGCTCGCTGTTGCCTATATTCGTGCCCCGCGTTGGGGTTGGTTGGCGCCTGCATTGATTGTGCTGGTTGCCGGCATTCTGCGTTTTTATAATTTGGCGCATCCGAATGCCATTGTTTTTGATGAGACCTACTACGCCAAGGATGCCTATTCGTATGTGCATTACGGCTATGAGCTGAGCTGGTCAAAGGAGGCTAACGCTTCCTTCGCTGCCGGTCACCCGTCGGGTCTGTTGACGGATTCGCCGGAGTATGTGGTGCATCCGCCGTTGGGTAAGTGGATGATTGCTGCGGGCATGGCGATTTTTGGTGATAATAATCCCTTTGGTTGGCGTGTTTCTGCTGCGGTGGTTGGCACCCTGTCGGTGGCGTTGATTGCCTATTCTGGCTGGTTGCTGTTCCGTTCGATGACTGTGGCGACTATTGCGGCGCTACTGGCTGCTGTTGATGGTCTGATGCTGGTGGAGTCTCGTCTGGCTCTGCTGGATATTTTCCAGATGTTCTGGATTTTGGCGACTTTTGTGTGTCTGGTGCTTGACCGTATTCAGGCACGGCGTGTGTTGGCGCACCATATTGCGGAAGCAGCACGCCAAAATAGCGGTGTGCTTCCACCAACGCCATGGGGCCCGAGTATGGGTCTGCGTCTGTGGCGTTTCGCTGCCGGTGTATGTGCCGGCGCTGCGGTGGGCGTGAAGTGGAATTCGTTGTTCTTTATTGCGGCGATGGGTCTGCTGACGGTGTTCTGGGATATTAATGCTCGCCGTATTGTGGGTCTGAACAAGTGGGGTTTGACGGCGCTGGTGCGTGATGGCATCCCCGCGTTCTTCCAGATGATTGGTATGGGTCTGCTGGTGTATCTGAGTACCTGGGCGGGCTGGTTCCAGTCGTCGAATGCGTATTTCCGTCGCTGGGCGGTTGAGAACCCGGGTAAGGGTGTCATGTGGCTTCCTGAGGATTTGCGTTCCCTGTGGGAGTACCATGTCTCGGCGTTTAAGTTCCATTCTGGTTTGAGCAGCCCGCATACATATTCTTCGCAGGCGTGGCAGTGGCTGGTTTTGGGTCGCCCAACCTCGTACTACTATGAGTCGCCGCAGTTGGGTTCTTCGGGTTGTACCGTGAAGTCGTGTTCCGAGGCTATTTTGAATATCGGTAACCCGGCGATTTGGTGGGCTTTTATTCCGGCGATTATTGTGGCGCTTCTGATTCTGCTGCTGAAGCGGGATTGGCGTTTTGGTGCGCTGCTGGTTGTATTCGGTGCGGGCTATTTCCCGTGGTTTATGTACCCGACTCGCACGATGTTCTATTTCTATGCGCTGTCCTTTGAGCCGTTCCTGATTCTACTGTTGGCGGGTGTTTTGGGTCTGGCTCTGTCGGGTTCTCGCGGTTCGGTGTTGCGTGCTCGTTTGGGCGTGACGCTGGTGGCGATCTACCTGGTGGGTGTGCTGGTGTTGAGCGCGTACTTTATGCCGTTGTGGACTGCTCAGGTGATTCCGTATGAGCAGTGGTATTCGCATATGTGGTTTAAGTCCTGGATTTAGGATAGCTCGGCTTTTGGGCTTGGGTTTTAGGCTGGGGATCTAGGCTGAGGTTTTAGTCCTGGTTTTAGACCTGGGTCGCAGCGCGAGCGATGCGAGCTTAGGTATAACGAAGGAGGCTGGGTTCTACCGTGTGGTAGAGCCCAGCCCCCCCCTGTCATGCCCTTTCCGCGCTGGCTTGCACGGTGAAGTGGCTGATGATTTCTAGTTGTCACCGACTCGTGCGGAAGCAAGCTTGACGCGCAGCTCCTGGCGTTCCTGGCGGCGGCGTTCTGCCTTGAGCTTGCGGTATTTGGTGGGCCAGGTGGCCACGAGCAGGAGGGTAATCTGCGCTGCCATGAGGACCGCTACAGCGATTGCTGCATCGATCCAGAATTGCGGCGGGTAGAGGCGGATGAGCGAGCTTCGTACGGAAAACTCCCAGTTGCCCTGCGGGAAGAACACCTGATGGAAGGTGGTGAACAGCCATTCCCAATTGAAGGAGCCCATAACGCCGAGCACCGCGATGAGTCCCAGGGTAATCCAAGCACCAGAGAAGAGGCTACGGCGGATGGTTCCGGGGGAGCGCTCGCGCAGGGAGATGCTACTAAAGAGCGTCAGTAGGAAGAGCGCGGCAACAGCTATGATGGCGACAAGCAGTACCCACTTCACGTCGTGCATGTGGTTCACTTCTGCTTCGGTGAAGGCGAGGGTATTGTCGGCACCGGTGGTGACGCGGGCGAGGTATTCTCGCGGCGCGAAGTTGTTGATGTAGTCCACGCCGTAGGAGCCCAGGCGCATCCTCTCGATGAGGTAGTAGCCGTAGCTGTCTTCGGGGAATCCGGGGCGGTGGTATTCAAACCAGAGGAAGGGGGCGGAGGCTACGGTGCGGATCGCAATCATGAGTACGGTCAGCGGTACTGTGAGCGCGATGAGGGTTGCGCGGAGCTTGAGGAAGCGCGGGGTGTCTTCCACGGCATCTTCGCGGGCTGCGGCACGTTCTGCTGCTTCGGGTGAGGCCGCCAGGGAGGACAGCGGCGCGTTGGGGTCTGCGACCGTGTGAGTGTGACCTGTACGGGTGGTTTCGGTGCGGTACTTACGTCCGGCGGTGGAGGCGCTTGCCGCCTCCGCGGTATCGATGGTTTGTGCTTCGACCGCATTTTTGGCTTCTGCTTCAGCGGCCTTCTGCATGGTTTCGCGATTGAGGTCGCTGAGCGTCGGGTTTTTGGGGGTGGTCTTCGAGTCTCGTACGAGGGGCACGAAACCGGTGGAGACGTTCGTGCGGGTGCGCACGCGGGTGCCGACGCCCTGTTCGCGTAGTTTGCTGCGTGCAGGGACGACGGGTACGCTCCCGGTGGGCAGGTCGGGTTCTTCGGCGACGGTGGGTACGTCTGCTGCAATGCGTCCGAAGGCGCCGGTGTACGGAGTCGGTTCACTGGCTTTAATTTCAGCGCGTCGGGCGTGGAGTAGTTCTTCGGCACTGGTGCGACGGATGGCCGGGCGCAGTGCGCCCCACATCCCTCGGTGTGTTTCTTTGGTCATGGATCTCGCGTTCTTTTCGAGTGGTCGGTGTTTGGGTGAGTTGCGGGTGTCTATGCTATCTGCCAGTTTCTCATATGCAAAGAACCTTCCGCATGAATTCGCGGAAGGTTCTTTACATTCGGGTGTTTAATTCTTGGTTTTGAATTCTAGGATTCGGTGGTGTCTTGAACGGGTACCTTGTAGACCACTCGCCAACCCTGGGGTGCAGTCAGCCGTGCAGCGTGATGGTCGCAGAGGTCATAGGCGTGGGGTTCGCGGAATTCAGAGAGTGCATCGATAAGTGCCGTGGAGTCTGCATAGGAGTAGTGGAGAGTAACAGTCGCCTCTCGTTGGCAGGTCTGGCGGGAGCATAGTCGTGCAGTCTGCATGTAGGTGGTACCTTCCTGGCTTAGCTCGTCTGCTTGCGCAGTCGGCGGCGTTCACGTTCTGACAGCCCGCCCCAGATTCCGAAGCGCTCGTCATTGTCCATTGCATATTGTAGACATTCTTCGCGCACGGGGCATACGCCGCATACCCTTTTGGCGTCTCGGGTGGAGCCTCCTTTCTCAGGGAAGAAGGCCTCGGGGTCAGTTTGGGCGCAGAGCGCTTCAGCTTGCCAGGCGAGTTCTCCGTCTTCGCCTTCGGTTCCGTAGAGCCCTGCCGCGGCGGTCCACACGTCGGCGCAGGGAGGGGGGTTGAGCTGCTTGGCTCGTTCTGCTTCTGAGAGAAAGACATCGGCGATTTTTTCGAGGGGTGGAGTGGGATTCATGCTACGGTGCTGAGCGCCTGATGCGCGCGCGGCCGCGACGGAGCGGTCGGATGCAATGTAGGAGCCCATGGGTTTTCCTTCCGTGTTCTCATTGTGAGCATAATGAGTCTGCGGATCCGTCGTAGACGGAATCTTCATGTGTATGGTGTGGCATGGTTTGCTCTGGCCTCTACGGTCCCTTCCGGAGCAAAACACGCTTATATATCTATTAGACGTGCGACACGCCGCTTCGTCAAACTAGACTTAATCAATGTTTAGATGTACTTGTTACAATCTTCATATTTAATGTGAATTTGACCTTTATATATTTTTCACCCCTTCACTTGCCCCCAGTCACATCTTGAGTCAGCCTCAAGTTTCCCCTTTTTAGGACCAGTTACCACTGCATGCAAATTCAGTATCTTGACTCCAAATATAAGGAAAGTTACCCCTGCAGGAATCCCCCAAACCCCACTCCCAGAAATTTTCAGGACATTCAAAAAGAAAAGTTTATCTTTTCGATACCCATGCTCTGCATATTTTTTCCAGGCTTATTGCGAAACATTTATATTTCCAATTTATCTGCATGCCATATTTCAAAATAGGACCTTAGGTGGTGCAAAGGTTTTTCATCATTAGGTTTTTCAAGCACCCCTTAGAAGTTTTTACTTTACTTCTGTACTTTTCTAGCCCGGTAACGGGTACTCCCCTCCCCGCAGAACCACCCCTCTACCTCCGCTCCCTCTGAACCGTGAGGTAGAGTGAAACCCATGGTTATTCTCTCCCCCACCAGCGCTTCCGCACCCACGACTCTGAACCGTTTCTTCGAGAAACTCAGTGCTCAGCAGACCCCCGCCCTGATCTGGTATTCGGCGGCAGGCGAGCGCATTGAGCTCTCCGGCAGGGTCCTCATGAACTGGGTAGACAAGAGCGCAAACCTGCTGGTTGAAGAATGTGAACTGGCGCCCGATGAAGGTTTTGACCTGCAGGCTCCCCTGCACTGGCGCACTATTGTTCTGGGTCTGGCGGCGCTACGCGTGGGCGCGATCCTTGATCAGGATGAGCCTCTGGTTGCCGCGGTCTGCACCGAGCAGGAGGCGGGCTACACGAATGACCCCGCGTACCTTCTGGCGGTCGACCGTGCACCGCTGGCTCTTTCCTACACCGACAATCTGCAGGCACTGGCTCCGCACGCCGAGGAGGTGCTCGATTACTGCGCCCTGGTGCGCAGCTTTGGCGACCAGTACTCGGGTCTGCTTCCCAATGATTCGGCAGAAATCATTGAGGGTTTCAGCTACGCGGAAGCCTACGAGCAGGTTCTTACGCAGGCACAGACCTATCGCACGGCGGGATACATGCTACCTTCGGGGCAGCGGGCGCTCGCACTGGAGTTGAGCCCCGACTACGGTTTTGATGCTTCGGAGGCGGCTCTGAGCGCTCTGCTGGAGATGCTAGCTATTTTGGTTTCGGGGCATGCGGTGTTTGTGGCTGATCCGAGCGTCAACTGGCAGGATGGGCAGCTGGCGTCTCTGATGGTTGCCGAGCGTGCGGTCGAGCTTCCCCGCGCGTAGTACTCCTCCACTGTTACCCGAAAAATCGCACGGATGGCTAACGACCGCCCGGATCACCAACATGCACATAGGACTTTAAATGATCCATCCCCCGATACCGTTCGTATCGGGGGATGGATTGTTATGTAACGTTCTAACTATGCTGTTTCTACATTCCGAGGAGCTTAGTAGTTCTGCAAGCCGGGCTTCGGCTGCGCCTCGGATGCAGACGTCTCAAGGCGTGCCTTCTGCTTGGTGGGTTCTTCGCCTTCGAGAATGGCAGCAGCCTCATCAAACATGCGGCCGAGCTCTTCGTGATCGGTGCCTTCGCCCTTTTCAACCTGCTTGCGGTGCGATCCGTACACCCAGAATCGGTAGAGGAAGTAGCGAAGAATGGTACCCAGTATGGTACCGATAATCGTACCGGAGATGAAGGACGCCTCGGGGGTACGAAGGTTCAGCACGTAGGTACTGAATGCCACACAGCCGGCTTCGACGAGAATACCGAGCAGGTTCACCAGACCAAATTCGAGTGCTTCGCGCTTCCAGTTTTCGGAGCGGGAGTCGCGGAAGGTCCACAGGCGGTTCATGAGCCAGGAGAAGATGGTTGCGACAACACTCGCTACAATTTTCGCCTTGGTGTGGGACTCCGACATGATGGTCATCATCAGCACCCACACCGTCACAGAGTTGACGATGAAGGCGGCACCGCCCACGGTACCGAATTTGAGTACCTCAATACCGTAGCTGTCCCAGAGGGATTTCAAGCGTTCGGTAATGGTCAGTTTCGTCTGTGCACTCATGCGTGGCCTATCTAGCGGGATTTTATCAAAGAAAAAGGTGCCGATGCTGCAACGGTGAGCGTTGGTTACGTTGTCACTGCATGGTGCTTCGGTCTCTTTTACAAGCTCTTCCATGTTAATACAGTTCCGGTGCGTTGTTTGTCCCTCGGGGAGTTTTTCCATAGATCTCTCAGCCACCGAATGACTCTTTTCATCATGCGCTGATAGTTTCGTCTCTGCCTGACCGTGCAGAAGGCAGGTTTTTACGATTTCTTCCGGTATTCACGCCCAAATATTGGGCTCTGAAGCCCCGTTGACCCCAATCTGCGACTTAATGTGGTCTTACTCCCATAAGCACTCCGAACCAGGTACACTTAGGTGATGTGACTTACCCTGTGACTGGACCCGTAATTGGTGTCATCGGCGGTGGCCAGCTGGCCCGCATGATGGCTCCCGCAGCAACTAACCTTGGCCTTAACCTGCAGATTCTCGCGGAGGCGCCCACCGTCGGCGCCGTGGCAGCGGTACGTACCGCCCCCGTCGGGGACTACAAGGATTTGGACACCCTCCGCGAATTTGCTCGCGGCAAGGATGTCATCACTTTCGACCATGAGCATGTGCCCACCGATTTTCTGCATACCCTCATGGCAGAGGGCGTAAATGTACAACCCCACCCGGAGGCTCTGCAGTACGCACAGGATAAACTCCTCATGCGCCAGGCTGTCGAGCGTCTGGGTTTGCCGAACCCTCGCTGGGCTCAAGTGAGCACTTTGGATGAGCTGCTTGCTTTCGGTGATGAGATTGGCTGGCCCGTGGTTCTGAAGACCCCGCGCGGCGGCTACGACGGCAAGGGCGTACTCGTTCTGGATTCCCCAGAGGAGGCTCGCGAGCGCAGTGCTGCATGGTTTGAGCAGTTACCTTCCCGCACCGATTTCTCGGCTCTGCTTGCCGAGGAGAAGGTACCCTTCACCCGTGAACTCTCCGCATTGGTGGCTCGCCGTGAAAGCGGCGAGGTACGCCCCTGGCCGGTTGTTGAGACCATTCAGGTGAACTCCATCTGTGACGAGGTCATTGCCCCCGCTCAGGATCTAGACCCCGAGGTTGCTGAAGCCGCTGCCGCCACCGCAGTCACTATTGCCTCCGAGCTGGGCGTGACCGGTGTCATGGCTGTTGAGATGTTTGAGGTGCCCGGCTCCCCCGCCGGCTTCTACATCAATGAGCTGGCGATGCGCCCGCACAATACTGGCCACTGGACTCAGGACGGCTCGGTGACCAGCCAGTTTGAGCAGCATCTACGTGCTGTGCTGGATCTGCCGCTGGGTGATACCTCCGTGTTGGAGGGTGTTGCCGTGATGAAGAACTATCTGGGCGGCGAGAACGAAGACATTTTCGGTGTCTACCCGCTGGCGCTTTCGGCTGAACCGCGCGCAAAGATCCACTTCTACGGCAAGGAAACTCGTCCAGGCCGCAAGATTGGTCATGTGAATATTTCCGGTACGGTGGCTGAGCTTGAGGCGCTGCGCCATAGCGCCGCGAATGCCGCTTCCATTTTGCGTGACGGCCGCCCCCTGTAGTCCCTGTTTTAGCCGGTGCGTGGGGTGAGCACATCCTGCGTATCCGACGCACCCTATTAATGGTGGTTCGCCACCGCATTCTGAAAGGATATGAGGATTATGTCTCAGTCTCCCTATGATTCTTCCCAGCCGATTGTTGGCATTGTGATGGGTTCGGATTCGGACTGGTCAGTTATGGAGGCTGCCGCCACGGTTCTTGACGAGTTCGGCATCCCTTACGAGGCCGATGTTGTTTCTGCTCACCGCATGCCCGAAGACATGATTGAGTACGGCAAGAAGGCTCACAGCCGCGGTATCCGCGTGATTATTGCTGGTGCTGGAGGTGCTGCTCACCTGCCCGGTATGCTCGCTTCCGTCACCGCACTACCCGTGATTGGTGTTCCGGTGCGTCTGAAGAACCTCGAGGGCATGGACTCGCTGCTGTCAATCGTTCAGATGCCCGCCGGTGTTCCTGTAGCTACCGTCTCCATTAACGGTGCTCGCAATGCAGGTCTGCTGGCTCTGCGTATTCTGGGTTCGGGTACTGATGCATTCGCTCAGCAGGTTCATACTGACCTGCGTGAATTCTCTCAGGATCTGCGCCAGACCGCTATGGATAAGGGCGCTGCTCTGCGCACCCGTCTTGCTGAGGCTAAGACTAAGGCAGTAGCTGAGCGCGAGGCGGAGGATAGCTCCTCTGCACCCCGGCCCACTCCCGCTCCCGAAGCGTCGTCCGAGCCCCAGGCTTACGTTCCCTAAGCTCGGATACACTAGAAGGATGAGCAATATTCTTCAGTCCGATATTTGGGCACGTTTCCAGGAATCTAATGGTCACACCGTGATTCGTAAGAGCGGTAATGGTTGGTCGTACCTTGCGACCGTTGAGGGCGGCGCTACCGGCCGCTACCTGTACAGCCCGTACGGACCGGTCGCCTCCAGCGCTGTGGCTTTTGATGAGGCTCTCACATCGTTGAAGGAAGAGGCCGCGAAGCTTCGTTGCCTGTTTGTGCGCATTGAGCCTACTGAATCCGCTATTTGGGGCGATCAGGATGCGGCTGCTTTCTTGGCTCGTCGCGGTGCGGTTCTGGCTCCTCGCCAGGTGCAGCCTTCGCATACGCAGATTATTGATCTTTCGGGCACCGAGGACGAAATCCTCAAGGGAATGAGCTCCAGTTACCGTAATCGTCATCGTAATCTCCACAAAAAGGGCGTGACCATTGAGGTGTCGACCAATCCCTCGGATATGACGATTCTCTTCGGCTTCCTCGAGGAAACCGCGGACCGTAACGGTTTTAACCGTCAGCAGGATGAGTACCTGATGCAGGTTGCTCGCGTGCTGATGCCCGCCGGTGCGGCGTCCCTGTACATTGCGAAGCTGACCGATGAGAACGGTGAGAGCACCCCGATTGCGGCGGCGTTTGTGTACGATTCGGATGACACCCGCACCTACGCGCACGCTGCGGCTTCCTTCGAGCACCGCAACCTTAGTGCAGGTGTTGTGGTGGTGACGAACTTTATCCTGGACGCTAAGCGCAAGGGTCTGAAGTACGTTGACCTCTTCGGTATTGCGCCGGAGGATCAGCCGGATCACGAGTGGGCTGGCTTCACGAAGTTCAAGAAGTCCTTCGGTGGCGAGTCGGTGGAGTACCCGGGTACCTGGGATGTTCCGGTAACTTCGTTGGGTTACCGCGCCTACACGCTGGCGTACAAGGCTCGTCCCGCTGTTCGTGATGCTGTGTCGAAGGCGAAGGCGAAGGTTCAGTCTTTCCGCTCTCGCTAACGGGTTCAGGCTCGTCCTTACTCGGGCGTATCCTGAGAACTAAAAGCTAAATATATGAGGGAGCCGTCCTCACCGAAGAACTCGGTGAGGACGGCTCCCTGTGTATGTATGTCCAATATTCGAGGAGTCTTAGTGCGGCTCCTCAGCCCTTGCGGGGCGAGGTTACTGTTCTTCGCAGATTACTGTTCTTCGGGGCTCTTGGTGTGCGAGAGAATCTCGCGCAGGCGGGAGAGGCGGTGCTCCGCCTCGACGGTACGCACGGTGCCCGAGGAGGAACGCATAACCAGCGACTGGGTGGTCACAAGGTTCTTGCTGTAGCGCACGCCGCGCAGCAGCTTGCCGTCAGTGATACCGGTTGCGGCGAAGAAGCAGTTGTCGCTGGTGACCAGGTCGTTGGTGGTCAGCACGCGGTCGAGGTCGTGGCCAGCTTCCAGTGCCTTTTCGCGTTCTGCCTCGTCGGTCGGTGCCAGGCGGCCCTGGATGACGCCACCGGTTGCCTTGATAGCGCATGCTGCGACAACGCCTTCGGGGGTGCCGCCGGTGCCGAGCATGAGGTCCACGCCGGTGTTTTCGCGGCAGGCTGCGATAGCGCCAGCGACGTCACCGTCGAGGATGATGCGGGTACGGGCACCTGCCTCGCGAATCTCCTGGATCAGCTTGGCGTGGCGGGGGCGGTCCAGCACGCATACGGTCAGCTCGCTAACCTTCTTGCCCTTAGCCTTAGCGACCAGGTGCAGGTTCTGCTTGACGGGCAGGCGCAGGTCGACAAATTCTGCGGCGTCGGGGCCGGTGACCAGCTTCTCCATGTAGAACACTGCGGAGGGGTCGAACATAGTGCCGCCGTCTGCCACAGCAATCACGGAGAGGGCATTGTCCATGCCGAGTGCGGTCAGGCGGGTACCGTCGATGGGGTCAACCGCCACGTCGAGGGAGGGACCGGAGCCGTCGCCGACTTTCTCGCCGTTGTACAGCATGGGAGCCTTGTCCTTCTCGCCTTCACCGATGACAACGGTGCCGTTGAAGTTGACGGTGGAGAGGCGGTAACGCATTGCGTCTACGGCTGCGCCATCTGCGAGATTCTTTTCGCCTGCGCCGACCCAGGGGCCTGCAGCAATTGCTGCTGCTTCAGTCGCGCGGACCAGTTCCATTGCGAGGTTGCGATCGCCGTGGTTGTTGTTCGTAGTCATAGACTCACCTTCGAGATTTCTGAATACACCGTCGGCTGGCTAGTTCTTTCCAGCACGAAGTCGCCGACGCAGTAGTGCTCCTTTCAGGATAGCGCGCGGGCGCTTCGTTTTTCTTGTTCTGAACGAGTTTGCGTGCGTGTTGACTTTAAGGTGAGCAGATGCGGCAAATCTGTGAGGGCTTCATCTCTCTTTATGCATCTTTTTGTACTCTTGGGCACGGGAAGGTGTGCCGAACTAGCTATTTTTTGCATTTTTAAGGCATATTTGAGATAGGTTATTTCACGGGACCCCGGAACCAACCTGAGCTTCAGTATGAGCGATTGAAGCTTCCCCACTACCGCTCACAGAAACGAGCGGGTGAGCATATACGAGTTCCTATCCCTGTCCGCTAAGGAGCATCACATGGCTGGCATTCAACCGACTCCCGCTGAGGCGTGGAGGCGTCTTCGAGACGGCAACCGTCGTTTTATTGAGGGCAGTAACGAGCACCCCAACCAGGACACGATTCGCCGTACCGATTTGGCGTCGGGGCAGTTCCCATTTGCCTCAATTTTTGGTTGCGGTGACTCTCGTCTGGCCGCGGAGATTATTTTTGATCTGGGTCTGGGCGACGCATTCGTGGTGCGTACCGCCGGCCATGTGCTGGAGAATGCTGCTCTTGGTTCGCTCGAGTATGCGGTCGATGAGTTTGAGACCCCTGTCGTGATGGTTCTTGGCCACGACTCCTGTGGTGCGGTCACTGCTGCTAGCAATGCCCTAGACTCCGGTAGGATGCCACACGGCTTCATCCGTAACCTGGTGCAGCACATCCTGCCTTCGGCAATGTCTCCGAAGCTGCCGGAGAACCCGACCGTCAACGACATGGTGCGTGAACATACCCGCCAGACCGCTATCCGCATTATTGAGCAGTCCCACATCATTTCGGATGCAGTGGTTGAGGGCAAGGTCGCCGTGATTGGTGTCTTCTACCATCTGAAGGAGGGTAAGGCGGAGCTGGTGTTCACTTCACAGGACCTAACCTTGCCTGAGGAGAAGAACGGCGCGCAGAACCCGCTGACTCAGGCGCTTCCGGTGGTCGTGAAGACCCCCCCGCGCGTTGTGGTTGCTGAGAATCTGGACTAGATTTCTTCTTCACTCGTTACGAGCCGTAGAGCGAGAACCCACATACTCACACTAAAGAACAGATTTTTCTATGGGATACCCCCGCCACGGTAGAGTGTTCACATATCTGCCGGGGCGGGGGTTTTACACGCCTTCTCACGCCGCAAAATTTATAAGCGTTTTTCCTCATTTGACACCTTTTCGAGGCGACGTAAGCCACTTTGAACGCCTATCCTAGAGGTATGGCTGAAAACATTGAATACCGCATTGAACATGACACCATGGGCGAAGTTCGCGTTCCGGCTGATGCACTTTACCGTGCACAGACCCAGCGCGCAGTCGAGAACTTCCCGATTTCGGGTCAGACCCTCGAATCCGCCCATATTCGTGCGCTTGCCCTCGTGAAGAAGGCAGCCGCGACCGCCAATGAGGAACTCAAGGTGCTCGACGCTGAGCGCGCCCAGGCTATCCGCGACGCAGCGGATCTGGTAGCAACCGGTGACTACGACGCCCACTTCCCCATTGACGTCTTCCAGACCGGTTCCGGTACCTCCTCGAATATGAACGCGAACGAGGTCCTGGCAACCCTGGCAACCCGTTCCCTGGAGTCCAAGGGCATTGAGGTTCACCCCAACGACCACGTGAACGCATCCCAGTCCTCTAACGACGTCTTCCCCACCTCCGTGCACGTTGCTGTGACCGAGGCTCTGGTAAAGGACCTGATTCCTGCTCTCGAGGTGCTCGCTGAGTCCCTGGAGCGCAAGTCCGCAGAGTTCAGGGACGTTGTGAAGTCCGGTCGTACCCACCTGATGGACGCAACCCCCATCACTCTGGGCCAGGAGTTCTCCGGTTACGCCGCAACCGTACGTTACGGCATTGAGCGTGTGAACGCTTCCCTGCCCCGCGTAGCTGAGGTTCCCCTCGGCGGTACCGCTGTGGGTACCGGCATTAATACCCCGGACGGCTTCTCCGCTCGCGTGATTGAGCTACTCGCTGAGGAGACCGGCCTGCCCCTGACCGAGGCTCGTAACCACTTCGAGGCTCAGGCTAACCGTGACGGTCTGATTGAGGTTTCCGGTCAGCTGCGCACCCTGGCGTACGGCCTGATGAAGATCAGCAACGACATCCGCTGGATGGGTTCGGGCCCGAACACCGGTCTGGGCGAGCTACATATCCCCGATTTGCAGCCCGGCTCCTCGATTATGCCCGGTAAGGTCAATCCCGTGATTTGTGAGGCTACCATCATGGTTGCCGCTCAGGTTATCGGTAACGACGCAACCATTGCTCTGTCTTCCACTAACGGCGCGTTTGAGCTGAACGTGGGTATCCCGGTGATGGCTGCTAACCTGCTGCAGTCGATCCGCCTGCTCGCTAATGTTTCTCGCGTTTCGGCTGAGAAGATGATTGACGGTCTGACCGCTAACGTTGAGCGTTGCCGCTTCCTGGCTGAGGCTTCGCCGTCGACCGTGACCCCGCTGAACAAGCTGATTGGTTACGAGGCTGCTGCGAAGATTGCTAAGTACTCGGTGGCTCACAAGGTGACTGTCCGTGAGGCAGTTGTGGCTCTGGGTTATGTGGAGCGCGGCGAAGTGACTGAGGAGCAGCTGGATGCGGCTCTGGACGTCACCAAGATGCTGGGCAACTTCTAATCTCACCGCCTGAACCTCCTCTGAGGTTCGCGGCTTAACCATAGAGGGAGGGGCGACTCGCCATGACGGCGGGTCGCCCCTCCTTCTGTGTATGTTCTCCGCCCCGTCATTAAGTGGGTAGCGGGTTCTCACTATTGTTCAACGATGTTGAACACTTTGAACTGTTTATAGTGGACCAGCGTGTAGATGAGGCAGAGTACAGCCGGGATACTGACGACGAGTGCAGCGTTGAAGGAGCCTAGATGGTCAAGCATCAGTGCTACCGCACCCATGGAGTACAGCGTTCCTAGCCCAAACACGGCACCGTCAAGAGAGCTGGCACGCCCCAGTAGCTCATTCGGTGTAATGCAGTCACGCAGATTGTTGGAGAAGATGAAAGCTGATGCCCATCCTACGTCCAGGATGAAGAGCAAGGCTCCGAGCACTACGGGGTTATTGCTGATGGTGACGAGCGGTATTCCGAGCAGGGATACGACGTTGGCGACCAGCAGCATTCCTCGTGTGTTCTCGAAAGAGAGGAAACGATCGATGATGAGCGCCGCGACGATACCACCGATACCGCTGCAGGCCATAATCATGCCTACCACTGAGGCTTCAAAGGTGAGTTCCTCGTACAGGCGGTAAATAATGATGAGTGAATACGATGCCGTAGCTGCCGCCAAGAAGAACGTGTAGACAAGGATAAGTCTCTGCGGGGCACCGGAGAACATGTATTGGATACCGTCAAACATCCGGTGGATAAACCCATGTTGTGCGGTTTCGCGTTGCTCAGTTTTAGTTTCCATCTCTACAGATGGCAACGTTGCGTATGAAATAGTTGCCGCTCCGAAAAGGAGCACCGGGACGATAAGACCGACCGTTGCACCCGCGACAAGAACAATAAATCCTGCTGTAGGGGGCGCAATGATTGCGGATATTCCCTCGCAAATTTCACGACGTGCGTTGTACGAAAGAAGGTTTTCTCGTCCGAGAAGCTGCGGAATATATCCCGCTTCTGAGGCAGCAGCCAGTTCGGAGAAGACACCGCTCACAAATCCTAGTGCGGCGATGGTGAACCATGACAGCATATGCTGCTCAATCATCAACGCCAAGGTAAGGATGCTGAGGATGTTTACTGCCCCGGCAATCACGATCATAGGTTTTCGAGGCAGACTATCAGATAGGGTTGCTAGTGGATATGCCAAGGCGATATTGGGGATTTGCATGGCTACTGCCATCACGCCAGCTAACCCAATTTCGCCTGTACTAGCGAGAATCGCGATGGGTAGGGCGAAGGAATATATTCCTGTACCTACCAGAGAGCCGATAAGGGCTACGTAGATTCTCCACGGTATTTTATGTGTTGTCATGCTTTATTCCTTCCAGCACGCATCAAAATAGCTGCTAACAATTGTGATGAACACGATGATCCTAGTTCACAAAAAATGGCATGCCTTAAAGATTTATAGGCAGAATAATGAAATGTTGTCCTAGGAATCTGAACTTTGCTAGAGACAATATTGACAGTATCCTCCACCTCCTTACATACAGGCCAATTCCTATGAGATAGGATTTCGCCTCTTAAAATATGCTCCCCCAAACACATTGTATCCCTGCAGGAGTTTAATGAATCTTGAAGAGAAGCATACAAAACTTCATTTCCCAAAGACATCATAACAATTTCACATTGAGAAATACCTGGATAGTCATCAGGCAAACTCTTAACTAAATCAAAATATTTCATTTTAGTTTTTCGCTCTTCCTTGTAATAGAATCCAAAATTCTAATCACGCCAACTCTATGCCCATCAATATTCTTAGCCGCAGGACCCAAGGCGGCCTCAGCCCCTGCCCCCAATACATACAATCCATCATGAATAGCACACCAATAATCCACATCCCAGATATCTATACTCTCATCAATAAGGCAACGAAAACTCTTCGGCACCAAACCAAAACAGAGAATAATTTTTTTATAACCCATTCCTTCACCATCAACCCTAATTCCATCCACATAGATAGAACGGTCTTTCAGGTGAGCCATTGGATAAATATTTAGGAATCCCTTAGCCCTATAAGCATTAAATATATCTAAATACTCATGCATAACTGAAGATTTTTTAAATCCTAAAGATGAACTTTTTCTGTATTTTTCTCGCCCTTCAGGCCTGAAAAACTCAGCAGGAACATCTGCGCAACGAAAAGTAATAGACTCGCCTCTATGATATAAATCAACGTTAGCACCTAATTTCAAGAGCGCATAAGTCAAAGTAGCAGCTGTTTGCCCACCTCCAAATACCGCAAACTTATCTCCTGGCTTTGCCTCCTGGAGAGTATTCAAGTCCCAGGGGGTACTATACCCATCTGGTACTTCAATAGATTCTTGACCAGTGCAAAAAACAACATTGCGAGATTTAAGCATAATTCCAGATTTAAGCGAAACAGTATAATATCCACCTATCTTGGAAATATTTTTCACTTCATCCTCAATGTGCCTTTTTTCGAGTTCATGCAATTCAATCACATGACGCACGAACCCTTCAAAAACATCCATAGGAACTATGGATCGATGCCCCATGATTGACATTTTAACTTGTTCCCTTTCCGTCACAGTGAGGAAACTGTATTTAATTCGAGCAAAATCCACTAATTCACAATCGTGAACAAATTGGCAACCTGGATGATGTTCATATGGAGACCTCATTACATTTTGACCAATTGAATTACACATGGACAAAAATTTGTCGCCCAACCTTTTATGTGGATCAACAATTACATACTTTAATCCATCAACATGAAAGATAGATGAGGCAAGATTGATTCCAGACAAACCTCCCCCGACTATAACCACATCCAAATAACCTTCAGAATCGATATAGTCATGAAATGAGGGCATCTCCTGCAAATCAACTACATTTTTTAAAATTTCCTGCCTCCCCCTGGGACTATCCAACAAATATCCAGGTGGCACAAAAAAGTAATTTTTATAGTTACCCATACTTACCTCCTAAAATGCCTACCTATTACAAATAGGTAGGCATTTTACTAATAGCGAATTTCAACTGGAACAAAAATTTCGTAAGAAGAATCCAGAGTGTACCCCTCTAGAATTTCAGAGAAAATCTCATCAACAGGAGTTCCCTGAGGGCGATGCCTGCGTCCGTGGCTCATGTAAAACCGACGCGACGGAGCTCGAACGGTAAACTGCTTCAGGACTGCCTCTCCCGGTCGAACCTCTCCATCAAAGAATCCTAGCCTCCGATGATCAGCGCTATAGACGACCTGTGAGAACTGTTGCGAGATAGCTGGGCGAGCAGCATCCTCCACAAATTCACCATCATCGTCCACGCTCATAATCCAGCTGCTCCATGATTGATTAGACAGGTTTGTCTCCACCTTAATGAAGGTCCACTCACCTTCTGAAGGCAAATCATAGGTAACCATGACCGCCCGGTCACTGGTTTCCAGAGTTCCAGAGACAAGAATTGTTCGAGTCTCAAGGAAAGCAACTGCAGTCATCTGAACATCACGTGAACGAATTTTCTCGGGTGACTGATATGGGGTCACCACTCCCGATGTAACCTGTGTCATATATAAAGCATCTCATGTGTACCACTCATAACTCGACACACAGGCACAACTTAAAGTAAAAAAGACAAAAACAAAATAAAGCCACGGCAAATTTTAGGCCTCCAGCCCCTCACTCCCACAGAAAAGCAGGAAGAACCACCCAATAACATGTAACAAACTGTTGTAAAAATGCTGGGAGGGGCGACTCGCCATGACGGCGGGTCGCCCCTCCCTCTGTATCTACACGCCTCATCCGGCGGCTTTTGCTCAGTCCCAGCAGCCGGTTTAGAGTTCTTCCGGCGGCACCGATTCCAACCCAAAACGGCAGTGGCCGTCATAGTTCAGCGCCGCATCAATACGGTCCAGCATCCGCTCAGAAAGCAACGCACGCTCCGCCGGGTCAGACACATCCACCCAACGCACCTGCGAAGATTCCTCGTCGTTCACCTTCGCCTCACCAGAAACCCAGCGGCACAAGAACGTATGGTCCAAGAACTGGCAGCGGTCACCATTACCGAACTGCATCGGCGGGTCAGCCTTCACCTGCGCCAACTCCAACACCTCAATCTGCACGTTCGCTTCCTCCTGCGCCTCACGCAGGCAGGTCAGTGCGGGGCTCTCCCCCGGGTCTACAATACCCGTGATCGGGGTCCACGCCCCGTTATCGCTACGGCGCACCAGCAGCACCTTAGAATCCTGCTCACGGTACACCACAGCCGTCGCACCGGAGAGCCACAGGTAATCCGGTCCAATCTGCTCACGCAGCTTACGGATATAGGGAGGAGTAGGCATAACATTAACCTTTCAAAAGCCCCGGCAAATCTACCGGAAATAGGTGCTAGAGAGCAGAGCAAACAGCGGCGAGCCGCACACAGAACAAGCCCGCCACTTAGCCGGACGGTCACCCTACTTCGGAATCTACCACAGAGAATACGCCGGAGCCGCCAACGCCACCAGCGCGCCCAGAAGCATAAACGGACCGAAGGCAATACGGGTGCTACCGCGCGCCTTCGTGAACAGCACCAGAGCCAAAGACACCAGACCACCGGCAAGGAACGTCACCAGCGACGCCCAGCCCAGATTTGCCCAGGACAGGTACCCGAGCGCGCCGCCCAGAATGCCGGCAAGTTTCACATCCCCGCGGCCCAGCGCGCCGAAAGACAGAATACGCAGAAGCCCGTAGCAGAACCACAGCGCCAGACCGGCACCCATCACGCGCCAAATATCGGCGGGGCGACCGGCAAAAAGCAAAGACACAGGCAACGCCGTATAGGTGGCAATAGCCAGAGGGATCAGGATGCGGTGGGGCAGACGGTGTTCCCGCACGTCAATACGCCACAGCCGCAGGGCGCACCACAAAAAATACAGCAGGTAGCTGCCGAGCACCAGAGCGGCAATAACGGAAGCGCCGCCTGCGTTATAGAGGCGGGAAAGCTCAGCGGGCATAGAACGTCCATTCTGTATTGCTGGAGGCGGTACTACCGAAACCTGCTAGCCAAGAAATACGAGCCAGCGGTGCTAGAGCGCATAGGCGCTAGAGCATCTAAGTTCTAGGAACCGAAGCGGCGGGAACGGTTCGCGTAATCCCGCAAGGCACGCAGAAAATCAACGCGAGTAAAATCCGGCCATAAAGCGGGGCAGAAATAAAACTCAGAATACGCGCTCTGCCAGGTCATGAAACCGGACAGGCGTTGCTCGCCCGAAGTGCGAATCAGCAGGTCCGGGTCGGGCATATCGGCGGTGTACAGATGCGAAGAAATATCCTCTACGCTCAGCTGTTCAGCAAGCAATTCCAAGGATGCACCCTCGGCGGCGGCCTCACGCAGAACCGAACGGACCGCGTCCACAATCTCCTGGCGACCGCCGTAGCCGACCGCAATGTTCACACGAACACCGGGCAGGTGCGCCGTCTGCTCAATCGCCCAATCTAAGCGCTCGTGCAGTTGACGAGGAATCAGGTCAATATTGCCGATGGCGCGCACCGGACCGCAGGCGGAGTCCACCAGACGCACCAGGAAGGCATCAATCACCGCGACCAGACCGGTCAGCTCCTTCTCAGGACGCTTCAGGTTCTCGGTGGAGAGCATGTACAGGCTCACCTGCGGAATCGACAGCTCAGTACACCACGCCAGAAAATCAATAATTCGCTCCGCACCGGCGGCGTGGCCCTCACGGGTGCTCAAACCGCGCTGAGCCGCCCAGCGGCGGTTACCGTCCACCAGCACTCCAATATGTGCAGGCAGGGATTCGGGGCTCAGCGAGCGCGCCAGAGCCTGCTCATAGACGGTAGGCTCAGTGACAGTGCCGGGGTTGCTGGCGTGGCCGTGCACAGTAATCACAGGCAGGGCATTGGCGCTCATAGCTCATACCTCATTCGGCTGTCGTGGCGATAATTCAGCAGGCTCATAACGAAAGAGCCCAAGCTCCTATTCTACTCCGCCGCGCCGTACCTTCGCGGCAATCGGCATCACGGTTGGGCTGAGAATCGGCTCAAAATTTGTGGTGGCTAGTGGTGGCATGCGGGGGTGTGTGAAGGGGTTGCGCACATCGCGTACCTAAGAATGGTTGATGCCCTTCACCCACGACTCGTATCGTGAGTGAAAGGCATCA
Organism: Rothia similimucilaginosa; assembly: GCF_029850875.1. Taxonomy (GTDB): domain Bacteria; phylum Actinomycetota; class Actinomycetes; order Actinomycetales; family Micrococcaceae; genus Rothia. Next base: position 104,188 of record NZ_JAOVAM010000006.1, on the reverse strand, counting down.
TTGGCTAACGTGGGGCGATGCGTCCCACGCTAGATAACGTAGTAGTCGCTCAGGCCCTCATCCAGGCTAGATTCGGGTAGCTGAACTTCAGCATGTGAGGCAGCCAGCGTGTAGTCCTCCCAAGGCCAGATATCCTTCAGTTGTTCGCTAGGAACGGCGAAGAACACGCCGTTCGGATCCACCTGCGAGGCGTGCGCCAGCAGCGCCTGATCGCGCTGCTCAAAGTGCTCGTGAACCAGAATGCGGGTCGTAGTCTCATGGCGAGGCGCCCCCGACGTTGCATGGTACGCGATGTTCTCAATCCAGCCACTCAGCAGGCTCTCACCGTGCGTATCGAGCAGATGCTCGTGCAGGATGAGGGTGCGTTCGGGGTTGAACGCGCGGTCATAGTAGAGCTTCATCGGGGTCCAGGGCTCGCCCTCACCCACATACGCCTCGGGGTCGCCCGCCTTCTCGAATGCTTCCACGGCAACCTTGTGGGTCATGATGTGGTCGGGGTGCGGGTAGCCGCCAATCTCGTCATAGGTGATGATGATGTGCGGGCGGTACTCACGCACTAAACGCACAAGCGGCGCAGCGGCACGGTCCAGGGGCATGGTACCAAAGCTACCGAAGGGCAGAGGCGGCATGGGGTCACCCTCGGGCAGACCAGAGTCAAAGAAGCCAATCCAACGGTGTTCAATACCCATAATCTCGCGGGCAACCGCCATCTCAGCGCGGCGCAGACCCGGCAGGTCACGGTGCGCACGCGGGCTCTTAGCAATCTCCTCATTCAGGATGTCACCACGCTCGCCGCCGGTCATCGTCGCCACCATGAAGCGGGCACCACGGGCAATATACGCCGAAGCAGTACCGGCGCCCTTGGAGGACTCGTCATCCGGGTGCGCGTGCACCGCGAGGATGCGCAGACCAGTGTAGTTCTCATCCAGCGGTTTGAGGGAGTCCACGGGAGGGTGAGTCGGCAGGTTTGCCTTCAGCTGTTCAATGGCTTCGCTCACGGTGGTCTCCTTTATGTGATGCGCCAGGATGCGGATAATATGTCTGTGACTCGCAAATGCGAGCACTACGCGGCAGAAATTTTACGGCTGTAGCTTCTCGTATGATACCCAAGGATAGCGCCAGTGCACTAGCGCAAATGACACCGTGTGACATCCTGAAATACCCCACCTTATCAGCAGATTCACGGGCAAGAAACAGGCTGATGCTGGCAGAACGTTCAGCTACCGGCATGCGTACCGATGAAGATGCGCTCAGAGGGGAAGATACGACCGGCGTAACAGCCGAAAATCCTCCAGTGCTCTAGAATAGGTCTGTTGATTCATTCCGTTACCGCCTCCCCGCCTTTTTCTATGGCGCACGGTAGCGGGTTTATTCGTTTCGCACCGGCAGAGCCGGCGCATAAGCAAAGGACACACATGGCTGAAAACACCGGTGCATGGCTCACTCAGGACGCCTTCGACCGCCTCACCGAGGAGCTGGAGCACCTCTCCGGCCCGTACCGCCAGGAAATTGTTGACCGCATCGCGCAGGCACGCGATGAGGGTGACCTCCGCGAGAACGGCGGCTACCACGCTGCACGTGACGAGCAGGCTAAGAACGAGGCACGCATCAAGCAGCTCAAGCATCTGCTGGAAACTGCACACATCGGCGATACTCCCGCTGACGACGGCGTGGTAGAACACGGCATGGTTATCGAAGCTGAGGTTGCCGGCCGCACCCTGAAGTTCCTACTCGGCTCCCGCGAAATTGAGGACACTCTGCCTGCAGGTAGCGACCTGAAGGTCTTCTCTGAGAAGTCCCCCCTCGGCGCAGCAATTATGGGCGCTAAGCAGGGTGACGAAGTCACCTACACCGCTCCGAACGGTAAGGAACTGAGCGCCAAGATTATCTCCGCAACCCCCTACCTGGGCTGAGAAGTTAGAGCTAAGAGACAACGCTAGACTTAAAACAAACAGTGTGGGGTGCTGACCGTTTAAGTTCAGGACCCCACACTGTTTTTCTGCTTGCTTGCGTCTATCTGGTTGCTTCCAATCATCTGATTTGAGGCAACGCTATAGCTCGTCGGCTAATAAATATATCTGCTTAGTAGACGATGATGGGCTTGAAACCCTCATCCTCCAGGGCAGAAATCACCTGGCGGCAATGCTCCACACCCTTGGTTTCCATGTCGATGGTAATCGACACATCGCCCATGGACAGCGAACCACCCACACGGGTATGATCCACACCGGTCACGTTCGCGTCGTTCTCAGAAATAATGCGGGAAATGGTCGCCAGCTCACCCGGACGATCAGACAGCATCATCTTCACAGTCATATAGCGGCCAGCCGCAGACAGACCACGCTGAATCACCTTCAGCATCAGCATCGGATCAATATTGCCGCCGGAGAGCACACACACGACCGTACCCAGGTCGCCGTACTCTTCCTTCAACTTGCCGTTCATCAGCGCCGCCACGGGTACCGAACCAGCAGGCTCCACCACAAGCTTGTTACGTTCCATCAGGAAGATCAAAGCCCGAGCGATATCATCTTCGCTCACAGTCGCCACATCGTTCACCAGCTCCTTGATGATGGAGAAGGGCATCTGGCCGGGGCGACCCACCGCAATACCATCCGCAATGGTGGAAACCTTCTTCAGCGGCACCAGAGCATCCGCGGCGAGCGACAGCGGGTACGCCGCCGCGTGCTCTGCCTGAACACCAATAATATTAATCTTCTTACCGAGCTTCTGCTCCTTCGCGCGGATAGCAGCGGACAGACCAGCGAGCAGACCGCCGCCGCCAACACCCACAATCACGGTGTCAACGTCCGGAACCTGCTCCAGGATTTCCAGACCGATAGTGCCCTGACCGGCAATAATGTCTTCATTGTCGAAGGGGTGCACAAACACCGCGCCGGTCTCTTCGGCGTAGCGCTTCGCCTCCGCCAGAGCCTCGTCCACAGTCACACCGTGCAGCTCAACCTCAGCGCCGTGATCACGGGTCGCGGTAATCTTCGGCAGTGCCGCACCCAGCGGCATGTAAATACGAGCCTTAATGCCCAAACGATCAGCCGCCAGAGCCACACCCTGAGCGTGGTTACCCGCGCTCGCCGCCACGACGCCGCGTTTCTTCTCCTCCTCGGAAAGCTTCGCCATACGCACGTACGCACCGCGCACCTTGAAGGAACCGGCACGCTGCAGGTTCTCGCACTTGAAGAAAACCTCGGAACCGAGCCGCTGGCTCAGCGCACGCGAATGAGCGACAGGGGTGCGTTCAATAACGCCTTCGAGTAGCTCTGCGGCACGTTCAATGTCGGTGATGGTCACGGGCAGGGAGTCGAGATCTACGCTCACGAGGTTTCCATTCTGGGGGTACGTATTCTGGGCGGCACCTAGCCCCATACGTTTAAAGGTGCGCGGTGGCACAGTGCACATTCCATTCTAGAGGATGAACCGGCATAAATCAGGGGCCGTCCCCGCACTCTCAGCAGATAGTGCAAGAACGACCCCCGTTCTAGGTTATGTGCGAGCATCTAGCCCGCGGTTAGTCACAATGAACTGAGTTCTAAGCCTTCTCAGATTCCTTAGATTCTTCAGAGCTTTCAGACTCTTTAGCTTCTATCTCCTTTTCAGACTCTTCAGCCTTTTTACGGCGCTCTAGCTCATGCGGGAAGAGGAACTCCTCCTCACGAGGTGCCTCCTTCTCCCAGTCACGATTCGCCAGGTAACGCACCACCGTGTTGACCACAGACAGAGTCGGCACAGCGAACAGAGCACCCACCGCACCAAAAATAATGGAGCCACCAGCCACCGAGAAAATAACCGCCAGCGGGTGCAAGGAGACAGCCTTACCCATAATGAGCGGCTGCAGAATGTGGGATTCGAGCTGCTGAACCAGCAGAACAATACCGAGCATAATCAGCGCCTGCACCGGGCCCAGAGCAACCAGCGCCAGCAGCACAGCCACAGCACCGGAAATGAGAGCACCAATCACCGGAACGAAGGAGCCGAGGAAGACCAGTACACCCAGCGGGATAGCCAGCGGAACACCCAGGATTGCGGCACCAACACCGATGCCGATAGCGTCGATAGCCGCCACCAGAATCTGAACGCGCACGTAGGCACCCAGGGACTTCCAACCCGCACGACCCGCACCGTTGACAGCGGCACGCGCATCCTTCGGGAAGAGGCGGGTCACGAACAGCCAGATACGCTCGCCCTCCATCAGGAAGAAGACCAGGGTAAACAGGGTCAGCAGGGTACCGGTCGCAACCTCAGCGGCGGTCGAGCCCACCTGGGATACACCGTGCAACACAGAACTGGGATTATTGCTGACGGCATTTTCTGCCTGATTCAACAGCTGGTTCAGCTGGTCTGCACCGAACTCGTAGCCGAGGTTCTTCAGCCAACCAATCAGCCGCTGGTAGCCCTGCATTGCATTATCCGCCATGGACACAAAACCGCGTAGAATCTGCTGACCGGTCAGCGAAATAATACCGGCGAGCACCAGAATCATACCGATTTCGGCAATAGCCGCCGCGCCACCGGCACGAACACCCTTCTTACGCAGAAGCATCACGGCGGGGCTCAGCAGAGCCGCCAACAGCAGAGCCACCAGAAGAGAAATAACCAGCAGGGAGACGTGTCCCAGGCTTTTCCAAAGGACCCAACCGGCACCGGCAATCATAATGATGCGCCACGCCCAAGCACCGGCAACTTCCATAGCAAAAGGCACCCGGTAGCCGCGCTCCTCCTCGGCTACTTGTTCTTCTGCAATAGGTGTAATTTTCACGGTGTCTCCAAATCGTTATCGGTATCGCGCCCGCGCGGGGCAGCTTCGGCTACCCCAGCGGAGGTAGTATGTGGTGATGTTGTGGCCCCTCCCCTGCGCCTCGATACATCGGGGAAGTAAAGCGGCAAAGGCGGCGGCACCATCACGGTACCGCCGCCTCATAACGAGCTTTAGTCGTTGCTAAAGATGCTTGCCAGGTACATGAGAACACGCAGAATCTCGACGTACAACCAGACGAGAGAAGCGGTCAGGCCGAATGCAAGACGCCAGGACTCACGCTCGGGCAGGCCAGCCTCCACAGCCTCGGAGGTGGTGGTGAAGTCCAGCAGCAGAGAGTAGGTTGCCAACGCAACAGCAAACAGGCCAACAATCAGACCCAGGGGAATACCGAAGAGGCTCACACTACCCAGTGCGGAACCGAAGATACCCGCACCCAGGATCGAGATGAGGCCGTACACAAGGTAACCAATAGCGCCGATCATGAAGATCTTGTTGAGCTTAGGAGTTGCGCGCAACTTCCCGTTCGCAAACAGCGCCAGGGTGGTACCTGCGACCACTAGGGTTGCCAGAACAGCCTGGACAGCCACGCCGGGGTAGCGCATATCCACAACAGCGGACAGGCCGCCGAGCAACAGACCTTCCATGAACGCGTAGGTCATGACCAGAATCGGGGAAACCTTCTTCTTGAAGGAGTTCACCAGACCCAGGACTAGACCGCCAATCATGCCCAGGAGCAGCAACACTGGCATGAACCATGCAACAGCGGCACCGACAGCGACCAGGCCCAGGTTGATGCCGGTCTTCACCATGACATCGTTCATAGTCAGACGCTCACCAGCAGGGATGGGCTCCGAGTAGGTGGGGGCTGCTACGCCGTATTCAACCTCACCGTACGGCTGGCCGTACTGTGCCTGCTGGCCGTACTGGGGCTGGCCATACTGCTGATTATAGGGCTGCTGACCGTACTGCGCCTGCTGGCTGGCCTGCTGAGGCTGTGCACCAAAGCGACCGAAACGAGAGTCACCCTGAGTGACATTCTTCGTCATTGAATTCAGAAGCGGGTTTCCTGCCATCATACTCTCCTTAAACGGGTACAAAACTAATTCTGTTAATTCTATCGGATAGATTCTGCGCTCACGGGTGCTGTTCGCTACCAGCAAGGGTTTCTAGCAACCTTGCCAGAATATTTCAGGGCGGTGTTTACCTGAGGTTCACCCAGGTCCGCACCGCCCCGCAGACAAACACTTCTGCGCGTCTCTTTGTGAAGCGTCTATTGCGAAGCTTCCAAACAATCAAGGAGTTGCTCCAGGTACTCCAGAACGGCCTGTTCCTCGTTCGAACCAATCACCTCGTCAGCAACATCTCGCACAATCTCCGGGGCGTTAGACATAGCAACACCCCAGCCTGCGTAGCTGAGCATCTCCATGTCGTTCTCACCGTCACCGAAGGCAAGAATACCCGCCGGATCAGCGTCCAGACGCTCGCATAGGTCCTTCAGACCGGTCGCCTTATTGACACCGGTACGCACTAGGTCAATGGCGCCGAAGCCACTCACCATCGGGGTGACGGTCTGCGGAAGAGCCTCACGCAGGTAGATGCTCAGCTGCTGCGTCTGCTTCGGCGGGGTCAGCAGCGGGAACTTAATGGGTGCACCCTCAAAATCTTCAATAGAGTCAACCATGACCGAGCCAGGGAAGAAGAACGCCGCAAAGTCCTCCAGGGTGAGGGTTTCGGGAAGATCCTGACCGGTATCTTCAAAATAGCCGCGAATCATGTGCACAATCTGGTCACAACGGTCCTTGGGAAGGTAGATACCTTCGGTGGTGCAGACCAGCAGACCGATGTGGTTCAGCCCCTGGACTACTTCAATGATGCGCGGTACATCCTCTTCTTCAAAGGGATGCACGGCAAGCTGACCGCTCTCATCGGCCAGGTACGCACCATTCTCTGCAATGTAGATGAGGCTCTGGTTCTCAAAGCCGCGCATATAGTCCTGTAGCTTGGCGTAGGTGTTTCCGCTCGCCACGACAAAATGGATTCCCAGCGCCTGCAGGCGGGGCAGGATGCGTGAGAAACGTTCGGTGTCAAAAGTTTTGGAGTCGGTGAGGAATGTGCCGTCCATATCGACAGCAATAATGGAGGGTCTAGTCTGCATGCGATGCCTTTCTGCCCCTGCTACCCCATTCAGGCGGGGGTGCATCTGTGGCTGTGTCTCTTCTAGGGTCTCATGTTTTTCAGCTCCGAAAGATGGTATGCGGGCGTTCTTGAGAGTTGAGCGCCGTCACAAAACGTCATCTAAACCCCCATTCTTAGGGCGCAAGTCACTTTTTAGCCCCATTTTCACTGCTTTTTGCACCCTATTTCCCTCTGCGAGCTAAATTCACTTGAATTGTAAAACTTTACTTGTCAAGCTTAAAGGTATGAACAACACCACCACGAAATCCACTGGTCTGCTCATCCTCCGACTCGTCTTCGGCTTTGTCATGATCATGCACGGAACCCAGAAAGCATTCGAATGGACTCCCGCGGGTACCATCGCCTCCTTCGAGCAGATGAGTATCCCCATGGCAGCCGCAGCAGCATACTTCGCTATGGTAACCGAACTAGTCGGCGGCATCATGATTATCCTAGGTGCAGGCACCCGCATCGCGGCAGCCGCATCCGTCATATCCATGAGCGGCGCACTCTTCTTCGTCCACCTCCCAGCAGGTTTCTCCGCATCTAAGGGCGGTTACGAATACGTCCTTACCCTCGCCGCAGTGGCAGCAGCCCTCACTCTCACCGGCGCAGGCAAGTTCTCCATCGATGCACTGATTACCGCGCACCGCAAGTAAGCTTTGAACCGTTTCTTGCCTCCACACACAATTCCCGAAGGCAGATAATTGCCGATAGGTTCACTCAGGCTTCACCACCGGCCGCCCTGATTCCGGCAGAGAACGACTGCATCTACCCGCAGTGAAGAGAGAGCGCGGAATGCGACAGCCCGCACCGCCACTCCACGATGCCCCGATAGCATTGGTCCGGGGGCATCGCCTTTTTGAACCCCACAAAACCCCAGACACGCAAGCGGCGGCTCCTCCCCTACGGGAAGAGCCGCCGCTTATCTCTATACCGCGCATCTACGCGTCTCTATGCAGTGCCCCCACTGGGACTCGAACCCAGAACACAAGGATTTTAAGTCCTCTGTCTCTGCCAATTGGACTATGAGGGCGCACCCCGCATAGTTAGGGGTACGAATACCTATTATTCCACGAAAACGCACCCACACCTAAGCGGAAGCATATTTCAATGAGTTCCCCACGCTCTAACTACAAGAAATCGCAACAGCACATACCGGTGAGCGACTGCACACAGCAGATACTCCCCCCCCCCCGGGCACAAAAATGGGCGGTGCAGAAGACCAAAGTCTTCCACACCACCCATTGCTTTTTATCTCAAGTGCGCTATCCCAGGGGAATACCCCTAAGTCAGGCTATTTTAGAGCTTTGCCTTCTGGCGTGCCGGTGCAGTACCGGTTGCCTCCTGGAATGCCAGACGCGGGGAACGCTGGTGGCGAATCGAGGAGGTGTCGCGACCGAAAATCTGGTTCAGAGCCCAGGTGGTCATCACGCGAACGGTACGCTCGGTGGTGGGGATTGCAGAGCCGTGGTAGCCGCGGTGCATAATCCACGCCAGCGGACCGCCAATGGTCTTACCCTTGAAGTTTGCAACACCCTTCCACAGGCCCAGACCTGCCACAACACCAATAGTCTCGTGGTAGTAGTCGGTCAGGGGCTCGCCGCGGCGAGCAGCCAGCAGGTTCTTAGCCAGAACAACAGCCTGGCGGGAAGCGTGCTGAGCGTTGGGAACGCAGAAGCCGCCCACGCCGCCACCGGAAAGATCCGGAACAGCCGCGTTGTCGCCTGCAGCCCAAGCACCCTCGAGCACGCCATCATCACCGGTAACACGCAGGTCTGCGCTCACACGAACGCGGCCACGCTCGTCGATCGGGAAGTCGGTGTTCTTCAGCATCGGGGATGCTGCCACGCCTGCGGTCCAGATCAGGGTGTCGGTCTTGACCTCGCCTGCGGGGGACTTGTCAGCCATGTTGATCAACTGCAGGTTACCGTCGGTTGCGTCGGAGAGGGAGGTGTTCAGCAGGATCTCGATGCCGCGTGCACGCAGCTCTGCAACAACCTTCTCTGCACGGTCTGCGGGAACCTCGGGCATGATGCGCGGTGCAGCCTCAACCATGACGAAGTGCAGGTCAGAAACAGAGAGACGCTCATTGCGCTCAACAGCAACGCGTGCCATGTCCTCGAGCTCGGAGATAGTCTCAACGCCAGCGAAGCCACCACCAACAATGACGAAGGTCAGGGCACGACGACGTGCTTCAGCATCATTGAGCATGGATGCAACCTCGATGCGATCCAGAACCCAGTTACGAACAGAAACTGCCTCTTCAATAGTCTTCAGACCGATAGCAACCTCTGCCAGACCCGGAATCGGGAATGCACGGGTCACAGCACCTGCACCCAGAACAATCTCATCGTACTTCAGCTCGAAGGGCTCACCGTTGTCGGTGGGCTCCACGATAGCGGTGCGGTTTGCATGGTTGACGGAGGTAATACGGCCCGGAATCAGCTCGGTGTCGCTCAGGTGCTGGCGCAGCGGCACAGTTGCGTTACGGCCTTCCATTGAACCTGCTGCAACCTCGGGGAGGAAGGGCTGGTAAGTCATGTAGGGGTTCGGCTCAACGATGGTGACAACGCCACCGGTCTCCTTGATAGCCTTCTGGATCTTCTTAGCAACGGTGAAGCCGACGTAGCCGCCACCGACAATCAGGACGCGAGGACGGTCCTGTACCACCTTAGTGAATGCCATTTTGTTACTTCCTAGTCTTTAGGTACCGAGGTTCGGTAGCCCCGGTAGGGTGGTATGTGCAACTTTCGGCTCGTTCCGAAAGCTCCCCTGACGAACAAAGCGGCCCGCTCTGGAAGTCCTTACGCAACGCGAAGTGGCTAGCAGCACGAGCCTGTCTATCACATACCTGTTGTCTTCTATTTTACGCCTTTGTTTAGGTAATTTCGCACCTATGGCCCCTTTTGGGCTGACCCTAAGTTAAAAGTTTTGCGCATCTGAACTGGGTTCACCCCTTGATGCTGGTTACGGTCAAAAATACCCTTTCTAATTTTTGTGCGGTGTGTTCGATATTTTCGTTTACTACTGCCTGTCCCGCCAGAAATCCCATCCCAAACAATAAAACCTGGGGCCAACTCAAAAGTCAGCCCCAGGCGAACAGAAAAGCCCCTGTACAACAGAAAAACGTCATCAAACAGTGCTAACGAGGGGTCCGGCGAGCACTCTTCCGTGCAGTTTCTTAAGACTTCTTCGACACACGGCGAGTACCCCGGCGAGTACCCCGGCGAGTACCCCGGTGAGACCCCTGATGATGCGCCGCCGCACGAGCCATCTGCGCAACCTGCCCCGCGCTCACATGCATCCTGTGCAAACGATGCACCGAACCAGCCGTAATAATCGTCAGCCACAACACCAGCGCCGCCAAAATCACCGGCGGCAACCAGCCACGATCCTCCGGAGGGCGACGCGCATCCGGCGCAGCCGCCTTCACAATGCTCTCACCCTCCTCATGGACTGGCGCAGCATCGTTAGGAGTCGGAACGCTCACCTGCTGCTTGCGGTGCACAGCAATCCACTCAGAAATCGAACCCAAGGGATTAGCCGTCACCGCAGGTGACGCTAGAGCCATCGCATCCTGCGGATTGAAAATACCGTAACCATACAAAGGGTCACGACCCGTCGCACCAGCATCATCAGCCGAAGCAATTAACCGCTGAGCCAACTGAGCCGCCGACTCTTTCGGATACTTCTGCTTCAACAACGCTGCAACACCCGTCACCAGCGGGGCAGCAGCCGAAGAACCAGACCAAATCATGTACCCGTTACCCGGGGCAGCCGCAATCATATCGGTACTCGGAGCAACCACGGCAATCGAAATACCCTGAGTAGACGACCCCTCAGAAACCTGCTTATTCCGGTCAATACCACCCACGGTCAGCACGCCAGGAATCGTCGCCGGAGCACCAACCTGCGTCAAGCCGCTACCGCGGTTACCTGCAGCCGCGACAATCAGCACGCCTTTCTGCTCAGCGTAGGCAAACGCCTCATCCCAGCTCTGCGGCCAACTCGTCTTATTCGAGCCGATGGACATGTTAATAATCTGAGCCCCATTATCGACCGCATAACGCACCGCCGCCGGGATCTGCTCATCAATGCTCTTACCGCCGGTCGTACCCATATTCAGCGAAATCGGCAGAATTTTCGCATCGGGAGCTACACCAATCACACCGGTCGGCTTCCCCGGCTGACCCGCAATCGCAGAATAACCCTGCGTATCGTGACCGTGACCGGCAATCAGAGAAGCGACCTCCGTGCCGTGCATCGGCTCAGCGCCCAGGCCCTTCCAGCCGTCCTCGCTACCGACGCCCGAAGCGTCATAACCGCGCAGAACATTACCCTCAAGATCCGGGTGAGTACCGTCCACGCCCGTATCAATCACAGCAACCGTTACACCCTTACCCGTAGCCTGCGACCACAAGGACGTAATACCGTACTCATTCAGCCAATACTCACGCTGACGAACATCATCACCATTCTTAGTCGACGTGCCCTGACTCGGAGTCGCAGAAGTCTTCAGCACCGCAGTACCCGACGGCGAAGGAGTCGCCGTCACCTCCCTCTTCGGGCTCGGCGACGCAGAAGCGGAAGGAGTCGGGTCTGTAGCCCAGGCGGCAGGCGCCAGCGGGATCCACAACGGCAGAAGAGTCAACGCGGCACTGGCACCCAAAGCTGCATCCTTACGGATGCGGCGAGTAGCGCCTCGGTCAGAACCAACCGAGACGCACACACCAAATACACGAGACACACAGGCGAAAAACAGCACAAGAGACCAGCCGGTCAGGGGCATACCTCGCCGACGCTCAGAATGAAACATTAAAACTCCTCAAGCTGAGCTGCGCCGTGAACCACCATCGGTTCACGGCGCGAGCGCTCACGCCTACAGCTGGGACAGAGCAATACCGTCCAGAATGTCGTGCTCACTGACGGTCACCGAATCCACGGCGCCATCAGTCATCTCGTTCAGACGGGTCAGGATGCGGGCGTAAATCGTCGCGCCGGCACCAATCACATCCACCCGACCGGGGTGCATGTAACCGAGCTCCTCACGCTCGGTACGGTTCAGCGAAGCCAACCAGCGGGCAGTCTTCTGAACGGTCTCTACTGAGAAGCTCTGAGCGTTAATAGCCTCAGAATCGTAGCGGTCCAGACCCAGCGCAGCGGCAGCCACAGTGGTCGCGGTGCCAGCCACTGCCACCACGCGGCGCGCATTCTGTAGGGGAACCGTCTTACGCGCAACATCGAGAGCCTCGTCAGTATCAGCCTCAACGCGAGCAATCTGAGACTCGGTCGCCGGGGCGCTGAGCATGTGACGCTCAGTCAAGCGCACACAACCAATATTGACACTACGGGAAGCCTTCACGCCCAACTCGTCGTCACCGAGCACGAACTCAGTCGAACCACCGCCCAGATCGAACACCAGAGTGTCGCCATCACCGTAACCGACAGCACGCACCGCACCCGCAAAGGACAGTGCAGCTTCCTCATCACCGCTAATGACCTCAGGCTCAGTACCCAAAATCTCGCGGATTCCGTCCACGAACACCTGGCGGTTACCCGCATCGCGAGTCGCGCTGGTCGCCACGAAACGCACCGAATCAGCGCCGTGCTCCTTCAGCAACTGCGCGTACTCACGAGCCGCACCGAAAGTACGGTCCAGCGCTTCCTGCGCCAGCCAGCCGGTCGCGTCCACACCCTGACCCAGACGCACAATGCGCATCTCACGCACAACATCCTTCAGGACGGTCTTCTCAGCCCCGTCCACTACCTCAGTAATGGAATCAGCAATCAGCAGGCGAATAGAGTTCGTACCGCAGTCAATGGCACCAACGCGCACGGTGTGTTCCTTTCAGGTCTTCAATAAACATTCAGCGCCAAAGGCACAGCGAGCGCCGCAGGCGAAAAATTTTCGCTTTTCGGCGCTCTTTCTTCTATCTATTATGCGCCCGCACCGTCCCTCAAGACGATGCGGGCGCACCAGAATCAGTATTTAGGCTTCTTCACGCCATGCGGGGTCACAGGAGCAGATCTCAGGGGTCCACCACGCGGCGATAGCGTCCAAGCCGCGGTCACCCATCGGGTTCACGCCGCGACCCACCGACAGGGTGTGGCCGATAACGGCGTGCAGGCACTTCACGCGGGTCGGCATGCCGCCGGCAGAGATGCCGTCAATCTCCGGGACCTCTTCGGTGCCGCTGATCAGGCGGATTCGCTCACGCTCAGCCAGGTAGTTTTCGTGCGCGGCAGCGTACTGTGCCGCTAGGTCTGCGTCCTCAGCCAGCGAGTCGGTCATCTCGTACATCAGGCCGCCCGCTTCCAGACGGGAAGCCGCAGCGGTAATCACCGGATGCGCGAGGTAGAACACGGTCGGGAAGGGGGTGCCGTTACTCAGGCGCGGCGCGGTCGCAGCCACGAGCGGGTTACCGCACACGCAACGTGCCGGGATCTCAACCACGTCGCGGACCCTGCGGCCCAGTTGTGCTGAGAGAACACGGATGTCCTGCCCGGTGGGGGTCAGGGTTTCAACAGTTACGCCGAAGCCGCGGGGGGTGCGTGCTTTCAGCTCTTCAATAGTGTTTTCGGTGCTCATATTCCTAAGTTTCTGGAACGAGGGGTCGCCTCGTCCGCTTATACTGGGTGTTTTCCAGGGGCAGGGTTCCTGCCGGTGACTGGGGCTAGTTCTTCTCGAGAGAATTCCAAACCTTCGTGGTCCAGGCTTCCTCAGGGGCGTCCTTCGCGTTCGCAGAAGTACCGTCCGCCTTCGAAGAATCCTCGGTAATGCCGGTGACAACGTACGGGGTATCGCCAGGGTTCACATAGTAGAGACGACTGCGTGCCTGCTGGCGAACATAGTTCTCGTCATTCCACCAGGTCTGTTCTGCCTTCAGCTGAGCGTTCTCCTGCTGTAGCTGAGAAATGTGCGCGTTGATCTGCTTGATTTCCCGGTCCTGCTCAATGTATGTAACCACCGGGTATGCGGTACCGAGCGCAATCACACCCACCACAACAGTAGTGAGGAAGCTACGTCCAGAGAACATGTGAGCTGCCACGGGGGCGTCGTATCCGTCTTCTTCACGGCCCTGCTGCTCAGCGGCGCGGCGGCGGGCACGCTCCTCACGACGAGCTTGAGCCTGACGTTCACGCTCAGGGTGACGCCTGTTCAAACCCACACCGAAGAAAAGAGCGCTTACCTTCTTCACCAGGGAGGGGCGGGCTTGCTTCGCGGCACCACGGGGCGCATTGGAGGAGACAGTGCCCTGAGCGGGTCCGGTGGAACTCTTTGAGTGCGACCGGGGCTGCTGGTTTGCTCGCTGGCTCATTGCTCTATCCTTCGTTCCGTTCTGTACCGCTAAACGCTTCCTTCATATTCTACCCGGGTTTGTACACTCACCTGAGCGTTCCCTCTGGAGCTACTTCCGGGGCCGTTTTGAAAGACCTTCGGGCTTTTTCGCTATGTGTTCGGGTGGGGTGCTGACATCCACCCAGGTAGAGCAAAAGGCGACGCTACCCCCAACGGAGATAGCGTCGCCCCTCGTTAAAAGCACCCCTGAATTGAAGGGGAGAACCCATCATTATCCGCGCTGGATGGCATCCAGAGCATCAATGAGCTGGGCAGATGCCTGGGGCTCAACCTTACGCGTAAACCACTTTCCTGATTCTAGGATGACAGGGAGATCTTTCTCGGTGAGCACCTCAGGGTGAGCTCCCATCCCGCTCCAGTCGATGTAATGGTGATTTGCGTGGTTCTCCGAATGCTTTGTGCCCGGTGCCAGCTGACCATCGGTTGCCCATGCCTCAACACTCTCACGAGCGGGCGTATTGAGGAGTACACTCTGCATCCACATCTCGTCAGGCATAGGGGCAGAACGGAAAATCTTGGTAACCTCTCGGCCCTTCGGAGTTTTCAAAAAGTCCATCACCTGAAGTGCAGCCGAACGAGAAATCGTCCAATAGGCCGAGCCCTGATAAAACTGGACGGGCAAATTCTTGCGGGGGAACATCTTCGAAATCTTGTAATACACTTTGCGTACGCCCCTGCGGATAATCCCTTCAGGCAGCAGGCCTTCAAAGTCTTTGTATTCGCGGTACTGAACCAGCTTGTAGTTTCGCATACCGGGAGCCAGAGCGTAGAAGCTTACCCAGGAGCGCTCCAGATTTTCGGGCCGGGCAAGAAAATCAGCGTATTCGCGAAGAGGACGCACAGGATAGCACTGCCCCGTAATAGATGCGTAATGAGTTGCCTCCGGATACTCCTTTAAAGCCTGGGCAAGCATTTTTTGAGTTGCCTTCACCGCAGAGTAACCGGCCCAACGCACGTTCTCACGCTCACGAACGTAAGACACACCCTCGACGTAGAAGTCGTCAAGATTGGCCTTCTTATCAATGTGGGCAACGCATACCCCACCAGAATTCAGAATATGTCGAGCAATTTTCTTAAACTGCTCCGGGTACTTATGGGCGAGGATGAGATAGCAGACAGTCATGATTTTCCTATGTGATGCGTGAGTGAACGTATATGGCTGATTATATGGCGCTGACAAGGAAAAACCGGGCCGACCCACAATACATGACGTGATGAATTACATCACGATGTATCGGGTTCGACCCGGCCTGTTCAGGGACGTTCAGCAGAACATCCCGCAACCTTCAAGCGTTATTATGCCTTGAAGCGGGGGAATGCGGACTTGCCAGCGTAAACAGCTGCCTCGCCCAGCTCTTCCTCAATGCGCAGCAGCTGGTTGTACTTAGCAACGCGCTCGGAACGTGCGGGAGCACCGGTCTTGATCTGGCCAGCGTTGGTTGCAACAGCCAGGTCAGCGATGGTGACGTCCTCGGTCTCACCGGAACGGTGAGAAACCATGCAACGGTACTCGTGGCGCTGTGCCAGCTCCATTGCGTCGAGGGTCTCGGTCAGCGAACCAATCTGGTTCACCTTCACGAGCAGAGCGTTAGCTGCGCCCTCTTCGATACCGCGAGCCAGACGCTCGGGGTTGGTCACGAACAGATCGTCACCGACAATCTGGACCTTATCACCAATCTGCTCGGTCAGGGTCTTGTAGCCCTCCCAGTCGTTCTCGTCCAGGGGATCCTCGATGGAAACCAGGGGGTACTTTGCAACGAGGTCAGCGTAGTATGCGCTCATCTCAGCTGCGGACTTCTTCTGGCCCTCGAACTCGTATGCGCCGTCGTTGTAGAACTCGGAGGAAGCAACGTCCAGTGCCAGTGCAACCTGCTCGCCCGGCTTGTAGCCAGCCTTCTCGATTGCCTCAACAATCAGGTCCAGTGCAGCTGCGTTGGACTCCAGGTTGGGTGCGAAACCACCCTCGTCGCCCAGGCCGGTTGCCAGGCCGCGGTCGTGCAGCACGGACTTCAGGGAGTGGTAAACCTCAACACCTGCGCGCAGAGCGTCAGAGTAGTTGTCGAAGCCGATGGGAGCAATCATGAACTCCTGGATGTCAACGTTGGAGTCTGCGTGAGAACCACCGTTGAGGATGTTCATCATGGGGACGGGCAGAACGTGAGCGTTCGGGCCGCCGAGGTACTTGTACAGGGGCAGGTCAGCGGACTCAGCAGCGGCCTTAGCAACAGCCAGAGAGACACCCAGGATTGCGTTTGCGCCCAGCTTGCCCTTGTTGTTGGTTGCATCCAGAGCAATCATGACTGCGTCAACAGCGCGCTGGTTAGAAGCCTCAATGCCGATGACCTCTTCAGCGATTTCTTCGATAACAGACTTCACTGCGCCCAGAACACCCTTGCCCAGGTATACGGACTTGTCGCCATCGCGGCGCTCAACAGCTTCCCACTCACCGGTGGATGCGCCCGAGGGCACAGCTGCGCGTGCGAAAGCACCGTCTTCGAGCAGAACCTCAACCTCAACGGTCGGGTTGCCACGGGAATCCAGGATCTGGCGTGCGTGAACTGCGGTAATAACAGCCATGAATTGTTCTCCTTTTGGGATGTCAAGGATGTGAACGGCTCACCCGGTAGTGGACAAGTCGCGTCCCCTAAATTTTAGCAAAAGTCCCACACAAACACACTAGTTGCCACCGCTTTTTTGCTGCCTTAATGAAGGTCTCAATAACCATTAGTCGTGCGCTACAAAGCGGAACAAGACCTACGCTTCCCCACAGAAAGAGAGTGTGGGTACCCGCTCAAAGCACAACATGAGCCCAAACAAATAGAAGGTGCTTTGAAACCTCTTATTCCCTCAGAGGACAGGTTTCAAAGCACCTCGAGAAGAACTCGACCAGCGTGTCTAGTAGCTCGGCTCATCATGAGTATGCTGAGCAATATAGCGGCGAGTGTACGAACGCAGGGCGCGCTCAGCATCCAGGCCGTTACGCTGAGCACGGCTCACCAACGCAAACAGCAACTCACCGAACTCCTCCTCAGTGTGCATATAGCGCAGGTCATCATCCATGCTCGTCGGCTCCGGCGGCAAAATAATACCTGCCTTACGTGCCTTCGACGCAGTCTTCTCCGCCATAGCAAGCGCCGGCAGATGCGGCGGCACACCATCCAACGCGCCGCGCTCGCTCTTTTCCTTCTTCTTCAACGCGTCCCAGGCCGCCTGCTGTTCAGCCGCGGTACGGGGCGCCTCCGAAGAACCCTCAAACCCAGCCTCGAACACATCCGGGTGGCGCGAACGAAGCTTCTGCACCAGACCTTCAACGACCTGCACAATATCGAAGCCCTGCGGGTTCGCCGCAGCAATATCGGAGTGGAACACCACCTGCAGCAGCACGTCACCCAGCTCTTCGCACAGCAACGGCATATTAGGCTCACCACCGGTTTCTACGGCCTCAACAACCTCGTAGGTTTCCTCCACCAGGTAGCGGATGAGGGAGACGTGAGTCTGCTCAGCGTCCCACGGGCAACCACCCGGGGCGCGCAGCAGCGCCATAGTTTCCACCAGGGCACCGAAGACCTCAGCGGCACGGGCAGCAGTGTCATGAATATTCTGCGCCGCAGAAGTCTCAGGATTAGGAGTACCAGGAATCTCAGCCATAACAACCTTCCTCATCGAAAAAAGACAAACATAGCACGCCGCGCCGACCCCCACACGGAGAGCCGGCGCGCCGCACTTTACACGGGGTTAGAGGTTCCAGTGCGAAAGCGCACTCGTCATATGAGCCGGGATCTTCGAACCCAGACGCGGGAACATACGCAGCTCCTCGACATAACGCTCAGCATCCAGCGGACGCGGGTAGGTAACAAACGCCTGCTCATTCGCATAATCGAATGCCGCCTGAACTGGCACACCCGGGGTGAAGGTCAGGCTCATAGCTAGCGGCGAGCCCTCACCCTCGCTGTACGAGTCAGTCTTTAGTGCCGGGATATCCATCAGCGTCTCAGGAATCAGCTCGAAAGTACGGACTTGCTCCCAGAAGCCGTTGCGGCGCACGTGGGTTAGGGCATCGTAATAGGAGCCGAGAGCACGCACACGAATCAGCACGGTGGTGGCATCCTTTGCGGTGCCGTTCTCACCGAAGAGATGCTCGACGACCGGTGCCAGACGCTGAGCGACCTGAGTCTGAGTCAGCACCAGATTGCCGGATGCCAGCTGAGTCTCCGAGGGAGCCAGCGGGCTCTGTACCGCCACGGAGGGGGTGTCCGGCTCAGCCACGATGGTGGGCAACTGGTTGTGCTCGCTTAGCGCGGATGCCGAGATGCTGGAGGAGATACCTGCCGGGGTGCTCTCCTGCAGGGCAACCGGGATGGTCCCCACAGCGGGTGCCGCATCTGCAACCGGTGCTGCAGGGGTAGCCTGAGCGGTGGCCTCGGAGGCGGATGCAACCGTTGCGGGAGCCTCAGCAATCTTGGCTGCGGGGGTCACCTCAACGGTCTTGAGCTCAGCAACCTTCTCAGCGGGCTCTTCCTGAACGCCAGCAGCCTTTGCCTCGGTAGCCTTCGCAGCAGCACCGGCGGTACCCACTGCGGCAGCTGCAGCAAGAGCACCAGCCAAGCCGGGAGCCACAGATGCACTCTCATCGGCAGACTCAACATTTTCGAGGGCAGGTTCCTCAGCGTACGCTTCAGCAGATGCAACGGAGGCCTCGGGCTCAGGCAGCAGTTCAGAATCGTCCAGGAACGCGGGCAGGGCGGGCTCTTCGGTCTGCTCTACGGCCGGTTCTTCTGCAGCTTCTTCAACGGGCTGGGTACGGTCCACGATGAAGGACTCTGCGGCCAGGGGGGCGACAGCCGAAACGTCCTCAGCCGAAACATCCTCAGCGGGTGTTTCCTCAGCAACTGCGGGGGCTGCTGCATCCTCAGTGTTCAGCTTCTTCTGAGCGTTGGCAACGATGGCGGCCAGAGCAGCTTCCATATCTTCACCAGACTCATCAGACTCGTGGACAGAGGCCTCAGAAATCTCAGATGGTTCGGCGGTGAGCTCTTCAGCCTGCTCAGTTTCGGATTCTACGGTAGCCGCGCCAAATACAGGGTCATTCTCGTAGTCATACTCAAAGTCAGCTTCAACCGGCGCAAACTCAGTCTGGGCAGGCTCGTCAGAAGCTTCAACAGCTTCCTCTGCGTCTTCCTTCTCCTGCACAGAAGCAGCGACGGCAGAACCAGCCGCAGCAGCAAGACCAGCGGCGGTCAGCAGACCCGAAGAGATATCCTCTTCAGCAGCCTCAATTACAGGCTCTTCAGCGACTTCAACAGTAGCCTCAGCCTCGTTCGCAGCCTGCTTCTCGGCGCGCTCCGCCTCAAGCTTACGCTCAATAGCTTCACGTTCAGCCTCAACCGAGTCAACGCTCTGAACAGCAGCTTCCTGAGGCTCATCCTGCGAGGTAACCTCAGCGGTCGCAACGGATTTAGCCTCGACAGCGGAGCCTTCCAGCAGGAAGCTTTCACTGATAGTCTGACCGTCCGCAGCGCCCAGGTAGGATGCGTGAACCTCCAGGCCGTCGCCCAGATGAGGCTTCAGAGAAACAGCCGCGCGGTTCCAGGTTGCGCCTGCCTGCTGAGCCTCGGTGTACAGCGCCGCAACGGGTGCGAACCAGTCAACGCCGGGCACGACAATGCCGGTTTCAACTTCACGGCCGCGGTGCAGCAGACGGTAGTGCATATCCTCATCAACATGGCGCAGTTCCAGGCTCATGGTGCCCGAACCGCGGGTGTGCATGAGCTCCGTCAGGCTGTAGAGAGCGCGTTCCTTGGGTGGAACGGGCAGGGTTACAGCACTCTCAACGGGCTCCTCAGCGCTGTTTTCTTCCTCAGTAAGTTCAGATGCCAGCAACTCGGGCGCCTCAACGACGGCCTCAATCTGCTCTTCCTCAGCGGCGGTAACAGGCTCTGTATCTTCTGCTAAAGCAGCGGTGAGGTCAACGGTTTCTTCAGTTTCAGCAACCTCAAAAATTTCGGGTGTATCAGCAGTAGCTTCTTCAGCGATTACCTCATCGGAAGCGACCTCGCCGAAAGTCTCCTCATCGCTGTCGAGGGTAATGCCCAGTCGAGCAGCGTAGGCGGCAGCCAAATCATCCAAACCGGCGTTCTGCGCCTCGGTGACAGCTGCGCGGGTGCGGGCAGTCTTCAGGTCTTCTACGGTCAAGGAGTCCTCAGCTACAGATTCAGATGCAGAATAATCGCTCTTGGACTTGTTGTCGGCAGCCTCTCCAACAGCCTCAACAACCTCAAGCTCTTCGCCTCCCTCTGCCTCACTTGCAGTCGCTTCAGCGACCTCAGCAGCAGTATCTTCGGTGTTCTGTGCACGCAGAGCACGCAGATGCTCCTCAAACTGGGAATGGGCGTTCTCTGCTGCGTCCTTCGGTTCCTCGACATCGGCCGATGATGATTCCTTAGCCTCGACAGATGCGCCCTCAGCTTCGGTTTCTTCGTCATCGCGCAGGAACGCGGGGGTAGCGGGCTGAGCAGCCTCAGCAACCGGGGCGGCGTCTTCTTCAACATCCTGGCCCTCAGCTACCTGCTCAGCTTCAACAGGCTCCTCAGATTCCTGGGGGAAAGTACCAAGCGCAGCCAGCATGCTACGACGTTCCTGTTCCTCAGTCAGCTCATCAGCAGCGGAAGATTCTTCAACCTTCTCATCGCCGTGCAAGAGGGCACGCTTGAGGTCCTCAACAGCGCGGTGCTCTTCGTTCTGCTCTTCGTCGTGGTTCTGGTGGCGTGCGCTTTCAGACTTCACGAAGCGGCGCAGGGAGTCCTCCCACTGCTGCTGTTCCATAATCTTCTGGCTCAGTCGCGCGTTCTTGGGAGCATCTTCGCTTGCCTGTTCCTTCTGGACCTTAGCAGTTTCGGCGCTCTGTTCTTCGCGCGACTGTTCATCCAACTTCTTCTTGCCGATTCCAAAGAAGCTCATTGGGTGTCCTCCTCCGGCGTGCGCCGTGTGATGATGCGCCATTTCCTTCAACCTCCGCAGGTGTGTGGGCACGGGGGCGGGAACATGACGCAGATGTCCTCATAATCCTTTTAATTCTATCGCGTACATAGAGTTTCACCCCGCTACTCGGTGAGAGGTAACGGGGTGAAACTTGTACAGTTTTCAAGGCATAACGCGGTTATAGAGCTGCGCTTTCAAGACTGCAGCATAAGCTTTCAAAAGCTCTTTAGCGTGCCTCATCGCGGATGGGGTTTGCCGCCTTCGCCGCCTTCGCCAACTCAAAACGGACAGCGCGCAGTGCGGTTGCCGCCATAACACGCACACCGATACCGATTGCCTGCTCACTCGGGGCGTAATCGCCCTGATGCAGATCATAGGTGGGGTCACCGGGGGCACGGGTACCCAGACGGAACATGGAGCCGGGAACTTCCTGCAGCATCCAGGCGAAGTCTTCGCCGCCCATGGACTGTTCAACCAGCACAATGGAGTCTTCGCCCAGCTCGGCGCGAGCCGCGTTCTCCAGCATAGTGGTTTCCAGGTCGGTATTGACGACCGGGGGCACACCGCGGATGTGCTCCACTCGCGCCCTCACGCCGAAGGGGACAGCAACCTGTTCGATGACTTCATCCAGCATGTTGCCTGCCTGACGCCAAACCTCAACATCTAGGCAACGCATGGTGCCTGCGAGGTAGCCCTCGGCGGGGATAGCGTTGGGAGCAACACCAGCACTGACCTGACCCCAGGCGACCAGCACGCCCGAACGCACGTCGGTACGGCGGGTCAAGACTGCGGGAACCTGCACAGCAATCTGGCTCATGGCGTAGATGAGGTCCTCTGTCAGGTGCGGGCGGGAAGTATGGCCACCGTGACCGCTCAGATGAATCTTGATGGTGTCAGATGCGCTAGTAATCGCGCCGATGCGGGTACCAATCTGCCCCAGGTCCACCTTCGGATCGCAGTGCAGAGCAAAAGCACGCGGAATGTCCTTGAGCAGACCCTGAGCAATCATCTGTACGGCACCACCGGGAAGCTGCTCCTCAGCGGGCTGGAAGAGAATGCGGACGCTACGGCCCAGCGGGGTCTTCTCGTTCAGCTCGTGCAGTGCCAGCGCCACACCGAGCATAACGGTCTGGTGAATATCGTGACCGCAGGCGTGCATCACGCCGGGGACGGTGGAAGCGTAGGGCAGACCGGTCTGCTCAACAATGGGCAGAGCATCAATATCGGCGCGCAGAGCCACAGCGAAGGGGCCGCTTCCAATATCGACGTAGCAGCCGTTGCCTTCGCAGGCGACGGGGTTCATGCCGGCTTCTCGCAGTCGGTTCATGAGACGCTCAGTGGTTGCAATTTCACGGAAGGAAAGTTCCGGGTTGGCGTGCACTTCGCGGCGGAACTGCACGAGGGTACCCATCATGCGCCCCACCCAGTCGTCGAAGACGGGGGTGGACAAATCGTAGCGAGAATTAGCGAAAACCATACACAGTAGAATAACGCCGCCCGCCAAGGTTTACCTACCCGCTGCCCCTTTCTGACAGCTCTCGAGAATATCTATGACTTTATGACAGATTGTGAAGAGTGCTCCTGCCCGCCGAAGCACCGTTCAATGCTCTGCCCCACGATTTGAAGCAGGTCCTTTTCTGTTAAAAATATTCAAGCCGCCACCCGGTGTGGGTGACGGCTTGAATCGTCAATGCTGTATCAGCTGATACCGTGTACTCAGATTAGAGCGAGCGGCTCAGGATTGCCTGCTTCACCTCGGCAATAGCCTTGGTGATCTGGATGCCACGGGGGCAAGCCTCGGTGCAGTTGAAGGTGGTACGGCAACGCCATACGCCTTCCTTGTCGTTGAGGATCTCCAGACGCAGGTCGCCTGCATCATCGCGCGAGTCGAAGATGAAGCGGTGTGCGTTCACGATAGCGGAGGGGCCGAAGTACTGACCGTCAGTCCAGAAGACCGGGCAGGACGAGGTACATGCTGCACAGAGGATGCACTTGGTGGTGTCATCGAAACGTGCACGGTCCTCAATGGTCTGCAGGCGCTCACGCTCAGGCTCATTCGAGTCGTTGATGAAGAACGGCATGATTTCGCGGTATGCCTGGAAGAAGGGCTCCATGTCAACGATGAGGTCCTTTTCGCAGGGCAGACCCTTAATAGGCTCAACGGTAATCGGCTTGGACAGGTCAAGGTCCTTGAGCAGGGTCTTGCAAGCCAGGCGGTTACGGCCGTTGATGCGCATCGCGTCTGAGCCACAGATACCGTGTGCACAGGAGCGGCGGAAGGAGACGGAGCCGTCTACCTCCCACTTGATCTTGTGCAGAGCATCCAGCACGCGGTCGGTGCGGTACATGGTCAGCGGGAATTCATCCCAGTACGCCTCGGAAGAAACTTCCGGATTGTAGCGACGAATCTTGATGACCACATCGTACGTGGGGATGGAATCGGAGTCGCCGCCGGCCATACCCTCAAACAGCTTGACGGATTCCGGTTCGGGGAGTTCGTTTTCAGCCATTTTAGTACTTACGCTCCTTCGGCTCGTAGCGGGTGTAGACAACGGGCTTGGTTTCGAATCGCAGGCCCTTGACACCCTCAAACTCGGATTCGGGGTCGAGGTAGACCATCGAGTGCTTCATGAAGTTGACGTCGTCACGCTTAGGGAAGTCCTCGCGGTAGTGACCACCACGGGATTCCTTACGGTGCAGTGCGCCAACGGACATGACCTTTGCCAGCTCAATCAGGAAGCCGAGCTCAACAGCCTCGAGCAGGTCGAGGTTAAAGCGCTTACCCTTGTCCTGGATGGAGATGTTCTGGTAACGCTCTTCCAGTTCAGCGATGGTTGCCAGTGCTGCGCGGATGGTCTCATCGGTACGGAACACCTGCATGTCAGCTTCCATAGCCTTCTGCAGGTCTGCACGGATAGCGCCGACCTTCTCGGTGCCCTTGCCCTCGAGGATGCCGTTGAGCATATTGAGAACGCGATCTGCTGCATCGTCCGGAACGGGTACAAACTCAGCGGATGCTGCGTACTCTGCTGCCTTGCGACCTGCACGCTTACCGAACACGTTGATGTCCAGCAAGGAGTTGGTACCCAGACGGTTTGCACCGTGGACGGACACACAAGCAACCTCACCAGCTGCGTAGAGACCGGGGATGGTCTCTTCGCTGTTGCGGTAGACCTCGGTCTCGTTGTTGGTGGGGATACCGCCCATTGCGTAGTGCGCGGTGGGGAACACCGGGATGGGCTGGTGGTGCGGTTCCACTGCCAGGTAGGTACGAGCGAACTCGGTGATGTCCGGTAACTTCTCATCGATGTGCGAAGGCTCCAGGTGGGTCAGATCCAGCAGCACGTAGTCCTTGTGAGGACCGCAGCCGCGGCCTTCACGCACCTCGTTTGCCATTGCACGTGCCACGATATCGCGGGGTGCGAGGTCCTTAATGGTGGGTGCGTAGCGCTCCATGAAGCGCTCACCGTCAGCGTTACGGAGAATACCGCCTTCACCACGAGCACCCTCGGTGACGAGAATGCCCAGGCCAGCCAGGCCGGTCGGGTGGAACTGAACGAATTCCATGTCCTCCAGGGGCAGGCCTGCACGCAGTGCGATAGCCATGCCGTCACCGGTGAGGGTGTGTGCGTTGGAGGTGGTCTTGAAAATCTTGCCACAGCCGCCGGATGCGAAGATTACGGACTTAGCCTGGAAGACGTGAACCTCGCCGGTTGCCAGGTCGTAGGAGACGACGCCAGCAGGGCGGGGCTTACCCTCTTCGTCCTTGACCAGGATTAGGTCGAGAACGTAGAACTCGTTGTAGAACTCCACATTGTGGCGAACGCAGTTCTGGTAGAGGGTCTGCAGAATCATGTGGCCGGTACGGTCAGCTGCGTAGCACGCGCGGCGCACAGCAGCCTTACCGTGATCACGGGTGTGACCGCCGAAGCGGCGCTGGTCAATGCGGCCTTCGGGGGTTCGGTTGAAGGGAAGACCCATCTTTTCCAGGTCGAGCACAGCGTCAATAGCTTCCTTAGCCATGATTTCTGCTGCGTCCTGGTCAACCAGGTAGTCGCCGCCCTTAACGGTGTCAAAGGTGTGCCACTCCCAGTTGTCCTCCTCAACGTTAGCCAGAGCTGCGCACATGCCACCCTGTGCTGCGCCGGTGTGGGAGCGGGTGGGGTATAGCTTAGTCAGTACCGCGGTGCGAACTCGCTGGCCGGCCTCAATGGCGGCACGCATACCTGCGCCACCGGCACCGACGATCACTACATCGTACTTATGTACCTGCATGATGTTCTTTCTGTGTTTTAGATGTTTTCGTTTGTCTCGAATACGTCGCCGTTAGCGTGCCGAGCAGAAGCTGGGGAGCAGTTCAGCCGCTGCGCCGGAGGGGCAGGGATCGAACGCGAAGATGGTGAGGGTACCAACCAGCAGGACGAATGCGCATGCTGCGAAAAGGATAACCTTCAGCCAAACGCGCAGGCGGTCCTTCTCAGCGTAGTCATCAATGATGACTCGGATGCCGTTTGCACCGTGCAGCATAGCCAGCCAGAGCAGCAACAGATCCCAGACCTGCCAGAAGGGGTTAGCCCACTTACCGCCCACGAAGCCGAAGTCGATGGCGTGGATGCCGTCGCCGACCATAAGGTTGGAGAAGAGGTGGCCGAAAATTAGCACGACGAGTACGATGCCGGACAGGCGCATACCGAGCCAAGCGAACATCTCAAAGTTATTGCGCTTGGAGGAGGAGCGGTTGTATTTTACGCCGTCGATGCGGTTATCACGCAGACGGGGTACATAGGTGCGGGGCTTGAGCGGAGTAGCCATTGTTTAGTGACCTCCCATGTGCGAGAAAACGATCGGCAGGTGGCGTGCGGCGAAGCCAGCAACGGTAATTGCCCAGAGGAAAAGCACAACCCAAAGAATCTTGATGTGCGTGTAGGTTGCCTTCTGGCTGATTTCGACGTTGCCGTCCTTGTTCTTCGCCTGAATGTGCTCCACGTGCGAGTTGGTTGCCTTACTCCAGAAGTCAATGAGGATAATACGAATACCGTTGAACGCGTGGTAGACGATGGCGGCGACAAGGGCGGTCTCACCCAGACCCATGATGGGGTTCTTGTACAGGCTCAGTACGCCATTGTAGGCCTCCGGAGAGATACGCACGACGGCAGTATCCAGGATATGTACAAGAAGGAAGAAGAAAATCGCGATACCGGTAATGCGATGAGCAACCCAGGACCACA
The DNA here is from genome assembly GCF_029850875.1 of Rothia similimucilaginosa. GTDB lineage: Bacteria > Actinomycetota > Actinomycetes > Actinomycetales > Micrococcaceae > Rothia. The sequence goes on along the minus strand of NZ_JAOVAM010000006.1, from coordinate 77,670 downwards.
TGCCCCAGCGGCCGCGGTAAAGGGTTCCTTTAGAACCATTCAACACTGAATAACCTCCTGCTGCGACGGTGAGCGTCTGGGTTCTGGTGCCGCAATTTTAGACCCCAGCTTCCAGGCACAGCTGTGTGCTCACCGACTGCTTTTGTTCGTCTGTTACTTCCAAGATATCAGGTAAATTCACAGCTTATTGACACCCTGTTCGGGGTTTTTTTACAGCTTCTAAAAGTGAATTAGGGCATATTTTTCTTGCGATACCGTCTACTCCCCTCTGTTTGTGCGGAACTTACCTTATCCTAACCTCAAACATCACAACACTGAGAGTCCCCTGACACTTTCTGCCAAAACGTAAAAGAATTCGATATATGACAAATTCACAAGCTATTCTTGAATCGATGAATACTGCACTCACTCGATTCCGCCCGCTCATTCCCGCCGGCGGTGTTGGCTCGCGTTTGTGGCCTCTATCCCGCGCACATGCCCCGAAATTCCTGCTCGACCTCACTTCGTCGGGCAATTCCCTGCTGCGTGATACCTACGACCGTCTCACCAATCTCAGCAACGGCTCCGTCATGGTAGTTACCGGCACTTCGCACACCAATGCGGTCACCCAGCAGATTCCTGAACTGCGTGCCGCTGACCTGGTACTGGAGCCCTCCCCCAAGGATTCGGCCGCCGCTATCGGCCTGGCTTGCGCTATCATCCATCGCCGCGAACCGGACGCCATCATCGGCTCCTTCGCCGCTGACCATGTGATCAGCCCCGTGGATGAATTCCACCGTGTGGTGACCGAAGCTGTCATCACCGCAGCAACCGGCAAGATTGTTACCATCGGCATTACTCCCACCGAGCCCTCCAGCGCGTTTGGCTACATCCACGCCAGCGAGTCCCTGGGCATTGAGGACGCCCCCAATGCTCAGGCTGTGGACACCTTCGTGGAGAAGCCCGATGCCACTACCGCACAGAAGTACCTGGATTCCGGTGAGTATACCTGGAACGCAGGCATGTTCGTAGCACCGGCGGCCCTGATGCTCAAGCACCTCGAGGCGAACGAGCCCGAGCTGTACGCGGGCATCATGGAAATTGCTAACGCTTGGGACACCCCCGAGCGTGAGGCTATTATGGACCGCGTCTGGGAGACCCTGCCCAAGACTGCTATCGACTACGCCGTGGCTGAGCCCGCAGCAGCAGCAGGCGACGTTGCCATGGTTCCCGGCTCCTTCAGCTGGGATGATGTGGGAGACTTCGATGCTGTGGCACGCCTGAACACCGAGAAGAGCGGCGAAGAGCTGACCATTCTCGGCGAGAAGGATAACGTTATCAACCACGGTTGCTCCGGAATTATTGTCGCGAACACCGACCGCAAGATCTCTATCATTGGCCTCGACGATATCGTTGTGGTGGATACCCCCGACGCACTGTTGGTCGCTCCCCGCTCCAAGGCACAGGCTGTCAAGGATGCAGTGGGTGAGGTCAAGGCGCGAGGCCTGAACAACCTCCTCTAAATTTTTGCCCCCGCGCAGATACTTAAACCCTGCTCGAGCAAAAGATACCTCTAAGAAACCGGCTCTCTTCTTTTCGGAGGGGAGCCGGTTTTCTTATGCCTCGATGACTATGCCCCGTTGGGTCATTTCGCAGGTGGGTTCAAGGCATTTACCTAGTGGGGCACGAAAGAACGCTCTCTGTAACCGGGTGGGAGCAACAGAATGCCTTACGCATCCCGCATAGACTACACTTCCAGACTCTGACACACCAAGAACCACCCCATATAGAGAATCATTCTCATGTTACTCTTGGTAGATGCACATGACCCGTAAGTTTTTCCTCACCCGCGCCGGCACATTCGGCGCAGTAGCTACACTCACCCTGACCGCATGCGGTGCCCAAACCACCCAGAACGCACAGACCAGCCCCAGCGCCTCCACCCTCCACGAGTACTACCCCCGCACCCATCACCGAAGGCAAGGGGGCGGCAAGCCGCGTCGCTATCACCTACGACGGCGGCGTGTTCGTCTACGACGCCAAGGACATGAAGCTGCTCGCAGACATCCCTAAGGAAGGCTTTCTGCGCCTCTCCGATGCTGGCAATAATCGCCACCTCGTCGTTGCAGACGGTAACAGCTACACCTTCCTGGACACCGGCGTATGGTCCGTAGCGCACGGCGACCATTCACACTACTACACCACGTCCCCATCCCTGTCTTCACTGTCTCTTGTGGCTGACCATACCAGTCACGTCATCAAGGACAACGGCAAGGTCACGGCATTCGCTGACGGCACCGGTTCCTTCGCGGTATACGACCCGGCAAAGCTGACCCATGATAAGCGCACAGTTTCCTCGCTGGAGACCACCACCGTCACCCTGCCGCAGCCGCACCACGGCTTCGCAATCCCGCTACCCAACGACCAGTACCTGGTAGCGGTTGGCGACTCGAAGACCCGCACTGGTGCCGCTGTTGTGGACGCTCAGGGCAAGACCGTCACCGAGAGCCCCGCTTGCCCCGGCGTTCACGGTGAAGCCATCGCCAAGGACGGCGCATTCTCCATCGGCTGCTCCGACGGCGCGCTCATTTATAAGGATGGCAAGTTCACCAAGATCACTAACCCCGAGGACCCGTACTCGCGTTCCGGCAACCAGTCTGGCAAGGCTGACTCCCAGTACGTTCTGGCGGACTACAAGACCGACAAGGACGCTAAGCTGGAGCGCCCCGAGAAGTTCTCCATTATTGACACTGTTGCGGCAACCCGTACCGTCTATGCCCTGCCTTCTGGTGTGAGCTACACCTTCCGTTCGCTGGCTCGCGGCCCTCAGGGTGAGGCTCTGTTGCTGACCACTGACGGCAAGCTGCGTATCTTCGATCCGGCAACCGGCGCTGAACTGGGCTCTGTACAGCTCATGGAGGCGTGGACCGAGTCTGAGACATGGCAGGACGAGCGTCCGGCTCTGTGGGTGGACGGTAAGACCGCCTACGTGACCGACCCGGCGGCCAAGAAGCTCATTGCGGTATCCCTGTCGAACCCAGTAGCGCCAAAGGAGCTGATGAGCGTGGAGCTTCCGAAGACCCCGAACGAGATTCTGGGTGTCTCTTCCTCGCACGCTGCACCGGTTGAGTCTGAGGCGCACGGCGCTGCTTCCTCCTCGGCTTCAGCTGACACGCACGAGTCCGGCGAGGCTCACGAGGGCCACTCCCACTAGGGCTCTCACGCTGAGATAAACCTAGCGAAAATATTAAGAGAGATGCGACCGATAACTTATCGGTCGCATCTCTCTTAATGTATATCAGGTTTATACGCCAGCTACTAACGCAGCGGCAGGACCCTCATCTCTTCCCAGTCCTGCCCGTCGTAGGAGTAGCAGTGCAGGTGATCCACAGTGAAAGTACGCTGCTCAGCGGGCAGAGCGTCAAACACCTCAAGGGCGTTCGCCACCTGCTCCTGCGTGAGCCCGTGGCCTAAGGTCACGTGCGGCACATAGGGGAATGACGCCGCACCGGTACCGAATAGCTCAACCAGCTTCTGGTGAATCTGCTCGAACTCGGCCTTACCCGCCTCCAGGTTCAGGTACTCCACCTCGGTTACCGGCCGGAAGGAGTGTACCGAACCCCAGCGTGCCTCAAAACGCGGCATGTCCAGCGCCTCGCGGAACTGCGGGGACTGCACCGCAACCAGTAGAGACTCGTTCAGCTCCGTCAGGTACACGGTCACGTGGGTGCTGATAGGCGCCACCGCACCACCGGCTACCGCGCGCTTCCACTCTTCCAGGCGCTGAACATTCTCACCGCTCACGTGCGCAATAACGCTCAGGTAGCGGCGGCCAGGTTTCAGGGTCGGGGATACAGGAGCCGTCGTGGGGCTCGAAGAGTTCTCTTGTGCTGTCATCTCAATCGTGCAGGTCATGCAGCGCCTCAGCCAAACTGGCTGAACAGCGCGCTAGATTGCGGCGGCAGGCAAGAAGCCAACCTTCTTGTACACGTTCTCAATGGTGACCGTAGCGATCTCACGGGCAGCGGATGCGCCCACAGCCAGCAGGCGATCCAGCTCGGCGGGGTCGTCCATCAGCTCGAGGGTACGCTCACGCACCGGGGTGAGGCGCTCCACCACGATATCGGCAAGGTCAACCTTCAGGTGGCCGTACATCTTGCCTTCGTAGCGTGCCACGATTTCGTCGATTCTCTCGCCGGTCATTGCCGAGTAGATGGAGAGCAGGTTGGAGACGCCGGGCTTAGCCTCGCGGTCGTAGGCGATGACGGAGCCGTCATCGGTCACGGCGGACTTAATCTTCTTCTGGGTTGCCTTGGGAGTGTCCAGAAGCTTGATTAGGCCCTTGTCCGTGGCTGCAGACTTGGACATCTTCGAGGTCGGGTCCTGCAGGTCATAAATCTTAGCGGTTTCCTTCAGAATCACCGGCTCGGGCACCACGAAGGTCTCACCGAAACGGGAGTTAAAGCGCTGAGCCAGGTTACGGGTCAGCTCCAGGTGCTGACGCTGGTCCTCGCCCACGGGCACGCCGTCCACCTGGTAGAGCAGAATGTCGGCAGCCATCAGAATCGGGTAGGTGAACAGACCCACGGAGGCATTCTCAGCACCCTGCTTCTGGGACTTGTCCTTGAACTGGGTCATTCGGGACGCCTCACCAAAGCCGGTGAAGCAGTTCAGAACCCATGCCAACTGGGCGTGCTCGGGCACGTGCGACTGTACGAACAGCGGGGTGCGGGTCGGGTCAATGCCAGAGGCGATATACTGCGCCGCGGTCAGGCGGGTACGCTCACGTAGCTCCTCGGGGTTCTGAGGAACGGTGATGGCGTGCATATCCGGGATGAAGAACAGACATTCGTTATTCGGGTCGTCCTGCAACGCCACCCAGTTGTTCACAGCACCAATGTAGTTACCCAGGTGCATCGAATCAGCCGACGGCTGCGCACCCGAGTAGATACGCGCCTTCTGCTGAGAGGCATTAGGGATGAGGGATTTATCCGGCTTCTTTTCGTCTGCCATAGTTATTTCCTGTGCAGTTCTTCCTGTGCGGTGCTACGGACGGTGCAGCACATCTTCAAAAACTTATCTGTACGTGGGTACACGTCTTACTCACCGATACGGTAGTCAACCACCAGCGGCGCGTGGTCGCTGAAACGCTCATCGTAGCTTGCCGCGCGATCCACGACCGCTTCCACGGCGCTTTCGGCAAGCGCCGGGGTCGCCATATGGTAGTCAATACGCCAGCCTGCGTCATTATCGAACGCCTTACCGCGGTAAGACCACCAGGTGTAGGGACCGGGCACCTGACCCGCCAGCTCACGAGCCACATCGCGGTAGCCGATATCACCGAAGAAACGGTCAAAGTAAGCGCGTTCCTCCGGCAGGAAGCCGGCACGCTTCTGGTTAGCCTTCCAGTTCTTAATGTCCAGCTCAGTGTGGCCCACATTCAAATCGCCCACGATGAGCACGTGGTCCGAGTGCTTTGCCAGCTCAGGCATGCGCACCAGCATGCGCTCCAGGAAGCGGTACTTATCGTCCTGCTTCTGGGTGCCGACCTCACCGGAGTGAACGTAGGCGCTGACCACCGTCAGGGTCTTACCGTTGGGTAGAACATAGTCTGCCTCAACCCAGCGGCCCGAATCATCAAAGTACTCTTCGCCAATATTCGAGCGGGTTGCTACCGGCTGGTTCTCTAGGACTTCACCGGCTGAGTTCGGGGTGCGGCGGGTCGCCACCAGCACGCCGGCACGGCCCTTCGCAGCAGCCTCCGCGTGCAGAATATGCCACTGGGATTCGTCCAGCAGCTCACGCACGATAGCGTCGGGGGCGCGCACCTCCTGCAGACAGAGGATATCGATGTCACGGCTCGCCAACCACGCCGCCATGTCCTTCTTATAGGCGGCTCGGATACCGTTCACATTCACGCTTGCCACGCGAAGCAGACCGCTCGGGCGTGGTGCAGGGGTGTTAGAAAAATGCATAGTCTTAATTATGCCAGTTTGAGGGAAGAGAATTTTTCACTTGTACGCGTTTTTTATCTGGCTGAACAGTAAACTATTGGGTGATGAATTCACACTCTTCACAGACCACCGACCACGGTGCCCCCTCACATTCTGCAGGCACCACCTCATCCGAAAGTACTGCTCACAACGCTGAGAGCCGCTACGAGCTACCCCCGATTCCCGGCCCTAAGTACGAGCAGGTTATCCACTACATTGAGCAGCGCTATATTATTCCCGGCAAGCCCGGCGATAAGCTGCCCACCGAGCGCATGATTCAGCAGAACTTTGGGGTGAGCCGCCAGACGGTTCGTAGCGCTCTAAAGGTTCTGATTGAACGCGGCCTGCTCTACAACCTGCAGGGCTCCGGCACCTATGTTGCCGAGCGCACCGACGCCACCTACATTCCGCGCGTGGGCACCTTCGTTGATGATATGCGCCGCCGCGGTTTTGGGGGCTCCACCCGCATGATTGCGACCCGCTGGATGGACGCCACCGAAGAAATCTCCACCCATCTGTCCGTGCCGGTGGGCGAGCAGGTGCTGTTCGTGTGCCGTCTGCGTCTTGCCGACCGCGAAGTTATTGGCTTTGAGCGTTCCTACTTTGTGAAGGCTGCTGCAAGCAGCACCCTGGACACTATGATGGCGGAAATGTCCGGCGCTTCAAGCTCCTTCGACCAGCTTGCTGGCATCCCCAACGCCATTAAGCACGCCCGCGTACGCATCAGTGCAGCACTCTTCACCGACGCCGACGCCGAGGCGTTCAACCACCAGGTTCCCGTGGGCGAGGCGGCGTTCAAGGTCTGCACGACCGGCTACGCCGAAGAAGGTAGCCCAGTCGAGTACTCAGAGACCCTGTATCTTGCCGATGCCTACTTCTACGAGATGATTCTCTAGCATCTGCCTTTTTCTCTTGTGATGATAGTGTGAAGGGCGGTGCCCCAGTAGATTGTTCTACCGGGGCACCGCCCTTTTGAGATATCAGCTCTGAAATACTGCGAGCCTTATGCCGCCTGACGCTCCGCAGTCTCAACCACGTTCACCAGCAGCTCCGCGCGGGTCATCGGACCCACACCGCCGGGGTTCGGAGAAACCCAGGATGCCTTCTGCGCAGCCTCCGGGGAGACGTCGCCGAAGAGCTTCTTTTTGCCGGTCTCCGGGTCCTCAGCGCGGGAAACACCAACGTCCAGCAGGATTGCGCCGTCCTTGACCTGGTGAGCCTTCAGCACGTGCGGAACACCCACAGCAGCGACAATGACGTCAGCCTCGCGCAGTACCTCGTCCAGGTTCTCGGTACCGGTATGCGCCAGGGTTGCGGTCGCATTCACCTCGCGGCGGGTCAGTAGCAGACCCAGCGGGCGGCCCACGGTAATGCCGCGGCCGAGCACCACAACGTTCTTACCGTTCCAGTCGATACCGTGGCGCTTGACCAGCTCAATGACACCGTTAGGGGTGCAGGGTAGCGGGGAATCGAGCGGCTCAGAAACGTTCAGCACAAGCTTGCCGAGGTTGGTCGGGTGCAGGCCGTCAGCGTCCTTCTCAGGGGCGATACGCTCCAGCACGCGGTTCGTGTCCAGGTGCTTGGGCAAGGGCAGCTGCACAATGTAGCTGGTGCACGCCGGGTCATTATTGAGCTTATCGATCTCTGCGTCGAGCTCCTCCTGGGTGATGTCACCGGGCAGGTCCAGGCGGATGGAGTTAATACCGATCTCTGCACAGTCGCGGTGCTTAGCGCCCACGTACGAGCGAGATGCCGGGTCGTCACCGACCAGGACGGTACCCAGGCCGGGAGTAATACCCTTAGCCTTGAGCGCCTCGACGCGCTCCTTCAGCTCCGCCTTAATGGCTGCGGCGGTTGTGTTACCGTCTAGAATCTGAGGCATTGTTTTCCTTCCATAGGTTGTGGCGGGTTCGCCGAAACGGACGATCTATGTGTTGGGTTCTAGGGTGTGTACCTAGCAGGTACCGCTCCCCTGCTACATCCTTCAATGGATGTAGCAGGTAGAGCGGCAAAAGTAAGAGGGCGAAATAACCCCGTCCGCTCAGCATCCATTGGGAATATTAAGCGAACGGGGTCATTCATGGGTCTACCAGTTCTCGCTGCCCTGGTAGAGGGGGTACTTAGCGCAGAGTGCATCAACACGGGCACGCAGAGCGGCAATATCCGGGTTCGGCAACAGCACCGAAGCGATAATGTCAGCTACCTCGGTGAAGCCCTCAGCATCAAAGCCGCGGGTTGCCAGCGCGGGGGTACCGATACGCAGACCGGAGGTCACCATCGGCGGGCGCGGGTCGTTCGGCACAGCGTTACGGTTAACGGTAATACCGGCATCATGCAGCAGATCTTCTGCTTCCTTGCCATTGAGGGCATGGTCGCGCAGGTCAACGAGCACCAGGTGAACGTCGGTACCGCCGGAGGCGATCGCAACGCCTGCGTCCTTCATGTCCTGCTGTAGCAGGCGGTTCGCCAGGATCTGTGCGCCCTCAACGGTACGCTTCTGACGGTCCTTGAACGCGTCAGATGCGGCAACCTTGAACGCGGTAGCCTTCGCAGCGATCACGTGCATGAGCGGGCCGCCCTGCTGACCGGGGAACACTGCGGAGTCAATCTTCTTCTTCAGCTCCTCGGTGCAGAGGATGAAGCCGGAGCGGGGACCGCCCAGGGTCTTGTGCACGGTGGAGGAGACCACGTGTGCGTGCGGGACGGGGTTCGGGTGCAGCCCCGCAGCCACCAGGCCGGCAAAGTGAGCCATGTCCACCCACAGGTACGCGCCGATTTCGTCAGCAATCGCGCGGAACGCAGCGAAGTCCAGCTGACGGGGGTATGCGGACCAGCCGGCAATAATGACCTTGGGGCGCTCAGCCAGAGCCAGTTCACGCACCTGCTCCATGTCAACGCGGCCGGACTCATCCACACCGTACGCCACAACGTTGTACAGCTTGCCGGAGACGTTCAGCTTCATTCCGTGGGTCAGGTGGCCACCGTGTGCCAGGGACAGACCCATGATGGTGTCGCCGGGAGTCAGCAGTGCGTGCATGACGGCGTTGTTCGCCTGCGCACCGGAATGGGGCTGAACGTTGGCGTGCTCGGCGCCGAAGAGTTCCTTCACGCGGGAAATAGCGAGAGACTCAACAATATCGACGTATTCACAACCACCGTAGTAGCGGCGGCCTGGGTAACCCTCAGCGTACTTGTTGGTCAGTACCGAGCCCTGGCTTTCGAGGACGGCACGGGGGACGAAGTTCTCGGATGCAATCATCTCGAGGGTGTTCTGCTGGCGCTTGCGCTCCAGCTCAATGGCTTCTGCAACCTCGTGGTCGAGGTCGGCGAGGGGCATCTCGAGGATCTTCTGCTCGGACATTACGCTCCTGGGAGTGTTTTTGCGTTATCTTTGGTCGCTCATCATTGAGGCTGCCGCGGCGTACGCCGGGCGGTCTTCAGGAGGCGTCGGGCGCCTCCAGTTGAAAACCCTGAATGAAAAAATATGAGCTACACCTCATAATACCGTAAAGCCCGCTTTCCTTCGAGAAGGAAAACGGGCTTTACAAAGCATCACGATGAAGTTTTTACGCCGCCACAGCAGGGCATATAAACCGCCCTTTAGGCTTATCGGCGACAGCTAAGAGGGCCTACACGCCCTATGCCTGACGCAGGATAGCAGAAGCATACTCCAGGTACGCCTCACGAGCGCTCTCCTTCTTACCGCCAGCCACCAGCTGGGTCTGCACCACGTAACCGGTCAGCACGGACAGCACCGCGGCACCGATAACGGTCAGCCACTCTTCAAGTTCCTCTTCGGCGAAGTCCAGCTCAGCGGCACCCCAGGCGCGGTAGCGTTCCAGGGACTGATCGCGCAGGTAGCTCAGCTGTTCAGACACCACGGTCGCCAGCTGCGGCATTGCCACAGCCTCGCCCCAGGTGACGAGCAGGTGACGGCGAATCTTGGGGGTGTCCAGCACCTTCAGGCACCCGAACACGTAGTCCCAGGGTTGTTCGGCGCGGATGCGGTCGAAAGGCGCCATGTCCATGCGGGCTGCCGCCAGGATAATCTCATCCTTGGAGGAGAAGTGGTTATAAATCGCTCCAGCAGACAGGCCGGTGGCCGCAATAATGTCGCTCATCGAAGCCTTCTGATAACCGTGCTTGATGAAGCATTCGCGGGCGGTCTCTACAATCTGAGAACGCCTGTTCTTTTTGTATTCTTCGCTGACTTTAGGCACACCCTAATCCTAGCGAACTTTTGGCCAATCCATACGTATCATGGTCACCATTGACGCACTCTTATGCGCAAATCCCGTGCAAAATAGAGCAAAAATTCTATAAATACGGTTGCACATAATACGGATGCACCATCGCGGATGCCCCAACACGAATATCCCAGGTGGAGAGCATGAAAAAGCGGGGCATCCCAGGCTCCCCGAAGGTTCACCCCAGAATACCCCGCTCACAGCGGGTAGCTCAGCGCATGCTGAGCCCGCTACACATTTTTAGTGGAAGAAGTGGCGGGTACCGGTCAGGTACATGGTCACGCCAGCATCCTTAGCCGCTTCGATAACTTCCTCGTCGCGGATCGAACCGCCCGGGTGCACAACGGCACGCACGCCAGCGTCCAGCAGCACCTGCAGGCCGTCAGCGAAGGGGAAGAACGCATCGGATGCGGCAACCGCACCGCGGGCACGCTCGTTACCTTCACCGCCAAGAGTGTTCGCACGCTCCACCGAGAGCTTGCAGGAATCCACGCGGTTCACCTGACCCATGCCGATGCCCACAGCGGCACCATTATCGGCAAGCAGAATAGCGTTGGACTTGGGCGAACGCAGTGCACGCCACGCGAACTCGAGGTCGCGCAGGGTTGCCTCATCAGCTGCCTCACCGGCAACCAGGGTCCAGTTCTTCGGGTCGTCGCCCTCAGCCTGCAGGCGGTCAGCTTCCTGGAAGAGTGCGCCACCGGAAATGGGGCGGTACTCGATGGCCTCGCGGGCAAAGTCCTCGGGCAGAACCAGCAGGCGCAGGTTCTTCTTCTTGCGCAGAATCTCCAGCGCCTCGGGCTCAAAGTCGGGAGCCACAATCACCTCGGTGAAGATGCCCTTGACGGTCTGAGCCATAGCGGCAGTCACCGGGCGGTTAGCAGCAATCACGCCGCCGTATGCGGACAGCGGGTCGCAAGCATGCGCCTTCGCGTGAGCGTCCGCAATCGGGTCAGCCGCACCGGGGGTTGCCACGGCAATACCGCAGGGGTTATTGTGCTTGATAACGGCAACAGCAGGCTCGTCGAAGTCGTAAGCGGCACGCAGAGCAGCGTCAGCATCAACGTAGTTGTTGTAGCTCATCGCCTTACCGTGCAGCTGCTCTGCCTGAGCAATGCCGGGGGCAGCAGCGGGGTAAGAGTACAGGGCAGCACGCTGGTGCGGGTTCTCGCCGTAACGCAGGGTCTCGCTGCGCTCGAAGCCCAGGCCGGCGTACGGGGGCCAGAAGTTAGCGTCCTCATCCTGCAGGAACTGGGATGCAGTCCAGGTAGCCACAGCGGTATCGTATGCGGCGGTGTGGGCGAATGCGCCAGCAGCAAGGCGGCGGCGCTCATCCAGGCAGAAGCCACCGTTCTTAGCAGCCTCAACGGTGCGCGCGTAGTCGGCGGGGTCCACCACAATGGCCACAGCGTCGTGGTTCTTCGCCGCAGCGCGAACCATCGAAGGGCCACCAATATCGATCTTCTCAATGATGGCGTCCTGACCGGCACCTGAAGCAACTGTCTCAACGAAGGGGTACAGGTTCACGACCACCAGGTCGAATGCCTCAACATCCAGCTCGTTGAGGGTGTCAATGTGCTCCTGCTTGCGGCGGTCAGCCAGAATACCGGCGTGGATGCGCGGGTGCAGGGTCTTCACGCGGCCTTCGAGGCACTCGGGGAAACCGGTGACTTCGGTGACCTCGGTGACGGGTACGCCTGCTGCCGCGATAGTGGATGCGGTGGAGCCGGTGGAGACCAGCGCGACGCCAGCCTCGTGCAGGCCGCGGGCGAACTCCTCCAGACCGGTCTTGTCGTAGACGGAAATGAGGGCGCGGCGCAGGGGCACGCGATTGAGCTCAATGAGAGACACAAATACTCCGATGCTTTAGACGTGCACGCCGGATCTCGGCGGCACAGCTGGTGGATGGACGTAGCCTGCCAGAATAGACAGGATATGTGTGGGGGTATTCCCCGCCGTTGTGCACCTTCCCCTCATGGGTACTCGGGTGCCACAACGGAACGTGTGTGGGCAGCGGGGTTTGAGCTCGGCTCATTCCGCCGCGGATTATTGAGTAGGCGGATTTAGCTGTCGGATGCAGCGCTATGGGATTCAGCCAGGGATGCGATGGTCTGCACAAGCAGGCGGCGCTCCTGCACCTTAATGCGTTCGTGCAGGGTCTCTTCGGTGTCGTCATCCAGAACGGGCACTGCCGCCTGGGCGAGGATGGGGCCGGTGTCAACGCCCGCATCCACAAAGTGGACGGTCAGGCCGGTAATCTTCACACCGTGCGCCAAGGCATCACGCACGCCGTGCGCACCCGGGAAGGAGGGTAGCAGAGCGGGGTGGGTGTTAATAATGCGGTTGCTAAAACGCTCGACCAGCTGCGCGTCAACAATGCGCATGAAGCCAGCGAACACAATGTAATCGGGGGTGTAGGAAGCGATCTTTTCTTCCAGCGCGCGGTTCCAGGAGGGGCGGTCGGCGTAGTTGCCGGGTTGCACCAGGAAGGTGGGTACACCCGCCGCCTGGGCACGTTCAATGCCCAGACAGGGCTTGTCGGCACCCACTGCCGCAATGTCGAGGGGAAGCTCGCCCGCTGCTACAGCGTCGAGGATGGACTGAAGATTCGTTCCGGATCCGGATACCATAACCACAATTCGCACCCCACTAGTATAACCCGTCTCACACTCTTATCCAAAGGGAGTAAGAGGTTCACAACACACCCAAAGCCCAAAGGCGAGCACAAAGAAACCCCGGCGGGACAAATCCTCACAGGGGTTCACCGGGCGCAAACTCAACAGGTCGCTAACTCAATAGGTCACGGGCAGACGGGGCGGTACCCTTATAGGTATGTCTACTCCCCCGCAGAACACTCCGAACGACACCCCGCAGCAGCCCACCCCGAACAACGGTGCACCCCAGAACCAACATGTTCCGCCGCGAGCGCCTCAGCAGGCACCGCAGAACATGATGCCGCAGCCTCGGGGACCTCAGGGCAAGAAGCCGCGCAAGCCCATCGACCCGGGTGAACAGCAGAGAGCAAATATTCGCACCGCGTTCATGCTCATTGTTGCCGCGCTGGTGATTTTTGCGGCGTCTTCCTTCGTGCTCTCCACGATGCCGCTTTTCTTGGCGCTCTTCCTCTTCGCGCTCGCCGGCATCACCTTGAGCATTATTGCGATCGTGCGCACCGCAGTCTACCGCGGCCCCTGGTTCTTCTACATTGCCGCGGGCGTCAGTATCATCTACGGCGCCATGACTCTGCTCGGCGGCATGGGCCTCGCCTTCATACCCGGCGCGCAGGAATACCGTGAGTGCCGAGCCTCCGCACTAACCCAAACCGACAGGTACACCTGCGATGAGAAGTTCCAGGGCACGATGGACAAGCTCACCGGCGCGTCCAGTCCTTATTCCGCGCGCTAAGAATGCAGTGCGCTAGTTCTTCTCGCGCGCGTTAGAACCATGGCCGCTAGAGTCCTGGGACTTCGAGGAGCTGACATCCAGCGGGGACAGCTCCACGGTAGACGCCTCATCGGTCACCAGCGGAAGCACGCCGGTCTGGCTACGGACCCCAAAGATGCGCTTCATCGCCTGATCAGCAGAGAGAACATCCAGCTCGCGATCCACAAAGTCGCGCTCTGAATCATTCTTCTGCTTCTTGCGTGCCGCCTTAGCTGCCTTCTTCGCCTCGCGCTTCTGCTCACGCTCATACGCACGGTGGTCGCCGGCACGATCCCGAGCAGAATCCTGCGCTGCGGCGGGCTGCTCAAGACCAAAGCCGAAGTACGCCATGATGCGGCTCGCGCGACCCTTCGAACGCGGCGCCTGCTCTGCGGGCTCTTCGACAGCGCCCTCACGCTCAACTACTACAGGTTCAGTAGCCTCGTAGACGGGCTCCTGAATCAGCTCGCGGGTCTCCTCATCGGAGGGGTCATGAGCGTACAGAGCGGAATCATAGGCAGTGTGTTCATAAGTAGCGTGCTCGCTGGAGGCAGGCTCAACAGATGCTTCGATACTCTCGTAATCCTCAGCATGCGCAGAGTCCAGGTCACCGACCTGCTGAACGGCCTCAATAGGCTCGTACTCCTCAGCGGAGCTCTCTTCAGTAGTAGCTTCTTCGGAGACAGAATCCTGTGCAGCGTTCGCAGTGGATTCTGCTTCTACAGGCTCTTCAGCTGCCTCTTCGCGCTCTGCAATAATCTCAGCGAAAGCGTCCGCCGCCGCACGCTGCGCTAGCTGCTCAGTTGCCTCCACCGGGACGGCAACCACAGGCTCCTGCGGATGCACCGGAACATGACCGGTCGCCACCTCAGATACAACAGACTGCTCAGATACCATAGACAGCTCGGCCTCAACAACGTTCTCAGAAGTCTGCACGCGTGCCACCTCCTCAGCTTCACGCTCTGCAGCTTCACGTTCGGCGGCTTCCTCAGCCTCACGCTGCGCACGCTCCGCGCGCTCCTGGGCACGCTGCTCACGACGCTGCGCAAAACGCTCACGACCCCGTGCAAAATGCTCACGGGTCGAGGCAGTAAAACTCATCAGACGCTCACCCAGGTTCGGGCTCTCATCCGCAAAACGAGGCAGCTCACGACTGCTATCCGGCACCAGGGCGCGGCTCAGCAACATACCGAAAGTCACGCCTGCACCCACAGTCAACGCGGTATGCACCGCAAAGGTCAGCGGCTCAGCACCAACCTCCGTAAAACGGCCAATACCCAGAGAACCGTACGAAATCCAGCCCAACCATAGGGCACCAAACGAGGTCAGAATACCGGTCATCACGCCCAGCACCACGGCAGAAATCAGCGCAGACAGCGGGCGGAACGGAACCTTCAGAGCAACCCACTCATCCAGGTGATCCTCACCCTCACGCAAGAACCACCAGCCAGCAATCGCACCGGCACCCAGCGGCACCAGCAGACCCACCAGACCGAATGCACCCATCGACTCGGGCACAGCACCCAAAATCGGAAGGATCGGCAAAGTACCAGCATCACTACTGGTCAAACCAACCGAGGTGCCCGCACCAAAAGAGAAACCGGCACCGGTCGACCATGCCATCGCATAAATCACCAGGTTTGGCAAGAAACCCAGCTGCAGCAGAGTCACCGCAGTATCACCCACAGCACCCGCGTGCAGCTCCTGGTAGGTGGCAATAATCTGCGACCAACCCGCCAAAATACCGATGCCCAAAAGCACCGCACCCAGACCAATCAGCGCAACAAAAGCAACCACCGCAGCACGCACCACAGCCCAGGCGTACGAACCCGCCCAACGCGAATACTGACTCATCTGCGAAATCTGTTCCGCGGTATCAACCCCCACCATGCGCGAGAGCGAACGCGCCTCACGGTAGCCGCCCCACATCAGACCAGCCACCACAATACCCAAAGGCACCAGGGCAGCATTCAACGCATGAAGAGGCTGCGGATGCGGGCTCGCCCAACCGTACATCGCCGAACTAATCAGCGCATAGGTGACCGAACCAGACAGCACCGGAATCAAAAACTCGCCCTCATACGAGGCGCGCGCCAGGCGACGACCCGAACGATAACAGAGCATCAGAGGCAGAATACTCAAACCCAGAGGCACCAGCGTCATCGTGCCGGTAGAAGCACCAAAAGCTGCCGTAAGGTCTAAAGGAACACCGTGAATCAGAAGCCACAGGTGCGCCGACATGGCGGCCACGGAGGAGAACTCCATGTCGCCAAAACCCTTGGTCGCCCACACGGCAGACATCGCCGCAAACACTGCAACAGCAGAGCACAGGGCAGTAACAATTAGCTCAACAACACCCTGAAGCCACAGAGGCATGGGCATGGAATAACGCGAGATAGGTGAGGTGCTTTTCATCGTCCTTCAATCATGCCACGAATTAACAACGAAACCCGCCTTCGAAATAACACTCAAAAGCGGGTTCTCACAACTATTCGCACAGGGATGCACGCAAGGACGCGTATCCGGCAAAGTTTTACTCCTCAGTCCACGGGTTGGAAGCCTGAACACCCCAGGCGCGGTACACCTGAGCTTTAGAAGAAATCAGCTCCAAATCATAAGCACTCGCGCTCGCCGCCATCAGACCCTCCAGGGCGGCGGTAGGCAACGGACCGGCATCATCACGACCCACGGCATGCACGCCGAGCGGCGCCTGACGACCAGCCCACTCGAGGCTCACACGCGCATCCACATTAATAACGTGGTCGCCAAATCGCTCAAGAAGTTCGGTAATCCAACGATCAGTTTCCGGGTAGGGGTACAGACCCTTCAGCTCGCCAATACTCAGCACAGAAATGTACATATGTCGGAACGAGCGGCGGCGTAGAAAAGCGACCACGGCGGGGTCAGGATCCGCCTTACGGATCTCTGCCAAAACGTCGGAGTCCAGGAGCATACCGGAGAAATTCATACTCCTAATGCTACGCTACACGCAGACCGGCGTACTCAATAGCGGGGATACCCTCGGGGTTCGGCAGAAGAAGGAAGTTCAGGAACTCGTCGCGCTTAGAAGAAATGCGGGAGTAATCGTCAATGCTGACTGCGGTGTATCCGCCTCGCGCGGGGACAGCTGCGGCACGCAGGCTTTCCTGGTAGGAGCGGGAGGGGTTCAGAGAGATTGCTGCTTCGGTTGCAGAGCCGTTGTACATATGACAACCTGCGCCGTGAGTGGCGCGATCCTTTCGCGTTGCTCTTGTCTGTACCAATTACCTCCGGTTATTCCGGTGGTGAATACAAACCGCTTCGTCATCCGAGCCACCCGTGAACATGGGGTTGGCGTTCGACCATAGTCGGAGCTTATCAGTCGAAACTCTTGAAGCTGGGTTTAGCTTACAGCATCTTCTCAAGTTAAGTAAAGCGTTTTTTGAAAGAGATTTAGAGTATTAGCATTTTGGCTTGTGAGAACGTTTTAAATGGAGGAAATTTTGATACTATGCGGAATGTCTTATGTGAATACCGGTGTTTTTATGCATTAAAAACTCCCCACCAAAAATACGAAATACGCCCCATACCACCGCTCAATAGTCGCCCCAGCCACCAGCTGCTATCAAATGACCGGCGACAAGGCACAAACCCACACGATACGCGATAATGAGCTGGTGAGCGCCAACAACCCCTTCCCCGAAATTCCCGTCACCGTACCGCAGATCATTCGCCAGGCTGGGCACCGCACCTACCAGCGCGGTGTCACCTACCAGCGCAACCGCGAAGTCATCCGCTACAACTACGACGAAGATGAGCACACCCTCACCGGGCTCGTCAACGGAAGTACCATCATCCCCTACGAAGTGACCGTTCGCTTCTTCCCCGCCGTCAGCGGGTCCGCAACCTTCACCGCCCGTTGCACCTGCCCCGTGCTCACCGATTGCAAGCACGCCGTAGCACTCATGCTCACCGCGCTCGACCGCGCCTCCGTAGCGAAAAAGGCACTCAGCGAACACCCCGGACCGGTCGGCGTGCCCGCGACCAACGCTAAGGACGTGGTAGAGGTGAAGAAGTCCGCCGATCCGCTCGCGGCACTGCGCGCCTCCGGTGCACTCACCACCGCGGCGAAGCTACCCGCACCTGAGGTGGAAACTACCGAGCCCGAAAACCCTCAGGGAAGCTTTGCGCTCAACGACCTGGGATCTTCCCCTACCGTGCTCGATAGTTCCATCTCCAAGATTTCTGCCTGGCGCCGTAACCTTTCCTCCGTTCTTTCCGCACGTCAGGACCTTGCGGGCATTGACTCCATACGCGTGAGCGGCGCCCTGGATTTCTCGCTGAGCGTCTCCGGATCCTACGCGCGCGGCCGCAATATGCCCGGCGCAACCCCCAGCATTAACCTGCTCGCCCGCCCGCTCATGGCGTCCAAGACCGGGCGCTGGATCAAGGGCGGACTCAGCTGGGAAACCTTCGCCTCCAGCGTGGGCGGACCCGTCGGACGGCACGAAATCTACCCCGAACACGAACGATTCTTCGCCGAGCTCTACTCGATTGCCCGCCCCTGGCAGAACATGTATTCCTCACACCGCGACTGGATCTCGATGAGCGCATCTGCATCCACTCTGCTCTGGGACGTACTCGCCCGCGCGGAGGATATTGGTCTACCCCTGCTGATCAAAGGTCGCGAAGTGAACTACGCCGTACTGAGCCCGGCGCAGGTGCGCCTGCACGCCAGCGCTGAGAAGCACGCAGAAGGCGCCGGCCTGCAACTTCAAGCGGCGCTCAGCTGGGAAGGACGCGAAGGCGAATTGCTGCGCCAGCTCTGGCTGCCCGCCGCACACTGCCACCCCATCGGCACCCCACGTACCGGTTTCTTTGCCCTGGGCGGGCTCGCTCAGCAGGAGTACGAGCAGGCGGCAAAGGCGGTGCACTGGAAAACCACCCGCCCCGGCGCGCTGGATGAAGTGGGCCGCGAATCTTTCGTGCAAAAGGACGCGCGGGAGGTATCTGCTGAGCTCTCTGCCCCGACCATCAACCCGGCGCAGAATCACCACGCACAGATTAACCCGGCACAGGGTGAACGGGTGCGTTCCTCCCCCGCCGTACCGGAACTGCCCGAGGGTATGGAGCTGGCGCTTATCCCCTTGGTCGAGCCACTCGATGCCGCCTCCGAATCGCTCATTAGCGCCGGAACCGTGCATATTCCCGCCGCGGAACGCGCCACGTTCCAGAAGGAATACCTGCCCGCGCTCAGCCGTTCTATTCCCTCGCTAACCCCCGATCCAGCGCTGGGGCTGCCGCGCGTGAAGCCGCCGCATCTGGTGCTTGACATCAGCTTTGACAAGCAGGTACGCCACGACGCACAGCTGAGCTGGCATTGGGAATACCCGTTGAACCCCTTCGTTGAGGACAGCACCGAGGAGGCAAGCGCGCAGAATCCTGCGGCCGGTTCCGATGTGCAGTCCCTGCCCGTTTTCGGTTACCCCGGTGAAGAGGGTGGCGAGGTTCGCGATGAGCGTTTTGAGGCGCGCGTACTGCGTTCGGTGCGCGCCATTCTTGCCGCCCACCCAGCACTTTCCGGGCTGGAGGAGCGCCGCATCGAAGGGTGGGAAACCCGCGAGTTACTCAGCGCAATTCTGCCGAAGCTTCGCCGTGTTTCCGCTGTTCAGGTACGTTTTAACGGCACCCCGCCACAGTTCGTGGAGGCAACTGACGCGCTCATTGAAATCATCGTGAGCGAGGGCAATTCTCGCGACTGGTTCGGCCTGGGCATTGCGGTAAAGGTCAATCATTGGACCGTGCCATTCGCACAGATTTTTGAGGCGCTAGATCGCGGGGCGGACCGTATCCTGCTCGGTAACGGCACATACTTCTCGCTGCGTCGACCCGAGTTTAAGACCCTGCGCACCCTCATTGCGGAGGCTCGCGAACTCGACGACGCGGGCGGTGAGCTACGCATTAACCGCCACCAGGCGGGGTTGTTCTCTGAACTGGAGTCACTGGCGGCGAGCGTACATACGACCGCGCGGTGGGATGCCCAGGTACGTTCGCTACTGGAGCTGGTTGAGGGCCTGGAGGATGCCAAAGAGAGCACTGAAAAACCCTCTGACAAGGGAACTCAGGATTCCCCCGCATCCCAGAAGGCTTCCGGCTGGGTTATTGCTCACCGCCCGGTACCCACCGGTCTACAGGCGACCCTACGCCCCTACCAGGTGGAGGGTTTCCAGTGGCTGTCGTTCCTGTACGAGCAGCGTCTGGGCGGTATTCTCGCCGACGATATGGGTCTGGGTAAGACCGTGCAGGCTCTCGCCCTGCTCGCCCACGCAATTGAGGAGCATCGTGCAGTCTCCGAACGTGCCGCAAAGCGCGGCGAGAGCATCGAGCCGTTTATGCCTTTCCTCGTGGTTGCGCCGACCTCCGTCATCACCAATTGGGCGGCGGAGACGACACGCTTCCTGCCCGAGGCAAAGGTCGTGACTATTACCGAAACCACCGCCGGTAAAACCCCGCTGGCTGAGCGCATCGCTGGGGCACACCTGGTACTGACCAGTTACACGCTGCTACGCATGGACGAGGACTCATACACCGGTTACGCCCGCACGCTGGGCCGCACCGTTGATGAATTCACGGGCGAGCAGTCCGCCCCCGAAGGCTGGGGTGCGCTCCTGCTGGACGAGGCGCAATTCGTCAAAAACACCGGCACCCGCGCCTGGTCCATCGCCCGCGCAATGCCCGCCCGCACCAAGATTGCGATGACCGGCACACCCATTGAGAACAACCTCATGGAGCTGTGGGCGCTGCTGGCAATTGTGGCGGACGGCCTGTTCCCCTCCGCCCGTGCGTTCCGTGACCTGTACGCTCGCCCGGCGGAGTCCGGTGAGGACCCGGCGCACGCCGCGGCGACGGCTGCTCGTCTGCGCCGGCGCATCCGCCCGCTCATGCTACGCCGCACCAAGGAGCTGGTGGCAGCAGAGCTGCCGGCGAAGAACGATACGCGCGTGAACCTGCCGCTGGCTCCCGGTCACCGCCGCATCTATGACACGCATCTGCAGCGTGAACGTCAGAAGGTGCTGGGTCTGCTGGAGGATATGGACAAGAACCGGTTCACGATCTTCCAGTCGCTGACCCTGCTTCGCCGTCTGGCGCTTGATGCCGCGCTGATTGACCCAGAAGCCTACGCCGGGGTGTCGTCGGTCAAGCGCGACTACCTGGTGCAGCAGCTACCCAACCTGCTCGAGAAGGGCCACCGCGTGCTGGTGTTCAGCCAGTTCACCGGCTATCTGAAGAGCATTTCGGCACGCCTGGCGGAGGAGGGCATCGGTCACCTGTACCTGGACGGTTCGACCCGCAACCGCGCCGAGGTCATCGAGGCGTTCACGAGCGGTCAGGAGCCAGTGTTCCTCATTTCGCTTAAGGCTGGCGGTTTCGGCCTGAACCTGACCGAGGCGGACCACGTGTTCATCATGGATCCGTGGTGGAACCCCGCCGCCGAGCAGCAGGCGGTGGACCGTATTCACCGCATCGGCCAGGACAAGGAGGTGCATGTCTACCGTCTGGTCGCCGAGGGCACGATTGAGGAGAAGGTCATGCAGCTCAAGGACTCGAAGGCTGCGCTCTTCGATGCGGTGGTCGGTGAGGGCGAGTTCGCCTCCGCGGCGGTGACGGCTGAGGATGTGCGTGAGCTCTTTGCGCCGGGTGTCGAACGGTAGCCGCCCCCAGCCTGAGCGGTAGCCCTCGATCCTGCTGATATCTCTGGCACCCGTCATTTTTCGTCACTTGGTTACGCCTCGGGCTAGATTCACACCCGATTCTGCTGCGGCCCTTCTCAACCGGAGGCTCTGAAGCGTAGCCTTGTAGGACTACTTACGGAGGCACCGCCTCCCCCATAGATTCCAAAGGAGCACCATGAGCTACAACGTACCCAACGTAAAGTTCAACGACGGCCGAACCATTCCGCAGCTGGGCTACGGCGTGTGGCAGGTTGAGGACGAGGTCGCCGAGAAGGTTGTAGGCACCGCCCTGGAAACCGGCTACCGCCATATCGACACCGCCGCTATCTACGGCAACGAGGCGGGGGTGGGCCGCGCTATCGCTAACTCCGACGTGGCTCGCGAAGATATCTTCCTCACCACCAAGCTGTGGAACTCTGACCAGGGTTACGAGAGCGCTTTCGAGGCCTTCGAGGCTTCCTTGGAGAAGCTGGGCACCGACTACGTTGACCTATACCTGATTCACTGGGCTAAGCCGCAGCAGGGCCTGTACCTGGATTCCTGGCGTGCGCTGATTGAGCTACAGAAGCAGGGTAAGGTCCGTTCCATTGGTGTTTCGAACTTCCCCGAGGAGCAGCTGCGCGAGATTATCGAGGAGACCGGCGTGGTTCCGGTCATCCACCAGGTTGAGCTGCACCCCTACTTCTCGCAGGAGGCGCTGCGCGCCGTTCACGCTGAATACGGCATCGCAACTCAGGCGTGGAGCCCGCTGGGCAATGGTAGCGACCTGCTGCAGAACCCCGTGCTGGCTGAGATTGCGGAGCGTCACGGCGCAACCCCCGCGCAGGTCGTGCTGGCGTGGCACCTGGCTAAGGGCACCGTGGCTATCCCGAAGTCCGTGACCCCCTCCCGTATTGAGGAGAACCTGGCGTCGGTGAACGTGAAGCTGACTGCCGAGGACATCGCGGCTGTGGATGCGCTTTCCAGCCCCGAGGGTCGTATTGGCGCTGACCCGGCGAACATTGATTTCTAAGATATAGCCCCGGCCTAGAGTTTAAAATTCACGTCATTAAAGCCCCGACAGGCACAGATAGTGCTTGTCGGGGCTTTATTGCGTTCTCAGGATTAAGTTTTAGCGAACGCTCGTTCTCGGATTGGAGTTCTCGGCTTGGATAGCTTTTCTACAGCTATCCTTAGCGAGCGCCCGGCAGCTTATCTTTCGCCGCTAGTCCTCGTCCTCCACCAGCAGGGAGAGGGAGATACGGCGGCGCGCCGGGTCAACCTCCACCACGCGCACCTGCACGATGTCGCCGCTGCGCACAATATCGTGCGGGTTCGCCACGTAGCCGCGGCTCATCTGCGAGATGTGCACGAGGCCGTCCTGGTGCACACCAATATCCACGAACGCGCCGAATGCCGCCACATTCGAGACGGTACCTTCGAGCACCATGCCGGGGCGCACGTCTTCGAAACGCGAGACAGACTCGGAGAATCGAGCGGTGCGGAAGCTACCGCGCGGGTCCAGGCCGGGGCGGCGTAGCTCGGTGAAGATGTCCTCGACCGTGTACACGCCGGCGGTGGCTTCCGCGCTCTCCGGCACGTGGCTGTCCTGTTCGTGACCGTCCTGCACGTAGTCGGCGGGATTCAGCCCGGCAAGCGGGCCGCTACCACCCGAAGTACCCAGGGCGCCAGCAACCCAGTGGGCGCCATTGCATGCCTGCGCATCGGCAATAATGCGGCGAGCGAGCGGGTAAGCTTCCGGGTGCACCGCGGAGGCGTCCAGCGGCTCCTCACCACCGCGAATGCGGATGAATCCTGCCGCCTGACGGAAGGTTTTCGCGCCCAGTCGCGGCACATTCAGCAGCTGCTGACGATTCGCGAAGGGACCGTGTTCGGTGCGGTAGGCGACAATGCGTTCGGCGGTTGCGGTACCCACGCCCGCCACGTGCGCAAGCAGCTGCACGGAGGCACTGTTGAGGTTCACACCCACGGCGTTCACACAGTCTTCGACGGTGTCGTTGAGGGCGCGGCGCAGGGCGGCGGGCGGCACGTCGTGCTGGTACTGGCCCACGCCGATGGACTGCGGGTCGATTTTGACGAGCTCGGCGAGCGGGTCCTGTAGGCGGCGAGCAATGGAGACGGCACCGCGTACGGTCACGTCGTAATCGGGCAGCTCGGCGGCTGCGAGGGCGGAGGTGGAGTAGACGGAGGCGCCCGCCTCAGAGACGGTCACCTTCTGGGGTGCTTCTGCGCCTTCCTCACGCAGGGTGCGGATTAGTTCACTGGCGAGCTTGTCGGTTTCGCGGCTTGCGGTGCCGTTGCCGATGGCGATGAGTTCCACGCCGTGCTCGCGGCAGGCGGCGGCAAGCTCGCGCAGGGCTTCTGCCCACTGGTTGCGCGGGGCGTGCGGGTAGACGGTGCCCACGCACAGCGGCTCACCGGTGCCGTCGACCACAGCGTATTTCACGCCGTGGCGCAGGCCCGGGTCCAGGCCAAGGGTGGTTTTGTGGCCGGCGGGTGCGGCGAGCAGGATATCGCGCAGGTTGGAGGCGAACACCTCGGTGGCGTTCTGCGCGGCGGTATCGAGTAACTGGTGGCGGATGCGTTCGGCAAGGCGCGGGCGCAGGTGGTTGCGCCATGCGGTGCGGACGGTGGCGGCGAGCCAGCCGAGTACGCGGTCTTCGTCATCGACGGTGTTGAGCACCTGCACGGGGATGCGTAGCGCGGCGGCAACTTCACGCTCGTATGCAGAACGGACGTTCTCGTAATTTTCGGCGGCGGCCTCAGCTTCGGCGCGGGCGGCACCACGCAGGCGGCTGAGCGCCACGGGGGCTGGTGCCACATCCACCTTGAGACGTACCACGCCGGCGTCTTTGGCGCGGTGCAGCGCCAGCACGCGGTGGGGCGGAATGGAACGAATACGGTCCGAGAAGGCAAAATAGTCGGAGAACTTCGCACCAATGTTTTCCTGACCGGCAATTACGCGGGACTCGATCACACCGCCTTCACGCAAACGCTTGAGGAGCTTTTCGCTCAGCACCGGGTCGGTGATAGCGCAGTCAATCAGGATCGCGCGGGCACCGTCGAGGGCCTCTTCGGCGCTGTGAATCTGCAGGGCTTCGTCTGCCTCTGCAGCCTCAATACCCTCGTCCTCGTCCTCAGACTCGGTGCCGTCGGTAATGTAGGCGGCGGCAATGGCATGCGCCTCGGCGAGGGGCACCTCCAGCAGGTCTTCGACGAGGGAATCAAGCCCGGCGGCACGCGCCATCTGGGCGCGGGTCACGCGCTCACTACGGTAGGGGGCGTAGATGGCGTTTACGTCTGCGATGGTGGCGGCGTTCATGAGCGAGGAACGCAGCTGTAGCAGGGTGAGCGGGTCGATGAGGCCTTCGTCGGCCCGTTCGGTGAGCGCTTCGAGCACGCGGTTACGGCGCTCTTCGAGGGCGCGGAGCTGGCCCAGGCGCGACTGGATGGTGCGCAGCTGGGTGTCGGTGAGTGCGCCCGTTGCTTCTTTGCGGTAGCGGGCGATAAAAGGTACGGAGTTGTCGGCGTCGAGTAGCACCACGGCTGCGCGGATGCGGTGCGGCGCAATGCCGGTTTCTACGGCGAGCACGTTCATAAGGTGCTCGGCAGGCTGCTCAGCTGTGCCGCCGGTTTCGTGTTTTTTGCGGTGCGCGGTTCGGCCTACGGCGTGGTCGGTATCTTGGCCAGCGCGTGGGCGGATGCTACTCGGGAGGGGGTGTTCGCTCATCCCTCCAGTTTCGCATATTTCGCCGCGGGTCATGGGTTGACCGGTGATGCTGAGGGTAGAGTCAGCGCGGGGCGTATTTTGCATGTCTTTGCGGGTGCGGGTAAACGTATTTTTCCACCGCATCTTCTAGTGCAGATTACGAGTCTTTACCACATTTTGCCCTGTGGGTGCGCTCAACTTTGTCATCTTTCCGCAAGAAACCGTTTTAAGGGTGCATATATTTGAATAGTGCTAAGTTTCAGCGATAAATTTAGATAAAAGAGCATATTTTTTAAAAAAATATCTCGCATTCGTGCAGATAAGTGGCGGCCTCACATCACGCAAACACCCTTATCTGCGTGCATACGTTCAGGGGTTCGGCGGCACGGTACGACAAGGTGCTGCCACATCCTGCAGATGAAAGAGGGACCCATGCGCGAACGAGCCGCGCTATCAAACGCTCCGGAGGGCTACTTAGATTTTCACGACGAGTACGCGGAACTCATCGCTGAACTCGCCGCACTGGGGTTAACCCCTACCCAGGTTCTCCGCCGCCTCAATTTTCTGTACCCGCGCATCAACAAGAAGCACCTGAATTATGCGCTGAACTCCGGCATCTGGCAGTTTGGCCCGGTCACGGCAGAGGCCCCAAGCTACACGGTGCTCGCCTGCGGCCTCTGGTATGTTTTCGCGGAAGCCTACGATCTGCCCCCGGAGCCCGAGTACGCGGCGTTAATTCTTGATTGCGATATTATCCATGACCTGCCACCCGCGCTGGAGGCGCGCCACTTCAATAGCGAAGACATCGCCACCATCCTGGCGAAGATTGGCGCAACGCTCAAGTACCTTGCCGCGCACCCCTACTCCCAGCTGGAGGAAGAGGCGTACGCGCAGACCCTCGAGGACATCCGGCAGCGCGGCGTGAAAGAAATCGGCACCGAGGGCGGTAGCCTATACACCCTGCTTGCCTCCAGCATGGAGGGCGAATCGGCGTGGCCTGCCCCCGCGCAGACGGTAAACGACTACCTCGGCGACGGCGACTGGTCCCTGGGTATGCTCCGTACCGGCATCTATCCGGCGGAGGCGCTCGAAAACGAGTGGTACATTGACGCCACCTCGGTACCCGAGGATTTTGCGCCGAAGACCCTGAGCCTCTTTTTGAGCTATTGTGCCCGCTACGACCGCGAACCGACGGCACTAAACTACGGCTACTGGTCTACCATTCCCACACTCATTGAGCAGGTGCCGCCCCTGGGAGCGGTACGCGCCAAGTTCGGCTCCTGGCAGGCGACCCTGCATCGCGGACGCGTACAGATTGCCCGCGAGCTGCGCCTGTGGAGGAGGAACGAAGCAAACGAAGCTGCCGCTGAGGCGAGCGCCGCTGAGTCAAGTGCCCCGGAGGAGCGTGAGCTCCTCAATGCTGAGCTGGGTAACGCTGAGCTGACCGAAGCAGAACTAGCAGAGCTGGATATCCCGGAGAAGTCCCCCGCGGACGCTCCCGCAGAGCCCGCGCGTCTGAGCGCCCGCGAACTCACCGAGCAGGGCATCGGCGTGGTGCAAACCGCCCACACCGACCTGGCGGCGTACCACCGCACCCAGTGGGAGCAGACGGTGAAAGTCTTCGGCGAACGCCTCGCTCAGCTTGCCTGGAACCGCCGCCTGAGCACCTACTACTTCTTTGACGGCGCCTGCCTGGAAGACGCCGACCCAACCCCCGTGGTGACGGTTTTCCGCTCCCCCACCGGCTTCCTCTGCGAGCTCGAACCTACCGCCGAGGCGCTACCCGCCTTTGACCCCGAGTTCCTGCAGGAGCACGGCTGGAGGCACCCGGTGCCGGTGCATGCGCTGTGGAACCTGCACGCGCTCGACCCACTGGAGGCTGCTGCCGCCGTCATCGAGGCGATGCGTTCCGGTTGCGGTTGTGAACGCTGGGATTTCTACCGCACCGATGATGAGGACCCGCTGGCTGAAGAGGTGGAGACGGATTCCGTCTAAGCACACACTCCCGTGCGCCTCTCAGGTTCATCGATAGAGATAGCAAAAGCCCGCACACCTACCCTGAAAGAGTAGCGGCGCGGGCTTTACGCATGCGCTGGTAGCCGGGCCGATAGTCGGCGCGGCTTAGCATGGTTGCTTAGCGTGCCGAGAAAATTTCGGACGCCTCCACAATCGCAATCTGTGCGGTGCGGGTTGAGATTGCCTCTTCGCGGCGTGCATCAGCGCGGCGCTTGAAGAACCAGCCGATGCCCAGAATCGCGAACCAGACGGGCATCGCAAGCAGACCCATGAGGGTTTCCTCATCCATGGTGAGAACACCGATAGTGAAGGCAAAGAACGCCAGCGCCAGCCACGCGGAGAAACGGCCACCGGGCAGGCGGAAGTGCGACTTCTCGTGGCGCGAGGGGAACTTCTTGCGGTACATCAGGTAGCTGACCATAATCATGGTCCAGGCAAAAATCACCAGCACCGCAGCCACGGTAGTAACCAGGTTAAACGCACGAGAAATCGAGTCACCCGCGTAGAGCAGCACGATGGAGGACAGCAGCATCACGGCGGAGAGGAACAGCGCGTTACGCGGCACACCGTTCTTAGAGATCTTGCCCAGAAACTTGGGGGCGCTGCGCTCGCGTGCCAGACCGAATGCCATACGCGAGGTCGAGAAGATACCGGAGTTCGCTGAGGAGGTTGCGCTGGTAATCACCACAAAGTTAATAATGTGTGCGGCGATACCCAAGCCCGCCAGAGTGAACATGGCCACGAAGGGGCTCTTATCGGGGCTGATGAGGCGCCAGGGGGTAACCATCAGGATAGTGACGAGTGCACCCACGTAGAAGACCATAATACGTACCGGTACGGCGTTGATTGCCTTGGGCAGGGTCTTTTCGGGGTCCTGGGTTTCTGCGGCAGTGGTACCAACCAGCTCGGAGCCCATGAACGCAAAGACGGCAATCTGGAATGCGCCAAGGAAGCCGATGAAGTGGTTCGGGAACATGCCGCCGTCATTCCAGAGGTTTGCAAAAGAGGCCTGAGCACCACTGGGTGAGGTGAAGCCGACAGCGACCATGCCGCCGCCAACGATAATCAGGGCAACGATAGCGACAATCTTGATCATGGAGAACCAGAATTCGATTTCGCCAAAGTTCTTCACGGATACCAGATTCAAGGTCAGCAGAACACCGATGACGGCGAGCGCCGGGATCCAGGCTTGTAGGTCGGGCCACCACATACGCAGGTAGCCAACAATTGCGATAATATCCGCGACGGCGGTGACCACCCACATGAACCAGTAGGACCAGCCGAGGAAGAACCCGGCCATGGGGCCGACCAGGTCGGTGGTGAAGTCGGAGAAGGACTTGTACTTCAGGTTGGAGAGCAGGATTTCACCCATAGCTCGCAGCACCAGGAAGATGAAGGCGCCGATGAGCATGTAAACGAAAATCACGGAGGGGCCTGCGAGGGAGATGGCGCGACCAGAGCCCATGAATAGGCCTGTGCCGATGGCGCCACCGATGGCAATCAGCTGGATGTGGCGGTTACTGAGGCCACGGTGCAGTCGTTCTCCCTGTTCTGAAGCTTTTAGTTTGAGGGTTGCGTTGTTCTGCTCGGTCACAGCATCCTCTTTTCTGCGGTTGGTACCCCGTACCGCATGTGCCGTTGCTAGATGACAACTGTCATATCACAGCAGATAGGATCTCTGTATGAATATGCGGCTAGTTGCTTTGCGGGGCGGCCCCGGATTTCGGGGCGTGGCTGGGGCTCTACCAGTTACCGCACTGTGTTCGGAAGTGTCACACTATCGACCAACGCGGAGTTTATCTGGGTGCTCTCACAGCTATTTGAATAGTTATTCTACAGGATATTGGGGGTTCAGGAGTGGATTTTCAGCAAAAATTGTGACTTATGTCTATTATTTAGGTCATACTACCCGGTGTGAACTATCCCCTCATCACACACAGAAACATACGCAAGCCCCGCCTCCACATCCAAAAAGAATGTGAAAACGGGGCTTAAACGCTATACCAATACGTACCAACGCAAGAACAGAATTACTTCTGAGAAGCCTCGTCATCGCTGTTTTCAGAAGCCAACGCGCGGGCACGCTTCGCCGCATGGCGGCGAGTCAGAATCTCGTAGCCGATAGCCAGAGCAATGAACCAGACGGGGGTCAGAGCCAAAGCGACAGCGGTATCCGGGTACAGGCTCAGGGCGTATACCATCACGGCAAAGAAGACCAGACCAAACCAACTCATACCGATACCCCAGGGCATCTTATACTCTGACGCCTCGTGGCGTTCAGGGAACTTCTTGCGGTACACCAGATACGCAATCAGAATCATGCTCCAGGTGAAGACACCCATCATCGATGCCACAGAGGTCACCACAGTGAACGCCTCCATAATGCCACTACCGGCATAGAGCATAACCAGGCTGAACAGCAGCATCACAGTGGTCAGGTACAGGGCATTGGCGGGCACACCATTCTTGGTGAGCTTGCCCAACGCGGAGGGTGCGGCACCGTCGTGCGCCAGACCGTAGACCATGCGGGAGGTTGAGAAAATACCAGAGTTCGCCGAGGACGCCGCGGAGGTCAGCACCACAAAATTCACCAGGGAGGCGGCAACACCAATGCCAGCCAGGGAAAACATACCCACGAAGGGGCTCATGGACTTATCCAGCTTGTCCCAAGGGGTTACGGCGAGGATGGTCAGCAGCGGCAGGGCGTAGAAGAGACCAATGCGGAAGGGCACCGCGTTAATTGCCTTGGGCAGGGTGCGTTCGGGGTGTTCGGTTTCCGCCACGGCGGCGCCGACCAGCTCAGCGCCCACAAAGGCGAAGAGTGCAATCTGGAAGGCACCCAGGAAGCCCATCAGGCCCTGGGTGAAGATACCGCTACCGGAGGGGCCGGGGTGATCCCAGAGATTCGCTACGGAGGCGACGGTACCGTCGGGGCTGGTGAAGCTGAAGGCGACCATGAGCGCACCCACAACAATGAGCAGCACAATGGCGACGATTTTAATGACGGCGAACCAGAATTCGATTTCGCCGAAGTTCTTCACTGAGGGCAGATTCAGCAGAAGCAGAGCCACGATCACGGTCAGCGCCGGGGCAAAGGCGGGGATGTCCGGCCACCAGTATTTGACGTAGCCGGTAATGGCAATGACGTCCGCAATGCCGGTGACCACCCAGAAGAACCAGTAAGACCAGCCGACAAAGAACCCGGCACGAAGGCCAAGGATGTCGGTAATGAAGTCGGTGAAGGATTTGTAGTTGGGGTTGGAGAGTAGAATCTCGCCCATGGCGCGCAGCACAAAGTAGATGACGCTACCGATAATTGCGTAGACGAAGACGATGGAGGGGCCGGTTAGCGCAATAGTCTTTGCCGAGCCGAGGAAGAGGCCGGTGCCGATAGCACCACCAATAGCAATGAGCTGGATATGCCGGAAGCTGAGTCCGCGTTGGAGCTTGGAGTGCTCTGCTTCGGAGTCTAGGCCGGTGACGGAGTTATGCGGCGTTGGCTGCTGTGTCACGTATTTCTCTTTCCTGCGTCGGTTCGCCTTAGTTTGGTTTGGGCGGTTCCGGGTGGTTGGTATTCATGCATATTTCTTGGTGGCAAGAAGGAGGGGAGCCTCGCATTTCCTCAGGTTGTGCAGAGCGCTTGAGCTTGTGGACTCCGATTTCACGGGGTTGCCGTTTTCTTACATCACGGATAAAGAATTATGCAGAGAATGAATAATTTCAAATTTTACCTCTTAAGACCCACATGAGCACAAGGAATCCAACAGAAGATAGGGGTGCAAGTGCCCAAAAATTTCTATGAGCGAATTTTGTGCTATACCCGGTTGGAATTTGTGGTGCCAAAGAATATTTAGAAGATTTACATGTAAAACTTTACAAAGCACGGAACTGGGTCTAGAGTAGAAACTGTTCAACAAAAACCTAACCAACCAACTACCAAGCAGAAGGACACAATAATGGGCAAGTTCTCCAACGCAGCACTTCGACTCACCGCCGGCGCACTCATCCTCGACGCAGGCGTCAAGAAGTTCAAGGCAGACGAAGGTACCTACGCCTTCCTGCAGCAGATGGCGGCAACCGGTGTTCCCGCAGTCTCCAAGCTGGACGCAACAACCTTCGGTAAGCTCATCTCCGGCGCAGAAACCGCACTCGGCGCAACCCTACTGACCCCATTCATCCCCGCACGCTTGGCGGGCGCAGGTCTGACCGCATTCGCGGCAAGCCTGATGACCATGTACTTCCGCAATCCGGACATGCACGACGAGCTCTTCCGCCCCACCCAGGACGGCCAGCAGCTCGCAAACAACATTGTGCTGCTCGGCGCAGGCCTGGCGCTGCTGGGCTCCAAGAAGTAAGCCCCACACGCTAGCTCACTCAAACGACCTCACAAAAGTGCGGCGGGAACAGTATTCGTTCTCGCCGCACTTTTGTATGCTCGCTAAATTTCTACGCCCGTAGGATGTACATCGCGCCCACCCTACGCTCGGATAGCTCAGCGTCACGCCAGCCCCACACACCACGAAACCGCACGGTGTAGCGGCGCTACGCTATTCTTTTAGGTATGTCTACTGAGAACACACAGCCTAGCCAGGCACCCGAATCTACCGAAGAAAAGGCCAAGAAGCCGGTTCCCGTGGAATTCTTCCGCCAGCCCTACTCCTTCGTCCGCCGCGGTGACCGCCTCACCGCGCGTCGTCAGAAGGCGTGGGACGCCTACTCCCCCACCCATGTGCTGGACATCCCGCGCCTGCGCACCGATACTTCCGTAGCCCCCGAGGCGACTTTCGACCCGGTCAAGATTTACGGCCGTAAGGCGTACCAGGTCGTCGAGATTGGTTCCGGTCTGGGAGAGGCAATCGTGCACCGCGCAGTTGAGGTGCCCGAGGCAAACTTCCTTGCCGTTGAGGTGTACACCCCCGGCATCGCAGACCTGCTGCTGAAGATGGGTAACGCCGGCGTGGAGAACGTGCGTGTGGCTCAGGCGAACGCACCCGAGCTGCTCGACAACATGCTTGAGGAGAACTCCGTGGATGAGCTGTGGGTGTTCTTCCCGGATCCCTGGCACAAGTCCCGCCACCACAAGCGCCGCCTGGTGTCCCCGGCGTTTGCTGATAAGGTTGCGCGTGTGCTCAAGCCCGGCGGCATTTGGCGTCTGGCGACTGACTGGGAGGAGTACGCCCTGGTCATGCGTGAGGTTCTGGAGGCGCACCCCGACTTTGAGAACGTGAACCCAGGCGCCGGTGCGACCGAGGAGGATCCGCTGGGTGGCTGGGCTCCGCGTTGGGAGGGTCGTACTCTCACCAGCTTTGAGCGTAAGGCTCAGGAGGCGGGCCGCCGCGCGCACGATCTGACTTACCGCCGCAAGTAAGCGGAGCAGCGCTAGCAAGAGTTACCGCCATGTGATTTCCCGCCGCCGCGCAAAGTGCATACGTTAAAGAAGGTGAGGCTCCCCGATCATTCGGGGAGCCTCACCTTCTTGTGTGTGGGTCTGAGTGCATGCGGGCGGGGGTCTACCCTACCTCGCTCGCACAACGCTAAGACGCACAAGCCTATATGGGTGGCTGACTAGCGTAGATGGGCCAGAACAGCCGAGCCGTTTATCCTAGCCTAACAGGTTAACGCGGCTTACGGTAGAGCACCACCGCCGAAGAACGCCGACGAGGCGCCGGGCGGGTACCGCGGGCAATATGCACCACATCGCCACTGGTACCGGCGGCGAACACGCGCTCCGCCATGCCCAGCTTCACCTTCGCGTCCTCAACCTGACGCTGCAACGCCGCGATCTGCTCCTGTTGCTGCTCCACGAGGGATTCCAGCTCAATAATGCGGCGAATACCTTCCAGGGAGACACCTTCCTGCGAGAGCTGCTGAATCTGCTGCAGACGGTTCACATCACGCTGCGAATAGCGGCGCGCCTTACCCGGCGCACGCGAAGGCTGGACCAGGCCAATACGGTCGTACTGGCGCAGAGTCTGTGGGTGCATGCCGGCCAGTTCAGCCGCCACAGAAATCACGAAAACCGGGCGGTCCACACTGTGCAATGGTTTGCCGCTACGGGACTTAGATGATGATTCTCGAGATGCCATGGTTTACTTCGCCTTCTTCAACAGATCCTTACGCGGGTCCTCCTGCGGTACCAGTTTTACGAATTTATCGAATGCTTCCTGCGCCTCTGCGCTCAGCTCGGTGGGGAGTACGATTTCGGGGATGACCAGCAGGTCGCCGTCGCCGCCCTTAGCCTTGAAGCCGCGGCCCTTAGCACGCAGTCGGCGGCCGACCTGGCCGGGTGCCAAGCGCAGTTTCACGGTGGATGCGTCGGGCAGGGGCACCTCAATCACGGCGCCGTCGACGGCCTCGGCGAGGGTGACGGGTGCGCGCAGAATCAGGTTGTTGCCCTCGCGGGAGTACACGGAATCTTCGGAGACGCGCACGGTGACCTTCAGGTCACCGCCGCGCAGACCCTTGCCGCGCAGTCGAACCTTCTGACCGTCCTTGATACCTGCGGGGATGCGTGCCTCGGTGTGGGAGCCGTCCGGCAGGAACACAGTCACGGTCGCGCCGGTGTATGCCTGGGCGAGGCTGATGCGGGTGCTGGTAGTACTTTCTTCGGGTGCTGCGTGCTGTGCGCCGCCGAAGCCGCCACCACCCATGCCGCCGAAGTCTGCGCTGGTGAAGCCTGCGGAGCGTCGGGAGCCGCCGGCACTGCCACCGAAGAGGCCGCCGAGCAGGTCGTCAATGTTGATCCCTGCGCCGCCGTTGCTGAAGCCACCGAATGCGTCCGCGCCGGGGTAACCGGTGTAACCGCCACCGCCGAAACCCCCCATGCCTGCGGCACCGTAGCGGCGGATCTGGTCATACTCTTCACGCTGCTTCTTATCGGAGAGCACATCGTATGCTTCCGAGATTTCCTTGAACTTCTTCTCTGCTGCGGCGTCGCCGGGGTTAAGGTCCGGGTGGTACTTGCGTGAGAGCTTGCGATACGCCTTCTTAATGTCGCTTTCGCTGGCATCTTCGCTAACACCTAGGGTCTTGTAGAAGTCGTCAGTTATCCAGTTTTCGCTTGCCATGTTGTGTTTCTCCTTCGTGCGGTGATGCGCCGCCCTCCTCGGTTACGGGACGGCTTGCAGGGGCACCGCGTGCTTGTCTTAATACTCTATATAAAAGTTTAGTCTACTTGACTCAATTTTGAAAGGGCTGAGCCCCAAAAAATAGCACCCCTACAAGCCTGTTAACCGCCGCCACAGCTCGCCGAAACCCACGCCAACACCGAGCATAGCGAGCCAGGCAAACATCAGGGCGGGTACTCCCCCATCAGGGAGAGCACCCGCCCGTCGTTAGTTATTCAGCCAATGCTTAGCCGACCACCTTACGGTGCGACAGCCACAGCCACCTGAGCGGTACGAACCACGCGGTCGTTCACACGGTAGCCGTAACGCAGAACCATGGAGACATGATCCTCAGCCACCTCGTCGGTGGGCTGCTGCAGTACAGCTTCGTGGATATTCGGGTCGAAGGCATCGCCTACTTCACCGAAACGCTCCACGCCTTGCTTGCCGAGCAGCTCTTCGAGCTTCGCAGCGATGGAGGCGAAGGGGCCGTCCTGCAGGTCACC
Organism: Rothia similimucilaginosa; assembly: GCF_029850875.1. GTDB lineage: Bacteria > Actinomycetota > Actinomycetes > Actinomycetales > Micrococcaceae > Rothia. Next base: position 42,979 of record NZ_JAOVAM010000006.1, on the reverse strand, counting down.
GTGCTTGCGTGCGGCGTCGATGTCGTCGAACACCGGCAGTAGGGAACCGACCAGGTCACCGATGACGAAGAGTCGCAGCTGCTCCTTTTCGCGGGCAGTGCGGTTCTTGTAGTTGGTGAACTCAGCCTGCAGGCGAAGCAGGGAGTCTAGGCGCTCTGCGGCGAGTGCCGCATCCGCAGATTCTGCTTCTACGGCGTCCTGGAGCTCAGCCTCGACGGCTTCCGCTGCGTCGTCGGTGTTTTCTGCCGATTCAGCTTCGGGGTGGCCTTCCGCTGCGGGGGCGTTGAATGCCTCCTCCAGCGGGTCGGGGGTGACGTTTTCCTGCTCAGCCATGATTACTTCTTCTCGTCTTCGTCGATGACCTCGGCGTCGACAACGTCCTCATCAGCGGCGGGCTTGGACTCGGATGCCTCAGCCTGTGCTGCTGCGTAGAGTGCCTCGCCCAGCTTGGACTGGGATGCCTGTAGCTTCTCGAATGCGGACTTCACTGCTGCGTCGTCGTCGCCTTCGAGTGCCTTCTTCAGCTCGTCGACATCACCCTGGACCTCGGTCTTGACATCCTCGGGCAGCTTGTCGCCGTTCTCCTTCAGGAGCTTCTCGACGGAGTATGCGACGGACTCAGCCGCATTGCGGGTGTCAGCAGCCTCGCGGCGTGCCTTGTCCTGCTCTGCGTGTGCTTCTGCGTCCTTGACCATGCGGTCGATGTCGTCCTTGGAGAGGGAGGAACCGCCGGTGATGGTCATGGACTGCTCAACACCGGTGCCCTTGTCCTTTGCGGAGACGTGCACGATGCCGTTTGCGTCGATGTCGAAGGTGACCTCAATCTGGGGCACACCGCGGGGTGCGGGGGCGATGCCGGTCAGCTCGAAGGTACCCAGGTTCTTGTTGTCGCGAGTGAACTCACGCTCACCCTGGAAGACCTGAATGGTCACGGAGGGCTGGTTGTCCTCTGCGGTGGTGAAGGTCTCAGAACGCTTGGTCGGGATTGCGGTGTTGCGCTCGATCAGCTTGGTCATCACGCCGCCCTTGGTCTCGATACCGAGGGAGAGGGGGGTAACGTCAATCAGCAGAACGTCCTTACGGTCGCCCTTCAGAACGCCTGCCTGCAGTGCTGCACCCATTGCCACGACCTCGTCAGGGTTGACGCTCTTGTTGGGCTCGCGGCCGGTTACTTCCTTGACGAGCTCAGCGACGGCGGGCATACGGGTGGAGCCACCGACCAGAACGACCTCGGAAATCTCGGAGACGGACACGCCGGCTTCCTTGATGACGTCGAGCACGGGCTTCTTGGTGCGCTCGAGCAGGTCGCGGGTCAGTTCCTCGAACTTTGCGCGGGTCAGCTTCTCATCCAGGTGGATGGGGCCCTCGGGGGTGACAGACAGGTACTGCAGCGAGATGTTGGTGCTGGTTGCGCTGGACAGTTCCTTCTTAGCCTGCTCAGCTGCTTCCTGCAGACGCTGCAGCGCGATCTTGTCCTTGGACAGGTCTGCGCCGGTGTTTGCCTTCACCTGTGTGAGCAGCCACTCAACGACGCGGTGGTCCCAGTCGTCGCCACCGAGGCGGTTGTCACCGCTGGTTGCACGAACCTGGATGGTGGAGAAGCCGTCTTCGTCCTTGCCAACTTCCAGCAGGGAGACGTCGAAGGTACCGCCACCGAGGTCGAAGACCAGGATGAGCTCGTCTTCCTTACCCTTGTCCAGGCCGTATGCCAGTGCTGCGGCGGTGGGCTCGTTGACGATACGCAGGACGTTCAGGCCTGCAATCTCGCCGGCTTCCTTGGTTGCCTGACGCTCAGCGTCGTTGAAGTATGCCGGGACGGTGATGACAGCGTCGGTGACGGTGTCGTTCAGGAATGCCTCTGCGTCACCCTTCAGCTTCATGAGGGTTCGTGCGGAGATTTCCTGGGGGGTGTACTTCTTGCCGTCAATCTCGGTGGTCCAGTCGGTGCCCATGTGGCGCTTGACGGAGGAGATGGTGCGGTCGACGTTGGTCACTGCCTGACGCTTTGCGACGTTACCGACCAGGACCTCGCCGTCCTTGGAGAACGCGACGACGGAGGGGGTGGTGCGGGTGCCTTCTGCGTTGGCGATGACGACGGGGTCGCCGCCTTCGAGAACCGAAACGACAGAGTTGGTGGTACCGAGGTCAATGCCTACTGCACGTGCCATATGTATTCACTCCTTGTGATCAGCGCCCCGCTTCTTCTAATACGAGGCGGGTTAGTTTGAAAATTGTGGAGGCGGTCGGTGCTGCGCATGACGCTCCGTGTGGAGTGGTCTGCGCGGCTTCCTTGAGCCTCATGTACTCAAGTATGCACTCTCCCGGAGGGGCTGTCAATAGAGTTGAGCGAACTTTACTCAACTTTTTTGTGTGGAGGGGCGTGAAGGGTGGGTTTTTCGGGGTTCTGGATGGCCGTTTTACGGGGGATTTTAGGGTGGCGGCGAGGCGTAAATGGGCAGTTTTACCCCGAAATTCCGGGGGTTTTGCGTTGGGTGAGGGTGCAGCGAGGCGATTCAGCGCACGGCGGACATATGGGGCGCGATTGGGCGGAAAATTTTTTAAAAACGGGGCGGAAAACCCAAAAATTGGGGTGGGAGAGGCGCCGAGGGGCTCCTATATAGGGTGTGGTGCTTCATGCTGATACCTCAGCTATGAGCACCCGCCATGCTCCGTCAATATCCAGGTTCACACCATCGCGATTCCTAACCCAGGGAACTAATCTAGAGGAAGCCCCCATACCAAAATTCATTAATTTGACAGGTAGAGCAAGGGAAAAGCCCCCCCCCCAGTGTGCAACATGAACGACGAGCTCAACAGTAGATAGACAGTAGATAGAGAGCCCTTCACAATGAGGCTTTGCTACCTCCCTAAGCAGACACAAGCGGCAGCTATAGAATATTCACCGAAAAATCACACAAAAATACTGCAAGACACATCTCTACACACTTACAATGATTAGGTAGCTTGCTTTCACAGAGCAGAAGCACTAGCGCAAGCTACGCCCAAACTTAGAACCACACCTATCACCGTAGACAGGAGATATCTCATGCTCGAGAAATTACGAAAGCTTTCAGCAAATTTTCGGAACACATCAGAAAGTGAACCAGATAAAGAGTGGGAGCGCTTGAAGAACGAAAGAAATGAGCAGTTTAAAACATTTTCCAATGGCGTGAAATCAATCAATAAATCAAACATTGACGACTACTTTAATCTTGCCAACGAGTGGCTAAAATCATATCCAGAAGGTTGCCAAGAAGAGACAATTAAAGAGTCACAGGAAATCATAGATAATCTCTGTAAAACATTTCAAGCTGATTCCAATAAATCAAAATCTGACATTCTTCTAATCCTTCAGAAGATAAGTGACATATACAAAAATATCGATCGAAAAAATTCCAAATATAGCCCCTTATGGAATGAAATTAAATACCAATTATCCAATCTCGACATTGCCGTACCAATAAAAGACCTCCACCTGCATAATGTAGATTTTTCCAACTCAAAATTTAAACCCCCCGCAGGATTTGAATCATGCAAATTCTCCGGCGAATGCAGGTTCTGGAGAGGCAGTTCCGAGGGAGGATTTTTTATCAAGTCTTCAGAAATTGCTGGCAAAATGATTTTTATTAGTTTTGATTTCTTTGGATACGCCGAGTTCTCTGATTTGGACATAAGCTATCAGGATGCTTTTGCATTTATGTTTGCCCATTTTTACGAAAATTCAGTTTTTGATGAAATTCGGTTCAGCGAGGACTGTCGTGACGGAATGTACACCAGCATGAACGCGGCCTATTTCTCCAACAAACATGACCACACATTCCGCCCCGAAAGTGCTTTCGAAAGGACGAGAATGGGAGAAGTAACTTTCGAGGGAGTTACTAAATTACTCCCATCTGGAGCAGGTCTTTTCAATCCAGACACAGGCGAAGATGATATCAAAATTCTTCCCCGACAAAAGCAGCAAGGAATTGAACCAAATTAGATTATTCTAACTTGAACCATCATATATAAATTTATTTTTAATAATACACCTTATTTTAGAATTTGATTGTCTTTACTTCCGCTATATATTTATCAGATGAATACACTAGAAGACAGTAAGGACGATATTAAGAGCCCCGCCTGCGCATCTCGTGCAGGCGGGGCATCTTCTTTTAACCAGCGCGAGCGCGCAAGGGTGGGGCTCTCCCCTATGCTGGTTATAAGCCAGCACCGGAGCAGGAAGGGCACACCACAATGAACCTCAACAAACTCCTCACCACGCTACGGCAACGCAAAAACACCCCGGCACACAACCTGCCGGCTGGGCGGCGCGAACACTACAGGCACGCACTCGAACAATTCCTCGACGGGCAGCCCGCCGTACGCCTCGGCGGGGCGTACACGCTCGTAAACCTCGCAGACGAATGGCTCACCGACGTATCCCTCCCCGAGCAGGTATGCCACGAAGAAGCCCAAGCCATTATCGACGCGCTGACCGAGTGCATCCGCACGCCCTACCCCCTCGCGCAGAAGCGGCAGGTCCTAGAAGCAGACGAGGCCCCCGAAGGGTACGAAGGCGACTTTACGCGCGATCAGGAGGCACTACGCGAAGAGCAGCTAGTGCGCCGCACAGTCTTCATGAAGTTCAGCCGCCGCCTCGCCACCGCCGAGAGCACCGAAAAAGACAACGAGGATGACCAGCACACGATGCCGTCGATATCGCCCACATGGGCTGATTTGCGCTTCGACTTTGGCGGCGCACCCATCTTCTACCCGCTACGGCAGCTGCACTTTCAAAACGCCGATTTCGCCTCCGCAACCTTCTACGGCCCGGCGGATTTCTTCGGCGCAACCTTCCACGGTGACACCATCTTCTCCGCAGCGCAGTTCACCGCTGACGCATCCTTCCACGGCGCGAACTTCAACGACTGGGTGGGCTTCAGTGCCGCACACTTCGCAGGCGCGGCAGAGTTCAGCGGGGCACGCTTTGCAGACGCGGCAAGCTTCGCAACCGTAACCTTCACCGACGAGGCTGACTTCTCAGACGCGGTCTTCTCGGCTGCGGCTGACTTCGCGGTATCCGCTTTCAAATCCGATGCCGACTTCTCACGCCTGAACACCGCAGGCATAGCCAGCTTCGCGGCGGTCACCTTCGACGGAAAGGCAGTATTCACCGCCTCCACGTTCCACGATGAAGCGCACTTCGCCGCGTCGGTCTTCAACCGCCCCTCGGTGTTCTCCAAGTCGCTTTTCGGCGGGGCCGCGCGCTTTGCCGGTATAGTGACCAAGCAGTCCGCAATGTTCAGCAACGTACGCTTTGCGAGCGCGGCGGACTTTAGCGGGGCGTCCTTCACACAGTACGAGGATTTTGGTGGGGCGCGGTTCGACGGCGACGCCACGTTCAGCCGGACGTCTTTTATTGCGCTTCCGAGGACGCGCTATGAGATGGACTTCCCGCAGGGAGCGAACTTCAGTAACGCGACCTTCGCGCAGGATGCCGACTTTAGTAAGACGACGTTCACGGCGCATGTCAGCTTCTACAAGGCAACGTTCGCGCGGGAGGTGAGCTTCAACGGGGCGAGCTTTGAGGGCGCCTACTTCGCGGATGCGACGTTCGGTCATGGCGCGGATTTCAGGCAGACTAGCTTCATGTATGTTAAGCCGTCCTTTGAGGCTTTGGAGAGGCGGCTGCAGAGGGCACGGTTCTCGGCACAGGCGGATCCGCAGGATTACCTGTTCGAGGCGCGCCCGGAGAGCCCTCACGGTTTCAGCTGCGGCGAGGCGGAGCTTCTTAATAGAACGTTCATTCTCCCTGTTGGTGCGGTGCTGTACGACCCGGATTCCTGGGACGAAGAGCAGCAGGAGTACACCCACATCAGTGAGCCCGCGCAGTAATATCCAAAGGCCCCGCCACATTGAATATGTGGTGGGGCCTTTGCGCACGTGGTGGACTCTACCGAGCAGCTGCGTCGAAAAATAACGGTACGAAAAACCCCGCTTGAGAGAGTATGCTCTAGCGGGGTTTTTCGAATTATATCTACCCGGATTCGTTTATCGCTTTCCAGCGGCATTACGCCATTTCTGAGATAAACAAACTTAAATTGGGTAGCAAAAATCCGCGGAATGTGTGTCATCTGCTAAAATCAGCAGTGACAACGTAATTCCGCGTTGTCTCTATCCAAGTAAATAGAGAGGAGGGGAACTCCTATGGGTGAAAACCATTTTTGGTTATTCATCGAACGGGGTAGCTATGTGGTTACCCTGCTTGCTGGTCTCGTAGAGATGTGTGAGTTGATCGCTTCCCATCTCTTCTAGAGATCCCTATGTGGGGCTGCTGGCGATGCTCTAACATCGCTGGTAGCTCCATTTTTATTTTATGGTCATTATGCATAAGGACATGCCGTGTACATATGACCGTATATCTAATAATGTAGCGTATTTCTTAAGACATAACAACACGACAGCACTAATTACGCCGCTATTGTATCGACGGCAAGGAACAATATCGCCTATTTTGAGGATTTCCGCATCCACCTAATCTGCTGCGGATAGCAGAAGCACCGCCTGTGCATTTCATGCAGGCGAAGCCCCCGTTGGTGACCGGGCACGACTCGTGGCAAGCAGCTTTACCCTATGCTGGAAGGTGAACGTTCCTATCAGAGAGGACAGGAGAATCTCGTGCCCAGCAATAACACATCATCCATTCCAGAAAGCCAGGTAACCCAAAAAGCTCAAGAGACGCCTTGGTATATCCGGCACTTTATTAAGCTCCTCATTGGCTCCGGCCTGGGCGGTGGTGCAGCTGCGATTCTTCTGCCTTGGATGCTGTGGTTGCACTGCGGTATGAGCTCGGGCAGCTCAGATCAGCTGCGTCTGCATCTGTTGTACGTTACTGGCGGCATTATTGCGGTTCTGACTCTTCTGCAGACGAACTGGAAGAATCAGGGTGACCGCCTCAAAATTGATGCCGACATCAAGAAGAATGAGCAGGACGCGGAGAAGAACGAACGCGATCATGTCCGCCAGGTACACGCTGAACGCCGTAGTCGCTACACCAAGGCTGTAGAGCAGCTTGCCGATGAGAAAGCGACTGTCCGTCTGGGTGGAATCTACACTCTTGTTGGACTAGTTGATGAGTGGCTCGCCGATGACACTCTCGAAGCAGAAGAACAGCAAAAAGAAGGACAGGTTATTATCAATAACCTTTGCTCCTACATTCGTTCGCCCTTCCCTCTTGCAGAAAAAATTGAAGAGTACGAAGCCCGCAAAGCACTAGAAAATCTCCAGAAATTAGAATCCGAGAAGCTCGATGAAGAAGTGTCTTCACGGATCCAGATTCTACTTAAACGTTTCAAAGATTCTGATGAATACGAAAAGCCTGAAGATATCACCGCGGACTATGCAAAGTTCCACGAAGAACAGGACGTACGCCGCACTATCTTCGTTGAGATGAGCAAGCGCAGTAGTACCTTCACTAGGGATGGGATTGGCAAGGTAATCGATACTTTCCCAGGGATGTGGAGTGACTTTGAGTTTGATTTCAGTCGAGTCCCCATTTTCTACCCTCTCAACACCATCACAATTGAGAAAGGTAATTTTTCTTCTGCCAAGTTCTACAGTAACGCGGACTTCAGCGGGACGACCTTCACCCAAACTGCGGACTTCAGCTGGACGAAATTCACCCAAAAAGTAGACTTCAGCGGGGCAAAATTCAGCCAAAAAGCAGACTTCAGCTGGGCGACCTTCACCCAAACCGCGTACTTCGACAGGGCGAGGTTCTTCCAAACCGCTGACTTCAGCTGGGCGAATTTCTTCCAAACCGGAGACTTCAGGGGAGGAACCTTCATCCAAAACGCAAACTTCAGCAGTGCCACCTTTAAAAAACATTCACCACATTTTGTTGCTACTGCCCCCGGCAAGTCAGGTAAGGCATACAGAGCGCGTTTCGCTACTCTGTCCGAAAAACAACCAGCCCATAACTTCGCAGTACATGAAGATAGCCGCCCCATTCTTCTAGGTGAAACCGAGCTGGATAACATAAAATACAACCTCCCTACGGGCACAGTACTCTTCGACCCCGATTCCTGGGACAAAGAGAAGCAGGAATATACTCGCGTGAGTGAGCCTGCAAAACCTCTAGACGAATCTAACGGAGCAGAAGAAAACAAACCCGAATAGTACTCACCTCTATAAGGTCCCGCCGGCTCCCTCGTCAGCGGGGCCTTCACGTCTGTTCAAAAAATGACTCGCTACAGGTCACTGTGCACTATGCTGAATGGTGACTATTCCTCTCAGAGAAGACAGGAGAAACACCGTTGACGCCAGAACCTAGCTCATCTCCCACGCAGCAGCTCATTATTCCGAGCCCAGGACCTGCCACATGGGACGTTATCGCCCAGTGGGTAGCTATAGGATTACTTACAACAGGCACAATTACATTCATCGTCTTTGTCATCGAGAACATTTTTTCTGCGGATAAGAAACGAGAAATCAAGCCTTTTTATCTTTGGATTGCCGCCATCGCGTTCTTTGGTGGACTGTTAAGTTTCTTCCTGCCTATTGCTATCAACTCTGGTTTCAATAAAGATGATGATGGTTCACGGCTTCGCCAAGCACTCCTCTACACCACTGGCGGCCTTCTTGGTGTAATTACATTAGGTGAAACACATCGCAAAAATGACCAAGAAAAGGAAAAGAATGAACAGGAGAAAGAGAAAAATGATCAAGAACATACCCGTCAGGTACACGCTGAACGGCGTAGCCGCTATGCCAAAGCTATTGAACAGTTAGCTAACGATAAAGCAGCCATCCGATTAGGGGGAATTTACACACTTGTAGGTCTCGTAGACGAATGGCTTACTGATACAAAAACCCTTCCAGACAAGGAAAAGCGAAAAGAAGAGGGACAGGTGATTATAAACAATCTATGCGCGTATATTCGTTCACCTTTTTCTTTGGCCGAGGAACAAGAGTATTTCGACCAGGAGAATATTGAATATAATAATAGTTCCATATTCCGCGACCCACAGCTCCGAGAAGAGCAAGAAGTGAGACGAACTATCTTTACTGAAATGTCAAAACGCCTTAAAAAATCTGATAGTTCCAATAAATCCAAAAGCTCTAAGGAAGAATTTGAGCTTTGGAGCCAATTCAGCTTCGACTTCAACAAAGCACCAATTTTCTATCAGTTAAGTACCCTAGCGTATGAGACTCTCAGCTTTGAAGGTGCAATATTTTATATAACCCCAGAACTCCAAAGAACTCTTTTTAGAGCACCCGTAATTTTCCGTTCAGCCCACTTTGCAAGAGGCGCAGACTTCAGTGAGGCAACCTTTACTTACAATGCAGATTTCAGTGGTGCAACCTTTATGCAAGAAACAAAATTCGTTGAAGTGTCCTTCAAACAAGGAGCAAACTTTAGTAATACAACCTTCACTCAAGAAGCAAACTTTAGCTATACAGCCTTCACTGAAGAAACAAACTTCACCAACACACTCTTTACCCAAGATGCATATATCTTTTGGGCTAATTTTAGGGGCAAGGCAAACTTTAACAATGCACATTTCTTACAGATAGCTCACTTTGATAATAGTGATTTTAATGGAAATTCAACATTTATTGAAACACTCTTCTCGGGTAGTACTTCTTTCAATAAAACAACATTTTCGGGAGTTACAGAATTCCGTAAAACAGATTTCAGGAAAAATGTGAATTTCAGCAAGGCTAAATTTGAGGGAAAATCACGTTTCCCCCTAACTCAATTCCTAGGAAAATCAGACTTTAGTAATACATCTTTTACTCGAAGCGTGAATTTCCTCAAAGCAACCTTCGCAGGAGAAACAAAGTTCATAAATACACGCTTCACACAAAGCGCATACTTCCTTAAAGCAACCTTTACAGGAGGGGCAGACTTCAGCAGTGCATACTTCACACAAAGTGCCTACTTCCTCAAAGCAACTTTCATAGGAAATTCAGATTTACAACAGAAAATCTGCTTTATTAAGACTATTTTTAGAGGAAATGTCTACTTTAACAATGTAATCTTTGCCAAGAGTTCACCAATATTTATAAGCATCCAAGAAGATTCGGGTAAAATATGCGGCGCCCAGTTCGCAGCTATACCTAAAGGATTAAAAGCACATAATTTCGCAGTGCATGAAGATAGTCGACCCATTCTTCTGGGTGAAGCCGAGCTATATAACATAAAATACAAAATCCCTGTGGGAGCGGTACTTTTTGACCCAGATTCCTGGGACGAAGAAAAGAAGGAATATACTCGCATCAGTGAGCCTGCAAAGCCGCTAGATGAATCTAGTGACAGCGAAGAAGAAAAGCCCGCTGAATAAGGCTCATACTTTAGGCCCCGCCGGCTCCACGTCGGCGGGGGCTTTGCGCGCCCGGGCTTAGGCGCGCCAGCCCCGGCGGCGGCAGCCCACCGGCGAGCGCATCCACCCGTCACAGCGCCGCCTACAAAGCCGCCCCAATCACCCGCCGCGCTCAACCACCCGTCACCCCACCGATACACTAGAACCATGTACCGAATCATGACTGTCTGCACCGGCAACATCTGCCGCTCCCCCGTCGGCGAATACCTCATCCGCCAGCACGCCCAAGAAGCCGGCGTGCCCGTAACCGTCACCTCCAGCGGCATCAGCAACGAAGAAGAAGGCAACCGCATCGACCCGCGCGCCGCCGCGCAGCTCACCACCCGCGGTATCGACCCGTCCGCGCACCGCGCCAGCGTCTTCACCGTCGAGGACTTCGACCGCAACGACCTCATCCTCGCCATGGACGCACCCCACTACCTGCGCCTCAAAGCCCTCGCCCGCAACGAGGCCGACAAAGTCAAAATCCGTATGATGCGTAGCTTCGACCCGAAGGTCACCACCACCCACCTGGACCAGCTCGGCATCTACGACCCCTGGTACGGTAGCGAACGCGACTTCGTGTACACCACCGACCTCATTGACGCCGCCGCACGCGGCCTCATCAACCACCTCAAGCAGGAAGGCGACGCGCAGTGAGTCAGCGTATTCCCCTGAACCAGAACCGCCGCGTCACCGGCACCACCGAAATCCTGGAACTCTGCAAAGATATGCTGCGTCTGGAGCACGGCATCGGCAACGACTTCGACATGGACACCGCCGAATTCACCGAATTCCGTGCGCAGTTCCTCGCCGACTTCGCGCAGATCCCGCTGATCATCGGCGTTGACGGCCGCAGCGGCACCGGCAAAACCAGCCTCGCCGCGCAGCTTGAGCAGGAGCTCACCGCCGCCGGACACAGCGTGCACGTGCTGCACCTGGACGACTTCTACCCCGGCTGGGACGGCCTCTTCGACGGCGTGGAGGCGTGGGACGCACTGTCCGTGCAGCTGACCGAGGGTATTGCCGGAACCTACACCCCGTGGGATTGGGAGGCGGGCGCCCCCGGTGAGGTGCGCACCGTCGACCCGGCGGCTACGCAGGTCATCATCTGCGAGGGTGTCGGCGCGATTGCTGGCGCCTGCGAGGTGCGTATTCTCGCCACTGTCCCGGACGAGGTGCGTTACGAACGCGCCATGGCTCGTGATGGTGACGCGTTCCGCCCGCACTGGGAACGCTGGGCAGCGCAGGAGGAGGCGCTACTCGCCGAAATCCCGGAGGACTACGCGACCGTGGACTTCATCTACGACAGCGCGGCGCCGTAGCAGCCGCCTACAAGACAGTAGGGCCCAATGCTTCGTGTATCTCGAAGCATTGGGCCCTACGGCTATTCAGAGGCGGTTCTACTGAGGCGCTGTTTTATTGGGGTATGGAAGCCGGGCTAGCGGATTCCATGCGGTCTTTATCCCAGTAGGTTGAGGTATTGCTCGGCGCATGGGTGGAGGCTGTGCCGTCTTTTCCATGACCCGGGTTGTTATGGGAAAACACCGTAAGGGTTACGAGCAAGACGCAAGCTACGAGCAACAGGATGCATAGCAAATATTTGTAATAGTGATTGCGCATCTGAGATTGTCCCTCCGGTCGTACCGCGTGGTATGGTCAGCGTAAGTTATGCAGTTGTGCCTATCAATGCTTCTCAAGAATATTTCTCAAATATTTCTTCAGCGTTGGGGGGCGCTGAGCAGCAGACTAAAACCGCTCAAGGGGTGGTGTTATCCGTAAGCGACATCAGGGTGTCCGAAGCGAAGCGAGGACGGGTGCCCCTGTAGGAGCGTGGATAACACTGCCCCTTCTGCGTACCCGTCCCGCTCCCACATCGAAAAAATATCAAACATTTAACTTACGAAGCCACACCCAATTCTGCTACCGTGAACAAGTTGTGCTTCTAGCCTGCGCACGCTCATCCCCGGAGCGGTACCGCCGCATCCATGTCTTGTAGAGCCGCAGGCGCCGTTGCACGCGCATCACGTAGAAAGAAAAACTAAGGACTAATGTCTTCGAAGTCGACTAAGACCTCTTTCGGGCTATCACCCCTTTTCATTGTTGTTCTGGCGCTGTTGACCGCTATCGCGCCGCTCGCTACGGACATGTACCTGGCGGCGCTGCCTTCAGTCGCTGAGAATCTGAACACCACCAGCACGAATGCGTCCCTTACGTTGAGCGCGTTCATGGTGGGTATGGCGCTCGGCCAGCTGGTCGTGGGTCCGCTGTCGGATAAGACGGGCCGCCGCAAGCCGCTACTGATTGGTGCGGTCATCTGCTTTATTGCGACGGTGGCGTGTGGTTTCGCGCCGAATATTGAGCTGCTGATTTTTGCGCGTTTCATGATGGGCTTCACCGGTTCGATTGGTGCGGTGCTGGCGCGTTCTATCGTGGCTGATACGACTGAGGGTCTGGGGACGGCTAAGCTCATGGGCGTCATGATGATGATTAACGGCTTCGCGCCGGTGCTTGCCCCGCTGTTTGGTGGTTGGGTGCTGTCGTGGGGTAACTGGCGCGATATTTTCCATGTGCTGGGCGTGATTACCGCGCTCATGATGCTCGGCGTGATCTTCGTGATTAAGGAGACCCTGCCGGTGGAGGAACGCTACCAGGGCACCGCCCTGAGCGTGTACTCGGAGCTGCCGAAGGTGCTGAAGGTGCGCCGCTACATGGGTTTCATGCTGACGATGTGCTTCGCGTTTGGTGCGCTGTTCTCGTACATTTCCGGTTCGACGTTTGTGTTGCAGAAGATTCTGGGCTTGTCCGAGACTGAGTTCACGATCGTGTTCGGTGTGAACTCGATTGGCATTGTGCTGTTCAGTGCGATTGCGACGAAGCTGGTGGGTCGTGTGGCGCAGCGCCGCATTGTGAATGTTGGCGTGGTTAGCCTGCTGGTAGTGTCTTCGCTGCTGTTGGTCAGCTTCCTTGTCGGTATTTCGCTGGTGCCGACGCTGATTCTGTTGTTCCTGCTGACTAGCTCGTGCGGTCTGATTTTTGGTAATGCTTCGGCGTTGGCGTTGAACGAGGCGCGCCACATGGCGGGTAGTGCTTCGGCGGTGATGGGTACGGTTCAGGCGATGCTGGGTGCGGTGGCAGCACCGCTGGTGTCGATTGCCGGTGAGCATGAGTACCTGCCGATGGGCTTCTCAATTCTGGGTTTCGCGGTCCTGACGGCACTGGTGCTGTGGACTACGCCGCGTAAGGATTCGGACTACTCGGCGGACGGTCTGAGCCACGGCGCTAGTGAAGGTCACGGCGCTCCGGCGGGCCACTAACCTGTTGCTGATTTTTGTATAGCTAAAGCCCCGGCTGGGCGACCCGCTAAGGGTTGCGCATCCGGGGCTTTGCTGTGCCCGTGCATGGGCGCAGGGGCTGCCGCGTTTTCCGGAAGCACCCTCAGGGTGTCAGCCCGGGCGCTCTCCGCAGCGAACCAAGGAGGGGCGGAGCGTCCGGGTGACGGGTGCCCCTGCGTAGGCGCGGAGGAAATATGCGGCGTCCCTTTTCTGATGCGTTTAGCTCTGCTGCGCCAGGTAACTCAGTAGCGTAGCGGTCAGCTCCGGGTCATGCGCCAGCGCCGTACCGTTCAGATGAGTCACCGGCGCAATCAGACGCACCGACGACGCCAACCACACGCCGTCCGACTCAAACAAATCCTGCGGGTAGAGCGGACCGAAGCCCAGCTCCCAACCAGCCTGGCGTGCCGCCTCAAACACCGCGCCCTGCGTGGTGCCGGGGAGGATACCGTGGCTCGGCTCAGGCGTGTACAGCACCTTCTTGCCGTCCTCAATCTTCGCAACCAGCACTGAGGAGGTCGCGCCCTCCAGCACGCGACGCTCATCGGTGATGAAGATAGCGTCATCCGCACCGCGCTCCTGCACATACCGCAGGACCGCCATGTTCACCGCGTAGGAGAGGGTCTTCGCGCCACCCAGCAGCCACGGGTAGGCACTGTTATCCATCGGCTCGTGGCCGCGTGGCAGCAGCATCGCCTTCACACCCTCGGTGCGGCGCTTCACGATAGAGGCGGGCACCGGCGACGCCATAATCAGCGTGTACGGGCCCGGCTGCATGGAAGTCACCGCCTGGGTGGGGCCGCGCGAAATAATAATCTTCACGATGTGTTCTTCGCCCAGCGCAGTCTCGGCACCGGCAGTTGCCTCACGCATGAGGCGTTCTACCGCCGAACGCAGAATCTCAGGTTCCGGGTCAGGCAAATCCAGCATGCGCGCCGACGACTCGAGGCGGGACAGGTGCATGCCGAGCTTACGCACGCGGCGGTTGACGGACAGCATAGTCTCGAAGACGCCGTCGCCGCGGGTGAAGCCCTGATCATCAACGCTGATGAGGGGCACGGACGGGTCAACGAAGATGCCCTGAGGGTTCTGCTCGTTCAGAAGAATTACGGTACTAGACATAGTTTTATTGTACGTTTGCTACTGGTTCCTGAAATGGCTCGGAGGGTGCCGCGTTTTCCGGAGGTGTCTGTACCTTCCTGAAGCGACATCAGGGTGCCCGAAGCGAAGCGAGGGCGGGTCCCCTGTAGGAGCGAAGGAAGGGGGCAGGCGCTTCCTTATCTATGTCCCAGCGCGGGAGGACGGTATCGTCCGTAGTGACATCAGGGTGCCCGAAGCGAAGCGAGGGCGGGTCCCCTGTAGGAACGGGGACGAATACCGTCTCCCAAGCGGAACCAGAAACGGAACGAACTAGCCCCAGAGGAACTGGATCGTACCCGCCGCAATAGATGCACCGTACGCAACAGCGATAATGATGGCGGCTGCAATGCTCACGTGCACGTCACGCGGCGAATAGGAGGGTACGCGCGCCCAGGTGCGTTCGCCTGCGCCGAAGCCGCGCGCTTCCATGGTGATAGCCAGGCGGGAGCCTCGGCGGATGGCCTGCACGAGCAGGGCGAAGCTCTGCCCGCCGAAGGTTTGTGCACGTCCAATAAGGGACTGGCCTGCACCGAGTCCGCGGGCGCGTCGTGCCTGGCCGAGGGCGTTCCACTCAGCGAAGAGAATACCGACCAGGCGCAGGGCAGCGACGGTTGCGAGCACGAACCGGGAGGGCAGTTTGAAGGTTTGTGCGAGGGAGTCACCCAGGTCGGTCGGGTCGGTGGTGAGTACAAACGCGAGGGTGGGTAGGACCATGGCGAGGGAGCGGATCATCATGGCTGCACCGACGGCGGCGGAGTCGGTGGTGATGCTGTTGAAGCCGAGGTCGAGAATGGTGGTGCCGCTTTTGGCGCTGAGCATGGCGACGGACCAGCCGGTGGTGATGACGGCGATGAGGATGGGCCAGAAGCGGGCGAGAACGTTGACGGGGCGGAATCCGACGAGGATGAATCCGAGCAGTTCGAGGGCGAAGAGGATGCCGGAGGTGAGGGGGTCGCGCACGATAAGTGCGGCGATGATGAGGGTGAAGGAGACGATGAGTTTTACGCCGGCGTTGAGGTTGCTGAAGTAGCTGGTTCGGTCGATGGTGCCGAAGAAGTCGGTGTTCATGCGTTCTCCTTTCCGGGGGTGGTGAGGGCGGGTAGGGTGATGTGATTGCCGCCGAGTGCGGCGGTGTAGTCTTCGTCGTGGGTGATGGAGATGACGGCGGTGCCGTTGGTGAGTAGTTCGCGGATGAGGTCGACGAGTTCTGCCCAGGTTCGTGCGTCTTGGCCGAAGGTGGGTTCGTCGAGGATGAGGATTCGTGGTGCGGTGGCGAGTGCGGAGGCTACGGAGAGTCGTCGTTTTTCGCCGCCGGAGAGGGTGAAGGGGTTGGCGTCGAGTAGGTGGGTGAGGCGTAGGCGGGTTGCAAGCTCGTTGGTGCGGGCTGCGAGGTCGTCTTCGTTGAGGGGTTCGCGGGTGAGTGCGGCGAGTCGGCGGGGGCCGAGTTCGAGTTCTTCACGTACGGTTCCGCGGATGAATTGGTATTCGGGTTCTTGGAAGACGTAGCCGATGCGGCTGAGCATTTGGGCGGGGGTCCAGGTGGGGATGTCCCAGTGGGCACTGTTTTCTCGCTCGCCGTCACCGTCGTGGTTACATAGCGCATCGGTGGCGGTGAGGGTGCCGTCGGGTGCGGTGAGGAGCCCTGCAAGGGTGAGGGCTAGGGTTGATTTGCCGGCGCCGTTGGGTCCGAGCACGCTGAGGTGTTCGCCGGCGTGCAGGGTGAGGTTGATGCCGCTGCGGAGTACGGGCAGGTCGATGGGTGCGGGTGCGGGGGTGTCGCCGAGGTGTTTAATGGTGCGTCGGCGTGCGCGTCGTTGTTTGGGGGTGGGTTGTGCGCGGGTGATGCTGAGGTTTTCGGCGCGCAGTAGCGCCTCGCCGGTTACAGCCTCGCCGCTCTGGTTATCGCTGCCGGTCTGCGGTGCGCGCGGCACGTAGTTGGGTACCCATACGCCCGCGTCGATGAGGTCTTGACGTGCTTCGGTGAGCACGGTGTCGGGTGCGCCGTCGTGGGTGATGGTGCCGCCTGCGCCGAGCACGATAATGCGGTCCATGTGCGGTGCCCAGATGCTTACGCGGTGTTCTACGACGAGTAGGGTCGCGCCGGTCGCCTCCGCGGCAGAGAGGATGCTGTCGCGTACTTCCCGCACACCGGCGGGGTCGAGGTTGGCGGTGGGTTCGTCGAGGATCATGGCGCCGGGGTGCATCGAGAGGATGCCCGCCAGGCCGAGGCGCTGCTTCTGTCCGCCGGACAGTGCGCTACTGGGGTGGTCGAGGGGTAGGTTGTTGAGCCCTACGGCGGTGAGGGCTTCGGTGACGCGGCCCCAGATTTCTTCGCGGGGTACGCGCAGGTTCTCGGGGCCGAATGCGACGTCGTTGCCGACGGTTGCCATGACGATGGAGGATTCGGGGTCCTGCTGCATCATGCCCGCGGTGCCGCGTGCTTCACCGGGTTCTTTGCCGTTGATGGTGATGGTGCCGCCGGCGGATTCGCCGTCGTCATCGTGGAGCACACCGGCGATGGCGTGCAGGAGCGTCGATTTGCCGGCGCCGGAGGTTCCCAGTAGCAGTACTTTTTCACCGGGGTTGATGGTGAGGTTGAGTCCGCTGATGACGGGTTCTGGGCGTCCGGGGTGGTGCCAACTGAAGTTGTTGAGCTCGATGCGCGTCCCGCGCGGTGTTGCTTCCATGATGCTTCCTTAGCCTTTTGTGTGGCTGCTGTAGTGTGCCGAGTGGTGAGTGACTAGTTAGTGGCTAGTTGCTGGTGGTTAGCGGCTGGTCTTGCCGGATGCCAGCGAGGAGAGCACACCGGTCTTGGCGAGGTTCTGCACGAGAATCCACGCCAGGAAGCCTGCGATGACTGCACCGGAGATGACGGAGCATGCTACGTAGATGATTGCCTTGACCGGTTCCATGTCGGGGTAGTAGATGAAGATTTCGTTAACGCCCATGAACAGGCCGCTGAGCGCACCGGCGAAGAGGGCGACGGTTGCGTTCCAGCGGCGGTAGCGGAAGATTGCGAAGGCGATTTCAGCGCCGACGCCCTGGAAGAAGCCTGCGATCAGGATTTCGCCGCTCCAGGCGCCGCCGGTGAAGAGTACAGAGATGAATGCTGCGACGATTTCGCCGAAGAGTGCCGCACCGGGCTTGCGGATGAGCAGGCCGCCGAGGGTGCCGCCAAGCAGCCATGCGCCGGCGACGATGGGGCGGAATTCGGGTGCTGCTACGAGTGCAGTTTTGGCGGCGGGGCCGACTGCGATGTCCCAGATCCAGAAGATGACGGCGCAAGCTACAGCGATCACTGCGGCGATGACGATTTCGTTGACTCGCCAGCGCAGGTTCGGCTTCTTCGCTTCTGCTTGTGCAGGTGCCTGGGAGGTGGGGGTTACGTTCTGTGACATAGGTGGTCCTTCCGTCGTTGGAAGGGGAATGTCCTCGTCCTCTTAATGGACGAGGGCATTGAGAAGAAATTCGACTCCCTACGCCGGTACTAACCGGATCAGGTTCGAGGGTCTGCTTAGCACTCTCAGCGCCGTGGTGGCGCTCCCCTGTCGTGTGGGGTTCTTTGTCCGTACCGTTGTGGTGTGGGCGGGAACCCAGGTTTGATTGTAGGCGTGTCTGGCTGTTCATGCCAATTTGCCGCTTTTTGTTCCCTTCGTCTGCCCACATTACAGAATTGAACGGCATACAATTTTGGGATGGAGAGGCTCCCAGGCGGCACAAACGCCTTAAACCCTATACGCTAGGGAGTGGCGCTCTTTTCTCACCCAACCCCGAAGAGGTTCACGGGTAGGACGCCACATCGTATACAGCTAAGGAGATACACATGAACCCCGTCGCTAAGCTTGCTATTGCGGGTATCAACATGGGCGTAGCAGCCCTGATCGGCAAGGGCCTGAGCGCAGCCTGGACCAAGGCTACCGGCAACCAGCCTCCCGCCATTTCCCAGGAGTCTGAAGATACCCTGCGTCAGGTCATTCTCTGGACCGTTCTGACCTCCGTCGTAGGTGCTGTGGCGAGCTTCGGTATTGCTCGCCTGCAGCGTCGTTTCTTCTAATGAGATTTGTCGCCTTCCGCGCGATAGTTATGAGCTAGGCGGTACGTATCTTCACTCGGTACGTACCGCCTGGCGTTCCATTTTCAGCACGCCCGCTCTACTTCAGCCGGCTTCATGCCACCGGTACGCTGAAGCTTCGCCTCGGCATCTGAAAGCACAACTATGACTATTTCTTCTCCTCGCCCTAAGGCGAAGGCTCCGCGTAGGGTCATTGACCACGCACACAGCCGCCGCTCGGTCACCTCCTGGGTCATGTGGGATGTTGGTTCCTCGAGCTTCGACTCGATTATGACGACCTTCATCTTCACCGTGTACCTGACCAGTAGCTACTTCGGCACTCCCGAGGAGACCTCCTCGGCGCTGTCTTTGGGTCTGACTATCGCCGGTTTCCTTATTGCTATCCTGGCGCCGGTCACCGGTCAGCGTAACGACAAGTCTGGCCGCGGCATCTTCTGGCTCGGCGTGAACACCATGCTGCTGGTCAGTTCCATGGCGGCTTGCTTCTTCGTGGCCCCCACTCCACAGTACCTATGGTTGGGTGTCACCCTGATTTCTGCTGCGAGCGTATTCAGCGAGTTCGCCTACGTAAACTATAATGCCGTGCTGCCGCGTATCTCCCATCCGGAAAATATCGGCAAGATTTCGGGCGCCGGATGGGCGGCCGGCTACATTGGCGGCATCCTGGCACTGGCTGTGGTGCTGTGGGGGTTTGTGCTTACCCCTCAGGTACTCGGCCTAACCACCGATAATGCCCTGAATATCCGTGCGGTTGCGCTGTTCGCTGCCGCCTGGTGTTTGGTCTTCTGCCTGCCGCTGCTGGTGCGTATGCGCACCCGCAAGCGCTTCCTACCGGAGGTGCTGCCCACCCGCGAGCTGCGTTTCCTGGAGCTGGGTCTGGAGCATTTCTCCCCGGCTCGTCAAGGCGGCCTGCTCGCCTCATATAAGGCGCTGTGGCGCACGATTCGTCGCTTGAAGATGACGTCCCCGCAGACCCTGTGGTTCCTGGTGGCATCGGCAGTGTTCCGTGATGGCCTGTCCGGTATTTTTACGTTCGGCGGTATTCTCGCTGCGGGTACGTTCGGTTTCAGCACTTCCAATGTGATCCTGTTCGGTATTGCCGGTAGTGCTGTCGCCGCAGTTGGTGCTATTCTGGGCGGCTACCTGGATGACTACCTAGGCCCGAAGGCAATTATTGTTATCTCACTGGTCGGAATTATCTTGGCGGCTACCCCGCTGATGTTCTTCCCTCAGCCTGGCGTGTTCTGGGTATGCGCCCTGTTGCTGTGCCTGTTCGTGGGCCCGGCACAGTCGGCCTCCCGCACCTTCCTGGCTCGCCTTGCCGAGCCTGGCACTGAGGGTGAGCTGTTCGGCCTGTACTCGACCACCGGTCGCGCCACCAGCTTCCTGGCACCGATGCTGTTCGGTTTGTGCGTGAGCATCATGGGAGCACAGATTTGGGGTGTGCTCGGTATTCTGATTGTTGTGGTGGCGGGTTTGCTCCTGTTGCTGCCGGTGAAGGCGCCGGGCGCATTGCGTGTGCGTGCTGCTCGCCGTGAGCAGAAGCGCCGCGACAAGGCTACCCAATAAGGCCACCCGGTAAGGTTGCTCGGGTAGGTGCCGCGGGTCTAAGCGTCCTGCAGACCCCACAAACGCAACCTTGCAAACGCAATTCCGCGAACACAAAGGGAGGGGCGGGTAGAAGAATTATCTTCTACCCGCCCCTCCCCTGTGCTTAAGCAATGCTTATCAAGCGGAGCTCAGAGAGCTATGCCAGAGAGCCGCAGTGGCTAGTTCTCCACCACGTCCTCCTCCTCGTCCAGAACCTCATCGCTACTCAGCTGAACCCAGGTTGCGTCATCAATCAGCGGATCATCAATCGCACGGACCCACAACATCAAACCAGCCGCCAGGGCTCTCAAGTTCTCGTCATACGCCTCAGCAGGCAGGCCCTCAAAAATCTCAGCCAGACGGGCAAACAGGTCATCGTACGAAATGTCGCCCTCAGCCTGCAGCCAGCACTCAGCCGCAAAACCAGACAGCTCATTCAGCTCAGTATCACGCAGCAGCAAGAACGGGCCGTCCTCCCCCACACGCACACCCGAAGTACCCGGCATACGAGACACCGCAATCGTACCGTTCAAGAACACACCCGGCAGGTAATCCTCAACCGTGTACTTCTCCAGCTTCTCAACCTCATCAGCATTTGGCAGCTCACCACCATTCAGCAGATCCTGAACCAGCGGCAGAGTATCCTCAACCTCCGAGTACACCAGACGCCACACGCCACCGCAACGCTCCACCAGCTTAGCCAACGACACAACACCCTCAGGGTGACGCGCCAGACCCGAGCTCTGCTCACTCAAGAACACCAGAGCCTCATGCAGCGGAACACGCTCAAAATACGGCTCAGAAGCCGACTCATTACGAGAAATGAACACAATACGCGACAGCTCATAGCTGAGGTCATCACTATCAACCACGTTCAGACCCAAATCCACCGGGTTCTGCTGATCCTTCGGCGCATTCGGGTCAACAATCACAGACAGCGGCTTCGGATACGGCGACACAACACCCTCATCTGAAATAATCGCCGTCTCATCAGTCAGGTACGCAAACTTCGAACCCAAGAAACGCGATGCAGTCGTCTTACCGCTACCAGAAACACCCACCAGCGCCACAGCGCGCTTCGACTCAGGGTCACCAATAACAGCCGCATGCAGCATCACACCGCGACCAACCAGCTGCTCAATCATCGCCAACGTAATACGGCTCGTCAATTCCTGCATACCCGCGTCATCATTATCAACACGCAGTGTCGACACCTTATCAAACGAACCCATCAACGGATTCGCCAAATCCATCACCGACTCATCAGTCGGTGCATGAACCAGCATCACCTGATCAAAACGAGACAACGAAGCATACGCCTCATCAGGAGTATCAAAAAACTCCGGGGTAAGAGGCTCCCACGCCTTCTTAAAACGCTCCACAAAAGAGTCCGACATATCGATCAGACACAAAGGAACTTCCGCGCCAGCAACACGCAAAACAGCAGGCTTCAGATTCATCAAAAATCCTTAGAGAGTGAGAGATAAAAACCCGCACGCGAGTGAACGCGCGAGCACACAGGTAAAAAACCGCCCAACGCAGGCGCACAAACACACAGCCTGTACACCCGCACCCCTAAGCGGGAAAGACTAAGACTCCACAGAACCGTCCGTAGGAATCATCGTCTGATGAAAATTCAAATAACTACGCGAAGCAGTCGGGCCACGCTGACCCTGGTAACGGTTACCATACGCACCAGAACCATACGGATGCTCAGTCGGGCTACTCAAACGGAAGAAACACAACTGACCAACCTTAGAACCCGGCCACAACATAATCGGCAAAGTCGCCATATTCGACAACTCAAGCGTCACATGCCCAGAAAAACCAGGATCAATAAAACCAGCCGTAGAGTGAGTCAGAAGACCTAAACGACCCAAGGACGACTTACCCTCCAAACGGGCAGCCACATCATCAGGCAGGGTCACCTTCTCATACGTAGAACCCAATACAAACTCACCCGGATGCAAAATAAACGGCTCATCAGGAGCCACCTCCACCAGGCGCGTCAAATCCTCCTGCGGCTGAGCAGGATCAATATGCGGGTACTTGTGGTTGTCGAACAGACGGAAGAAACGATCAATCCTCACGTCCACACTTGCAGGCTGAATCATCGACTCATCGAACGGTTCAAGAACGATGCGCCCATCAGCAATCTCTTGACGAATATCGCGATCTGAAATAAGCACGCTTAAAGGATACCTGGCAAACACCACCCACGTGCAGGCATCCACCAGCCCCAGTACACAGTCCTACATCACATTCCAACCCCGGCCGCACCGCCAACAAGCATCGCAATATATTTCACTCCCGACAAGCAGGCGCGATACACTGAAAAAGATGCGGCTGTAGCTCAATGGTAGAGCGCACGCTTCCCAAGCCTGATACGCGGGTTCGATTCCCGTCAGCCGCTCTCCTCAAGCCTTCTACCCCACGGTAAGAAGCTTTTTGCGGCTGAGGCGGGAATCGCTTCCAGGTGGAAATACATTCCCTCGCACGCTCGGGATTTCCGCCCTCCAGCCCGTCAGCCGCTCTCCTCAAGCCTCTTACTTCATGGTAAGAGGCTTTTCTCATAGCCTCGACGGGTTGAGGCGGTATGTTCCTAGCTCCTGCAGGAGCGAAAGAAGTGTATAGCGCGCCAAGCACACGCACCTCAAAAAGCTTGAAAATTGTTCAATTCAGCACACAGCTGTGCTACTCTGGCCACAGAAATTCAATGAGAGATTTTCTCAAAAACATCTACTTGACGACGAATCGTAGACCCGCATGAACCGCGAAACGCACCCCTACACCACCCCCTCAAGGCCCCTCGATCTGAGCCTTTACCTTGTCACCGGAGACAACCCCCTCGAAACCGTGAAGCAGGCACAACATGCCACCTGTATTCAGGTTCGCTCCAAACCCATCAGTGCGCGCGAGCTCTACCAGCTCACCGAAGCTATCGCCGGCATCATCCAACCCCACCAGACCCTGCTCATCGATGACCGTGTTGATGTCGCCCTCGCGTTGCGTGCCCGCGGCGTGCGCGTTGACGGCGTGCACATCGGTCAAGACGACCTGCCCGTAGCCGACGCCCGCGCCCTCCTCGGTACCGACGCAATCATCGGTCTGACCACCGGCACCCGGCAGCTCGTCGAAGAATCGAACAAGATCGCGCACCTGATCGACTACATTGGCACCGGGCCATTCCGCCCCAGCCCCACCAAGCAGTCCAACCGCCCACCCCTCGGCATTGATGGGCTCCGCGAACTTGCCGAACTGTCCGCCGTACCCACCGTAGCTATCGGCGACATCACCCCCGAAGACTGCCCTGCCATCCGCACCACCGGAGTCGCCGGAATCGCCATGGTCCGCGCCTTCGTCGACAACCCCGCACTGCAGGCATAGCCATGACCATCACCATCATTGGCGGCGGAATCATTGGCCTCACCACCGCGTTTGAGCTCACTGAACGTGGCGAAAGCGTACACCTCATCGACGCCGAAACCAGCGACTACGGCACCGCCGCCGACGGCACGCCCCTCTACCCCGCCGCCAGCCACTACGCCGGCGGTATGCTCGCACCCATCGCAGAAGTACAATTCCAGCAGGATGCGCTCTTCCCGCTCATGACCGCTAGCGCTGATGCCTACCCCTCCCTTATGGAGCGGCTTAGTCGCGCAACCGATCTACCCACCGGCTACGATACTACCGGCACGCTCATCGTCGCAGCCGACCGCGCCGACGCCGAGCACCTGCAACGCACCCGCGCCTACTACCGGGACATGAACCGCCCCGCAGACGCAGTCACCCCCACGCAGGCGCGCGCCCTCGAACCGCTCCTGGCGCCGCGTATTGCTGGTGCCGTGAGCATCCCCAGCGACCATCAGCTGCACCCGCGACTCATGGTCCGTGCTCTAAAAGATGCCTTGGTGCATCGCGGTGTCACCTTCAGCGCCGAACAGGTCACCGACCCGGACGCAGGCGACATTATCTGCACCGGACTAGGGGCAACACTACACGGGGACTACCCGCTACGCCCCGTCTACGGGGACATTCTGCGTCTGCGCGTCCCGCGGCCCATCCTCAAGCACGTGGTGCGCGGCTACGTGAATTCCCGTCCGGTCTACCTCATCCCCCGCCCTGACGGGGAGCTGTGCATCGGCGCGACCAGCCGCGAAGACCACCGCACGCTGCCCGCCATTGACGGTGTATACCAGCTACTGCGTGACGCGATTCGCCTCGTCCCAGCTATTGAAGAATGCGAACTATTGGAGGCGAACGTCGGCGCCCGTCCCGGCACCCCGGACGACCTGCCTATCTTCGGGTACCGCACACGCGCTGATGGCACCCGCCAACTCGTGTCCACGGGCTATTTCCGCCACGGTATTCTGCTCGCTGCGCTCGCCGGCAAGATTGGTGCTGAGGTTGCCTGCGGGGCAGATATTCCGCCCATCATGCAGGCGTGCGACCCGGCACGATTCACCCACTAAACACATTCCCCGCCGGGTGCACCCGGCGCCCTCACGAAAGGATTTCGCATGACCATCACATATAACGGTGAGCTGCTCACCACCAACACTACAACAGTATTTGACCTTGTCATGGAGCAGTTTGGCACCGATGCTGGTGTGGCTGTCGCGCTCAACCGCAGCATCTTGCCTCGTTCCGTTTGGAAGAATTCAGTGCTGAACGATGGCGACCGGGTAGATGCTCTCACCGCCGTCCAGGGCGGCTAATACCTCCCTCAGAAAAAGAATATACGTTCTACATATTGGGTGGGTGTGTACGCCATACACACCCACTGCACCGTTCCCATAGAGGAGAACTCATGAGCCTTACACCGCTCACCATTGGCGACCGTACTTTCAGCTCCCGCCTCATCATGGGCTCCGGAGGCGCCACCAGCATGGACCTGCTCGAGCAGGCGCTTATCGCCTCCGGCACTGAGATGACGACCGTTGCCATGCGCCGTCACGCGGCAGGAACCCCCATTTTTCCGCTTCTGCAGAAGCTCAATATTGCACCGCTACCCAATACCGCAGGGTGCCGCACCGCAGCTGATGCCGTGATGACTGCGATGCTCGCCCGCGAGGCGCTGGGCACCTCCTGGGTGAAGGTCGAGATCATCCACGACGAAGACACCCTACTGCCGGACACCGTGGAGCTGTTGAACGCTTGCGAACAGCTCGTCGCCGAGGATTTCACAGTGCTCGCGTACACCTCTGACGACCCGGTGGCTGCCGCTCGCCTGGAGGATGCGGGCATTGCCGCGGTTATGCCGTTGGGCGCACCGATTGGTACCGGTCTGGGCATTTTGAACCCGCACAATATTGAGCTGATTGCTTCTCGCGCACAGGTTCCGGTGGTTCTAGATGCTGGCGTGGGTACCGCCTCCGACGCGGCACTGGCAATGGAGCTGGGTTGTGATGCGGTGTTGTTGGCATCGGCGGTGAATCGTGCTGAGGATCCGGTGGCGATGGCTCACGCGATGAAGTTTGCGGTGCAGGCGGGCGCGTTGGCGCGTGAGGCTGGCCGTATTCCGGTGCGTGAGCACGCGAAGGCGTCGTCACCGTCGGAGGGTTTTGTCTCGTGGATGTAAATCTTTCCCCTACCCCGGTGAATCCGGAGCATGCGCGTCTGGATCGCGAGCGCACGGATCGTCAGCGTCGCCTGCCGGGCTTTAATCAGGATGCGGTGGCGGGTGCCCGCGTGTTGGTCATTGGTGCTGGTGGTTTGGGTTGTCCGGTGGTGCAGGCGTTGGCGGCGGCTGGTGTGGGGTATCTGCATATTGTGGATTCTGATTTGGTGGAGCTGTCGAATATTCAGCGTCAGCCGCTTTTTGGTGTGCCTGATGTGGGTGAGCCGAAGGCGGAGGTTGCAGCGCGCCGCGCCTTGGATTTGTGCCCGTCGTTGACGGTTGAGACAACGATTCGGCATGTGGATGCGTCCTGTATTTTGGATCTTTTCGCCGCGTCGGCACCGGATTGTGTGGTGGATTGTACGGATACATTTGCGTCAAAGTATCTGATTGCGGATGCTGCACAGGTTGCGGGGTTGCCGCTGGTGTGGGGCACGGTTCTGCGTTTTGGCGGGTCGGTGAGTCTTTTTGAGGCGGATGGCGCGCATTTGCGTGATATTTTTCCGACGACTCCGCAGACGGTGGAGTCGTGTGCGCTTGCCGGGGTGTTGGGCGCGACGACGGCTGTGGTTGGTTCGCTGATGGCGACGGAGGTGCTCAAGTATGTGAGTGGTTTGCCGACGGCGGCGGGCACTCTGCTGACGTATGATGCCTTGTCGGGTACGTGTACGTCGTTTGGAGCGGTGCCGGATCCGGCACGTGTGGTTCCGGTGGATTTGTCGGCGCATGAGGTCCCGCAGGTTCTGCTGGATGTGCGTGAGGCGCCCGAGCGTGAGGAGTCGGTGAAGTATGAGGGTTCGTTGCATGTACCGCTGTCGCAGCTGAGCGACACGGCGGGTTCCCTACTGCCGGCAACCGACGTGCCCGCAGAGTTGCTGAGCCTGTTTGAGTCGGTGCGTGATCAGCACGTGGGCGTTTTCTGCGCCTCGGGTGCGCGAGCTCAACGCTTTGTGCAAGCGTACACCGAGCTGGCGGGCGAGTACGGGGTGCTTCTGACGGCTATCTAAGCGCGTACAAGGCGTAGCTATCCCTTCTGGAAGCGACATCAGGGTGCCCGAAGCGAAGCGAGGGCGGGTCCCCTGCAGGAATGAAAGCGCATACCGCTTTCCGCATAACTCATAGAGCTTAACTTGTGGAGCCATTTTCCCCCTGTACAGCGCGTAAAATCGTGTATATCACAGCGGCACGTCACGCGGTTTGTACCACTCAAAACTGCCCAAAGCCGCCTCCTGATTTTGCACGCTCACTCTAGGAGTTTCATGTTGGTCGTCCCGACTGTGCCGTTTGTTTTGTGTACGGCACTTATTGTGTTGACTTTGTTGATTAGCGGTATTGCCAAGGCTAAGGACCCGCAGAGTACTGTGACTGGTATCCAGAATCTTGGGTTGGAGAAGATTGCGCCAGCCCGTACGGTGTCGCTGATTCTGCCGTGGTTCGAGATTGTTTTGGCTTCGGTGCTATTGCTGTCACCGGTGCGTCTACCTGCAGTGATTGCGTCGGGTTTGGCGCTGGTTCTGATGCTGTTTTACACGGTGGTGATTGCTCGTGCTTTGGTGACGGGTCGTACCGGAAGTTGTAATTGTTTCGGTTCCGAGTCAACTGCACCGGTGAGCCGTTACACGCTGATCCGCAATATTGCGCTGCTGTTAGCTTCTCTTGGCGCTCATATGAGCGCGTTGAAGGGCGGCGTGGGTATTATTCCGACTCTCTTGAGCTTGGATGCTAACGGCTGGACCTGGATTATTGGCACGGTGCTGATTGCTGTGACGATGGAGGCTGTCCGCCGCGGTGACGTCTTGGGCGCGGAGGATGAGCGTCCGCAGGTTATTCTGCCTGAGCCAGTGTATGACGAGAACGGCGAGGAACAGTATGTTCGCGTGCCGATTCCGCATGCGGCGCTGTACCTGGAGAATGGTCGCCACACGAATATGCGTGCGTTGGCTAAGAATCAGGCGCGTGTGCTGGTGTTTGTGTCGGCGACCTGCGCTGGTTGTGTGAAGTTTTTGAAGACGATGTCTTCGTGGCAGGAGCGTCTGCCGCTGGTGGCGTTGCATCCGGTGTATTCGAGTCTGGATTCGTTGCAGACCTCGCGTAATGCGGGTACGTTACCGGAGGGTTTGACTCCGTTGATTGACCGTGAGGCTGGTGCGCACGCGAATTTCGGTAATGGTGTGCCGTTGGCTGTGGTTTTGGGGGCTGATGGTCTGATTGCTGGCGGCCCGGTGGCTGGTAAGGAGCAGGTTGAGGAGCTGCTTGCCGATATTGAGTCGCAGTTCGCTGAGGTTGCTCGTCTGGCTGAGGAGGAGCGTCAAGAGCAGATGCGTAAGGCGCTTGCTGAGGATACATCGAGTACTGCTGGCGATCACCTCTAACCGTTCCTCTGTAGTTTCTCTGCTTTTTGTGCGGCCTCGATAGCCCCGTCCGGCTCTTACTGCCCTTACTGGCAGGTGCCGGGTGGGGCTATGCTAGAACGTAGCGCACACACCGCATATATGCCGCGGTCACCTTGCCTGGTGGCGGTTGGCGCATCCCAACCCTGTCTAAGGAGTTTTTATGGCAATGATGAGTTTCAACGCTCCGGGTGAGCGTGAGAAGTCCTTGTGGCTGGTCCGTAAGGAGAGCAACCCGAATCATTCTCAGTGGTACATTGACCGTTTTAAGGCGATGGAGGCTGAGGGTAATGATATGGCGGGTGAGTCTCGTCTGGTGAACGCTATGGCTTCTCGTGGTGCGAAGATTCTTGATGCGGGTTCGGGTCCTGGTCGTGTGGGTAAGCAGCTGCACGCGTTGGGTCACCGTGTGACAGGTGTGGATATTGATCCTGAGCTGATTGAGGAGGCGCGCCGCGTCTGCCCGGATGCTACTTGGATTACTGCCGATTTGGTGGATTTGCCGGAGGTGCTGGGCATTGAGGGTGAGGCTACGGCGGAGAATGGTTTTGAGCTGCTAGTGTGTGCGGGTAATGTGATGGGTTTCTTGGCTCGTTCGACTCGTAAGCCGGTGGTGGAGAATTTCCGTAATGTGTTGGCGCCGGGTGGCCGCGCTGTCGTGGGTTATGGTTCGGGTCCGGGCCGTGATTATGCGTTTGAGCAGTTCCTCTCTGATGCGCGCGCGACTGGTCTGAATGTTGATAACACGTATTCGTCGTGGCAGATGCACCCGTTTGTGGAGGGTTCTTCGGAGTTTTTGGTGGCGGTGCTGTCGCGCCCGGCGAGCTAGGCTCGTATCTAAAGCTAGCGCGCAGTACGTCTTGACCTAACGCGTAATGCGTTTTGAGCTAGGCGTACAAATGGCCCGGCGCCTGCCCCATGTGGGGTGGGTGCCGGGCCATTCCGTATTCGGAAGATGCACATCCAAGAAGAAGCACCGGTGAAGCGTGGGTGTTCTAGCGGATGAGGTAGATGGTGCGGGCGATTTCTTCGGGCATGAAGGATGCTGCGAAGAGGATTGCCACGATGATGACGGCGAGTGCGGTCATGAGGCTGGAACGCCAGCCGGGGTGTAGTTCATTGAAGGTGATAAGTCCCTTGTGTTCTTTGTCCATATTGACCACGTTGATCTGCTTGTAGATGGTGGTTTGGGCGGAGAGTTTGGAGGAGACTTCTCGCATAGTTTTGCCGTCCCAGATGCGTCCGTCGATGCGCATGAGTTGTTTGCCGTCTTTGTCAACGGCCCACATGGCAGGGAAGCTACGGTAGCGTAAGCGGCCGGCAACGGTTTTGAGTTTCTGGCCGTAGGCTTTTTTTGGGTAGAGCTTTTCGGCGTAGATGGTGTGGTCAATGTTTTCGAGGGGTACGGCGAACCATCCGAAGGTGCGTGCACGGAGCACGTGGGTTTTGGTGATGACGATAATGGTGGGTTTGAGGACTGAGTAGAGGTTGATACCTGCGATGGTGCCGATAAGAAGCACAAAGATGGTGTACGGCAGGGCTGGTCGCTTGTAGAAGATGAAGGCGAGCGCGGCGAGGAGCACGATGGTGCCGGGGAGTGCCGCTTCGATGCGCCTACCGTAGGAGCGCATGCGGGGGTGGAATAGTTCGTTGACTTCGCCGTATTTGGCGGGGACTTCGTGAGCGCGTTCTGCCATATACACAACTTTAGTGTGTGCGGTGCGTGAAACCTAGCGGACTACCTGCGTTACTCTGGTTCTATGCGTAATTTTTCTCCCGTGGAGCGGGTCCTGGCAATGTGGATGGTCGGTGTTGTGGTGGCGGTTTCTGTGGCTGCTGCGGCGCTGGTTATGACGAATAAGCTGGTGTATGGTCCGACGGGTCAGGTGCGGGAGTATTTTCATGCGTTGCGTACGGGTAATGGTTCGTATGCGCGTGGTTTATTGGGCGCGCAGATTCCGGAGGGTGATGCGTCGCTGCTGGATGGGGATGCTTTGAGGCGTTCGGTGTCTTCTTTGGGTGAGGTGTCGTATGAGGTGGTGGAGACCAGCGAGGATGGGGAGCATGCGACGGTGCGTGCTTCGTATTCTTTGGGGGGTTCGCAGCAGCATACGGATTTTCGTTTGCACCGTTCGGGCACGCATTGGGGCTTTTTTGATAAATGGGCTATTGATGAGGCGTCTTTGCCGTCGGTGAAGGTGAATATTCAGGGTGTGGAGGCTGCGACGATTAATAACCGTAAGGTTGCGGTGGATAAGGGTGCAGCGTCGTTCCCGGTGTTTTATCCGGGTGTGTATGCGGTGTCCTATGATTCGACGGTGTATACAGCGCAGAAAGTGAATGAGGTGGTGACTGCGCAGGATGCGAATCATTCGGTGCGTATGGAATTGAAGCCGAGTGATAATGCTTTGTCGTCGGTGAAGGAGCAGGTGCAGGATCATTTGCAGAAGTGCACCCAGCAGAGCACTCTTTATCCTGGTGGGTGCCCTTTTGAATATGCGTTTACGGGGCGTGTGGATTCTGAGGTGAAGTGGTCTGTTGAGAAGGTTGCGGATCCGCAGGTGAGTGTGAGTTCGGCGGGTGTGTGGTCGTTGAAGCCGATGTCGGGTACAGCAAAGGTGTCGTTTACTCAGTTGGATTTATACACGGGTACACGTTCGCAGGTGCAGAAGGAGATTCCGTTTACGTTGAAAGCGTCGGTGGAGGCGGATGCGAAGGCGGTCCGCGTCTCCTTCTAAGAACGAACGGCGAGAGCCAATATACTCTGAATACGACATCAGGGTGTCCGAGCGAAGCGAGGACGGGTGCCCCTGTAGGAGCGAGGATGACCCGACCTTTTCGCATCCCACAATCCTAAAAGTACAAAGGGAACCGGCACTATCCGCAGCGGTATTAGGGCAGCACAACAGAATAGGGTCAGTATTATCCGTATCGATATCAGGGGTGTCCGAGTATAACGAGGACGGGTGCACCTGTAGGAGCGAGGATAATACTGACCCTTAATTCTTTTCTGTTATAGATCCCTAGTTGATACCGCGCAGGTCCAGGACGAGTTCGCTTTCGTCTGCCTCGTCACCGGTCACGACGACGGGAATACCCCAGTCCTGCTGGTAGAGGTGGCATGCTGCGTGCTCGGGGATATCACCGCCGGGGGTGCCGTCGCAGGCGGCGGCGCGGGCGGTGATGTGCAGGACTGCCTCGGTGATTTCGGGGTTGAGCACGAGGGTGCGGGTCAGTCCGGTGGAGGTGCCGGCCCCTTCCAGGATGAAGTTCTCGGGGGTGGATGAGATCTTCAGCTGAGTGGGGTCGCCCCAGCGGGTGTCAAGCTTCTGGCCGGTGGGCACGGTGAATCGTGAGGTGAATTTGAGGGTGCCGCCGGTGAGCTTGGTGGAGGGGCGTGCGGTGGTGATGGCGCCTTCGTCGACGTGCTGTGCCTTGGCGGGGATGGAGGCGCGTACAAGCTGGTGGGCGTTGGTTTCGACGATGATGAGGCGCGGTTCTTCGCCGGGTACTTCTTCGACGAGCAGGTCGGAGGGTTCATCGAGGCCGCGTTCGAGGGTACCGAGGGTGCCGGTTGCGGGGTCCCAGCGGCGGATGGCGCCGTTGTAAGTGTCAGCGACTGCAATGGATCCGTCGGGTAGTTCGGTCAGACCGAGGGGGTGCTGCATGCGGGCGGTGTCGGAGTCACCGTCGACGAAGCCGAAGTCGAACAGGCCTTTGCCAACGGCGGAGGTGACCTGTACGCCGTCTTCGGCGAAAGTGACGTGGCGCAGGCCGCTGGTTTCGGAGCATGCGATCCAGAGGCTGCCGTCGCGTGCTTCGATGATGCCGGAGGGCTGGGCGAACCATGCGTCGGCGGCGGGGCCGTCGGCGAGGCCTTCGACGCCGGAGCCTGCGAAGATGCTGACGGCACCGTTGGTGGGGTCGTAGCCGAAGAGCTGGTGGGTGCCTGCCATGGCGATGATGAACTGGCCGGCTTCGCGGGAGTAGACGGCGTCCCAGGGTGAGGAGAGCGCGATTTCGGTGGCGGGTACGCCGGCGGGGATGTGGTTGGGGTCACCGGTGATGGTGTTTTCGCCGTCGATGACGCGCTGCACGCCGTTGCCTGCGAGGGTGCGCACTTCACCGGTGCTCAGGTTGAGGGAGCGCAGGCGGTGGTTGACGGTGTCGGCTACCAGCACGTCGTAGCCGAGCTGTTCGCGCAGGTTTTCGGGTACGAGGGCGAGGCCTGCGGGTTCGTTGAAGCGTGCTTCGGTGGCGGTACCGTCGACGTGGCCCTTGACGGGGTGGTTGACGGGGTCATCGCCGCCACCGTAGGTGTTGATGACGGTGTTGAGGTCGGCTGCTACCTGCAGGATGCGGTGGCGTGCGCTGTCTGCGACGAGGTAGGTACGTTCGCGGTTGCCGAAGAGGTTTGCGGGGCCGAATTCGGCAGGCAGTTCGATTGCTTTGCCGGGGAAGGCGTAGGTGCCGGCTGCCTTGGGGCGAGGCACGTAGGGGCCGTCGCCGCGGTGCAGGGTACCCTTCGCTTCGTGTTCTGCGACGAGTTCGTGGACGAGGGAAGTGAGGCCCTGTACGTGGCCTTCGCCGGAGAGGTGGGCGACGATGTAACCTTCGGGGTCGACGACGACGAGGGTGGGCCATGCGCGGGCGGTGTATGCCTGCCAGGTGGTCAATTCTGGGTCGTCGAGTACGGGGTGGGTGATGTGGTAACGGTCGACGGCTGCGGCGAGCGCTACGGGGTCTGCTTCGTGTTCGAATTTGGGGCTGTGTACGCCCACGGTGACGAGTACATCGGAGAATTCTTCTTCGAGGGGGCGTAGTTCGTCGAGGACATGCAAGCAGTTGATGCAGCAGAGGGTCCAGAAGTCGAGAATAACGATTTTGCCTCGAAGATCCTGCAGGGTGAGGTTTTTGTCGCCGGTGTTGAGCCAGGCTCGACCTTCGAGTTCGCTGGCACGTACGCGTACGCTGCGGATGGTGTTCTCGCTCATGGTTCTCTCTCCTGTTGGGTGCGCCATGTGTGGGCGCGTTGGTTTGCTGTCCCCATTATGCCAGCGTGGGGTGGGTGGTTCGCTGGGAGTTGAGGTTTGTGACTTGGGGGCTTAATGACTCGTCATATTAAGTCACATTGCGGGTAGTGTGTGGATACATAAAAGCGCCCCGCACGCATCACGTTCGGATGCGCACGGGGCGTCTTATAAGTCACAAGCTTGTTACGCTCTGCAAGCATCACTAGCTACTATTACTCTTTACAGCTTACTTGGGCTGTACGGGCTTGACGGGGTTCACGGTGGCGCCGACAGGCTTGAGGGGTACGGAGGGTACTTCGATTGTGTTCTTGCCGCCGGTCTGTTTCCAGGCACCGTTAGCTTCTACCTCGACTACGCCATTCTCACCGGTCTGTTCCCAGGAGCCGTCTGCTTTCACCTCTATATTGCCACTCGGGCCGACGCGTTCCCAAGAGCCGTCAGCATCAACTTCTACAATATCGCCGTTGGGGGCGTGGTAGGACCAGCCACCGTCAGGGTCGATCTGGATCATGGTGTAGCCGTTGACGGCTGCGTTGCCGTTGCCTGCGTTGACGCTGGTACCGTTGGCACCGTTGACGGTCACGCCGTCTTCGGTAACGGTGACGGTGCCTTGGGAACTAGTTGCAGTGGCGCTCGGGGAGGCTGCGTCGCTTGCTTTGACGGTAACCTGGCCGTTGCCTGCTGCATCGGCGGTGGATGAAGCCTTGGCGGTTGCAGTGGCAACGGGTACCGGAGTGGCGGCGGATGTATTCTGCTCACCGCAGGCACTCAGGCCGAGTGCTGCGATTGCTGCGAGGGACAGTGCTGCCACGCCGGTGCGGAAGCGACGGTTGGTGGTCTGTGCGGAAGTATGCTGGGCTGGGCGTTCCATGAGGTAGCTCTCCTTGTGCCTCCCGGAAGATTAATCGTCCCGGGTTTGTATGGTTGATTTTCCGGGTGGGATGGGGCCGTTGTGTATTGTGTGTGGCTTTTCCTTCACCGGTGACTCCAGCATAGGGGGTGAGTCTAAGATTGAGCTTTAGTTTGCTGTGTTTATGCTGTGTCCAGACAGCAATGTATAAGTATTTTTCCCAAAGGGGTTTCATATTTGCGGTTTTTTGGCTTAGCTTATGCATAGCTTTCTATCTATATGTATAAGTTTTCTTTATTTTTTCTGTAGTCCCCCCTAGCTTCTTCTGCGAAATAGGGATAGTTTCTGTGTTTTCAGCTCAACCACCAATTAAGGTCATAAAGACACAACTAATCAGCGATTCTAGGGGGCCGCCTCACCTGCCTAGGGGCGCTTCCGCTACTTGAGCCCCCTTCGGCAGGGTTTTCTCCACTATTTTCCCTTGGGCAGGCATAACAAAAGACCCCCACCGTGAGGGTGGGGGTCTTTTGTCAGATTCAAAGTCTCAAGAGTTACTTCTTCTGAGCGACTGCTACCTTCAGCTTGGAGCCTGCGGTCAGCTTCACGCCGTGACCGGCGGGAATCTGGATAGTTTCGCCGGTCTGCGGGTTACGGCCGGTACGAGCTGCACGGTCGGTGCGCTCGATTGCCATCCAACCGGGGATGGTAATCTTCTCGCCCTTGGAGACGGAAGACTCGAAAACCTGGAACACTGCGTCGAGTACTGCGTTGACGGTTGCCTGGCTCTTGCCAGACTTCTCTGCAACCTCTGCAACGAGTTCGGTACGGTTCTTAGCCATTAGGGTGCCCCTTCCAGAGACTTAGATTTGAGTCTAAAGCGAGTGACCGTCTTGCGACGGAAAACCGTTTAGGAACTAAAATACCAGATTTACCAGCTGGACTTGGTGATACCGGGCAGCTCGCCACGGTGTGCCATCTCGCGGAAGCGCACGCGGGAGATACCGAACTTCTGGAAGGTACCGCGGGGGCGGCCGTCGATCTGGTCGCGGTTACGCACGCGAACGGGGGAAGCGTTGCGGGGCAGCTTCTGCAGTGCCACGCGTGCTGCTTCGCGCTCCTCGGGGGTAGCGTTCTCGTCGATCAGGGTCTTCTTCAGTGCGATACGCTTCTCGTTGTAGCGAGCGACGATGACCTTGCGCTGCTCGTTGCGAGCGATCTTGGACTTCTTAGCCATTCTTAGCGCTCCTCTCGGAAGTCAACGTGCTTGCGGACGACGGGGTCGTACTTCTTCAGCACCATGCGGTCGGGGTTGTTGCGGCGGTTCTTACGGGTCACGTAGGTGTAACCGGTGCCAGCAGTGGACTTGAGCTTGATGATAGGACGGAGGTCCTTAGCCTTGGATGCCATTTACTAGATCTTCTCCCCGCGTGCGATGATTTCTGCAACAACGGCATCGATGCCACGAGCATCGATAACCTTGATGCCCTTAGCGGACACGTTCAGGGTTACCTTACGACGCAGCGAAGGAACCCAGTAGGTCTTCTTCTGAACGTTCGGATCGAATCGACGCTTGTTGCGGCGATGCGAGTGCGAAATGCTGTGTCCAAAGCCGGGAACAGCTCCGGTCACCTGGCAGACTGCTGCCATGTTTCACTCCTTTATTGATTGACTTTTATGACGGTACGCAGTCGATGTTACTCGTGAGCGTCCCGCCACCAATGTAGAAGCACCGGGTTATTCGCCGGGCTAGAGTGTTTGAGATCGTCACGTGGGTGAGAGGCCACGTATCGATCCCCGCCGCGGGAAAAACGGTGAAGCTTATTAGTGTCGAGAGGCGTTTCCACCACTACGAACAGCGTTAAATTCTAGGTAAATACGGGGGTTCGTGCAAGCCTGCACGCCGGATTTTGCCTTAAAAATCCGCGGAATCTCGGTGTTCTGAGCCGATTGCACCTCATTTAAGCGAAGTGCTTGATTCGCAGATGCACGCCTGCCCTCGAACGGCAAACATACCTATCCATTCTACCAAAAATGGGTGTTTTTGCAAGTCCAGATGTTTTTAAGGAATTCTATAACACCCCTAGTCAGGCATTAATGCGCCATTTTAAGAACGGACATTCTCTATGTGACCGGGGATAAATTACACCGGTGAAATTCGTGTTGTGAGATTAACAGCTTAAGCCGGTTTTAAGCCGTAAACAGCCCCACGTAGCCAACTCTTACGGTGTGCGTAGGGCTGTTAAACAGGTTTAAACACGCGTTTAAAGAGCATTTAACTCTCGTTTTAACGCTTCCACCCCGGTTTTAAAGGGCAGTCTATGGGTTCGCAACGGTACGAATAACGGCGGATTGACCCCTTCCCGTTACGGCGTAGATGCAGACACAAATACGGCACAAATGCAGCGCATGGCACTCCCCCGGCATACAGTTCTACACCGTAACATGCGACCCTCGGCGTTAGCTCTTAAGGCCTGCCGCGAGGACCCACTCCGGGTACTTGGGGCTCACACCGTCGCCGGAGCTCGTGCCCTTCAGCCGGCGACCAATCCACGGCAGGGCAAACTCGCGGACCCAGCGTGCCTCCTGCTCGACCTTCTCACGAGCGGTCAGCTGCACCTCCGGGGGTATTACCGGTTCGGTGACCACACCGGGCAGGCCGAGCTGTGCCAGCACGCGGGATGCGAAGCGTTCGTGGCCGAGGTGGTTCATGTGCAGGCGATCGTCAGCCCATAGACGCCAGTCGAGAAAGTCATTCCAGCGCCAGTAGTCGATGATGTGCACGCCGTAGTCTTCAGCGATACCGCGCAGTAGCTCGTTGTAGGTGGCAGTGCGGCCGCGGGTACGGGAGAAGGGGCCTTGGCCCTGCACATCCAGGCCGGTTACGGTAAGCACTTCGATTCCTTCGCCGCGCAGGGTGGCGAAGGCTTCGTCTACGTGAGTCATGAGCCGGTCAATATCCACGTTGGGTCGCATGATGTCGTTGCCACCGCCGTAGAAGGTGACGAGGTTGGGCTTCAACTCCAAGGCGTGGGGCAGCTGCTCCTCAAGGATGGGGATGAGCAGACGGCCGCGGATGGCGAGGTTTACGTACTGCGCCTGCGGGTCTACTGCACCGAGGCCTTCGGCAACGCGGTCTGCCCAGCCGCGCAGGCTGTTAGGGCGGCGGCGGTCAACATCGCCCACGCCTTCGGTGAAGGAGTCGCCGATTGCCACGTAGCGTACTGATTCACCGTTGAGCATGCCGTTGGAGTCCAGGAGCGGGGTCGTCATTGTGTTCTTCTTTCCGGGCCTCTGTAGAGATTGCCCCCTTTTGTGGAAGAAGCCGGCACACCCGCGCGATGTACCGGGTTCTTCGCTGAGCTTTCAGTGCGTCCTGTTGCCCAGTATCCCATTGTTATGGGCGCTTCAACAGATACGAGCGGGGGTTTCTTAGGATTTGACAGCACTCTGCGTGCTATGCGGAGAGACGGTATTGGGTTGGGCGTCATCATCCTTACAGGGAATTGAGAATAGCAAATCCTCCGCTCTGTTCACACTTCTATAGAACAGCGTGGAGGATTTGCTATATTGGCGAACTTTAGAAGTTCACTTTTCCGTTGACGAGCCAGCCGCCTTTCGATGCACGCTGGAAGACTTCCTGAGCCATGGTGCGGCCGTAGGTCTTGGAGATATGGTTATCATCAAAGTAGACGTAGATGTTTCCAATCACGGGGCTGCACATGCCGTCCGGGCAGTACACGTCCTTCAGATCCACCATGACGGCACCCTGGTCGCGGTACTTGTCGAAGATTTCCTGTGCGGGGTTTTCTTCGGCGTACTTTTCGCTTGCGGGTCGTGCACAGGAACTCTTGTCGGCACCGGCCTTCTGAGCGCATTCGTAAATGTTGTACTCGAAGCGCGGGTTATCGCGCAGGCCGATGACCTGGACTCCTGCCTCAGTGAGGCGGCGGACCGTCTCGTCGAGGCTCGAGTCGACTCGTTCGTCGTTCGAGCGGGCCTGGGCAACGGTGGCGATAAGCACCACGGTCTGCGGCTTACGCTTAATAATTTCCTCGGTCATCTTGGTGTTGAATTCCGAGCATTCGTTGCTGGCATTGACGGCGTGGACCGGGTACTGGCAGCCACCGAATAGGTAGGTCTGCAGATTGGTCTTGGTCTGTTCTGCAATGGGCTTGAAGATGCTCAGCGCCTGCTCAGCGTGGGAGTTACCGATGACCATTGTCAGCGGCGCGTCCTCGGGGCCGTACTTCTGCACGCTGCAGTATTTGGCGAGTGCCGGGTCGGATGGCGCGAAACCACCAGCGCAGGGGTCGCTCAGTCCGTCGAACTGGGTTTTGACGTCGCCACCGGAGGGGATGGGGGTGTCAATGAGTCCCTGCTGGGGGCCGCCGATAGCCCGGGCACCGGGGTAGTTTTCACTGGCGGTCTGTACCTTCAGTTCGGCATTGTGCTCGGACTGGGCGTTGCGGTAGCCAATCCAGGTCTGTGCGGCGACCAGGGGTATGCCTGCGACCAGGAAGATTGCGAGGATGAAGGCGAGCTGGTCTGCCCAGGTCTTGACGGAGAAGACGGTCTTGAAGCGCATCTTCATCATGAGCCAGGGTACGAAGGGGTCCTTGCGGTAGCGCAGCGGCTTCTCGACAAAGCGGATAAGCAGCCAGGCCAGGCCGATGGAGGCAAGGATGATGACGGCACCTTCGATGAAGTTCACTCGGGAGGTGCCGACAGCGCTGCTGTAGAGAATGAGGATGGGCCAGTGTACCAGGTACAGCGCGTAGGAGATGTTGCCGAGGTTCTGCAGGGGCGCGGAGACCAGCAGCCGATCGATACCCCAGCGGCTGTTGGTGCGGCCTGCCATGATGACGAGCGCGCCGGAGAGCACGGGCCAGAGTGCCAGGTAGCCGGGGAATGCTCGTTCGACGGGGAGAATTGCGCCGCAGGTGACCAGACCGATAATGCCGATCCAGCCCATGACAATTCGCGTCTTTTCGGGTGCTTTCCACTTGAGAGTGAGCATTGCCAGCAGAGTACCGATGGCAAATTCCCAGAGGCGGGTGCGGGTGTCAAAGTAGGCGAATCCCTGGTTGGTGTCGGTTTCAACGATGGAGAAGGTCAGGGATGCGACGAACACCGTGTTGAAGACAAATACCGCGGTGGTGAAGAGGTTCCCGCGGAATCTGCGTACGAAGTAGGCTACTGCTGCGAAGAGCAGGGGCCAGATGATGAAAATCTGTCCCTGGATGGAGAGCGACCAGAAGTGCTGGAATGGTGACTTCACGGAGGCGTTTTGGGCGTAGTAGTCTACGGAGCTAAACGCGAGGTTCCAGTTCTGGAAGTAGAACAGGGAACTCGTTGCGTCGGTTACGGTTTGCGACCAGCGGCTGGGTGCAAGGATGAAGAAGGACGCAATGGTGGTACCCGCAATAACTACTGTGGCTACCGGCAACAGACGCTGGAAAACGTGCAGCCAGTAGCTCAGGAGGTTGAGGAGCTTGCCTTCGTTGATCTTACGCATGAAGGAGAGCGAGAGTAGGAAGGCGGAGATGAAGATGAATACATCCACACCGCCAGAAACTTTACCGAACCAGACGTGGTAGAGCACCACAAGGAGCACGGCGAAGGCACGCAGACCCTGAATTTCAGGGCGGAACCCTCTCGATTCGATGAACTTTTCGAGGGGGTAGTCGCTGGCTTCGCGTGCTTTGATGCTGTGCGGTGCAGTGGTGTAGGCTTCCTGCGAGGGGGGGGGCTGCGGGATTCCGGAGGTTTCAGACATTCTCGGTTCCTCAGGATGGATCGTTGATGTGTTGTACGGGTTCTGTAGACACTACAGGACCCGTACAATAAAATCCTGACTCGCACCTCTGCTATGAGGCTGGTGCGAACCAGGATTTTTCTGAGCCCCCTACCGGATTCGAACCGGTGACCCTCTGTTTACAAGACAGATGCTCTGGCCAACTGAGCTAAGGAGGCAACCTGTCCAGTGTACCCTATTCTCGCGGTGGAGTCTGCTTAGTTGTTCTTTTAGGTTTTGGTTGAGAATACTTCTAAATTATGGGGTGCTGGTACGTTCGTTTCTTTCGTTTTACCCCTTAACAGCACCACTTCTGTATGCTGCTCACTCATCCCTTGTACTCATCACAGTGTATGGAAAAACCCGGTAGCCTCGCATGGAGGTTACCGGGTTTTTCTATCGAAGAGGTTACTTCTTCTTAGCTTCGATCTTTTCCTTCAGGAAGGTACTGAAGTCGTTGCTGGTGTACTGGTCACCATCAACGAAGACGGTCGGGGTACCCTGAATGCCGTTCTTTGCGGATTCAGCGTTGACCACGTCCACGAAGGGGCGCCACTTGCCGTCGTTCATATCGGAGCCGATAGACGCACCGTGCTTAGAAGCGATGTCAGCGATTTGTTGGTTGTTCATGTCACCACTACCCCGCTTGTTGAAGATTTCGCGCTGGTAGTTCAGGAATTCACTGGTACTGATCTGGTTTGCCACGGAGTATGCTGCTGCCGCATTACGGGCGGAGTATGCGGTGGGCGAGGTGCGGTCCAGGAAGGTCAGGTTACGGATTTCCAGGGTGATGGTGCCGTCTTCGACGAGCTTCTGGATTTCTTCACCGTACTTCTTCTCGAACTCTGCGCAGTGCACGCAGTTGTAGTCCTGGAAGATGGTGACGCGAACGGGCTGGCCGTTCTTGGATGCCTCTTCAGCGGTCTGCACACCCGGGGGCAGGGTATTAACTGCTGCTACTGTTCCGTTGACCATGGGGGTTACGGAGGAGGTCGAGGTTGCGAGCTGCTTGAAGTCGCGGTTCTCCTGGGTGGAGGAGTTCTTGACGATGCCGTCCTTGGTCAGCACGATACCACCGTATTCGTTGGCGCTGGAGGGCACCGGGCCGCTTTCTGCTACCTTGGTATTCTTGTTGCCGTTGACCACGACGAAGCCGATGATACCTACGATAATGAGGGCCACGGCGAGTACGCCGAACTGGAGCCAGCGGCGGCTTGCCTGGCTGGGGCTCTTCTTGGCCTGCTGGGCCGCAATCTGGCGGGCTTTTTCGCGGGCGTCGGTCGACATGCCTGCTCCTTTGGTTGGGATTATGGGTGGCGGTTCGTCCACTTCATCTAGCCTACTCCGGTTGGAGTAAGCGTCATCCGAGTAAAGATGACCTGACTCTTCCGGCACGGGGTTGTTCTTATCCGCTATAGGGTGTTCTAGAGTTATAGCTTCCTGCCGTATATGGCAGCTGAAAGCTATATCGATCAGTTCCTATCACGTGGATAGGTTCTGTCTTATCTCTAGTATGGACGTACCGCGCTACCCGTCTAGCCTACCGAATGGGTGCCGTATCGGCTAGTTAATACTCTGACTGAGATACTGTGATGTCTATTCTCACGCTCTCAGCTTATTTTCCTTATAAGCTTTCGTAACTCTGAGAGGTTCCTACCTGCCACAAGCTAAGCCGAGGCACCCACCCGGTTCAGCTCACCAGCCGTTAGGGAATGTTGTAGACTTCCACTCCACCAATGAAGGAGCGGGTGTTGTAGTTACCCTTCCATTTCCATTTCACGCTCAGGCCGTGCTTCTCCAGTACGGGAATAACCGTCTCTCGCAGCAACTGTACAGAGAGCTTCTCGTGAAGGGCCCTAATCTCTTCCTTCTGCGCATCGCTCAGGATATTCCATTTTTCTTCGTCCCTGGGGTAAGCAAGGAAGGAACCAAAACCAATGTAGGTGCCGCCGCTCTCAGCCAGGCTTTCGGTGTCTTGCTGATGGAAGTAGATGTATCCCTTCCATTCACGGCTATCGTCCATTTCGCCCCAGATTTCTGCGGATGCTCAGGTACCGCAGCAGGTAAAGTTCTGTCGTGTAATGACTCCTTCTTCTTCCAGGGCTGCGAAGGCACGGTTGAGGTTGGAGTTCTTCTGCATTTCGGGGGTAATGCCCAGCTCAGCGGCAAAGGCACGACGACGCTTGATGAGCTCTTCAGTGTACTCTTCAGCCCGCTTTTCCCAGAGCTTGCTATCTTCATCGTCGTATCCCAGGTCGAGGGCGCCCATAATACTTTCGACGTACAGGTCAGTGTCAGGTTCTCCCATGAAGATTAGGGGC
The DNA here is from genome assembly GCF_029850875.1 of Rothia similimucilaginosa. GTDB lineage: Bacteria > Actinomycetota > Actinomycetes > Actinomycetales > Micrococcaceae > Rothia. Next base: position 488 of record NZ_JAOVAM010000006.1, on the reverse strand, counting down.
CAGAGGCCCCAACGCAGCTCGGCTTCGTCTTCTTCGTCCAGTCCCCATTCTTTGGGGAATGGCAGGTCAAGGCGTTCTTCGCTCCAGCGTTCGTAGATGTCTTCTCATCAGCCATGATGATGCTCCTTTGCTTGCTCTCTACTTATTGAGGTAGAGATACGGCCTGCTTTTGTTGTTAAGGTATCAAGAGTTTCTCCACTGCGCCCTCTATTTTCGTCATTCAGACGGAGCTGTTAACTTCCCATCTCGTCGCCCCTGCATCAGGTTGGCAGGCTGTCTAGGCTGCATCCCCTGTTTCTCTGCTTCTCAGCTGAGTCTCTGAATCTTTGCACCTCTGATGAATTAGGTGTCTTTCGTTCTAGGAGTTTTTGGGTACACAAAAAGAGGGGAAGACCTATAAGGTCTTCCCCTCTTGAATAAAAAACCCGCGGTGACCTACTCTCCCACACCCTCAAAAGTGCAGTACCATCGGCGCAAAGAGCCTTAGC
>NZ_JAOVAM010000005.1 GCF_029850875.1 Rothia similimucilaginosa | reverse complement strand
CTTACTTTTCAGGAAGTTGTTTGTTGTTTGCGTTCACTGTATGGTTTTTGGATAATAATCCAATAGGCAATAAAAAGAGCCGCGCTTGCGTGGGCTCTTTTGCTTTAACAGCTAAAGCTAAAAAGGGGCAGATCCATACGGGTCTGCCCCTTTTTTATGTCCTCAGAGGCTTGTCTACGAAGCTTTGTCTACAAGAAAGAATGCTCTCCACAGACACACTGGGATAGAGTAGAACCATGCACTACCCCATGTTTTCCCACGCACCAGAGCCAGTCGATCAGCAGCGCCAACACAACGGTGAAGAACGAGCGGCAGCCCTCTACGTAGAGAGCACGCTGGAGCCTCACGAAGCCTGGGCAGCGCTGACCGAATACATCCATCTCTGGTGGCCCAGACAGCTCCTACAGAGCGAGGAGAGCCATATCGATCTCTCTACTGAGCTACTGCTCGAAGAGACCGCAGACGGGGATATAGTTCCTGTGGCACGTATTGTCCAATGCGAGAACGAAGACGTCCTCACGATCGCACCCTACCCGGGTACACACATGGGGCGACTCATGGGAGTAGCTGAAGAATCAGAAGAAACCCTGAGCTTCATCCTGGATGCTCTAGCCCCGGAGACCGCAGAAGGACCGTTATCCCTGCTCGAAATTAGTAGCGGCACATACACGGGTAGTGAAGACGAGGAGCTAGGTATCTACGAGGAACACGAAGAAGCAGCTGTGCTACTCATGGGTGCCTATAGCCGCTTTATTGGGGCAGAACTCCAGAAGGAAGAAATATAGGTACTCGCGAGTAAAAGAGAGATCTCACCCTGTAGAGTGGTATGTCATGAGTACACAGGACCAGAACATCCCGCAGTAGAAGGACGCACGCCCTATCTGGGCGCGACTGCGTGCTAAAGCCACTGCAGAAGCGGTGCAATCTCAGCATTACACCACTCAGCACTACACTAGGGCCGACATGCTGAAGCAGAGTAATATATGGTTCCGTAAACAGGGTGCACCCCTCATCATTCCTGCATGTCAACGTGCTCTCGATGCGTTCCCACGCTCCGTGCCGTGGATCCTGTGGGCTGGCATCATGCACATCTGCTATATCTTCCTGCGCGACATTCTCCTCATGCTAGTAGAGGACGCGAATGGCTCCCTACCGGACTACATCAAAGCTCTCACAAGCGATAACGCCCTCAGAAACGAAGTACTCTCAATGCTCGTACTCGGCGGGATTTTCCTCGTTATGCCGGTCATCTCCGGGGTGCTCATCGCTCTAACCCACAAGCTCATGGTCCGCACCCCACGATGGGCACAAACCACCCTGGGGTCTTTCAAAGTACTCGCAACCGGAATACTCTTCACCACAAGCATCTTCGAAACCAATGCTCTTGAAGGTTTCGACTTAGTCTACGACGGTGGCCAAGTCTTCCCGCTTATTGTTATCGGAATCTACCTCGCCATCTTCCTGGACGTAGATACTATACTCGGCTGGTCGCTCAAGCACGCCATCCACCAGCTTGCCTCTCTGCCGCCCATGATTGCGAAAGTACTGCCCGTGCTCATGGTGTCTGTACTCTTCATCTTCGTGAACGCAGACCTCTGGAAGCTTGCCAACAGACTCAGCTTCCCGCGCACCTGGGCGGTTCTGGGCCTCATGGGACTACTCGCCATGTTCGTGGTCGTTACGACCTCCCTGGAGCGCACAGCGCGCCTGCTGGGGCGCTACAGGGACGATGACATCGCACACTTTAGCGACAGTGACTACGAGCATGCCGCAGCCCTCGAAGGCGAAATCTGGAACACCACCCCAAGACTGGGTCGAAGAGAAGAAAATCCTCGAACACCGACCCCTCAAAATCGCGCCCTGGAGCAACCTCATCATCATCCCCATGATTGGGCAGATTATCCAGGCGACCCTCTTCATGCTACTCGTCTTCGGATTCTTCATGGGATTCTTATCCATCGCCATCAGCGATATCACCATCGAATCCTGGATGACCGTCAAACCTGAACACCTCAAAATCCTCAGCGTAGACACCAATATCAACGCCGTTGTTATCAAGGTGTCCATGATCGTTGCCGTGTTCTCCGGGCTCAGCTTCGTTGCAACCACCAGTAGCGACGAAAAGTACGCCCGAAGCTTCCTCAAGCCCATGATTGAGCGGATTAAGCACATCCTGATCATTCGCGATATCTACTTGGGTCTGCTCATCATGCCCAAAAACGAAGTGCTCTTACCCTTCGAAGAGGAGAAGAGCACCAAAAAAGAGGTTGGCAAAGTATAAAGAAGCAGGTCAGGGGGTAAAAGCTAATGGGTAGATAGGTTCAACGTCAGCAGGTTGAACACCAGGTACGCCATCAGAAGAGCCGTCGCACCGTCCAAAAAACGCCACGCTGAAGGGCGCGCAAAGAGCGGACGCAACAGACGCGAACCATACCCCAGCATCAAAAACCAGATCAGGCTACCGCAGCTACAGCCCAGGTAGTACCACCAACGGCCAGGATCGCCCTGAGCATTCGCCAGTGACCCCAAAAGAATAGTTGTATCCAGCCACGCCAGCGGATTCAAATATGTCACCGCCGCCGTGGTCAGCATAGCCGCCTTCAACGACTGAGAATTACCCTCGGCATCATCGACCACGATGGAGTGCGGAGTAAACACGCGGCGGCCAGCCTCAAAACCAAACCACGCCAAAAATACCGCACCCACATAACGGAATACCTCAATAAACCACGGCGCCGCATCCAATAGAGCGCCCAGGCCCACAACGCCCAAGCCAATCATCAGAGCATCCGACAGAATGCAGAAAATAATAATCGGGGTAATATGCCGCCCCAAAATACCCTGACGCAGCACATAAGTTCCCTGGGCGCCAATAGCCGCCACCAAAGAAATCGTGGTAGTAGCACCCAGAAACAGCAGGGACAGGGAAGTGGACATTGTGAAACTTTCTATGTCGATAAAACGGTACGGGCTTTGTGGATATTGCGGGTGGTGGCTCCTTCTAATAACAGCTTGCCAGGCGAAAGCTCGTGATGCAGGGATAAAGTGCGTTAGCGGAAGTGTGAAGTGCCAGAGACGAGAATACGCGAAAAAGGACCCTAAATCTATCTAAATATTTTCACATTGCGTAAGATATTCTTATGACACGTTTCAGTACCGACCAGCTCACCACCTTCGCCACCGTCATCGAATACGGCACCTTCGACGCGGCGGCAGATATCCTGCGAGTGAGCCCCTCCGCCATCTCCCAACGCATCAAAGCTATGGAGCAGATTGCCGGAAAGGTCCTGCTACGCCGAAGTAACCCCGTCACCCCTACCGACGCCGGACAAAGCGTGCTACGCATCGCCCGGCAGAGCGCATTCCTGCAGCAAGAAATGGAACGCGAGCTCATGGGTGCCGGTGGCTTCCAGAGCGTCTCCATTGCCGTCAACGCTGACTCACTCGCCACCTGGTTCATCGATGCCGTAGGAACCCTCAGCCGCGAAGACAGCATCTTCTGCGATCTGCGACGAGAAGGCGAATTCCACTCATCCGCCATGCTCCGATCCGGAGAAGTCATGGCAGTCATCACTTCTAAGCCCGAAAAAATCCCCGGCTGCTCCGTCGAGACCCTCGGCGTGGCACGCTACTGGTGCGTTGCCACCCCCGACTATATACAGCGATATCTACCCGGTTGGCCCAAGACCATGAGCCACGAAGAGCTCAATCGTGCCCCTGTTGTCGAATATGACCGTAAAGACTTTGTGCAGGATATAGCACGAGCCCTCATTGAAAAAGAGGTAGGTCTGGAGGCCGAAGAAACCTTCATCCAAAGTCCCACCATCTATATTCCCTCATCTCCGGACTATGCACGTGCCGTCAGCTCCGGTATTGCCTGGGGCCTCATTCCTGAGGCGCAATGCGCCGAAGAACTGGAAAGCGGACACCTCGTGAAGCTCGCCACAACCCCTGTAGAATTCCCTCTCTACTGGCAGCGCTGGAACATCAACTCGCCCGTCATGGAGACCGTAACCAGGCGCGTCCACGAAGCGGCACGAGGCGACCTAATCTACTAAAGGGTTCCTTGGTTCATGATGCTAAACTTAACTCAAAATATTAAAAATATAAGTCTGACTAGATTATATGTTTATATAAGAATATAAGAACCGGGTAATAAAACTCTCAATACCCCAAGACACATATAGAGGCGGCTACCCCACACGGGACGGCCGCCTCTATATAAGATCTAACGCCAGCGAGTCATCATCAGCATGCTCGCCATCATGGCGCCCACACCAACACTCACATTCCACATACCCATATCAGGAATCGGAAACAGGCCCTGCGTAATGTAGAAAACAATAATCCACAGAATGCCCACCGCCAACAGCGAGAACATAATGACGCGGTACCACAACGGAGTCTGCTCCTTCAGCTGCGTGCCGCTCTCCATCTCACGAGCAATCTCACGCAGACGCAGCTCGCTCGCATCCTCCACCTCAGACTTAGCAGACTTCTGAGACTTCTTCTTGGACGATACCTTAGCCGAGTTGGTCGACATACTTCCTCCGCTTATTGTTGTATGGGTAACCTAAAAATATATGTTCACACCTATCTTTGCAGACTTACGGGATGATTTCACCTTCTCCGTGCGTTGAAAGATAAGGAACGCCACCCGGCACCCAAGAACATACACAACCCAAAGGACAAAGGAGAACGCATGAGCCAAGGAACGGCACCCACCGCAGAGCGCCACCCCCGCACCGTGCTGCGCTGGATTATCCAGATTACAGGCGAACTCCTTATCACCGTCGGCTTGCTGCTACTGCTCTTCGTCGCATGGCAGCTCTGGTGGACCAACATCGACGCTGACCGCACCCAATCCCAAGCCGTCAGCACCCTCGTCCAGGAATTTGACTCCACCCCCGCCGAACCCCTACCCAACTGGGATCCCAACACCCCTCCCGCAGGTCTGAGTGAACCCGGCCACGGTGAAGTCTTCGGCATCGTCTACATCCCCAAGTTCGGATCCGACTACCAGCGCCCCGCCACCCAGGGCACCAGCTCCGACGTGCTCGACTCCCTCGGACTCGGCCATTACGAAGGAAGCGCCATGCCCGGACAGATTGGCAACTTCTCCCTCGCAGGCCACCGCCAAACCCGCGGTAAAGTCCTCAACGACATTGACCTGCTCACCGAAGGCGACCACATCTACGTGCGCACCAAAGACGGCTACTACACCTACACCGTCTACAGCCACGAAATCGTGCAGCCCGACCAGGTAGAAGTTATCGAACCCGTCCCCGGACAGCCTGGTGTAGCACCCACCGAGCGCCTTCTGACGCTCACCACCTGCCACCCGCGCTACGGTGACACCGAACGATACATTGTCCACGCCCGCCTTGAATCCTGGCGGCCCGCCGCAGCCGGAGCGCCCGCAGAAATTGCCGCCTCCGTCGCAGGATCCTAAAAACAGAGAGGAAAAGCAGATGTATGCATGGATTTTCCGTCACCTCCCCGGCCCCCTGTGGGTTCGCATCATCATCGCTATTGTGCTGATACTCGCCGTAGTCTACCTGCTCATGGAATTCGTCTTCCCCCACTTCGCAGAGTACGGCCCCTTCAACTTGAACGTCACCATCAACCATTAGTGCTAAGGACGTGCCATGACCCGCATCCTTGTCATCGACAACTACGACAGTTTCGTCTTCACTCTAGTCGGCTACATTCAGCAGCTCGGCGCTGAAACCACCGTCATCCGTAATGACGAATATGAACTTGACGCCGTCATCAAGCTCGCCGAAGAACACGACGGCGTGCTCGTCTCCCCGGGCCCCGGCGCCCCTGCAGAAGCAGGCGTTATCATTGACACTATTCGCTGGGCAGCTGAAGCGAAGAAACCTCTATTGGGTGTATGCCTTGGCCACCAAGCCATCGCGGAGGCATTCGGTGGCACCGTTACCCATGCTCCCGAACTCATGCACGGCAAGACCTCCCGCCTCGTGCACGAGAACGTCTCCGTATTCAAAGATGTGCCCAACCCCTTCACCGCGACCCGCTATCACTCCCTGGCAGTCGTACCCGAAACCATGCACGAGATCCTGGAAACCACCTCCACCACCGACAACGGCATCATTATGGGTCTGCGCCACCGCGAAGCCCCCATGCACGGGGTGCAGTTCCATCCTGAATCGGTCCTGACCGAAAGCGGATACCTCATGCTCGGCAACTGGCTCGAAGAAACTGGCCTGCAGGGAGCCGCAGAGCGCGCTAAGAGCCTCTCACCCCTCATGGCTTAGTAAAGCCGCCCTCAACTGTTTATATCGCCTCTAGAAGCCCCGTAGTAGACATACTATAGGGAAACTGGAGGCGATAACTTTACCCTCACACACTTCCTAACCCGAAGCCATGTATACAAAAAGGGGCGGCACCCCACACCGTTTGGTGTGGAGTGCCGCCCCTTTTGGTTAGTCGTTAGAACCCCTTAGCGGGTATTCGCATTAGTGTTATTAGCGTTGTTCGCATTGGCGTTCGCGTTATTGCTCTGAATCGTACGGGTAGATGCAGAAGCAGAAGCAGTCGGTGCCACAGGCGCCGAAGCTGAACCTGAAGGACGGTTATTTGCTGCTGCAGCAGTCGGAGTAGCTGCCGCAGCAGTCGGAGTAGCAGCCACACGGATCGTCACCGTGCTGTTCTGAGCTACCAGAGTACCCGCTGCAGAGCTCTGCGAAAGCACAGTGCCCGCAGGACGCTCGTTAGTCTGAACAGTCTCAATGTTAGTGTTCAGTAGAACATCCTGAGCGGTCAGAGCAGCAATCGCCTGGTCCTTGGTCAGACCCACCAACGAGGGGACCTTCACCTTACCGGAGGACAGGACGATGTTTACGGTGCTACCAGCCTCAACGGTCTGAACACCCTTATCATCGGTCGAGCCCTTCTCCGGCGAAAGCTCCACAACCATACCCGCAGGAACAGAAGCGCTCTCCACGGTGGTAACACGGCCATCCACCAGTCCCAGGTCCTTCAGAGTGTTACGGACATACGCCTCACTCTGACCTTGTAGGTTACCCGGTAGCTTAACCTTCTCTGGACCGTTCGAAACAGTCACAATAACGGTTGAGCCCTTATCAACCTTAGAACCAACACCCGGCTCAACGCTGATAACGTCACCCTTCTTGATGTTGTCCGAGTAGCCCTGACGGTACTCCAGCACGAAGCCCAGGTTACGCAGCTGATTCTCGGCATCATCTCGTGAAACATTTACCACAGCCGGAACTGAAACCTGCGGAATCTCATTGAGCTTGTTCTGGTAGTACAGCACCGAGCCGACGCTGAAGACCAACAGAGCCGCAATCAGAGTACCCACGAGGAAACGAACCCACGCACGCTTACGCGGCGAAGACTCATCGTATTCCGCGTATTCCTCATCATCGTACAGCTCCTCATCGTCTTCATACTCGAAGAAGCCGTTGAGGCCGCCGTCTTCCACCGAAGCCTCAGTAATCGAGGTGGTGTACGGGGCGTAATCCTCACCTAAGGAAGCAGTAGCCGCCGAAGGAACAAAAGCAGTAGTCATTGCTGCATCCTGAACCACGGTCTCTTCACCCGGGCGAACAACCGAAACTAGAGCCTGAGCGAACTCAGCTGCGCTCTGATAACGCTCATCTGGGTTCTTTGCCAGACCCTTCAGAATGATGGCATCCAGACCCGCCGGAACCTCAAGCGGAGTGAACTTGCTCGGAGGCTCAGGAGCGTCAGAGAGATGCTTAGCCGCCAGGTCAACATTCGACTCAGCATCGAACGGAGAATGACCAGCAATCATCTCGTAAATCACACAAGCAGCAGAGTACAAATCGCTGCGTGCATCAACATTCTTGCCACTGACCTGCTCAGGGGACATGTAGCGTGCGCTACCCATCACCACGTTAGCCTTGGTTAGGGCCTCGCCAGCCTCCTCGATGGCACGGGAAATACCGAAATCCATGACCTTAATCTGGCCAGGCTGACCCTTAGCGATATCCTCGCTAGTGCGGTCCAGCACCATTATATTTGCGGGCTTAATATCGCGGTGAATAATGCCCATTGAGTGGCTGTACTGTAAAGCACCCAGCAACTGCTCGGAATAACCCAAAGCATCACGGACCGGCGGGTGACCGCCACGGGACAGGATGGAACGCAGTGTATGACCCTCCACGTACTCCATCACAATATAAGGAATAGCGGGGCCCTCTTCCGAAGAAGCAGACTCCTTACCCTCCTGAGAGGGGTTATACGAACCGGTGTCATAGACAGCAACAATCGCAGGATTGTTCAGAGACGCCACCGCCTCCGCCTCACGCTTAAAGCGTGCGCGGAACGTATCGTCCTGGGCCTGCTCCGGGCGCAGAATCTTAAGCGCAACCTTGCGGCCAAGGCGAGTATCCTCAGCAGCATAAACGGTTGCCATTGCACCGGTACCGATTACCTCGAGTACCTTGTAACGGTTATCAACCGTGTCGGGAACCGACAGGTCCATAAGTTCTCCTGGATCACTAAGACTAAAACTAAATCAAAATGTAGGGGCTAACGCGCCGACGCAGAAGCCGACGCAGACCGTGAAGCCGAAGCGCTTGCACTAGATCCCCTACCCGAGCTGGAAGAGGCCACATACATGTCTACATTACTACCAACCGTAACCTTGGTGCCAGACGACGGGGTAGTACGAAGCACCGTACCGGGAGCTGCAGTGTCCGAATTCTCATAATGCAGAGAAACATTCACACCCAAAGCAGCAACAGCCTTCGATGCCTCATCCACGTTCTTACCCTCAAGGTTCGACGGCAAAGTCACCGACTTCGGACCGGTCGAATAGCGAACAGTCACGCTATTACCCTGATCCAAAGTACCCGTCGGAGAAACCGAAATCACCGTGTTCTCCGGCTGAGTCGACTCAATGCCCTCAGTCTTGGGAGACAAACCCAGATTCTTCAGCTCGTTCACCGCATCCTGCAGTTCGCGACCCTCATAGTTAATCGCATTGACAGTCACCTTCTGCTTTGCGCCAGAGGCAGAAGCAGAATCAGTTGGCTCCACCGTAGAAACGGTACCCGTGTTCGTCGGAACAACAGACGAAGAAGCGCTCGGAACCGAATCAGGCGAACCGCCACCATTATTAGAAGAAAGGACCGTCCAAATACCACCAATAATCAGCACAATTGCCAGCAGCAGAGCAACCCACATCCACACGTTCGGACCACGCTTCGCTGCAGGAGCAGGAGTAGACTTCACACGACCAGACATGGGGCGCATCGTCTGCTCACTCGTACGAGGAATTGGCGCCGTCGTCGGCTCCGGCGAGAAACGACCGCCAGAACCGAAACGCGGAGTAGAAGAAGCGCTAATCGGTTCAGCCGCAACATCCATAGCGGTCATTGCGATAGTAGCGTCATCAGCGTTCTCCTCAGCCAAGAACTGAGCCAGAGAAGGAACAGCCTTCACCGCAGCCTTCAGGTCGCGGCGACGAATCGCATCCACCGCAGACGCCAGAGCGGTCGCATCCTTAGGACGCTGAGCCGGGTCCTTCGCCAAAAGACACATAATCAGTGCACGAGCAGGACCCGGGATGGTCTCCGGAAGCGGCGGCGGCGGATCATTCACCTGAGCCAATGCAATCGCAATCTGCGACTCACCCGTAAACGGACGGCGACCCACCAGGCACTCATAACCAATAATGCCCAACGAGTACATATCCGAAGAGGGAGTAGCTGCCTGACCGGTCGCCTGCTCCGGTGCCAAATACTGGGCGGTACCCATTACCTGGCCGGTAGCCGTCAACGGCACCTGATTAGCCAGACGAGCAATACCGAAATCGGTCACCTTCACACGATTATCCGGAGTGATGATAAGGTTACCGGGCTTTACGTCACGATGCACCAGGCCCTGCGAATGAGCCGCAGCCAGCGCACGAGCAGTCTGAGCAATGAAGTTCAGAATACGATCAGGCGGCAGAGTAGTCTCATGCTCGATGATGCTAGAGAGCGGGTTCCCCGGCACCAGCTCCATGACCAGGTACGCAGAGTTGTCCTCCTCACCGTAGTCGAAAACATTCGCTACGCCGGGGTGGTTCAATAGCGCCGTATTACGGGCCTCAGCGCGGAAACGCTCCAAGAAGCCCGGGTCACCGGTGTACTCCTCCTTGAGGATCTTGACCGCAACGATGCGTCCAAGCACCTTGTCGCGAGCTTTCCACACCTCACCCATACCGCCAATTGCGATACGTTCGGTTAGGGTGTAGCGCCCGCCCAAAGTGATATCAGCCGCAGGCCTCACTTGTTCAACACCGCCTCAAAGAGTTGCTTACTAGTACTGGTTGCCAGTTGGGCACCGGTCGCCACGTCAATATCCTCGTAGACCACAGCAATCGCAATCTGAGGATCATCAGCCGGCGCGAAACCGGTAAACCAAGAATTATTCAAACCTGCCGTAGTCTCCGCGGTACCTGTCTTACCAGCCACCTTCACACCGGAGACACCTGCATTACGTGCAATACCATTATCAACCGCATTCACCATCCACTGCTTCACCTGCTTAGCAATTTCAGGGCTAGTGGACGTACGCAGCTTCTCAGGAGAGAACTCCTGCAAAGTGCTCAGGTTGCTGGTCTTCACCGAACGAATCAGGTTTGGCTTCATCTGCACGCCGCCATTTGCAATCGCCGCAGAAGTCATCGCCACCTGCAACGGAGTGGTCTTCACGTCGTACTGACCAATCGCTGACTGAGCCAGCTGGCTCTGCGTCAGATTCGACGGGAAAGACGATTTAGAAACCGTCAAAGGAATCTTCAAATCCTGGCCGTAACCAAAATTCTCAGCGGTCTTCGCGATACGCTCCTGACCCAAGTCCATCGCAATCTGCGCAAACGGCGTATTACAGGACTGAGCTAAAGCCCACTCAATTGTCGCCTGAGTGCGGGTCGAACACTGACCGCCGGTATAGTTCGGCAGGCTAATGTTCGTACCCGGCAGAGGCAATTGGGCGGGATTCGCAATGACCGAAGACGCGTTGTACTTGCCGGACTCCAGTGCTGCCACCGCATCAATAATCTTGAACGTCGAACCTGGTGAATAGGTATTACCGGCAATCGCACGGTTGAACAGGGGGCTGTCCTCGTCAGAAGTCAGTGCCTGATAATTCGCCAAAACCGAAGAGCTCGTATGAGCAGACAGAAGATTCGGATTATAGGACGGCGAAGAAGCCATCGCCAGAATCTCACCGGTCTTCGGGTTCATTGCCACCACAGCGCCCTTACGGCCCTGCAGAGCGCTATACGCAATATCTTGAAGCTTCGAATTAATCGTCAGCTCCACGCTAGCGCCCTGCGTAGAAGAACCACTAAACAGCTGCGCCACACGGTCATAGAACTGGCTGTCGCTCGTGCCGGCAAGTTCCTTATCCAGTGCAGCTTCCAGGCCCGTCGCGCCATAAATCGTGGAGAAATAACCCGTCAGAGCCGCATACTTAAGCGGGTGGTTATACACACGCTGGTAGTTGTACTCATCGTCGGATTTCACCGACGAAGCAATCTCCGTACCATCAACCACGATCGAACCGCGTGCCGAACCGTAATTGTCGTAGAGCGCTCGAGAATTCCACTGATTATTCATCAGAGTCTTCGAATCGAAGAACTGAATATAGCTGAGGGTACCCATCAGCAGAACAAACACGCACGCGGCAGACATCCACATGCGGCGAATAGCCCTATCCATTCTTCTCACCTCCAGAATCCTTAGCCGTAATACGCGCCAGAACGCTAGTAGCACCCTCCGGCTCGTAGCTAGTGTCCGCATGGTCAATACCCTGCGGAGCATCATAACCAGCCACCAGGTGAGGTGCGCGGGCACTATGAGAAATAGACAACCATAGCGCCACAATTATCCAGTTAGCCACCAACGAGGAGCCACCGGCTGACATAAACGGAGTTGTCAGACCAGTCAGCGGGATCAAGCGAGTCACGCCGCCAATCACCACGAACAGCTGCAGAACCATAACTGTGGACAGGCCAGCAGCCAGCAGCTTACCGAAACCATCACGAGTACCCAACGCTGCGCGGTAACCACGCGAAACCAAGAGCATGAACATCATCAGGATGGCGCCCAGACCCACCAAGCCCAGCTCCTCACCCAAGGAGGAAATAATCATGTCTGAGTTAGCGTACGGGACGAGGTTCGCTCGGCCCTGACCCCAACCGCGGCCAAAAAGACCGCCATAAGCCAGACCAAAAACGCCCTGCAGAATCTGACCCGAACCACCAGGAGACGCCTGGTAAATCTCTGGATCAAAAGCGTGGACCCACGCATAAATACGAGCGTGCACATGCGAGACATAGTGGTATGCAAAATAGCCACCCACAGCCATACCGATACCCGCAATCACCAGCCACGAAATACGACCGGTCGACAGGTACAACATCGCCATGAACAAGCCAAAGAACATGATGGCCGAACCAAGGTCCTTTTGGAACACCAGAACACCCAGGCTCACTATCCACGCCAAGAACACCGGCGCCAAATCACGCAGACGCGGCAGATTGATAGGACCGATGCGGCGGCCCGCCACCAGAATCAGGTCACGGTGCGTAGCTAAATATCCGGCGAAGAAAATCGCCAGCGTAATCTTCGCAACCTCACCCGGCTGGAACGTGCGGTTACCGATATGGATCCAAATACGAGCACCGTTGAGCTCCATACCCAGACCCGGAACCAACGGCATGATGAGCAGAATCATCGACAGCACCAGTGAGGTGTACGTGACCTTACGCAACACGCGGTAATCTCTGAGCACGAACACAATAATCGCGCACAGCACCATAGACACGCCGGTCCACATCAGCTGACCATCACCCACCGGAGCCGCAATCTGCGGATCCAGACGATAAATCATGGTCAAACCGATACCGTTCAGAGCCACCACTAGCGGCAGAATAAACGGATCAGCATAACGCGCGCGGAACTGCATGACCAGGTGAATCAGAAGAGCACCAGTACCCAGCACCACCGTGCACGGCAGCCACTGGCTCTTCGATGTATCAAAAGCGTGCTCCGGATCAATCAGGTACATGCCGAAAGAGCCAACACCCACCGCCAAAACCAGTAGGAAAAGCTCCGTAAAACGGCGTGCCCGAGGCACATCCGACTCACGACGGAACGAGAACTTAGCCATTAGACACACCACCTTCAGCGGCCTGCTCAGGTGCTACAGGAGCCGCGGAAGTCGGATTGGTGCTCGGAACCACCACAGAAGCAGACGGCGACATAGACGCAGAAGCGGAAGCAACAGCCTGCTCCGCTTTCTCACGAGACTGGTCCGCCTGAGTCTTCAAACGAGTCACAATCTGATGTGCATCCTCCAGGTCCTTGGCCGTAATCGCATTACGTAACAAAGAACGAGTATGATCACTTAGCTCACTCGTCTGAATATCAGTATTCTCCACCACGTGAGAAAGACGAATCGGACCCAATGCGTGCGGAATACCGTTGTAGACCGCAACCGTGCCATCACTCTCACCCACATAGTAGCTACGCTCCACATAGCGCAGACCGGTCCACGCAGCCAGCGTCAAAATAGCGGCAATCAGCAGGGTAATGAACAGGCGAATCGACCAAGACCGCGGGCGAGAATGCTCCACAGTATCCTCAGCGATCAATTCCTCCAGCTCATCTGGCAGGGTCGCCTCATCAGACTCGACCTTCAACGGCACACGCTGAGCCACCGTCGCACGATGCTCCAGGGTACGAGAAGTAACCGCCGGAATCATACCGGTCTCAGTAGCCACCGAAGCGGCACCAACCAGCTGATGCGGGCGGGAACCCAACTCGCTACGCAAAATCGCAGCATTCGTAAGAGCCGCATCCACGGCATTATCGTACGTGCCGATATAGTGACGTACGGCCCCAGAACCACTGTGCAACAGGGTTCCAGAGAAGTCACGAGCACGACGGAAACGACGCAATGAGCGGGGAAGAAAATCATCTGAGTCATCGTCATTGCCTGCGCTCAAAAGGGCCTCAGTAGCCTCAACCGTGGTAGCCGCCTCGGGAAGCTTCTGAGTGTTCGTGCTAACTTCCTGCTCCACCACAATCGAATCAGGCAGAGCAGACTCAGGCAGGCTCGAAGGACCCACCGGCTCATCCACCGGCAGAACCTCACGGTCAATCACCTGCAGAGACACAACCGTGACGTTATCCGGAGCGCCGCGCTCCAACGTCATCGCAATCAGAATGTCAGCAATCTCAGACAGGTCATCGGTAGAACGCATCACCTGCTCAATCTCCGACAGGGACACCACAGCATCCAAACCGTCTGAAGAGAGCACCCAGCGCTCGCCTGGAACAGCGTCCAGAGTCTTCAACTCCAGCTCAGGGGACGCGTCAACATCACCCAGAACGCGCATAATCACGTTCTTATGAGGGTGGTTCTCCGCCTCCTGCGGGGTAATACGACCCTCATTGAGCAGACGCTGCACAAATGTATGGTCAGTAGAAATCTGCTCAAACTCGCCGTCAGCACCCGAACGCAGACGATACGCACGCGAATCACCAATATGGGCGAACTCAATGCAATCACCATCAATCAGCAGAGCAGTACAGGTTGTACCCATACCCGCCAGCTGAGGGTCATTAGCTGCCAGCTCATTAATAATCAGGTTCGCGCTCTGAATCTCATCAGCCAGATAAACGCTACCGGTACCATCCTCAAAGTCAGGATGGTCAAGTGGAGTCAAATTCAAAACCGTCGTAGCCGACGCAACATCGCCGCCCACGTGACCGCCCATACCATCAGCAACCACAGCAAGGAAACGACCACCGTAGCCGGAGTCATCATTCTTCGAGCGTTTCAGACCCGTATCAGAGCGGGCCTCAAAACGAAAAGCGATCTTCATACACTAGCCCCTCAACTGCATGGTGGTACCGCCAACGCGGAAATCATCACCGGGCTCAATCGCGGTCGCACGAGTCAGACGCTCGCTATTGACGAACGTGCCATTAGTAGAATTCAAATCCTCCAGGAACCAGCGGGAACCCTGAGGAAACAGACGCGCATGGCGGCCAGAGGCGTAATCATCCTGCAGAGACACCTCAATGTCATTAGCGCGACCAATAATAATCGGGTGATCACCCAGCTGCATCATCGCGCCAGCCTGCACCCCCGTAGTAATCACAAGCTGCGAAGGACGAGCCGGCGGAGGCGCAATATGGGTAGCCTCCGGAACCGCATTAACCGGCGCCGCACGATAGTTCTTACCCAAACCAAGGTCACGGCGAGCAGCCGAAACCACCAGGAAAACAAAGAACCAGATGAGCGCCAGAAAAGCGTAACGAAGGATAGTAACAGTCAGTTCGGACGCCATTAACGGGCACCTCCGGTCGAACTATGGAAAATGATGCGGGTATTACCCATGCGAAGCAGTGAACCGTTCGCCAGCATCACGGGTGCACGTAAAGGCGCCCCATTAATCAGCGTGCCATTAGTAGAACCCATATCGGAGGCGACCACCGCACCACCCTGCATCGAAAGCTGCAGGTGACGGCGAGAAACGCCCTTATCATCCAGACGAAGATCAGCATCAGAACCGCGGCCCAGCACAAATGGCAGACGATCCACCGGGTGCATGCGACCCTCAATCTCCAAGAAGAAACGGGGAATACCCGCTGCAGGGGGCGGTACAGGCATGCTTGGGCGACCCACAGGAGTCTGCAACTGTGCAGGCTGCGGGGGCTGAGGCGGCTGAGCAGCCGGCTTCGTAATGCGGGTCGGCAAAGAAGACTCACGCGGCGGACGCACCGGTGCATAGTTAGTAGCACCACGCAAAGACGGGGATGCCGGAGCCTCCGGCACAGAGAACGGCTCGAAGGTCGCAACAACCTCAAACTCGCCCTCAGAGAGAGAATCAAGAACGTTGAACGTCACGCGAACTGCACCAATCAAGGTGTAACCCTGCGCGCGGGCGTGCGAAATTGCCAAATCGCACAGCTCAACAGCGAACGGGTTGCCCCACTCGCGTAGGCGAGGGAAATCAACCGGTGCGAAACGGAGAGTATAGACATTAGGAGCCATAGTGCGGCCACTGCCGTCCACATAGGACTCGTCATCCATCATGATACGGACGCGGTTAGCAACATCCGCCTTCGCAAAGGTGCCGAAGCCCTTGGAAAGGCCGACAGTGCGACCGATGCCTTGCTCCAGCTTTCCCAGCTTGTCGAAAAACTTCATGCCGCCTCCTTCTCAACGACCATTCCGAGGAACAGACCGCGCAAACGGTCTTTATCCGAAAGGCTTAGTTTAACGAGCGTGTCTGTGCGTTAGCTGTGTGCCCTGTGAAAGAACACACCCGATTCTATTTTAGGTGATGCACTCGCGATCGCTCTGGAACCCCGTCATTTAGCGGGGAAATGGTTATGGATATGAAAAAATCCCCGGTTCTTTCGAACCGGGGATCGTTGGTGCGCGAGGGGGGAGTTGAACCCCCACGCCCTCACGGGCACACGGACCTGAACCGTGCGCGTCTGCCTATTCCGCCACTCGCGCATGTGTCTTACGGTGTATCACTGTAGGCAACACATAAAACTATACGGACTGCATGCGGTGCTGTCCAATTGAGTGAGTGTGACCTTTGTTACTTTAAGGTGGTGGAGGGTTCAGAGGGAGCCTCCGAGGCGCGATCGGACACTCCATCGGAAGCAGCCTCAGAACCCTGCTCCCGCGCCATACGCTCGTGTTCAGCATGTTCCCGGTCAATACGTTCCAAACGCGCACGCAACAACCACGTCACCGGACCCACATACGGCAGGCACAACACCAGCAAAAGCCACTTCAACTTCTGCACCTCAGAAAAATATGGATTCCGATGAATCGTCACCAAGCACAGTAGCGCCAACGCAATACCAGCCAGAAACACGATGGTGACCACCAGCTCCAGTACATTATTCCAAGCCATAAGTCCTCCTAACATCCTCCCTAAGCATACAGAGCCGTGAGGAGCCCCCAGGCCCTCAGAACAGTCCGAGGAGGCGCGCAGAGCCCACCCTGATGGGTGCCTCATATACGCCTCAGGTACACAAAAAGGGTCCACCCCGCACACAGCAGGACGGACCCTCCATAAAGCCTATACGAGGCTTATAAACTAGCGCTTAGCCTTCTTGGCCTTCTTAGCAGCACGACGCTCAGCAGTCTTCGCGTCATACTCAGCCCAGAACTCACGGGTAGTCACCTCATCGGTGCCATCCCACGCCGCAAGATTCTTTAACTCAGGCATATCCGAAGCCTTAAAAATCGGCTCCAAACCAGCCTTACGCTGAGCCTCATAGTTCTTCAACACCGCAACAACCTGCGGAGTCATCAACAGAACCGCCGTCAAGTTCACAATCACCATGCCGGCATTCAGCATATCCGCGGTAGTCCATACCAGATCCAGTGAAGAAATTGCACCGAAGAACACGAATACCAGAACTAGCACGCGGAAAATATTCATCGGCAGCTTACGCTCAGTCACGAAACGTATATTCGACTCACCGTAGTAGTAGTTACCAATCACAGTGGAGAACGCAAACATGAAAATCGCAATCGTCAAGAAATGAACCGCCCAGTCACCGAGCTGCATAGCCAGCGCCGACTGAGTCAGCGACGCACCACGAGAACGATCACCATAGGTCGGGTTCGATAGCAGAACAATAAACGCAGTCACAGTACACGCCATCATCGTGTCAAAGTAAACACCCAGAGTCTGCACATAACCCTGCTTAGCCGGGTGAGAAATAGTAGCGGTCGCACCAGCGTTCGGAGCAGTACCCATACCCGCCTCGTTAGTCAGCAGACCACGCTTCATACCCCAAATTACGGCACCCATCGCGCCACCGGTTACGAACTCCTTAATGCCGAAAGCACCCTGGAAAATCATCAGCAGCATATTCGGAACCTCAGTGATGTTCAGTAGAACAACCAGTAGGCCCAGCAACAGATACAGCACCGCCATAATCGGAACCAGCCACTCAGTCACCGAAGAAATCGCGCGAATACCACCGAAAATAATAGCCCCAGTCAGCGCCACCATAATCAGACCAATAGTGATTCGGAAGCCCATCGAATTAGTACCCGAAACATCAATGTTGAACGAGTTCGCCGTAGCATCCACCACAGCATTCGTCTGAACCGCCACAAACACAAACGCATAAGTGACCACAATGAACGCCACGAAGATGTAACCCATCCAACGAGCATTCAAACCGCGCTTCATGTAGTACGCCGGACCACCAATATAGGAATCCTTACCGCGCTCCTTGTATAGCTGACCCAGAAGGGACTCCGCGAAAGCAGAAGCTGCACCAACAGCAGCAATAACCCACATCCAGAACACAGCACCCGGGCCGCCCATAGCAATAGCCAGAGCAACACCCGCAACAGTACCGGTACCCACACGAGAAGCCGCCGAAACAGTAAACGCACGGAACGAAGAAATACTCTTCTTGCCGTCAGCCTCACGAGCAACCGGGTCACCCAGGACACGAATCATTTCCTTAATGGAACGCCATTGCACGCCGCGAGTACGAATTGTAATGTACAGACCAGCCGCAATCAGAGCGTAGTAGAGGAAATTACTCCACATCCAGTTCTGCACAGCATCCACGGAGGAAGTTAGCCCTGCAGTATGCGTATTAATATCCCCGATGATATTCAGAAGAAAATCCACTCGGTACTCCAATCTTGAAAGCAAAAAGCCCGCACGCTCAAACCCGGAAGAGGGACAACGTGTGGGTTACATTGCTGGGTGGTGCGGACTCACGCCGCGCAGCGGAGTCAAATATACTCCGCATGATTAGTCACCTCATTGTGGGATGCGCAACCCTCACGGAGCAACTTAAAAAAGGGGTCAAGCGCAAAATGTAACGAATACTTAATATACGGGCAGAGTAAATATAGGCTCCATGAGGGTTCCACCAATACTAGTGGGGTGGGCGCAAAAAGCCCGGCACAAGACGCAAAACCTCGCACCGGGCTTAGCGAATAAACGGGGGGTATCGGCCGGGACTATGAACACTCAGGCTTCACAAACGGGAACGACAATACCCCACGAATCTGCGTCTGAGCCAACAGCATCACCAAACGGTTCACACCCAGACCCAAACCACCCGTCGGCGGCATACCCGTCTCCAAGGCGTACAGGAAATCCTCATCCACCTCCATCGCCTCCAGGTCACCCGCAGCCGCCTTCAACGACTGTTCCGTCAGGCGCTCACGCTGCACCAGAGGATCCGCCAATTTGGAATATTCACAGCCTATCTCCATGCCATTGATCACCAAATCCCAACGCTCCGCCAAACCCGGAACACTACGATGCGGTGCCGCAAGCAGACTCGTCTCCGCAGGGAAATCCTTATAGAACGTCGGCTCCACTGTATGCGCCTCAACCAGCTCACCATACAGCTCCTCAACGATGGCTCCCGGACCCGTACCCTCATGAACACGCACACCGTGCTGCTGCGCCAAAGCCAGCAACTCCTCAAAATCTGTCTGCACATCCACACGGCGACCCAGTGCCTCCGACAGGGCATCACACACCGACACCACATGCCACGGACCCGACACATCAGATACCGTGTGCTCGCTCGAAGCCTTATGACCCAGTGGCAACGACACCGAACCAAACACCGCCTGTGCGGCATCCTTAATCAGATGCTCCATCAACTACCGCATCTGCACATAATCCGCATACGGATGATACGACTCAAGCACCGTAAACTCCGGATTATGGGTCGCATCAGCACCCTCATTACGGAAATCACGACCCAGCTCATACACCGGACCGCTACCGCCCACCACCAGACGCTTCAGATACAGCTCTGGCGCAATACGCAGCGTCAAATCCTCACCATAGGCATTGATATACGTGCGGAAAGGATGCGCGCTCGCACCACCGTGCACCGTATGCAGAATCGGGGTCTCCACCTCAAGGAAACCCTCCGCATCCAAACGGGCACGTAAGGCCTTAATCACCTTAGTGTGCAGGCGCAGATTCTGAATCTGATCTGGATGCACCAACAGGTCCGTGGAACGGGCGACGCAGACGCACCTCGGGGTCAGTAAAGGAGTCAAAGGGGATGGGGTGCAGGCTCTTCGACGCCATATGCCAGGTGGAGGCAATCAGCGATTCAGTGCCGTTACGGCTCGCCCCGTAGGTGCCCCGCACGGTGATGATGTCGCCCGTATCCAGGTTGCGGGAGGCGAGGTTTAGCAAACGCTCGCCCACCAAGCTACGCTCTATGACAACCTGCATGGTTTCACCCTTTTTCAACAAGGGTTACAAAGAGGACTCCGCTGTGCTTACAAAGCGTGCGAACACGACCGGAAACAATAAATTCTGAATCTGGAATATTTATAGAAGAGAATATACGCAGGCATTTTGGACACCCAACACAAATACACTAGTACCGCCCTTATCACCACCCAGCGGATACGGCTCCATGCCCGCTGCGCGTAGCGCCTCCAAGTGGCGCAGACGATGCTGAGTCTAATCGCTACGCGACACTTCAGGAAGCTCTTCCACAGTAGCGAGTTGCATCTGGTGAAGAGCATCCAACTCACCTGTAGAAAGAACCTGCTTCTGATCCTGTAAACGGCGTGCCGACAGATTCGGTAAAAAGCCCTCCGCCATGCCCGCAGCAAACATAACATTCACCATCGCCAACGTCGGCTCCGTCGCCAAAAAATGAGGAACCCACAACGGGGCAAACTTCAGATTGAAATGATACAGACGCGACGCCGAAATACCCTCCGCAACCTGCTGATGCTGCTGCTCATCCAGCTCCGTAAAGCGACGTATCAGCGCTGTATACCCGCTATAGCGCACACGCTGAACCGCCTGACGCACCAGTAACATCGATGTGTCATTGAGCGTGAGACGATCCGTCTCAAGGACCGCCTCCTCACCCATCTGAATAATCGATAGACCCGCACGGTTAATAGGCGCGCGCCAGCCTCGCTGATGCTCAGCGCCGCAACCAGCGAAGCACCGTAACCGAAAGAGGCCAAGAAACCCACCACATCAGCAGACCAAACACCGGGATGGGTACGCTCAATACCCATACCGTGCATCACCAACTCCCACGGGGTAACCGAACGCAACGGTTCCCACACACCAATACGGCAGAGATACCAGAGCACCAAAGTGGTCAGCAGAATACCGCCGGCTGCCGTAGCAGCCGCACCCACCCACGAGAGGCGACCAATGCGTGCCGGGAACGCCGAACGAATCGAAAAAAGGAACGGCACCAGCGCACACGCAAACACGATGGAGAGCATATCGACCGTTGAGGAGAAAATACGCTCCTTAGGCATAATCCCCGCGGGGAACACCAGTGTAAAAGCGCTATGGGTCGCAATCAGCGCGCCCTGCAGCTGAAAAACGATGATGGCAATGAGGGCAGCGCGCTTGCGCACAATCAGCCCAGAAACCAGCACAATCATCGTAATAGCACTGGGCAGAGTGTGAGTGGATGGGATATTCAACAGGTCTGCGGTGACTTCCCACCAGGTGAAGCCTCAACCGTGCCGCAGCGGAGAGATAATCCACGCAAACGTGGTCAGAAGCGTGGCAAAAGAATACACCCCAATGACCACGCGTGCTGATATCTCTGCATACCTTGAGGGAGGCGCGGGTGCCTGCCCTACTCGTTCTGTACGGCGACGTGAGGTAGCGCGGTGAGACATCATGATCAGCGGGTCATTGGGGTGTAAGAAGGTTCTGGACCTTAGGATTTCTTGCTAGGCTTCAGTCTTCGGGTCACGGTAGGTGCCTTCGAAGACGTCGGGGATGCCGTTGTCGTCAGCGTCCAAGGTTTCCTTCTCGGCTAGGGCGCGGTAGTGCTTGTTACGGCGAGATAGGATAGCCGCGCCCACAATGGCAGCCAGAACAGAGCCGACGAGAATCGCAATCTTTGCATCCTCGGTGTGCGGGGAGCCATGCGGGAAGGATAGCTCAGCCACCAGCAGGGACACGGTGAAACCGATACCAGCGGTTGCAGCCAGACCGACCACGTCAATCCAGGCGACATCCGGATCGAGGTTAGCGTTCTTGAAGCGAGTTACGAGCCAGGTGGTGCCGAAAATACCGATGGTCTTACCGGCAACCAGCGCAACCATAATGCCGACCGCCACGGAGTCGGTGAGGGCGCGTCCGAGGCCTTCAAAACCGCCCACAGCCACACCCGCGCTGAAGAACGCGAAGATGGGTACGCAGATGCCGGTAGAGAGGGGACGGAAGCGGTGCTCCAGCACCTCCGCAAGACCGTGCTCAGCCTCGGCTGCCTTAGAGCGAGCGGACATCTTCACCGGCACCAGGAAGCCCAGAACCACACCAGAAATGGTCGCGTGAATACCGGACTCAAGGAAGAGCGCCCAGGTGATAATACCCAGGGGCAGAAGCAGCAGCCAGGCAGCCAGTGGCTTTAGGTGCAAGATGGTCTCACCACGGTAGGCAATGAACGCGAAAAGGGCGAGGGGAATCAGTGCGAAGAGCAGGTACTCGCCGTGGAAGTTATTGGTGTAGAAGATTGCGATAATGCAGATTGCAATCAGGTCGTCGACCACAGCCAGGGTCAGCAGGAAGACACGCATCGCCGAGGGTAGGAAGGTGCCCACAGCGGCGAGAACGGACACCGCAAACGCAATATCGGTTGCGGTGGGGATAGCCCAACCGTGCAGAGCGGTGGGGTTACCGAGGTTAAAGGCCGTGTAGATAATTGCGGGCACCACAACGCCACCGAAAGCAGCCGCAATCGGCACAATAGCGGTGGACGGTGACTTGAGGTCACCGGTCACGAATTCTTTCTTCAGCTCCAGACCGGTGAGGAAGAAGAAGACTACGAGCAGACCGTCTGCTGCCCAGGTACCGAGGCTCATCTGCAGGTGGTTGAAGCCGGGGATGACCGGGCCAACAACGGTGTCTCGCAGACCAAAGTAGAAGGTGGATGCGGGGGTGTTGGCAAGTACTACTGCCAGCACCGTCGCAATCAACAGTACGGTACCACCGACGGATTCTGCACGCAGAATATCGGCTACGCGGCGTGAGTTGCTATATGAGCCGCGGCTGAGGGTATCTGGATTGGTGTGAGTCATTCTCTCCTCTTTCTGCCGCGATATTATGCGGCATCTAAGGCTTTTAAGTTTACTCTGCGCTGTATGAGTATTCGAGTAGCTTCTGGCGGCTTTTAGCTCCTGGACGGTGCACCGCGGTGTGCTTTCATAGCGTATATGTATAAACGTTCCGCCCTCGCCGCGTGGTGCGGTGAGGGCGGAACGCTTAGTATTCTGCGTGTTCGACTAGTGCTCTAGTCGCGCGAATGCGAGATTATGCGCCTGCGATGGCGGGTGCTCCGGACTCCTGGCCGTGGTCGTCTGACAGCTCGCGTGCGACGTAGTTTTCGAGGTCGAAGAGGTTGCCGTTGGCGCGCTTTACGACGGTTACAAGGGTTTCCATGGTGGCGACTTCCTCGACCTGCTCCTTGAGGAACCAGAGGATGAACTGTTCGCCCAGTGCGTAGTTCTCAGCGCGTGCTGCGGAGAACAGTGCCTCGATCTGACCGGTGACGACCTTCTCCTGTGCCAGGGACATGTCAACGATTTCCTGAACGTTCTCGAAGTCGTTCTTGACAGCGGGAACAGTGGGGATCTCGACCTTGTGGCCGCGGTCCAGCTTGTACTGAACCATCATGAGTGCGTGCTCGCGCTCTTCGAGGGACTGCTGGTAGAAGAACTTAGCCAGCTGGGGCAGGTCCTCACCGTCGAGCCAGATAGCCATGGACAGGTACTGGTGAGATGCTGCGAACTCGTGACCAATCTGTTCGCTCAGCAGGTCGTAGAAAGACTTAGACATATGGTTTCTCCTTATATGGTGATTGCTTCTGAGTGCCGGATGGCGCGGTGCAACCTGTTGATATTTATCGTACGGGGTGCTCTGTTGCGTGTACAGAGAGAAAAGGCTAATCGGTGGGGTAGATGAGGTACCCCTGACATATTGTCGCCATAACCCTTAGTGTGGGTAACCTGAATACCTCCTTGGGGATGGGTGGTATTGGGCGTGTTTCCTTGAGATTTCGCGGTTTAAAGCCGCATGAGATACCCCAATATCCCGCATGCATACATGGTGCCCCTGTGCCCGGTAGCCGATCATTCGATATTTCAAAGCGGTACGTGATACCGCAAAAATTTTTTAAAATTCTTCGCAGATAGCGGTACCCCAGGCGACTTGAGGCGGTTTTTAGGGGCTGCGCGTGCCATGGTTCTCGCGCTTCCACGGGGCTGTTAAAGAGATAAGGCTCGTTCCCGGTGGGGAATATGCCTTATCTCTGATTTTCTCAACTCTTACCAGGGGCCGATCTTACCCAGAGCGGAGGAGGTTATTCGGCGGGGTAGTCTCCGCGCTTTAGTGCGTCAATCGAGATGATGTTTGAAGGGGTGTTACCGAGGACCGACTCGCCAATTTCTGCAAGGTGCTCAACCTGCTCGGTCGTAAGGTGGTCGAAAATCTGGCGGCGGACTTCATGTACGTGGCTGGGTGCTACCTCCCGCACCTTCTGCTCGCCTGCGGGGAGCAGGTGGCAGATGCTGACACGGCGGTCTTCTGTACTGAGAGAGCGACGGACGTAGCCGCCCTTCTCCAATCGTGCCACGACGCGGGAGAGGCGGGCGGGGAGGGTATTGGTAGTAATTGCCAGCTCGGTCATGGTCAGGGAATGATCCCTAGACTCGGAGAGCATTGCGAGTACCATGTATTCAACAAAGCTAATGCCAGCCTCGGTTTGTAGCTGATTCTCTAGCTTGCGTGTGAGGGTGAAGATGATGGAGCTGATAAAGAGCCAGCCTTCTCGCTCTTGCGGGGAGAGCCATTGGGTGGATTCGCTGTGTGCGGTATTTTCGGACCGCTGCGCAGATGTGGTTGGTGTGGACACGGGATCGTTCCTCTTTTATCGGATATGGGGCTCCCTTATAGGGGGAGGTGTGGTGTGCTGGCACCCATTGTAGCGAAAGGTATGGCCGGTAACCCTAAATTGGTGCGGTCAAGTAATGGTTGACACTTTAGTGCTAATTTTTTGAAGGGTGCTAGGGGTATCTTTTTTGCACGCGGCGGTTGCAAAAAACCTTAGATACATGAGTGTTCCACGGCATATTTATAAAGATTTCCGGTACAAGTATAGAGGAGAACATACCAAGAAGCCTACTCGCATATTGAGCTAACTTCCGCGGAATATCAAGGGTTTTAGGGAGTTGGGTGAAAATTCTGAGGGGTGCAAAGAGCTTGCCAAGTGTGAAAAATAACGAAATGATAACAAAATTTTTAAAAATCTCGGTTTTAGCTTTGCAACCGTAATGAAAACATGTACACTAATAAAATAACGGGGTCGAAGGAAGCCTCCGAGGCGAGACCGGAAGCTCGCTTCGATAGGTTCGACTCTCTATTTATCGGTGATTGTCGTTGGTGTACGAGTAACTCGTATTTCTACCGACGGATGTGCGGTGCGGATGCAGTTCGTGGTTGGGCTGCATGCCGTACCGTATATTTTTAACTGAAATTTCTATCAACTCACTCCTAAGAGCATCCAACGGTCGGATGCTCTTTTTCTTTGCCTTCATATCGGCGCCAGCAAGAGGGCTGCACGAGCCGTGGGAGGGGGTACGAGGAGGTGCAAACACCTGTGCTGTTGCGTATCTATACAGTGTGGCTACGCTGCGTACCTACTGTATTGTTGCCCCGTATCGTGCTAAGAATAATATCCACAGGGGTTATCCACAGTGTGGAGAACTTACACCCGTGTGATTTGGCGGAGCAGACCTGAGGCTCGTCGCGGGTGCAATTTAAGAGATCTGCAGAAAAATTCTTGTAATTACAGGCTTTTGAAGCCATTAAAACCGAGGGTAAGTTCTTAAACAGAAGATCTTTTTACCTTTAAATTCGCGGAATGCCAAATTTTCCACACCTGTGGATAACCCTGTGCACTTAATCCACCGTCTCTGGTGTAAAGGGGTATATAAGACCGCTCAGCGTCCCTATCGGCGTCCAAAATTTTGGCTAGTAGAAGGAAAAACGCCCTGAATGAAAGCGAAAATCCTGCAGTTTATCCCCCGCGCATCCCCAAAAAGAGGTGTTATCCACAGTAGTTATCCACAGTGTGGAGAACTTACAGCACTGTTATTCATATGAGTGCATACCCTGTTATTTCAAGGCAGAATAGGGTGCCGAGCCTAAAAAGCCTGTTAATATACAGAGTTATCCACAGACGTGGGGAAAAGTTTTGGCCTAAAATCCACAGGCTCATGCGGGTTGGTGTGCACATGTGACGCTCCCCAACTCGTGAAAAGTAAAGTAAACGCTACGCTGGTAATCTTTAATACAGGCCAAGCATTCTAATGAAAGGCATCATCATGGCTGAAAAGTACACCCTCCCCGAGCTCCCCTACGACTACGCGGCGCTCGAGCCCCACATCTCTGCAAAGATCATGGAGCTGCACCACGACAAGCACCACGCAGCATACGTTGCAGGCGCTAACGCAGCTCTCGAGCAGCTTGAAGAGGCACGCGAGAACGGTGCATACGGCAACGTCTCCAAGCTCTCCAAGGACCTGGCGTTCAACCTGGGTGGCCACACCAACCACTCCATCTTCTGGAACAATCTGTCCCCCGAGGGTGGCGACAAGCCCACCGGCGAGCTGGCAGCGGCAATCGACGAGTTCTTCGGATCCTTCGACAAGTTCCGTGAGCACTTCACCAACGTTGCACTGACCATTCAGGGCTCCGGCTGGGCAGTCCTCGCATGGGACACCGTTGGCAAGCGCCTCATCATCGAGCAGCTTTATGATCAGCAGGGCAACATCTCCGTTGCACTGATTCCCGTTCTGCAGCTGGACATGTGGGAGCACGCATTCTACCTGGACTACCAGAACGTCAAGGGCGAGTACGTCAAGGCATTCTGGAACATTGTGAACTGGGCTGACGTTCAGGCTCGCTTCGAGCGCGCAGTGTCCCAGACCAAGGGCCTGGTCCTCTAATCTAAGTTTTCGTCAGCGCGGTGAAGTAGCCGCGGTGAGGTAACTGAAACGGGTGTCCGGCGCCTCCATATTCGGAGGTGCCGGGCACCCGTTCGTTGTATTCAGATGCTGCCCCGCGGGGTTGGGTGCAGAACCCTAGAGCGCCAGCGTGCGGTCAATGCGGATGCGGCGGCAGAAATCCTCATCGTGGCTCACCACGATGAGCGCACCGGTGTAGGCTTCGAGTGCCTGCACCAGCCAATCCACCGAAGAAATATCGAGGTTATTCGTCGGCTCATCCAACATGAGTAGCTGCGGCACCGGATCCGCCAGAAGCACCTGCGCCACTGCGGCACGGAACCGCTCACCACCGGAGAGCTCACAGGTCTTATGGTGCACGCTCTCGCGGCGGAAAAGCAGACGCGCCAGTTGGTCACGCAGATGCTGTTCGCTCACGCCAGGGTTAGCCCGCTGCACGCACTGCAGGAGGGTCAGCTGCGGGTCGAGGGTGATGCGCTGAGGAATGTACGCCCCCTCGAGGCAGTAGCCGACGCGGTAGGCGGGCTGCACGGGGGAGCGGTACTCCGGGTCGCCGGCGTGGGCAATTGCCTCAAGGAGGGTGGTCTTGCCGCTGCCGTTTGCGCCGGTGATGCGCAGGTGCTCGGGGCCGCTGAGAATCAGGTGCTCGGGGTGCTCCGCCGGGGTTCCCTGTTGGTTCTCGCTATCTGCCTTGGCGGGCAAAAAATGCAGAGAATCAACCTTGGTGGGTTGCTGAACCGTGAATGTTTCACGTGAAACCTGCCGGGCATCAACCCGGTGCAGCTCCAGTACCTTGCGACCCGCGGGTAGGGGCTGCTGGCTCAGTTCGGCGTAGATCTTCTCCTGCACGCGCACCTCATCCTGAGCCTTCTGGTATGCCTCCTGAGCCTGTTCCTGCTTGCCGACGCGCAGCCCGCGAAGCTTCGCCGCCGCCTGACGTGAGGCATCCTTTGCCAGGTCTAGAATTGTATCCGGCTGGTCGTCCTTCCAGACCTGCGCCATGTTCTTCGAGATAATCTCTTGCGCATGCACCCACTCGCGATGCGCCGAACGCACCCGGTTCTTCGCCTCGGTCACGCGACGCTGAGCCGCCTGCTGCTCGGTGTCCAGCGCCTGCCGGTAGGTGCTGTAGTTACCTTCAAAGAGACGCAGATGCGCCAGCCCCTGGCGGTCGGCGTGAAGCTCCGCAATCACGTTTACACGCTCCAGCAGATCGCGATCATGGCTGATGATGAGTGCCGGGCAGGGTAGCGCCTCCAACGCGGCGAAGAGCTGAGCCTTCGCCGCGGAGTCCAGGTTGTTGGTCGGCTCATCCAACAGAATGAACTCGGGATCAGAAACCATCAGTGAGGCAAGTGCGGCAATGACCGCCTCGCCACCGGAAAAACTGCGCATGCTACGGGCAAAGAGCGCGCGAACAGCCTCCGGGTTGTCGCGATCAACCACGGTCGCCGGGGTGAAACCGTAGGTTGCAAGATCCGCCAGGGTGCGCTCCTCAACATCCCAGTTATCCCCGATGGTCTCGTAGAGTTCGGGGGAGTATTCGCCGGATTCCACCGCCTGCAGTGCCCACAGAATCTCGGTGATTCCGCAGAGCTCAGCGAGGGTCTGCTCCCGGTCCAGACCCAAATCCTGAGGTAGATACGCCATGCGCTCCGGCGCTGCCAAAGAACCGGAATCCGGGGTCAAATCACCCAAAATCAACCTCATGAGGGTTGTTTTTCCGCAACCATTATCGCCAATGAGCCCGGTCAGAGGTGCCGAAAACACCGCCGAAAGGTCCACAAACAGTGGAGGTTGGCTCGGGTGCGCAAAGTGTAGATGGGCGATACTAACGTGCGCCGCTGCATGGGAAACCATGTGGGAAGTGGCGTGCGAGCGGGCATCGCGGGAAGAAGCGGAACGGGGAAAGGTCGCCTGCGGCTGAAGTACGTGTGTCATACGAGCTCCTTGAGGTGTGGATGCTCGGGTGCTCTCAAACTCCGACGGTGGTGCGTTGCAGTAGTGTGCCGGCGGTTTGGGGGCCTATGCTGAGCGCGTGGCGGTAAGAGGATCGCCCCAAAAAAGGCGTGAAAAAACCCGAGCGTAACGGTGGATGTACCTGTGCCCGGGTGCGTGCGCGCTGACGGAGACACGCAGAAAAATGGAAGTGTGCAGAGAATATGCCTGCACAAAAAGCTGCGTGAGCGCGCGAAAAATTCTTCTGAGTCCGGGCTTATGCTCGGTGGGTCATTTCTTTGATGCCTCCTAGATTCCGAAGGGTACCCCGGTCGCGCCTTGGGTGGCTTCAGTCAAACGATACGTTCAGCTTCGCCAGCTACCCCTGCGGCGGGGTAACACGGATAGAGAGCTGAGAACTCCAGCATAGGAACTGACTGGGCGCTGAGTCAAACACCCTCCCATGTAGGAGAAGATTCAGCATGCTGATTCCCCGAATGGTTCCTTCCCGAGAGTTTTTGTTGAAAGGTTGAGTGTGCGGTCAATGCGGATGCGGCGGCAAAAATCCTCATCATGACTCACTACAATGAGTGCGCCGGTATAGGCTTCGAGCGCCTGCACCAGCCAATCCACCGAGGAAATATCGAGGTTATTCGTCGGCTCATCCAATATGAGTAGCTGCGGCACCGGATCCGCCAGAAGCACCTGCGCCACCGCGGCACGGAACCGCTCACCACCGGAGAGCTCACCGGTCTTATGGTGCACACTCTCGCGACGGAACAGCAGCCGCGCCAGCTGGTCACGCAGATGCTGTTCGCTCGCACCGGGATTCGCCCTCTGTACGGTTTCAAGGAGGGTGAGCTCCGGGTCGAGGATGATGCGCTGCGGCAGGTATGCGGTGTTGTCCAGACGGTAGAGCACTTGGTACGCAGGCGGCACTGGGGAACGGTAGTCAGGGTCATTTGCGTGCGCTATCGCGTTGAGAAGCACAGTCTTGCCACTGCCGTTTGCTCCCGTGATGTGCAGGTGTTCGGGTCCGGTCAGGATAAGACCCTCGGGAAAATCTTGGACTTGAAGCAGATAATCAACTTTATAAGGTTGTGTTTCACGTGAAACGATGTTTTGGGTGTATGCCTTCTTAATGTCGGCGCTCTGCGGTGTAGATGCGCAAGAGTCGTTCTTCACCCGATGTAATTCCAGTACTTTCCGCCCCAGTGGGAGCGCATCCTGAACAAGTTCCAGATAGATACGCTCCTGAACGCGCAGGTTCTCTTGGGCTTCTCCAACTGCCGCCCGCGCATCCGCCACCATGCTTTCGTGGGCTGTGTGAAGTTTCCCGGCAGAGCGCTCTGAACTGTTCTTATCCAGGCCCATAGCCATGCCAGGTTTCCGCTTTGACCGCTCAAATTCGCGACCTCGGCGAGTGTTGCGATCGAGCTTAATCTGGTTCTCGGCACGCTCACGCTCAGCCTTACGCGCCTCATTCTTCGCCTCGGTCACGCGACGCTGAGCTGCCTGCTGCTCGGTCTCCAGCGCCTGCCGGTATGTGCTGTAGTTACCCTCGAAGAGGCGCAGATGCGCCAGCCCCTGACGGTCAGCATGAAGCTCGGCAATCACGTTTACACGCTCCAGTAGGTCGCGGTCGTGGCTGATAATGAGCGCCGGGCAGGGCAGTGCCTCCAGTGTCGTGAAGAGCTGGGCTTTCGCCGCGGAGTCCAGGTTGTTCGTCGGCTCGTCGAGCAGAATGAACTCTGGGTCTGAATACAGAAGCGCGGTGAGTGCGGCTGTGACCGTCTGACCACCTGAAAAGGTGCTAAGGGGACGCATCAGAAGGTTGCGGCGGGCCTGTGTATCGGTCGTAGTGAGGGCAGGACCAAAACCATGTTCGGCAAGGGCTACGAGGGTGCGTTCTTCAATATCCCAGGCGTCGCCTATGGTGTCGTAAAGGCTGGGGGAATATTCGCCCGATTCCAGCGCATCAAGCGCCTGCAGTATTTTTGTAATTCCAAAAATATCGGCAAGATGCTGATGCCCACTCAACCCTAAATCTTGCGGTAGGTACGCTATGTGCGGTGGGGTGCTGATTATGCCTTGACTAGGGTTTATGTCGCCAAGAATAAGTCTGAAGAGGGTAGTTTTTCCGGCGCCGTTATCGCCGATAAGCCCGGTGAGTGGCGCAGAAAATACCGCGGAAAGGTCTGTGAAAAGTGGGGGCTCACCCGGATGTGCATACGAAATATGGTCGAGTGTAATGTGGTGTGGCATGGGCCGAGTTCCTTCGAATGGGTGCTCGGATTCCCGCCATCGTAGTGCACGTTAGGCATGAGAATATGAAAAACCCGAGCGCGGTCTGTAGGTACACGTAAGCCCGGGTAGTGGGGTGGACGCATAAAAGCGTATTGACCTGGTGTTGTTGGATCCGGGCTTATGCTCGGTGGGTCATTTCTTTGATGCCTCCTAGATTCCGAATACCACCCCGGTCGTGCCTTGGGTGGCTTCGGTCAATCGATATGTTCAGTCCCTTAGGCTACCCTCACGGTGGGGTAGCGCGGATAGAGAGCTGATGGCTCAAGCATAGAAACTGTGTGGGTGCTGAGTCAAACACCCTCCCGTAAAACCTCCTGACAAGTGCCGATACCCCTTAGAGAACGCAAAAGGAGGGGTGGCACCAATCGGTGCCACCCCTCCTTTGAGGCGTTAAATCTTAGGCATTAAATCTGCGCGCGTACAACGCGCGAAAGGCTATTACGCCTCGTGGCGCTCGCGGTACATGCCCAGCGGACCCGCATCCGCGTACGCCTGAGCGTCGTTGTAACGGTACAGGCGCGGCGGGCGGTGACGGGTGCCCTCCACGCGGCGGCCGGTGTCAATAATCGACTTCGATGCCGCAATCTGGCGGCGGAAGTTCGCCGGATCCAGGGTGCGACCCAGAATCGCCTCGTACACCTCACGCAGCTGCGCCAGGGTGAACTCCTCACCCAAGAAAGAGTGCGCAATACGCGAGTACTCGACCTTGTTCTGCAGGCGGTAGAGCGCGTACTCAATGATTTCGTTGTGGTCGAAGGCGAGCTCGGGCAGCTCATCGACCGGGAACCAACGGATGTTCTCGTGCACGCGAGTGTTCGCGACCTCGGTGGCGGGAATCGACGCCCAGTACACCACGGAAACTACGCGCTCGTGATCAGTACCGGGTGCCGGTTCGGGCTCGCCCACAACGCGGGCGGCACGCGCCTCGGGGGTGCGCAGAACGTCGCCGAATGCGTAGAGCTGCTCCAGGTAGCCGGGCTGCAGGTTGGTTGCGCGCTTCAGGGTCGAAGCCGCTGCCTCTTCGAGGGAAAGATTCGGGTTGAGCGGACCGCCAGGAAGCGCCCACTGGCCCTTATAAGGCTCGCGGAGGCGGCGAACCAGCGGCAGCCACAGGGTCGGGTGGGTTTCGTTGTCCTTGGGGCGCAGGGCCAGAATAACGGTCGAGACGGCGAGGGATACAGAGGTGTGGTCCACGTCGTTGTGCTCTTCAACGGCGACTGCGCCGGGAAGAGGCTGGGATGCGATGCTCATTCAGACCTCCTGTGCGAATGGGTATCGATAGGTGTGCATACTCTACCCATTTTAAGGGGTTAATAGGGTAAAAATGCACGCAAGGCACCCGCTGACCCGAAAACCGGTACCATCCGCGTCGTGTCAAGGGGAAAAGTTCAGGTACCGGACACGCCAAAGCACCCCTCCTGCCTGTCCAATAGAACAGGCAGGAGAGGCGCTTTAGCGTCTACTTATGCAACATCTAACTATGCAGTTTTAGGTGCATATCAGGGGTGCAGACTAGTCGATCTGCAGCTCGCCCATAGCGTCCCAGCCGTCGCCGTCAACCAGGCGAGAAATAATCTTCGGGGTTGCAGTCAGCAGCGGACGCATGTCCTTCAGAGCCTGCTGGAAGTGGTCAGAGTTCACGTGCGGGCCAGCTGCATCGTCGTTGAAAGCCTCGAGCAGAACGAACTCGTTCGGGTCCTCAACACTGCGGGACCACTCGAAGAACTTATTGCCTTCCTCGGCGCGGGTTGCCTCGGTGAAAGCGCGGGTCTTCTCAATCCACTGGTCAGCGTATTCGGGCTTGACGGGGAACTTTACAGCAATGAAAATCATCGGAACTCCTTGGTTGAAGAGTAGATACGTACCCTTCCAGTTTAAGCCCCGGGTGCTCGCCGGCGCTGAAGAATAGGGTTTGAGGTAGCGGTTTTAGCTTGTGGCTTTAACCGCTGTGTCGAGTGGCTTTTGTGGTTTAACGAGCCGCCGCCTTGAGTACCTGCAGGGCGCGTTCGAGTGCCGCACGGTCTGCCGCGATGGCTGCAGCCCTCTGCGGGCTGGCGGAGTCGCCTCCGAATGCCGCGTTGTAGTACATGCCATCACCCAGAAGCAGCACGGTGCGGGCAATCTGTTCATCACCCAGCTCAGCGAGAACGAGCGCATGCCAGCCATCCTGTACGCGACTCATGGTCTGCTGGGCGAGCTCATTATTGTTCTGCGCCAGGCGGCTGAGGGCAATGAGGGCACGGTCGAACGGGGTGTTATCCGGCGTGGAGGAATTGATGTAGTAGGCGCTTGCCCCCTCGGGTGCCTGCTCCATTGCCGCGAAGTCCTCTTCAGCCAGGGTGAGGGTGCGTTCTGCGAGCGCTTCAAGGAGCGCCTTCTTGGATGAGAAGTGGTAGAGTAGCCCGCCCTTGGAAACCTTGGCGGGGGTGGCGACGGCGTTGAGGGTTGCGGCGCGTTCTCCCGAGCGAATCAGCAGGTCGACGTAGGTGTCGAGGATGTGTTCGCGGGAGTTGTTGGCGCGCTGTTTGCGGTGGTTGGGGGTGGTCATGGGTACCAGTCTAACCGCTTGAAACTATACCGTCCAGTTGGTATAGTTAATCTTCGTTTATGGCCCCGTCCGGACCCCTAAAACCTCACTAAAAGACCTAGCCCAAAAGACAGGCCGAGCTGATGCCGCCGCGTCCGCCGCATCAGCCGACACCTTATAGACGCACGAAAACAACCCATGACGAATCACAATCCGCACACCACGGCTCTGCCCATTCACGCCCCCGACCAGAAGACCAAGCGCTGGGCGGCACTCGGTGTGCTCATGCTCCCGGTGCTCCTGGTCTCCATCGACAACACAGTGCTTGCCTTCGCGGTGCCCGCAATCGCTAAGGCGCTGAGCCCCTCCTCCGCGGAGCAGCTGTGGATCGTTGACTCCTACTCCCTGGTGCTCTCCGCCCTGCTCGTGCCCATGGGCGCTATCGGTGACCGCATCGGTCGCCGCAAGCTGCTGCTCATCGGCTCGACCGGCTTCGCGGCAATCTCTGCGCTCGCGGCATTCGCGCCCTCCGCGCTGATGCTCGTGGTTGCCCGCGCCCTGCTTGGCATTTTTGGCGCCATGCTCATGCCGGCAACCCTGTCGATTATTCGCAATATCTTTGTGGATGCGACCGAGCGCCGCATCGCTATTGCCGTGTGGGCTTCGGGCTTCTCGGCGGGTGCGGCGCTGGGCCCGATTGTGGGTGGTTTCCTGCTGGAGCACTTCGACTGGGGTTCGGTGTTCCTGCTCGCTGTGCCGATTCTGATTCCTCTGCTGATTCTCGCCCCGATTATGGTTCCCGAGTCGAAGGACCCGAACCCCAGCCCGGTGGATCCGCTGAGCATCCTGCTGATTATGACCGGCATGACCGGCATTACCTTCGGTCTGACTCACACCTCCGAAACCGGGTTCGATGCGGTGGCTATCAGCACCATCCTTGCCGGCCTGTGCTTCATCGTCCTGTTCGTGCTGCGTCAGCTCAACCGCGAGAAGAACGATATTCAGCCCATGCTGGATGTGCGCCTCTTCCGCAACACCGTGTTCACCGGCGCGATTACCGCAAACCTCATCTCCATGATGGTGGACGTTGGCTTCATCTACTTCGCCTCCCAGCACCTGCAGTTGGTCTCCGGTCTGCCGCCCATGTACGCCGGTATGCTGCTGATTCCCGGTACCCTGGCGATCATTATCGCCGGTCTGGTGATTGCGCGCGTGGCGGTGCACTTCCACCCGGCGCAGGTGGTGTCTTTCGGTCTGGCGCTCCACGCTGCCGCGTTCGCGGTGCTCGCCTTCCTGGGTGCGCACAACGACTTGGTGATTATCCTGATCTTCATTGTGCTCGGTACCGGCATCGGTATTGCGCAGACCATTTCGAACGACCTGATGCTCTCCAGCGTGCCGCCGCGTAAGGCTGGTGCGGCATCCGCGATCTCGGAGACCTCCTACGAGACAGGTACGGTGCTCGGCACCGTCATCATTGGTGGCATGCTCACCGCCGTCTACCGCGCAAATGTGGTTGTACCCGACGGCCTGGATGAGACTCTCGCCGACCACGCCCACGAAACCCTCGGCGGTGCCGTGTCCGTCGCCAGCCATGTAGGTGGCGAGCAGGCGAACCAGCTGCTCTCCTCCGCATTCGCTGCCTTCGACTCGGGCGTGGTGCTGAGCTCCGCATTCAGTGCCGTGCTCATGGGTGTTATGGCTGTCATCAGCTACCTCATGATTCGTAAGGCACCGCGCGAAATGAAGCCCGCAGAACACTAATACAGCGCACTAAACCTCATAGATAAGCTCCGTCTCCCGTTGCTCTTGAGCGCCGGGAGGCGGGGCTATTTTTACGCACCCACCTGCGCATTTAAAGGTTCAGCACAGGTGCCGGTGGTACGGTAAAAACAGTAGGCTCACGCCCGAAAAAGTCGCCCGAAAAAGACAGAGGAACCAACGGCTCCACACACTCAAGGAGGAACGCCACCATGGGACTCAAAGACTGGATTGCACCCTTCATTACACTGCTGATTGGTGCCAGCACCATCTTCATCTCCTACAAGAACTACCAGGCGCAGGCGGCGGCAAAACCCTCCGAACTGGCGCGACTGGAACTGTGGAGCAAGCTCCTCACCGAAGCCGGCTTGGACCTCAACGCCCTACCCGACCCCGAAAAGCTCACCTCCGACCAGCGCGTCGTCCTCGAAAACTACCGGGTCTTCCTCAAGCGTGCGTCCCTCGAATCGAAGCTGCGTAAAGTTGGCATCGACAGCAACCGTATCTTCAGCCTGCTCATGAAGCGTGCGCACTCTTCCGTGAAGCCTACGCCCATCCCCATTGGCGACTCGATTAGCTACTACCGCCTGATTCTACGTGCCCTGCTGTACATTTGGGTTCCGCTGGCCGTGATTTTCATCGGCGTGCCCATCATCGTGGTCACCATCGCCTACCTGATTGGCCTGTTCACGAACCACCGCGGCAATCTGTCTGACTTTGCACTCTCCCCGCTCGCCGTGGTGCTCCTGATTGTTGGTGCGGTCGCCGTCGGTGCCCTCGTGTACCTGCAGAACCGCATTATCTCCGCCATTATCGCGAACAATGTGTACTTTTACTTCTGGGATATTTACGGCTCCAAGAAGGGCGCTCGCGACTCCAAGGACGCCTACAGCGAGCGCCTGGCGGCTAAAACCTACGCCGACCAGCTGTTCCTCGGTCAGCAGGAGTTCGCTCACCAGTTCCGCGAGAACATGTACATGGCGGGTATTCAGGAGATTGATGAGTACCCGCGCGTGCTCAGCGACAGCGTGATGCTGCCGCGCAACTACCGGGTTGCGGAAACCACCGAGGGTGAGGACCGTATCGACCGCTTCGTGAACTGGGTGCGCTCCAAGATTGGTTTTGAGCGCCTGGAACCGCGCATCATCTACAGGCTCGAACATAAGGACGCGCACAAGGATGCGAAGAAGGAATCCGCGCACGGTGAGCCGGTAGCTACTGAGCAGGGTGTTTCTGAGCAGCCTGTAGAGACTCTGGCTCAGGATAAGCAGGAGGATGCGCAGAAGGCTCCGGAGGCGCCCGCCTCTGCGGAGTCCGCCTCGGATGAGCCCATCGTCGCGGAGGTGTCCGTCGAGGCTCCTGCCGAGGTACCTGCCGAGAATCTGGCTGAAGTACCCGTTGAGGATGCGCCCACCGAACCCGTCATCGGAGGCGCCACCGACTCTTCTGCCGCAGCTGGGGCAGACGACCCCACGGAGGCGTTCACCCGCATCCTGCACGATGCTGCCGGTCATGAGAACACCGGTGAAAAGAATGCCGCCGGAGAAAAACCCAGTACTGAGAAGCCTAAAAACTAAATAGCCCGCCCGAGGCACCGAAAACCGGGCATGAGAAAAGGGTCGCAGCCTACGAGTTCGCCATTGAACCGTAAGCGTGCGACCCTTTTCCTTTCCCTTCAAGGGCGAGCAGAATCGGAGGTACCACCCGACCAAGAAGAGCCAAATGATGCGCCCCTCCACCGGTAGAGGTTGCCTGGCAGAAGAACCCGCCGAAGCAGGTTGGCAGAGCGCCCGGCAGAGGGTGCATCACGCTTGAGGAACCGCCCCAGAGCCCACCGGAGAGGGGGCTGAGGGAACAGAAAACCCCGAGCTGGCGCATCTCTACATCTTCAGATTTCTTACATCATCAGAAAATAACTACATCTCGGGGTAGGGGAGGACGATTCGCGCTCCGGGTGGGACCTACCCACTCCCACCCGGAGGCGAATCCTAGGGATGTTCGCAGTGTCATGAATACATCCCACCGAAATCCCTCACAAACGTTCGGGGTTTCAGTATGAGCGGTATATGAGCCTACCGCAGTCTATGCCGCAACCTCGGGGTTACGGGAGATAACAACCTTCACCACGTTGTGCTCAGCAGCGTGGGAGAACAGGTCGTAGGCTTCCTCGAACTGGTCGAAAGTGAAGCGGTGGGTTGCCATTGCCTTAGCATTCAGGCGACCCGAGCGGACCATGTTCAGCAGGTTACCGACGGTGTTGCAGTTGACCAGGCCCATGTTGATGCGAACGTTAGAAATCCACATGGTGTTCAAGGGCAACTCAACGGGCTTGCCATGCACGCCGGCGTTAGCGATGTTGCCGTAGGGGCGAACAATCTTGGTGCAGGTCTCGAAGGTCTGCGGAACACCCACAGCCTCAATTGCCACGTCCACGCCCAGGCCGTCGGGGGAGAGAGTCTTAATCTTCTCGATGAAGTCCGGGTCGCCCGCGTTGACCTTATCGGTTGCGCCCAGCTCCAGTGCCTTGTTCATGCGGTTGTCGTCGAAGTCGACGGTGATGACGCGGCCGGCACCGCAGAGGTTAGCGGTCATGATCGCGCCCAGACCCACGGGGCCTGCACCCACGACAGCGACGGTGTCGCCGGGCTTGGTGTGACCGTTCAGAATACCGATCTCGAAGCCGGTGGGCAGTGCGTCGGTGAGGAAGAGGACGTCCTCGTCGGTCAGGCCCTCCGGAACCAGGTGAACCGAGGTCTCTGCGTAGGGAACACGCACGTACTCTGCCTGGGTGCCGTCAATCATGTAACCGAAAATCCAGCCGACACCACCAACGGTCTGGCAGTGCGAAGGCTGGTTCGCCTTACAGTAGGAGCACTTACCGCAGCTGGTCACGGCGGGGATGATGATGCGGTCGCCGACCTTCAGGTCAGTCACCGCGGAGCCAACCTCGGTAATGGTACCGACAGCCTCGTGGCCCAGGATGCGTCCGTGGTCCACCTCGGGGCAGTCGCCCTTCAGGATGTGCAGGTCAGTACCGCAAATGGTGGTGGTGTCGACACGGGCGATAACGTCCGTGGGCTCAAGAATGGTGGGGTTCGGGACTTCCTCCCAGGCGCCCTTCTGATCGGGGCCGTGGTATACATATGCCTTCATGATCACTCCTTCTTTGAAGCTCTAATGAGGGTGCAGTGACTGCTTTATCACTACATGTATCAACCCATAAGAAATATTTGATAGGTTGTATTTTCATTAAACCCGACGTGTTGAATTATGCGCTTTTATTACGCGGAGTGTATCTTTTGGTTCTTTAAACATGAACATGATTCACTTTGGGTATTTAAGACCTGTAAAAAACGCACGAGGCGCACCCCCCAAACGGGGATGCGCCTCGTGCGTTTACTCGTGCGTTTAGCCGAGAAAAGTTGGGTTGAGCCCGGGTTGAGCTGGGCTTAGCTCTTCAGCTGGGCACGCGCTCGCGAACGAACCGCCGTCACCGCCCACACCAGCACAAAAGCTGCCACCATCGACAGCACAATCGTGCCACCGGTCGGCAGATTAAACGCCCACGACAGGTACAGGCCAACAATCGAACAGATACCGCCAAACACCGGCGAGAACACCATCATCGACCCCAGTCGGCGGCACGCCAGGCGGGCAGCCGAGGCCGGAATCACCAGAAGCGCCAACACCAGCACATTACCGAGCGTCTGCAAACCCAGCACCACAGAAATGGTCACCAGAACGTACAGCACAATATCCAGGGCAAGCACCGGCAGGCCCATCGCGCGGGCACTCTCACGGTCCAGGCTGACCGTCACAATCTGGCGGTGGAACAGCCACAACACCAGCAGAATAACGGCACCCATAATCGCCGCCTGGGTAATGTCCTCATTCGAAACACCCACAATCGAGCCGAACAAGAAATCCTGCACCGAGCCCGAATAGCCCGGCGCCAACGAAATAATCACAATACCCAACGCAAAAGATGCCGCGAAGAAAATACCGATCACGGAATCCTCGCGTAGCCGCTGATTCTGGCTAAAAATAGCCACCAGAATAGCCGTCACCACGCCCGCAGTCAGACCGCCCATGACCAGGTTGCCGCCCAGCACGAACGCCACCGCAAGGCCAGGGAACACCGAGTGCGCCACTGCATCGCCAATGAAGACCATGCCGCGCATCAGCACGTGGCAGCCCACCACACCGGTAACTACCGACGCGAGCAGCACCGCCGCCAGGGCGCGCGGAAGAAACGCCAGAGACGGGTTGAACAGGTCGGCAAGAAAATCGATAGGAGTAATCAACGGGTACCCCCGGTAGAAGCAGTATGGGCGGGGGAGAGAGAAGAGTCAGAAGCGCAGGAATCAGGCAGCTCGTGGCCGTACTCATCCAACGCACCACCGGCACAGGTGAAGCCCGTGCGGGCGTGGCCCTGCGCCTCCTCAATATCGTGACCGTGCAACCACGTGTGCAGCTGCTCCAGGCTAAAGGAGTCCGCCGGACCATCCAGGTGAATATTGCCGCGCACACCGCACAGACGCGAGCAGGACTCACGCGCCGCCAGCATGTCATGCGTAGACATCAGAATCGTGATGCCCTCGCCCGCCAACTCACGGTACAGGCGGGTCAGAGTGGTCTGGGTCGGCGCGTCCACGCCCGTAAACGGCTCATCCAGCAGCAGTAGGGAGGGGTTCGCCGCCAAAGCGCGCGCCAAAAGAACCCTCTGACGCTGACCACCGGAAAGCTCCGCAATGGAAGCATCCTGCAGGTGCAGAACATCGGTGCGTTCCATTGCCGAAAAAACCTGAACCCAATCCTTCTTCGCCGGGCGGCGGAAGAACCCAATCTCACGTACTCGACCGGTCATCACCGTATCCTTGACGGTCAGCGGAAAATCCCACTGGAACTGGTGCTTCTGCGGCACATAACCGATATGCGCACGCGCCACACGTGGCGACTCACCCAGCACGCGAACCTGACCGGATGCCGGGCGGATCAGACCCAAAATAGTGCGTAGCAGTGTGGTCTTACCGGCACCATTAGCACCAATCAGGCCCGCAAACTCGCCGCGCTCCAGCGTCAGGGACAGATCCTTGAGGATGGAACGGCGTGCGTATCCGGCGTACAGGTTCGAAATCTCTAGGACGGGTTCAGTGCCAGCTGTTACCGACGCGCTCACGAACGGTCACCGCGCACTTCATCCAGTGCCTCACGCTGCGCGGAGGAGCGGCGACGGAACGCAAGGAAAGCGCCCACAGCAATGACAGCTGCCACGCCTGCGGCAATGACACCCCAGGGAATCGTGAACTCGGTACGGTAACCGCTCTGGTCGCTTGCTGCGGCAGAAGAAGAACCGGCAGCCTGGGATGCAGAGGTAGACGAAGCATCGGAGGGTGCAGAAGAACCCGAGGATGCTGAACCACGAGCCTGCGCCTCCATCGCGTACAGGGCATCAGCATTCGCAGAATCACCCACCGCAAACTTCAGGTAGCGGGTATCAGACACGGTCGAACCATCAGACAGCTCAGCGCTCGCGGTAACCTTCAGCAGGTACTCGCCCGGGGCGGTGAACACCCAGTTCGCGTGGGTGTGAGTGTTCTTCTCCACCCACAACTTCTGCGGCTCATTCTTGGTAGAGGACCACAGCACCTGCGGTGCCGAGAAGTTGCCGTTCTCCAGGTACAGGCTGAACGTGCCGGGGCCGCTCACCTGCTCCAGTGTCAGGTTCACGCCGCGGTTCAGCTTGGACACCAGCTGCGGATCCTGGGTGTTCCACCCCGGCCAAATCACGCCCTTAGCTTCGGTCTGCGGAATCACGTATACCTTAGAACCGGCAGGTGCACCCACGAAGGAATAGCGTGGGTCGTTCGGCACCTCAAGAATCGCCTGGTCGCTACCGCGGTAGATGACTTCGTCCAGGCTGCGCCAGACGGGGGTTTCACCGTGATCGTCGTGGAGCATGAGCTCAAACTTGCCGTTGTTGAAACGAGGGCCCATATCCACGTGACCGGAGGAAATTTCGGTGCGACCGGATGCAACCGGCTGCTCCGCCGACAGGGTCTGGGCGAGGGCGCGCTCGCCGCGGCTGAGGTTGCTGTCGCTCGGCTGAGTCGAGGCGCTCTCTGCGGTTGCCGGGGTGGTCTCCGCGTGTGCCACGCCCAGGGGTGCGAGCATCAGGCTGGTGCCCAGAGCCAGGGCGGGCAGGCTACGAGAGAGGCGGGTGGTTGAGTTCATCATGAGGACTTCCTTAGATCATGACCGAACTTGGATCATGACCGAAACGGTGTTTGAAAGATTATCTATATACTGATACG
This sequence comes from Rothia similimucilaginosa, assembly GCF_029850875.1. Classification (GTDB taxonomy): domain Bacteria; phylum Actinomycetota; class Actinomycetes; order Actinomycetales; family Micrococcaceae; genus Rothia. Next base: position 147,182 of record NZ_JAOVAM010000005.1, on the reverse strand, counting down.
GCTATATGAGCTTGTGGGGAGATTGAAAACCGGGTTACGATGTGCTCGCCTCCGAGCAACTAGCACCCGAAGAGCTATCTCCAGAATCGCCGCCGGAACTGTGCCCAGCGCCATTCCCCGAGCACAGCGCAATCGTGTGAGCATTCGCCAACATCATCTGTGCGTAGTGAGGAGCCTGCGCATCCAGAGTGTCCGAATAGAGCACCCCGGTACGCACCTGAGCCTCCCGAGCCAGCTCCGTCAGAACCGGTGAACGCATCGCCGTTGACTTATCCAGATAAATCGCTGGAACCTTCAAATCCTCGACCGTGCGACGCAAACGCTGACGCTGCTGAATACTCGGCTCGCCGCTGGCACTAGCACTCACAAAACCGGCAATATGCAACCCGTAGGTGCTCGCCAGGTAGCGGTAACCGTCGTGCGTGGTGACCAGATTGCGTGCCGACTCCGGAAGGGCTCCATACACCTGACGCAGCTGAGCGTCCAGGGCATCAAGCTCCTTCATCACCTGCTCGGTGCGGGTCGCATACTCGCTCGAACCCGCCGGATCGGCGGAGATGAGCGCGTCACGAATGACCTGCACGCTCGCCTTCGCGTTCGGTACTGAATGCCAAATGTGCGGGTCGATTTCGCCGTGCACGTGCTTACCCAGAACAGCCTGCGCCAGCAGGTACACCTGACCGCGATCCTCCGAAGCACCCGAACGCAGAAAACGGTAGCTACCGCCCGCGGGCACCTCCTGCAGAGTGCGGGAGGGGACCGCGACTACGGTGCGGTTCAGCTCGTGCTCTACGGCACCCTGGGAGGAATCCGCCCGAAGCACGATCCTGCCGTCGCCGGTGCGTGCGGTAATATCGGCGTGACCTGCCGAAAGAACCTTGATGTCCGAAGCGGAAACGTTCTGTTCCTTCGCTAGGCGGTCCACCAGCTGTTGCGGGTCACGACCGACCACGCAGTACAGGGTGCCGCGCGAAGAACGCACCGACTCCGGCGCATTGACCGCGGTGGCACTCAGTTCAATCGCGTACTCGCCGGCATCACTAAATGCCCACGACAGGTGCGTATGCGCCTGCAAAGGAAGCTCCAGCGAACCCATATCGCCGGTACGGATCGCTGTGTCCCCTTCACGGGTGAGGTTCACGCCGCGCGCATGCGAATCGCACAGCATCTCCACCGCACCGAAGGTCTGCGTAATGAACGCCGCCAACTGCGCATTCGAGGAATCCGTGGAGGTTCGCGCCCGTACGCTCTGCACCTCAAAGCGCATGCCTGCATCCGAAGAGTCGGTGGGGGCAGACTCGTTCTGCCCGCCCTCTTCAACACGCAACCCCAGCCAGATAGAGTCTAGGGAGGCATCTTCAACAATGGCTTCCAGCTTGCCGCCGTACTGCTCAATCTTCTCCGCCACCGCCACGGACACGACCCCGGCGGGCAGGTTCGCCTCAACCATTTTGCTGAGCTTACGCTGCTCCAGCAGAAGACCGTTCGTCAGAGCACAGCGGGCATAGGCGACATCGCGAATATCGCGCAGGCTCGGCTCGTACGAGTGCGGGTCAGCACCGGCAGGCACCAGAGAGTGCACGCTGGCGCGCTCCCCGGCAATCTGCTGCGCCAAATCCGCCAGAATCGGGGTCGTGGCGACCACGCGCATCCGGTCGGAGGACGCATTCACGGTGCCTGCGCATCCGCTCAGTGCGAAGGCGCCAGCCCCCACTCCCGCACCCACCGCGATACGGGAGGCGAGGGTGAGGGCGGTACGCCGACTATATGCTTGCGCGCGGTTGCCGGTATGTCTGCTATGCGGTGTCACCGCTGCGGCCCTTTCGGCGTGCCGAACGCAGAATCATGGCACCGAGTGCCAGTGCCAGAATGGAGGTGCTGACCATGAACGGGTCGATGACCACACCGGTATTCGGCAGCTTACCTGCCGCGGCTGCCTTCTGAGCGTTCGCGAGTTCCTGACTGGTCAGGGCGCAATCCTCACCGGAGGCGGTCTTACCGACGATGCGTACCTTGGATCCGTCGGGCTTGGTGACGATGCCGGTGGCTTCGTCTATGGTGCCGTTGACGGGGTTCTTAGCGGTGCTCTTCTCGCTGCCGTTCTGCGCACCCTGCGCGTTGTTGCTTGCCGGGGCGTTATCGGGGTTGCCAACGGTGAAGTGCAGAACCGATTCGCTGCTGACCTGCTGGCCGTTTTTCAGGCGTGCCGTCCAGCCGATAGTCAGGGTGTAGCGACCCTCAGCGGTGAACACCCAGTTGCTGTGTTGGTGGGTGTTTGCGGGCACCTGGAAGGAGCCGCCGCTACGCGAATCGAAGACCTTCTGACCGGCGGAACCGAAGTTACCGGAGAGGAAAGTGGACATGGTGCCGGGGCCCTCAAAACCGTTGAGGCTCATGGTGACGGGGCCGTCGAGCTGCTTGAGCAGTTCGGGGTCCTGGGTGCTCCAGCCGAGCCAGGGCACGCCCTGCTGCTGGGTTGCACCAATCATGTGCACGGGGGTGCCCGCCGGGGCGATATTCTCCATGCCTGCGGGCAGGTTGATCTTCGCGGCGTCATTGAGTACAAACTCGAGGGCGCCGGGGGAGACGTGGCGGGCGGGGCTGGTGCGGTCGTCCTTCACGCTGCTGGTGAGGTTGCCGCCGTTGAGGACCGGGCCCACGTCAAAGTGGCCGTGGGTGACTTCTTCACGGCCGCTATGTTCGGCGGAGTTGACCACGGCGATGGTGGGGATGCTGGTCGGCGCCTGGGCTGCCTGGTTGCTCTGCTTGTTGTCCTTCTGAGCGTCCTTGGAGTCCTTGGCATCTTCGGCGGGAACCTCGGTGGCGATGCACTGCTGGTTCAGGCTACCGGGCAGACCGGAGGACAGCACACCGCTACCGGTGCTGGGTGCGCTGATGTTCCGGGCGTTGGAGCCCTTCACGCTGGAGCCCTTCACACCGTGGGAGTTGCCGTCCTTGCTTTCGCCCTTGTCGGAGCCGTTATTGGTGTTGTCGGTGCCTCTGATAGCGGTAACACCGGATCCACCCTGGGATGCCTGCTCACCATTTGCCTCTGCCTTCGCACCGTTCGGGTCGGTCATCTGTGCGGCGTTCTGACCGTTCACGGATGCATCCACGCGGCGAATACCGGTGGACGTGCTCGCCTCAGCACTTGCGGAGGTGGAAGTAGATGTGCTATCGGCGCTCTCGGTAGCGGTGGCGCTCGCCTCGGGGGTAGTGGTTGCTTCGCTCGTGCTCTCCTTTGCCGCTTCCTTCGCGGCATTCTGTGCGTTCAGGAGCTTGAAGCCGTCCTCAGCGTTGGTGCCCACAGCGATGGTGTAGGTCGCCTCGGAGCTGACCGGGGTGCCGTCAGCAAGGGTTGCGGTGGCGCGGAAGGTCAGCTGGTAGATGCCCGCGCGGGTGAATGCCCAGCTGAGGTGCTCGTGACCGCCAGAGGTGATGGTGTGCGGTGCCAGCTGGTCGTTGGTGCTGAAGACGCGCGGGTTGTCGCGGCCGGATTCGGTGAAGACTTCGGCGCGGCCGCCTTCGGGTACGCTGCTGCGCACGAGTTCAAGGTTGATGGTGTTGTTCTTGAGCGTGCCGGGGCGGATTCCTTCCGCACCGAGGCCGGGGTAGAGCAGGCCGCGGGTGCGGGTGGAGGGAATATAGAAGATGTCGGTGCCTTCGGGGGCAATGTAGTCGTAGCCTGCTACGACGTTGGTGTGTGCGTCCTCGACGTCGGGCAGGTGGAAGACGGTGCGGGCGGGGTTGAATCGTCCCTGCTTGCCGGGGCCGGTGTCTGCGAGGGTGCCGAGGGTGAACTGGTTGCCGTCGAGGAATGCGTTGAGCATTTCGGTGTGTACGCCCGCGATGACGTAGTCACCTTCGTAGTTGACGTAGGTGCGCGACTCGGTACCTGTCTGGGTACCGACTTGGTTTTCCTGTGCCTGTGCGGCGGTGAAGGTGCCGACCTGGGGGAGGGCGAGGGGTGCCCCGAGTGCGAGGGTGCATCCGAGGGTGGTTGCGCTGAGTAGGCTCAGGGGTTTGGTGCGTCCTTGCATGGTAGCTCCTTGGATGACTGCTCGTTGGCTGGCGTGCTGCCCGATACTTTCGGGGTTTGCCCGGTGCTGGGGCTTTTCGGGTTTCTACCGCGTTGGTAGGCGCGTGCGTGCCGGTTTCTCTTTGTGGATGTACGTGGTGTGCGTTTCTGGGCGAGCCTCTGCACACATGTGTTTCTGAGAATCACTATACTCAGTTAGTTTCCAAATGACAATTATTTGCAAAAGGGTTACCCTAAGAAATAGAAAAATGAGAAAGGTTGTCATGAACTCTCAGAAGCAGACCCAACGACGGATCACCATACACACCCCCGCACTCTTCATCCCCGGCGGTAAGCCCGCCCTCCGCCGCGCAGCCGCATTCCTCTCCGCCGCAGCACTGCTCGCGCTCGCTGGCGCAGCCCCCTCCCTGCCCGCCGCCGCAGGCCCCGATGACGGCAAAATCGTCACCACCAAGGGTCACGTCGACGCCCCCAAAGCATACTGGGACGAGCAGAACGGCACCTTCGTCCTCATGAACGAGGCGAACCCCTACAAGACCGGCGCAGACACCTACGAACTGGACAAAACCGTCAACTGGGTCGGCAAGGGCTACAGTGGCCGCGACGGCAAGTCGCAGTACACCATGACCCTGGGCGACTCGCCCTCCCTGGCGTTCCTCGGCGAACCCGGCCAGACCCTCTACATGGCACCGCACCTGACCTTCGGCAACCAGGACCCCATCTGGGCTGGCCTGGGTGCATCCACGAAGGTGCCTACTGAGCGTTTCCGTGACGGCGTGTTCGCTACCGACATTCTCTCCGTTGAGGGCCCCGGCCGTATGGAGCTCTTCCGCTACAACCCGGACGACGCCCCCGCCGACGTGTACCGCATGCTCTCCAGCAGCTCGAGCGGCTGGCACTCCTGGCTGCTCGACAAGGGTAGCCACACCCACAACACCACGACCTTCACCCGCCCGGGCCGCTACGTGGTCACCTACCGCACCGTGGCGCGCTCCACCGACGGCCGCATCATTAGCTCCAAGCCGTCGAAGCTGGTCTGGCAGGTTGGCGGCATGCAGCCCGTGCTCGGCGACGGCACCCCCACCGCCGTGCCCACCGTTGACCGCTACAACGCGGCACCCGTCGGTGACCTGGACGCCGCAAAGTACGTGCTGTCCGTGGCACCGCACCGCCTGGACGCCGACCCGGCAAAGAATAAGGATGCTGACGACAAGCTCAGCGATATCACCTTCACCGCCGCGAACAAGAACCTCAAGGGCACCTTGACCCTGTACAACAACGGCTACTTCCTGACCGACCTGCCGGTCGTGAACGGTACCGCCACCTGGTCTGAAATGCTCGGTAGCGAGGGTTCTCAGCTGCAGGCTGTCTTCACCCCCGACACCTCCGACGAGAATAGCGCGGAGGCGTCCCGCTGGATCTCGCATAAGCTCGCCTATGAGCCCGGCCGCGCCGAGAGCGTCTACAGCGACGACGGTAACGGCTCCTGGCCCGAAGAAATCCCGGACGAAGCGAATACCGTGCTCAGCACCGGGCAGTACACGCCGACCAGCATGGACTACGACGTAACCGTCACCCCGAACGGCAACGGCTTCAGCACCGTTGAGGTCCGCTTCAAAGACCCGAAGGTGCGCGGCTTCCTGCGTGGCGGCTTCTACGCCCAGGATGACCCGGTCTACCCCTACCTCGATTTGGAAGGCTCCGTCGAGGACGGCGTGGCGCGCTTTACCTTCCGTGACGAGTCCTTCTACAAGGGCACCGCTCTGCGCGTGAAGATGCTGACCCACCCGGATATGAATGCTTCTGCCTCCACCACTGAGGTTGCGGCGAACTACGAGCCGGGCACCAAGTACACCGCACACGGCGCGCTGGCACCGGACAGCGCACCCATTAACGATGCGCCGAAGCCTGCTCCGGTGGATCCGTCGCCGAGCGCTGAGCCTACCGTCGCGCCCTCTGCCGAGCCTTCTGCAGAGCCGAGCGCACCTGCTCCGGCACCCTCCACTCCGGCACCGTCTAGCCCCGCGCCTGCGAACCCGACCCCGAGCGCACCTGCTCCGACTAGCTCGGCACCGTCTGCGCAGCCGTCCACCCCCGGAACCCCGGGGCACCAGTGCGTGCCCGGCCAGATTGACGGCCGCGCCAAGATTTCGCACGGCCACCTGGACATCCAGGCGACCCTGAAGGACCGCCAGCTGTCCGTGGGTCTGCGTGACGACAGCGGCATCATTGACGCTGATTCGACCGTGCGCCCGCTCGATTCGGTCGTGTGGACCATCAGCGAGAACGCCCGCCGTGTACGCACCGAACGCATGGCTGACGAGAAGCTGAACTTCATGGGCCCGGTCGGCACCGCCTTCTACGGCCTGCCGCAGACCCAGCAGAGCGGCCTGCCCTGGCCCGGCTACAACACGCAGGACATTGACTACTCGCAGCTGCGCGGCCCCGTGCGCCTGCACGTGGTTCCGAAGGTCATGCCTGAGGGTGCACGCTTCGGCATGTTCACCGAGTCACTGAACGGCGCGGATGTGCTGCTGGATTCGACGACCGGCAAGACCACGATCGACATTGATTACGCGACGCACGCGCACGCGAACTGGGTGTTCTCCGAGCCCGGCCAGTACATGTTTGACGTGCACTATTCTGCGACCCTGGCTGATGGTACTGAGGTGAACAGCCCGGTGCAGCAGCTTGCGGTTGCTGTGGGTAAGAAGGCGTCGGATGCGTGCTCGTTTGAGACTGCCGTGCCGAAGGACCCGAACGCGGCTGCGGACGACTTCATATCCACGGCAACCCCGAGCGGTACCGCTGATGCTAACCAGCCCGGCTCCGCACAGTCTGGTGCCGCACAGGGTGGTCAGTCCGGTCAGGCTGGTGCTTCCGGTGCTACCGGTGAGGTGAACGCGCAGGGCTCCTCTGAGGGTTCGGCTGGTGGTTCTGCTGGCGGCTCTTTGGGTCAGTCCGGTGTGTCTGCCGCGTCGGGTGGCGTGAGCTCCCAGCAGGGCGGCCTGGCGCGTACTGGTTTCGGTGCGGTGTCTGTGGCTCTGGGCGGTACGCTGGTGCTTGGTGCCGGCACTGCGATGGTGCTGCGTTCTCGCCGCCGCGCCTCCTAGCGCTCGCCGCGTGAGGATGCGCTGATACGATAAAGCCCCTGAGCTGAGAGGTCATCTCTCAGCTCAGGGGCTTCTTACATTCTATTTAGCCAGTTACAGGTGTAGTTTCGGGGACCTCATCATCTTCCTCATCCTCGGGAATAGAAATACCCACGGTGACGTACTTCTTCACCGACCACGCATTCATCGCCACCGACGCAGTAAAGAACAGCGCGGGCAACCACTCTTTGCGGAGCAACGAATAGCCCAGGTACCCAAGCGCCATACACCCTGCCAAACCTACCATACCGACACAGTAGCCGCGCAAGATGCTATACCCGCCTGTCCCATCCTCAAAACGGGAACCCTGTAGATAGAAGAGACCCTCACGCACAAAATATAGGAATCCTGCCGTTAGGAAAAGCGAGACTGCCAAAGCCATCGGGTCATAGCCTGCTGTGCTCAGGTTAACCAAGGGGATGAGCGCACACAGGATACTCAACACAGCAGAGGACACCAAAGTTACCCAGTGAATATACCGGTTAAACTGCATCATACGGTGCAGGTCGGGAATCTCGCCGGTAGGTTCCGCGCTACTAAACGCAAAGAGGCGAATAGCAACCAACGCACTGACCAAGAACCACGGTGCAAAGTTAGTCTCGGGCGTCCAAGGATCAGTGTCAATGTAAAGTACACCTGCAGTGGATAGGAGCGCCAGAAGAAGTAGGATGACAATGCATACCTGCTGGTCAACGGCGTTCCTCAGTGGCAGGAAGACTACTTCTTCGACGTAGCCCCCGAATCCACCCACGAGCTGGCAATTCCCTGGCCCCTGGAAGAATACGCTGCCGACAACGCAGAAGTAACCCTGGACGTCAGCCTCGTGCTCACTGAAGACGCCGCATGGGCTCCTGCAGGACACGAAATTGCCTTCGGTCAGTACGTCATCCCCGCATCGCAGGCTGAAGCAAACACCGCTGAAGACGCAGCAGATGCGACGGTTACCGTCGGCCGCTGGAACGTCGGTCTGCGCAACAACCAGGCTGAAGTTATTCTGTCCCGCACTCAGGGCGGCTTCGTCTCCTGGGTACACAACGGCACCGAGCACGTTATTCGCCCACCGAAGCTCACCACCTTCAGGCCCCTGACCGACAACGACCGCGGCGCCGGGCACGGTTTCGAACGCGCCCAGTGGACCGTTGCAGGCCGCTACGTCCGTTGCGCTAACGTTGCTGTCGAGCAGCCCAGCGATGACAGCGTGGCAGTGACCTACACCTACGAGCTGGCAACCCCCGCTCACACCGCTGTTACGGTCCGCTACGAAGCACAGAGCACCGGCAACGTGCGAGTAACTATCGACTACCCCGGCGAGAAGGACGCACCGTCCCTGCCCGCATTCGGTCTGGAATGGGCACTGCCCGGCGAGTTCTCGCACCTGCGTTACTACGGCCTCGGCCCCGGCGACTCCTACCCCGACCGTTGCAGCGGCGTCCGCCTGGGCGTGTGGGAAAGCACCCCCGAGCAGGACTACGCACCGTACCTGGTACCTCAGGAAAGCGGCACCGTCGGTGAGAAGCTGATCAAGGGTGAAGCCTGGATGCACGACGCGTCCGTTGTCATCACCATGCTCACCCCGCAGCCCGAGCGTGAGGGCGACACCTACAACTGGAATATTCGCCTGACCATGGATCCCGGCGAGTTTATTGCAAGCAAGGACCGCGTGCAGGAAGCTCCCTCTGAAGCGGAACGTAAGGACGAGGTGGAGCGGACCCTGCACGGCGTGTACGAGAACGGTGCGTGGAAGCTGACCGGTATGCGTGCTTATTCCTCTTCCTCTTCCTCGGCTTCTGCTTCGTCCTCGTCTTCTGACTCCTAAAGTTCAGTAGTCTAGAAACGTGTAGTTTCTACAACAGAAAGGCGCCCGCCCCGTGGCTCGAAAACCACGAGGCGGGCGCCTCACATATATGCACAATAAAGCATATACCCTTATCGAGGTGCTACCAGATACGCACGCGCTCCTCCGGAGCCAGGTACAGCGCATCGCTCTCAGAGACGCCAAACGCCTCATAGAACTCATCAATATTACGCACCACACCGTTCACACGGAACTCATCCGGCGAATGCGGATCTACCGAAATCATCACCTCAGCATGCTGCGGGCGGGACTTCGTACACCAGCCGCGAGCATTCGAGAGGAAGAAACGCTGAATACCGGTCATGCCGTCAATCACCGGCGCGTTATCCAGCGACTCAATGCCCTGCTTCTTCAAAGCCAGACGGTACGCCTTCAACGCAATAGACATGCCAGCCAGGTCGCCAATATTCTCGCCCAGAGTTAGCTCACCGTTCACGTGGAACTTCGGGTCCAGACCCACCGGAACGTACGCGTTGTACTGCTCCACCAGCGCGGAGGTGCGCTCCTTGAACTTCGCGTAATCCTCCTCAGTCCACCAGCTCTCCAGCTTGCCGTCGCCGTCGTAGCGGGAACCCTGATCATCAAAACCGTGACCAATCTCGTGGCCAATAATCATGCCGATATTGCCGTAGTTCGCCGCATCGTCAGCATCCGGGTTGAAGTACGGCGGCTGCAGAATCGCTGCCGGGAACACGATCTCATTCGCAGGCGGCATGTAGTACGCGTTCACGGTCTGCGGAGTCATCAGCCACTCCGCCTTATCCACCGGCTGACCCTTACGGGCAATCAGCCAGTCAGCGTCAAACGCACCGGTACGGCGCAGGTTCTCAAACAGGTCACCGGGGACCAGTTCCAGGGCGGAGAAGTCACGCCACTTATCGGGGTAACCGATCTTGGTGACGAACTTCGACAGCTTCTCCAGCGCCTTCTCGCGGGTTGCCTCAGTCATCCAGTCCAGCGACTCAATGGACTCGCGGTACGCCTCCAGGAGGTTGCCGACCAGAACCAGCATCTTCTCCTTGTGCGAGGGCGGGAAGTGTACAGCCACGTACTCCTGGCCAATCTCCTCACCCAGAGCCTTCTCGACAGCGCCCACGCCGCGCTTCCAGCGCTCACGAATCTGCTGGGTACCGGAGAGGGTCTTGCCGTAGAAGTTGAAGCTCTCCTGAACCAGTTCGTCGTACATGAACGGCGCACGTGAACGCAGAACGGTCCACACAGCCCACAGCTTCCAGGTCATCAGCGGGATGGAGGTGAACAGCTTAGCCGCACCCTCAAAGAAGGACGGCTGAGCCACAATAACCTGACCCAGGGTCTCCGGGTCGGCACCGAGCGCCAGTAGCCACTGGGAGAACGGGAAGCCGGGGAACTTCTCGTCCAGCTCGTTCGCCTGGTACGGGTTGTAGGTCGCCTCAGCGTCGCGGTTCTCCACGACGTTCCAGTGCAGACGAGCCAGCTCAGACTCGTGAGTGAACACCAGCTGAGCCGCCTGCTCCGGGGTCAGGCCGAAGCCCTCAGCCAGACCGGTCAGCTCAAACATGCGAGCAATATGCTCAACATACGCCGCGCACGCCTGCTCATGCTTCTCTTCACGGTAGTAGGATTCATCCGGCAGACCCAGACCCGACTGGTACAGGAAGAACGTGTAATTCTTCGGGTCCTTCGGGTCGTTGCTGGTGTACCAGGCGAACAGCTGCGGCAGACCCGCACGAGACAGCAGTGCCAGGGTTACAGCCAGGTGGGAGGGGGTTGCCGAGTTCAGAATCGGGGCGATTTCCTTCAGCAGAGGTTCCAGGCCGTCCGCCTCAATCTTCTCAACGTCCATGAAGGAGTTGTAGAGTGCGCCAATACGGGACTCCGGCTGCTCCTTCGCGATCTTCTCCACCAGCTCACGCACGTGCTTCTCTGCGTTATCGCGGAGGGTGTACAGGCCGCCATCCTTGGGGCGGTCCGCCGGGATTTCGTGGGTTGCCAGCCACTTACCGTTGACGTGGCGGAAGAAATCGTCGCCCGGCTTGACGGTTTCATCCACCCATTCTTTAGTGATTCCAGAGTTAGTAGTCATGGTTCCATTCTAGGTTCTTAACGTAAGAAGCCACACGATTACCGACAAGCCACCATATGGTGACTCACCAGCAAAGGTGTGGCTTCCCTACACGAAAGATCGGGCAATTATGCCCGAGCTGCCAGCTTCTCTGCACGCTCAGCCATCAGACGCTTCTCAGCACCATTAACCAGCCAGAGGAACAAAACCGCCAGACCCGAGCACACAATCATGAAGACGAACGCGGTGCTCCAACCCCAATGGTCAACAATAATGCCGATACCAGCAGAAGCCAGGGTTGCACCCAGCGCGTAACCGAACAGACCGGTGAAGCCCGCAGCGGTACCCGCAACATGCGAGGGGGACAGGTCAATAGCCTGCAGACCAATCAGCATGACCGGGCCGTAAATCAGGCCACCAATCAGAGCCAACGCAACGTAGGCAATCCACAGCGGCGCATCCGAAGAGGGCAACCAGTACAGCAGAATCGCACCGACAGTTGCAATCAGGAAGAGGATACCCGCGGGGGAGCGGCGACCCTTGAACATGCGGTCAGAAACGTAACCGCACAGGACGGTGCCGCCAATACCGGCAAGCTCCAGAATCGAGAAGCCCGCAATACCACCCTCAAGGGATGCGTGGCGCACATCGTGCAGGTACTTCGGCGCCCACACCAGCACGCCGTAACGCAGGGTGTACACGAACACGTTTGCCAGAGCCAGATACACCATGGTCGAGTTGGTCAGTACGTGCTTACGGATGGTGGTCCAAGTGGACTCTGCGCGATCTTCAGCGGTGGACTCAACCTTGTGCGGGTCGTTGCGGTACACGTCAACGGTGGGCAGGCCCTCCGCCTCGGGGTTATCACGAATAAGCAGCCACGCGACGAACGCCAGAACGAAGCTGATAACAGCAGGGAACCAGAAAGCAACTTCCCAGGTCTTGCCGAACATGGAGAAGCCCCACGCAACCAGCAGACCGGACAGCGCACCACCAACGTTGTGGGCGGTGTTCCACCAGGACACCTTCGTACCGCGCTCGCTGGTGGAGAACCAGTTCACAAGCACACGGCCGGAGGGCGGCCAACCCATGCCCTGGAAGATGCCGTTGAAGACCATAATGGTCGCCATGATGGAGGCAATAGCCGCACCGTAGCCCGCTGCACCCGCGCCTTCACCCATGTAACCGGTCATTGCCAGCAGAATGTTTGCAACACCCGAAAGCACCAGACCAATCGGCAAGAACAGACGCGCATTAGAGCGGTCAGAAATCATTGCGGTGAAGAACTTGCTGAAGCCGTAAGCCAGCAGCAGCGCCGTGGACAGTGCACCGATTGCAGCGTTGCTGAAGCCAAGCTCCTTGGTCAGGATCGGGGTGACCAGCGGGACGTTGTTACGAATCAGGTAGAAGGTCGCATAACCGATGAAAATGCCCATGAAGACCTGCAGGCGCATGCGCGGGTACTTTGCAGAAACTTCAGCTTCGCTGAGTTGAGGCTTGGGCGCCGGAATGGCAAGCCAGTGGGGTACGGAACCCTTCTTCTTCTTTGATGAAGCGGTAGTAGTCATGTTTGGCATTCTAGAGGCGGGGTCTTATAAAAATACTAATCTATTGGGCATATTTTCACTGAATTGTTCACGGAGGTGAACAAATATTCAGAGTGACTATTCTATAAATACTGTTCTAGCCTTGAAATTCCAGGGATGTCTAGAAAATGTGTGATGCACATCTGTCTACTGGGCAACAGTGCCGCATATGGCGTAATGAATATAAATACTTTTCCTGTTGAGTAAATGCATATTTTGGTCAGACCACAACTAAATTTAGAGTAATTTATACCCTAAGTTCAAAAAGAAAACCACTTGAACACGACTAAGACCAGCCCACAGCCAACACCACACCAAACCTGCACCCAAAAACCGTACAGAAAACCAGCGCATCCAACAAACGTAGCCAATAAGCACAGGAAAACCCGCCCGTACGGTGCAGAAGAATCCGTGCGGGCGGGCCCGTTATCTATCCCCAAAAGCTCGGCATACAGTCGGTACGCATACCGGCACGAAGCCGAACAGCCGCCACCTGCCGCAAGTCACCGCGAGCAAACCATCATCCGGTCAACCCACGGCAGGCAGCGGAACCAATAGGCGACTCCTAGAGGGATTCGCGAATAGCCTTCGTAGCAGCTACCAGGTGATGCAAAGACTGCTTGGTCTCCTCGTAATCACGAGTCTTCAAACCACAGTCAGGGTTCACCCACAGGTCAGCAATGGTACCGTAACCAATCGCAGCCTTCAGCAGAGACTCAATCTCATCCTGCGAAGGAACACGCGGGGAGTGGATGTCCCACACGCCCGGGCCCAAACCGGAAACGAAACTCTCCGGAATGTCAGCCAGCAACTCCATGTGCGAACGAGCCGCCTCAATGCTGGTCACGTCAGCATTCAGAGCATTAATCGAGTCGATAATCTCGTTGAACTCCGAGTAGCACAGATGAGTGTGAATCTGAGTGGAATCCTTCACGCCACTGGTCGCCAGACGGAAGGAATTCACCGACCAATCCAGGTACTGCGGCTGCTCATCGCGGCGCAAGGGTAGCAACTCACGCAGAGCCGGCTCATCCACCTGAATGATGCGGATGCCCGCCTGCTCCAGGTCAGCAATCTCATCGGCAAGAGCCAGAGCCACCTGGTTAGCGGTCTCGCGACGCGGCTGGTCGTCACGCACGAAGGACCACGCCAGAATCGTTACCGGGCCGGTGAGCATACCCTTGACCGGCTTCTCAGTCAGCGACTGTGCGTGGGAGCTCCACGGAACGGTGAACGCCTCACCGCGCAGGCCATCACCGTGACGCTTCACGTCACCAAACAGAATCGAGGGACGAGTGCAACGCGAACCATAGGACTGAACCCAGCCGTGGCGGGTGGTTGCGAAACCATCGAAATTCTCAGCGAAGTACTGAACCATGTCGTTACGCTCAGCCTCACCGTGAACCAGCACGTCCAGGTCCAGATCCTCCTGCAGTGCGATGACCGAAGCAATCTCGTCACGCAGGAAGCCGTTCAGCTCCTCAGCGGAAATCTTGCCCGCACGAGCCTCCGCACGGTGGCGGCGAATCTCAGCGGTCTGCGGGAAAGAACCAATAGTGGTGGTCGGCAGCTTCGGCAGGTTCAAATCAGCCTGGGCCGCACGGCGAACATCAATGGTCGGGCGGTCAAAGTCCTCAGCAACCACAGCGGTGGCACGGGCACGAATCTCGTCGTTGTGCTTGCGCGGGTCAGCGGCGAAGCGAGCCAGTGCCTCATCAGCAGCTTTCAACTCCGGCTCAACAACAGCCTCACCCCCAGCCAGGCCACGAGCCAGCAGAGCAATCTCAGCGACCTTCTGATCAGCGAATGACAGGCCGTCCACCGGAACTTCGGCCGGGTCTTCCAGAGCCAGGTCGTGCGGCACATGCTGCAGGGAAGTCGAAGAAGCCACAGACACGCCGCCCTCGGATGCTCCCGGCAGATCCTCCAGAGTCTTCAGAGCCGCACGAACATCGGCACGCCACACGTTGCGGCCGTTCACAATACCGGCAACCAGGTGCACACCAGCGGCAGAAACAGACTCCAGCTCAGCCTTCGAGTACACGCCGTGCACCAGGTCAAGGTGCAATGCCTCAACACCGGTGCTCAGCAGTGCCGGCAGGTTCTCACGCAGGGAACCGTAAGGGCTGGTCACCAGAATCTGCGGGCGCTTCTCGCCAGCAGCCAGGGCACGGTAGGTGCGCTCAGCCAGCTCAGCAACCTTCGTGTTGTCGGCACGGTCCACGGTCAGACCCGGCTCGTCCAGCTGAACCCACTCAACACCGCGCTCAGCCAGCTGCTCCAGCACCTGAGCATACGCGGCAACGAACTCGTCCAGACGGTCGATAGGAGAGAAGTCCTCAGCGGAACCCTGCTCAGCCTTAGCGCCCAGCAGCAGGGTCAGCGGGCCAACAATCTGCGGGCGAACCTTCACGCCAGCCTGCTTTGCCACCTTAAGCTGCTCGTCAATAGCCTCAAGGTTCAGCTTAATCTCGGTGGACGCACCAATCTCGGGTACCAGGTAGTGGTAGTTGGTATCGAACCACTTAGTCATCTCCAGCGGAGGTAGGGTCTCGGTACCGCGCGCCAGTGCGAAGTAGCCGGGCAGATCCAGCAGGCCGCGGCCGTCCTTAGCCTCAGCCAGACGCTCGGGAACCAGGGTGAACAGGCGAACCACATCAAGCACCTGGTCGTAGTAGGAGAAGGCCGCCGGAATCGAGTAGTTATCAGCCTTCAGACCCGCAGCGGTTACGCGCTCGAAGTAGGTGCGCTGTACGTCAGCAGCGGTGTCCTGCAGCTCCTGCAGGGTTGCCTTGCCCTTCCAGAAAGCCTCCTGAGCCTTCTTCAGTTCGCGGAAGCGGCCCACGCGGGGGTAGCCAACAATGGTTGCGGCGGGGAATGCGGTGTTCGACATAATAGTTATTCCTTTACTGGGGATAGATAGGGGAGTCAGTTCCGGTGTTTTACCACCCGACTATGGGCGGTAAAACGGAGAACTCAACAACTCCCGGAATATTTGTGGGGGAGAAAGTGGAAACGCATCCGACAAGGAGCGTTATGGGTTAAAGCGGGGTTTTTAGGCGTATTCCAGTTCGCTCAGCGACTGAGAGAATCGGTTACTGTACCGCGGCAAATCCAGCTGATCCAGAACGTCCAGAACCGCCGCATGCTCGTTGAAGGTGAAGAAGTGCAGACCCGGTGCGCCCGCGTCCATCACGGTGCGGCACTGGTTCAACGCGTACTCAACACCGATGCGGTGCAGCTCAGCGCTACTGGTTGCTGTCTCAAGGCGGTAGGCAAGATCTGCCGGAACCGGCATGCCCGCCATCTGGCAAAGATTCTGCAACCGCTTCA
The DNA here is from genome assembly GCF_029850875.1 of Rothia similimucilaginosa. Taxonomy (GTDB): domain Bacteria; phylum Actinomycetota; class Actinomycetes; order Actinomycetales; family Micrococcaceae; genus Rothia. The sequence goes on along the minus strand of NZ_JAOVAM010000005.1, from coordinate 131,173 downwards.
GGGAGGTTACCGGCATGATGCCCGGGATAATCGGAATATCCACGCCTGCCAGGTGCGCCGAATCGACCAGGGCACTGTAGCGTTCATCCTCAAAGAACACCTGAGTGATCGCGAAGTCCGCGCCGGCACGCTGCTTGGACAGCAGAATCTCAATATCCTGCAGCAGGGATGCGGACTCGGGGTGCTTCTGCGGGTATGCCGCTACACCAATCGACACCTTGCCAGCCGCCAGGTGGGCGAAATCTTCACGCTCAACGCGGCGAATGAGCTCTACCAGGTAGCGGGCGAAAGGAAGTTCAGAAACCTGACCTTCCTGAATGTCGCCGCGAAGAGCCAGGAAGCCGCGCACACCCAGGCCCAGAATCAGGCGGACTGCACGCTCCAGCTCGTGTACCGAATGGCCTGCACAAATCAGGTGAGCTAGCGGGGTGAGGGAGGTTTCATGCACCAGGTGGTCGAGTAGCGCGAGGGTCTTCTGGCGGCGCTTCGCGTCACCGGCGTAGGTGACCGACACGTAGTCGGGGTTGGTGCCCTCAAGCTCCGCAATGGTGCGGAGCAGCGACTCACAGCTCGCCTGTGAGCGCGGAGGGAATAGCTCAAAAGAAAGAGCCGGGTGAACTGTCGTCATAACCTTCCTTCGTGTTCACCCGATAGATACGCACCGGGAGGGTGCGTGAATTCTTCTGCAGGATGTGCTGTACCGGTTTGCGAGTACGACTCATCAAGGGGTGCCGAAGGGTATTCTTCTCTATCGGTTCTGGCGGGAGCACCTTGTCCGTACCCTGCACCGTGACGGTGGGGGATACTGGCGAGGTTGCTGCGACGTCGACGAGCCAGATCTCTCGGTCGCTCTTGATAGATAACGCTTTCACTTTACCCACCGCCTCCGAGGGCGTGCAAGGGATGCGGCGGTTGATGTCCTAATATTTCTGGACATGACATTGGGGCGAAATATGAACTTAATATGACTGACTATGACGAAGGGCGGCTGGGGGTGTTGCGGGTAGGGCTGTCGGCTGACCCATGGATGTCCGGAACTATCGCAGATATATCTGCTTAATATTCTTGGACACGCACGAATATATGTGTTTTATATTTCATTGAAGAGTAGGGTTAGTTAGTGAAGTACAGCCGTACTTCATTAACTGCTCATCGAGGAGTTCTCATGGTTAAGTTCATGTGCAATCTGTTCGGTATTGAAATTGTTCCGGCGGGCGGCGGTCGTTGCGCTGATCATTGCGGTGGTCGTATGCCGATTCCGGGACAGAAGCCGCTGTAGAAAGTGAAGTATCCCTGCTTCCACCTGCTGTAGCGTGTGCTTACTCTAATGGGTGGAGGCAGGGCTACGCTTCTGAAAGATACAAAGGAGTTGTCGGTCATGGGTGAAGTGTGGGCTAAAAGAGGAAATAGGATTTCCCTTGTGGAGCATAAGGGTAATTATTTTATTGTGCCTCGTTTGTTAGTTACTGCTAATGGTGGGACGTGTTTGCGCCCATGGGTGCTGGATAGATTATTATCTATGAGCCAGCTAAAAAAAGATTCTGATGATGCGCTTTCGATAACGTATCATCCAGGTTTTGCCTGTAATTTGACTTGCTCATATTGCTATCAGGTAGATTCTAGTGGACTCCGCCCCCAAAATAAACGAGATAAGGCAATTACCACAGAACAGATGGCTAGATTTCTTGCTGGGTATGCCAGGGATATGGGAAAGTCTGAATTTTCTGTGACTTACTTGGGTGGTGAGCCTCTTTTGTATATAAAAGATATTCTTGATTTTCACCGATGCCTTACCAAGTTTATGCCGGTTAATGGAAGTTTTCTGGTAACTAATGGTGTGCTAATCAATGAAGAAAATATAAAGTATTTGAAAATTATAGATTGTTATACCATTCAGATTACAATAGATGGAGCTGAAGATGTGCATAATATGTACAGAAAAACTAAGTCGGGATGGGGGAGTTATCGGAAGATTATTGATTCAATTCTCCTACTCTTACAAGAAGGATTTTATGTAAGTATTAGGGTTAATGTAACTAGTGTGAGCATTAATTCTATAGAGAGTCTTCTCGATGACCTGTATATAAATCTTGGTCATCCTAATAACATTTCGATTTATTTCGCACTTATTGACAATACAAATATGTATCATGATTCTATTAAGGAGTCGAATGAATATATTGATAAATATGTTAATGCGTATAGGGTTGCAGTGAAGAAAGGTTTCAAAATATCTCGCCCTGGGCATAGTGGCTATTGTTCAACATGTCGAACCCCAAGGTCTGAATTAGGGTACCAGCCAGAAGGGGTAGTCTTGACATCCTCTGGAAAATTGTATAGTTGCTGGGACAGTGCCGGCCAGCAATCGATGGAGGTTGGAAATGTTATTGATGGATATAATCCTGCAGCTTATGAAAAGTCATGGGTTCAGTGTGGCTACTTGGATTGTAATAAGTTGTCACAACGGGAAGCCATCAATTCAGTTATTTTGATGCTTAAAGATGAGTTCAATATGATTTTGTGAGCGTGGTGAGAATGAAAAATCTATTTTCTTCTATACTCTGGTCTTTCCGCCTAGCCTGGAAAACCTGTCCTGGGACCCTAGTGAGCGCCGCCCTATCACTAGCCGTTATAGCCTGCATTCCCTTGAGTCAGTCCCTGCTGATCGGTAATACAGTATCAGCCTTGAGTGGTTCAAATGGTGGCGCGGCCTGGATTTATATCGTTGCTCTTGCCCTTGTTGCTGGAATTAATATCATTGCTCAACGCTGGGTCATAAGTAACATGCGCATCCTCAAGTCAAAGATGAACTATCGGGTTCACTGCATGTTAAATAACAAGTTATCTACATTTCCGTTATCTGATATAAGTAGCACAAAATCACAGGAAGATATACGTGCTGCTAGAGAGGCAATATCAAAACAGGAATTGCAGGTTCACACCATGTCAGTTATGGCACTGGTGAGTGCCTTCGCAATGGTGTTACTTCTCTGTCTCAATATTGCGAACGTCAGCATTGTGGCAGCAATTTTTGCGGCACTGTGTTCACTACCCCTATCTATTGCAATGGTAATCCTCGCTAAACGTGATTACGCTATATACACCCTAATGTACGAGGACTATCGGGTAGAGAACTACTATCTAGACAATCTGATGGCTCAAAGTCGCGCCCAAGAACTTCACCTCATGAGAGCCTCCCGATTTTTCTCGCAACGCGTAGCGTCCTGGCGACGCCGGGCAGCCGGTAGGGAATTGAGCCTTGAAAGTGTTAGAGGAATCATCTCCATAGTTGCAGGGCTACTCTGCTCTGTCTTACTCTTTGCGTCCCTGTACTTCCTTGTGGATTCAGGAGCCGATATATCGTATGTGGCCGGATCGCTGATTGGAATCATCGCCTGTGTTAACGCGACCCAAGAGGTGGGATATTCATTCGGCCAGATTATTAATGGAGCATTATCTGTTCAGCAATTCCGAAGGGTATGCGACTCTGATACTTACGACCATGCTTCTGAGATAAAAACTTCTAACCCTAACCGTGAAAATATTTCAAAAATTATATGCAAAGATGTATCCGTTCAGTATGAGGGCGCGTCGTCTTTTGCGCTTAAAGATATTAATCTTGAGCTGATGAATAATCAAATGATTGCAGTAGTTGGTGCCTCGGGCGCGGGAAAAACAACGCTAATAAATGCAATTCTTGGAATTACACCAATTGCCCAGGGGAGCATAACGTATAAGGGTGCTTCTTCTGAGAGTAAATACAACATGTTGGCAAATGTTGGTTTGGTGAGTCAAGACTACGGCCGTTATGAACTGACTGTGCGTGAAAATCTTCTTCTGGGTTTGCCGCAGGAGGCGGTTGAGCGTCTTGGTGATGCTGATTTGTGGTCGGCTTTGTCGGTGGCTTGTGCTGATGATTTTGTGCGTGGTCTTGAGGGTGGTTTGGATGCTCAGTTGGGTGAGTCGTTTGGTGGTGTTGGTCTTTCGGGTGGTCAGTGGCAGCGTTTGGCGTTGGCGCGTGTGGTTCTTCGGGATGCGCCGGTGTGGGTGTTGGATGAGCCGACCAGTGCTGTGGATGCTGAGACTGAGGAGGAGATTTTTGCTCGGTTGAAGGTGGCTGCTGTTGGGCGTTTGGTGGTGTTGGTGTCTCATCGTGCGTGGACGTTGCGTGGTGTTGATTCTGTGGTGGTGTTGGATGGTGGGTGTGTGGTGGAGCAAGGAACCTACCGGGAGCTACTGAAGGCAGAGGGAAAGTTTATGGAAATTTTCAAAAATCAGATCTCTGAAGATTCTGCAGGGCGCAAAACTTCCGCTGAAAGGGACTATAAAGATGCGTAAGATTATGGCTAATACTGTTTGGTCCGTGGTTTATGCTTTCAAAAATCACCCCGTATGGACCGTTTCCTATCTAGTGTCTGTTGTGTGCCTATCACTATTCCCTGCTCTGCAGATGGAGGCTGTCACTAGACTTGTTGAGCATTTGGGCCAGAGCCAGGATGAAGTGCTCCCGCTAGCGCTGGGGGTTAGTTTTGTGCTGGCAGGATACATTGCCCTGGGACAAGCATCAGACTCTCTGCGTATGATTCTAAATTCTCGAATGTCAAGTACGGGTATTCAGAACGTATCTTCTCGTCTGGCGACTTGTTCCTCTCAGGAAATCGCGAGCGGTGATTATGCTCGCTCATCAAGGGCAGCTCATGAAGCTGTGACAGGGGGGAGCCTGGGGGCTCAAGTTTCCACTATGGGTGCTCTGATATTCATCATTTTTTCGACGGGAGCCCTTAGTTATTCCGTAGGAAAGATCAATGTATATGCTTCACTCTGCATGCTTGCAGGCATGATTCCTGTTGCCTTTATGTCACATCTCTATTCGAGTAAGAATGCTGAGGCAATGGAAAAAATATATTCATATAGCTACAACGCGTGGCATAGCACTAACCAGATTGCACAAATAACTACTGCTCGTGAGCTTGCAATTCTTAATGCTCGGTCGTTCTTTGCGCATCGTGCTAATCAAGAACGGAAAAAATCCGGTGAGGAGGAAATTGGCCTAGCTCGTTACATCCTCAGAATATATACAATTGTTGGTTTTATAAGCGCTGCATTGCTAGCTTTAGCCCTTATTTTTCTAGCGGCCTCGGTGCCGGCTCCCGGTGCTCTTGCTGGAGCTGTTATAGGTATTACCTCGGCTATAGTCTCGCTTGGCTCGATGGGAAGCGACCTTAGCTCGATGGCAGCGGGGTCAAACGCAATTGATATATATCGAAAGTTTATTTCTAGCGCACAGCCCGGGCTGAAAAATTCGGTTGCCGATACCTACCCCGAAATCTGCAGCGTTTCCATTAGGAATCTTGCTATCCAGTATCCAAAAGCTGATTCTTTCGCTCTTAAAAACATCAATCTCACTTTTGGTCCCGGGCAGATGATTGGTATTGTCGGGCCCAGCGGATCGGGAAAGACAACCCTAGTAAATGCACTCATGGGCATGCTTAAGCCCTCCAAAGGAGACATCCTAATCGGAGATAAGTCGGTACAGGACATATCACCTGATGATTTATTGGCAAATGTTGGTTTGGTGAGTCAAGACTACGGCCGTTATGAACTGACTGTGCGTGAAAATCTTCTTCTGGGTTTGCCGCAGGAGGCGGTTGAGCGTCTTGGTGATGCTGATTTGTGGTCGGCTTTGTCGGTGGCTTGTGCTGATGATTTTGTGCGTGGTCTTGAGGGTGGTTTGGATGCTCAGTTGGGTGAGTCGTTTGGTGGTGTTGGTCTTTCGGGTGGTCAGTGGCAGCGTTTGGCGTTGGCGCGTGTGGTTCTTCGGGATGCGCCGGTGTGGGTGTTGGATGAGCCGACCAGTGCTGTGGATGCTGAGACTGAGGAGGAGATTTTTGCTCGGTTGAAGGTGGCTGCTGTTGGGCGTTTGGTGGTGTTGGTGTCTCATCGTGCGTGGACGTTGCGTGGTGTTGATTCTGTGGTGGTGTTGGATGGTGGGTGTGTGGTGGAGCAAGGAACCTACCGGGACCTAACGACCGACCCTACATCACGCTTCAGGAAGCTCTTCGCCTCCCAACTGGAGGGGAAATAACCTCGCAACATACCCACACAACGTAGAGTTAAAAGCATGGAACGCATTGAATCTCCCGTCTACCGCAGGCTCGGCAAGTCTGGCCTCGTCGTACCCAGCGTCGGTATCGGCTGCAACAATCTCGGCCGCCCCGGCACCCCCACCCGCACCCAAGAAGGCACCAACGAAGTCATCGCCGCCGCAGTCGATGCCGGCATCAGCTTCTTCGACATCGCCGACCTCTACGGCGCCGAACCCGGCCTCTCAGAAACCATGTTCGGCACCGCCCTCACCCAGCTCGGCCTCGACCGCGACGAACTGACCATCGTCACCAAATTCGGTTTGCCCGTCGGCGACCTCAACGGCAACGACCGCAATGCCCGCGGATCGCGCCGCTACATCATGCGCGCCGTCGAAGGGTCCCTCCGCCGCCTCGGCACCGACTACATCGACCTGTACTTCTACCACAGCCCCGACCCCAACACCCCCATCGAAGAAACCCTCAGCGCCCTCGACCAGCTCGTACGCGACGGCAAGGTCCGCTACCTAGGCCACTCCAACTTCTCCGGCTGGCAGCTCGCCCACGCCGAACACTGCGCCCACGAACTCGGCACCGAACGGTTCATCGTCGCAGAAAACCACTACAACCTGCTCGACCGCCGCGCAGAACTAGAAATCCTGCCCGCCGCACAACACTTCGGCATGGGTGTGCTGCCGTACTTCCCGCTCGCTAACGGCCTGCTGACCGGCAAGTACCGCCGCGACAACATTCCCGCCGGTTCGCGCCTGTCCCACTCCAAGAAGAACGTGCTCGACACCGCCAACTGGGACCAGCTCGAAGCCTTCCACACCTTCTGCACCGAGCGTGGCATCACCGAGGTGCAGGCGGCATTCTCCTGGCTCGCACAGCAGTCGCCGGTCACCTCCGTCATTGCCGGTGCGACCAGCGCCGAACAGGTACGCGCCAATGCACAGGCGACCTGCCTGCGCTTCGACGCTGAGGACCTCGCCGCCCTGGACGCCATCTTCCCGGCACCGGAGAAGATTGCGCTGTTCTAAACACGGGCTCCCTCTTAACAGGGCACTCAGACGGTCGCACGTGTTGGCCGTAAAATATGCTGAAAACTGTCCGCGGCGAGAAATAAATATCACCCGCCGAGCGTTTTCGCTAGGATTAGGTGAGGTGTGTCTAATCTGACGCACCTCACCTTATCTATGTATCCACCCCTGCCGCCTGGAACCAATCCGGCGCAGCCACCCGCCACCGGCACATCAAAGGACACCATGAGCGCACAGCGCACCGCCTCCACCCTGCCCCCTCTGGGCACTGGGAAGCACCGCCGATACCTCGGCATCATTGCACTCATCGCCACCTTCGGCGGTCTGCTCTTCGGCTATGACACCGGAGTGATCAACGGCGCGCTCGAACCCATGAGCCGCGAACTCGGCATGGACTCCACCGCCCAAGGCTGGGTCACCGGATCGCTCGCCTTTGCCGCCGCTATCGGCGCGCTCACCTGTGGTCGTATCTCCGACCGGTACGGCCGCCGAACCACCATCATTGGGCTGTCCACCATCTTCTTCATTGGTGCTCTGACCTGCGTCTTCGCACCCAACGTTGCCGTGCTTATCACCGGACGAACCCTGCTCGGCCTGGCGGTCGGTGGCGCCTCCGCCGTGGTGCCCGTATTCCTCGCGGAGCTCGCACCCTACGAAATTCGTGGCTCCCTCTCCGGCCGTAACGAGCTCATGGTTGTGGGCGGTCAGCTTGCCGCGTTCATCGTGAATGCCCTCATTGGCAACCTATGGGGTGAGCACGACGGTGTGTGGCGCTGGATGTTCGCCATCTGCACCCTGCCCGCCATAGGCCTGTTCGTCGGCATGCTGCGTGTGCCCGAATCGCCGCGCTGGCTGTTGCGCGTCGGCAAGCGTGAACAGGCGCTGGAGGTTATGAAGCGCATCCGCTCCACCGAGCGTGCCGAAGCTGAAATCGCCGACATTGAGCGCACCCTGCAGGCGGAGGCGGCAACCTCCCAGAACGATGCGGCGGGTAAGGAAAGCGTGGGCGTGCGCGGCTGGTTCATGCGCATCCTGCTCGTCGGTATTCTCGTCGGCGCGGGTCAGCAGCTGACCGGCATCAACTCGATCATGTACTACGGCATCAAGGTGCTCAAGGAAGCCGGTTTCAGCGAATCCGCGGCGCTCATCGTGAACATTGCGCCGGGTACGATTGCGGTGCTCGGCTCCATCATGTCGCTGCGCCTGATGGAGCGCGTACGGCGCCGAGTCATGGTCATGACTGGTTATGTGTCGACCGCGTTTTTCCACGTGCTGATTGCGGGCGCATCCATACTGCTGCCCGCCGATAACGCGGCGCGCCCCTGGATTCTGCTGGTGCTCATCGTCTGCTTTGTGGGTGCGATGCAGACCTGCCTGAACGTGTCGACGTGGGTGATTATGAGTGAACTGTTCCCGCTGCATGTGCGTGCGGCGGGTATGGGCATTTCGGCGTTTAGCGGCTGGATGATGAACGGTGTGCTGTCGTTGGCGTTCCCTGTGATTCTGGGTGCGGTCGGTCTGACCGGCTCCTTCATTGGCTTTGCCGTGGTGAACGTGGTCATTGCGCTGCTGATGTTCCGCAACCTGCCAGAGACTCGCGGCGTGAGCCTGGAGCAGGTGGAGCGTGGCGTGATGGACGGTAGCATCTACCCCTTCGCACGCGGGCGCTAGACCCGGGGGTAGAAACGCATGAGGCGGGCGGTCCCTGACCCGGCCCTCGCCTTACCCGAAGTCGTTCGTTGAATGAGAAAACAAGGAACGCCTATCCTGCGCAACCAGCCCTTAAGTGATACGGTCAAAGAACTAACAACTAATAATGGCTACACATGCTCGAATGCACGCCCGACCCTGCCCTATGTGCATCGCCCGGACCCCTGCATCCAGCACACCACAACTCTATTACGAATACGGGTGAACAATGACTGAGAACGTACACAACGACTGGGACCTCCGAAGCGAAGAAGTGCAGAAAGACCAGGTAGCTGCCTACGACGCAATGCGCCGCCGCTGCCCCGTCGCCCACGATGAATTCATGGGCTACTCCGTCTTCAAAAATGCCGACGTACAGCACGTACTTGATCACCCCGAAATCTACTCCAATGTCGTCTCCACCCGCCACATCGCCGTCCCCAACGGCATGGACGCACCCGAACACACCACCTTCCGCACCGTCAACGACAAGTACTTCACCCCCGAACGCCTCGAAAAGTTCGCACCTGTCATCCGTGACGCCGTGAAGACTCTCATCGCAGAACTGCCCCGAGGCGAAGAAGTAGACGTCATGCAGGGCTTCGGCCAGGCCTACGCAATGCGCGTGCAGAACGCCTTCATGGGCTGGCCCGCATGCCTCGAGCAGCCCCTCACCGAATGGATCGAAAAGAACCGTGTCGCCACCCTTCGCCGCGACCGCGAAGAAATCGCTAAGGTTGCCCTCGAATTCGACGGTTACATCCGCCAGCTGCTCGATGAGCGCCGCGAAGATGCCGTAGCAGGTAACCCCAAGGACGTCACCGCCGAACTGCTCACCGACACCGTACAGCTGCCCGGCGAAGAGCCCCGCACCATGACTGACGAAGAAATCGTCAGCCTCATCCGTAACTGGACCGTGGGTGAGCTGTCCACCGTCTCCGCAACCGTGGGCGTATTCGTGAACTTCCTGGCACGCAACCGTGCCGAGCAGGACCGTCTGCGCGCATCCCTCTCCGACGGCAACGCCATCGATGACCGTAGCGAAATCGCTCTCGCCGTTGAAGAAATCATGCGACTTGAAGACACCCTCGTCACCAACCGCCGCATCACCACCCAGGACACTGAACTTGGCGGCCGCACCCTGCCCGCCGGTTCCCGCGTGACCATCAACTGGGCAAGCGCCAATCGTGACGAGGATGCCTTCGAAGATGCCCTCACCTATAACCCGCACCGCGACCAGTCCCGCAACCTTGTGTACGGTGATGGCATCCACGTCTGCCCCGGTGCCCCCCTGGCACGCCTGGAGCTGCGCATCCTGCTCGAGGAGCTACTGTGCGGCATCGAGTCCATCGAGATCGCGGACGAGAGCGAGAAGCCCGCAACTGTGAATGCTGTGTACCCGGTTTCCGGCTACTCGGTCGTGCGCGCCATCTTTAACTAAGCACGCTCCAGTCGTACAAAGCGCGAGGCGCCGAACCCTGAGAATGGGGGTCGGCGCCTCGCGCTGTTAAGAGTAAATATAAAAGTGAATAGTAGGAGAATGGCGGCTGATGTCAGCCGCTTACTATAGACAAAAGGGAATATTCTCTATCGGCTATATAGAGTAGTGGGTTATTCAAAAAAATGAATTTAGTGGCCGGAACTCATCACAGAAGGCTTGACTGAAGAACCCGGACCCAGGTTATAACTGGCGAGAAAGCGAAGCAGGAAAGCTTTACGCTGCCGAGAAGAAGCCTGTTCGTCCGCCAAAACGGAAATGTGGTTGGAAGCGCTCGTAACATTATGCTCGGAAGGGGCGCCCGAAGTGCAATCTGCCATTCCTATAGACTAGCGCACCATGCCCGCTCCTAGCTAAGAGAAGTCCACCCATGAGGCTAAAAGCATAGTTCGCCGATGCGCGTGCAGGCTCCTGCCGGGTTGTTTACCGGGGTGTGTGCCGGCGCTCTGTTCGGGCATAGAAAGACCCCGCTCGGCGTATCCATTCACAGGATGCACCGGGGCGGGGTCAACCTCTTACAGGGCGCTAGAAGCGCATAGCGTGAGGGTTTAGCGGGTAGCCACTACTAGCGGTCGGTCACCACAATCTTGCCGGCGGCACCGCGTTCCATCTCCGAGAAGGAGTGGTTCACAAACGTGTACGTGCCAGACTCCAAGAACTGCATCTCCACGAAGCCACCCTGAGCGGGCGCCAAACCCAGTGCTTGGCTGTGACCGTCACGGCTACCGAACGCATCCACACCGCGGCGCATCAGGTAGCCGCCCTCCTTGTAAACCGTGTCGAACTGCGAACCGACCACGTGGAAGCTCGTGCCCAGGTTCGGGCCTGCAACCATCACCCAAATACGGATACGCTCACCCTTCTTCACCTGCAGCGGCTTCGCCTTGTACTGGGTTGCGTGACCGTTGAACATGGTCAGCGTGGGGGTGCCCGCCGCAATCAGCTCCGGCGAGTTCTCCGCCAGCTTATTGCCGTCGGAGGCGGTCTTTCCGGTGTCGTGCAGGTACGCCTCACCCTGAACCATCACATACTCGTGATCGACCGGGTCAAGGTCCGCCGGGTCAATAATGACCGCACCGTACATGCCCTGGGTCATGTGCAGGCTCAGCGGGGCGGTACCGCAGTGGTATAGCCAGATGCCGGCGCCCTTCGCCTCAAAACGGTAGACGAGACGCTCACCGGGGGCGATGGTCTTCATCGTGTTATCGGGGGAGACCATGCCCGCGTGGAAGTCCAGCGAGTGGCCCATCGTGCCGTTATTGATGAGTGTAATTTCAAAAATGTCGCCGACCTTGCCGCGCAGAATCGGTGCCATGTTCTGCCCGTTGAACGTCCACATGTGAACGGTCACGCCGGGCGCCACCTCGCGGTCGACTTCCTCAACTTCCAGGGTGACCTTGCGGACGGTCTTGCCGTTCACCCGCTCGGCGGTGTTCGGTGCCGGGATGTTTGGGTTGCGGTACTTGTAGCCGCTGCCGGGTGCTGCGGACATGTCAATCTTGCTGTTCGCAACGGTCATGAGGGTCGGAGTGCTACCCGACGCGGCATGGTTGTGGCCGCCCGCAGAACCGTGGTTGTGGCCATTCTGTGCCACCTGGTTTGCGGAGGCACCGGTCGCCTTCACCTTGAACACCATGCCCAGGGAGCGGTGACCCGCCACGGAGCAGTAGCCTTCCTGGTCGGCGGTAATGATGCCGGCATCAACGGTTTTCGTCTCGCCAGGGTTGATAACGCCGGTGGTCGCGCCGTTATCGAAAGTTAGGTCGTGGGTCATGCCCTCATCGTCGTTGGTGACTTCAACGACCAGACGGTTACCGGCGGGTACTTCGACCTCGGCGGGGGTGAAACGGTAGTTGCTGGTCGCCTTCACCTGCACGGTGGTGGTCTGACCGGTCGCAGCCACGGAACCCGACGAAGAAACCGACGGCAGGTTCAATGCGGACGGGTTCACCGCAAAGCCCAGCAGGAACGCCATAGCAACCGCGAGTGCCGCCTGGAAGCTCTGCTTGGTGTGCGGGATGGGTGCGGGGGTCAGCGCCTCCTGATTGAAGACGGGCTTCTCGCCGCGGGCGCGTGCTGCCATCATTTCCTTGCGGGTATTCACGGAAGCCTTCACGCCGCGCACCATCAGCGGGATAAAGGCGATAAGTGCTAGGGCACCCACGATGGCGACCGCCATCTTAATGGACTGGCCCACCATGGAGCTGGGCATCATGAAGATCAGCAGCGCCAGATTCACGGCGGTCACGCGACCGGCAGCAAAACGGCTGAACTCCTTATTGGAGGCGCGCACCACCGCCGGGCCGCCACCCATCAGCTGAGGCAGCAGGTAGCTCATCGCACCCAGCAGCACCTGCAGTAGAAAGCCCACCACGAAGATGGGGGTGACCGCACGAATATCCATGACGGCGAACGGGGTGGTTGCCACCATGTAGGCGGTGGCCGCCACGCCAATAATCAGCCAGAGGAAGCCCATGCCGACGCCCATCGGCGGGTACTCGGTTGGGCGCTTGGTGCGCAGGGTACGTACCATCACCCAGGCAACAATAAGCAGACCGACCAGGTAGACGACCAGGCCCGCGGCAGCGAGCGGGCGCATCCCGAATATTGATCCGACAAGTGACAACGCCAAGCCGCCGCACATCAGGTACAGGGCGCGCAGGCTGTAAGTGAGCGCCTTATCAACCATCTTCGTGCGCAACATAGTCGGCCAGAACGTCACCAGCGTACCCACCACGGTAATACCGACGAAGCCGAGCACGTTCACGACCTCGTGCGCGAGCAGGAACTGGGCGTGCAGGGTGCCCTTCAGGTTCGGGTATGCAATCATCGCGCCAAACGTCGCACCGAGGGGCAGCATGAGCGCCGCCGCAATGTAGAAGCGAATCGTCACACCGAACCGCGAAGGCAGAGCCTGGCGCATCTGCTTCAGCAGGTACAGGGCATGCCACGTGACCATGGCGCCCACAATGAGTGCACCAACCACGGTGGCGGCGTAGAGTCCGGGCACGCTCAGCTGACCGATCATGCCGACCATGAGCACGAGAATACCGGCGTTCAGGATGAAGATGCGGCGCACCTGGGTGCCGCGCGCTTCATCGGAGATTTTGATCTTCATGAGCGCTTCGGTGAAGTGCTGCGACCAGATCAGGATCGAGTTCGTAATCAGGCCGAGGGTGACAATGTGCACCAGCAGCCAGCCGCTATTCGGGATAAGCTTATGCACCAGAAGCGCACCGATAAGGGTGAACATCCAGTAAGAGACGGGTTTGGAGGCGCGACGATGCCACGTACCGCGACCGGATGCACGGCGTGCAATCTCTTCGGGGGTGAGGTTCCCGCCGGGTACATCAGCCGGACGCGCGCCAATGCTCAGGCCGGAGGAGCCGCCTCCGGAGACGCTTGCGGGCTTGCCGCTCGTGTTCTCACCTTCGGGTGGGGTGCCGAGATGTTCACTCACGTGATCACTGCTTTCACTGCTGGTTGTTCGTGGACGTCGGTGTGCGGGTCGGCACCCGGTACCCCTGCATTGGGGCGGGTGCCAATAAGCCCATTATATTGCCCGGGTAGTACCAATTTTGAAGACATGACGTGCATATGAAGGCGGCTCATACCGTGATAGTTGTGCTTGTGCGCTCAACTGATTCTTCCCCTGCGAATCTTCTCCCCAATGCACCTTTCACAGGTGCGCGCGATAAACTATTAGGATTCCAAAATCAGATGCCCGCCCACCTTATGCGCGCATCCGCCGGTACCAAGGTAAGGACAAGCACCTCGTGACAAGGACTGACTCCACCACCCCCATCTGGGGAAAAATCGCTATTGTGGCACTCATCCTCATGGTGGTGTGCGGTTACCTCTTTGAAATCCTTATTAACCCCTTCGGCGGTCTGGACTTTTCCATATACCGCATGGGTGCCATGACCATCTTCGACAATGAGGGGTTTACCAAGGATTTATACGCGCCAGCATTTATTGAAATTGGGGTGTTGAAGCTCCCCTTTACCTATCCGCCGTTTGCGGCTCTAGTCTTCCTGCCCTTTGCGTTCCTGCCGCTTGAGGTAGGCAAAGCCATTATGGTGCTGGGAACCACGGCCGCCGCTTGGTGGCTTTCGGCCACTATCTATAACTATGCCCAGACTTCCGGTCGTGCGTTACCCCTGCAGGGTCGCCTCGGTCGTACCGGAACTATCGCTGCCTTGACCATCGTGGTGATGCTGTGCGGCCCGTGGCGACGTACTTTTGACCTCATGCAGATTAATCCGCTCATTATGGCGCTGATTCTTGCCGATTTTGTGCGTCCGGCAACCCGCGTGCCGCGCGGTGTGCTCGTCGGTATTGCGGGTGGCTTAAAGCTTACTCCGCTGGTCTTCGGCCTTATCCTGTTGGTGCGCCGCGACTGGAAGGGCATCGCGGCCTTAGGCGCCACCTTCCTGGCAACAATTGCGGTCGGTTTTATCCTTTTGCCGAATGAGGCTCCCCAATTCTGGTTCTCAGCAATCTCTGACCCCTCCCGCGTGGGCGACATTAACTTCGTGGATAATATTTCCATCCAGGGTTGGCTCATGCACTTCGGTCTGAAGGGCACAGCCCTCAAGCTCGGCTTCTACGCCCTGGCCGCGCTCAGCATTGCCCTGGTTGCCGTGTTGCTCTACCAGCTTGAACGCCGCGGCAAAACCCTTGCACAGGTGGCCGTGACCGGCACTCTTATGGTGGCACTTTCACCGATTAGCTGGTCGCATCACAATGTTCTCCTGCCGCTACTGCTGGCAGCCCTTATCCTAGACGCATTCCCCACCTTTATGGTGTATCTTCCCTCCGCGGCACAAAAAATTGCGTGCGTGCTGGCGTGGGTGGCCGGTGTGGGCCTGTATATTTCACCGCGTATTATCGGCAGTATCACCCAGCTAGATATGAATGGCTTGGAATTCCTATGGGGGCCCGGCGTAGCTATTGGTGGTTTTCCATCCTTTGCCTTGTGGGCTACGGTCATGTTCTGGTCGGTTGCCGCACTGAGTGCGCCGGTGCGTGGCGCTCCGGTTGAACCAGCCGAAAGCGATGCGCCCCTGGGCTGGTGGGGTGCTCGTGCCGTTGTATCTGAATACGCGGCTACTACTTCTCGGGAGGCAACCGCGTGAGCCGCGAGAAGAATCGCGAGAAGAACGCCGAGGCGGTAGCGTCTATAATCCCGTGGGCTTCGGCATATTTCGCGGTTGCGGAACCGGCTGCTAAAAGCACTGTAGAACGTGCGGAGCCTGCCGCAGAGCCCACAAAACCTGCGCGTCCAGGCTTCTTTGACCGCATCCCCGGCATGCGCAGCGGCGCTCTCTGGGCGCACCTGCTGTTCATCCTGGTTGCCCTCTACGCCTTCGACTACGTGACGCACGCGGCGGCCGACGATATTTACGTGTACCGCCTGGGCGCTGTCTCCCTCGCGGACGGCCCGGACGGCTACCAGCTGTACACCTTCCGCACGCGCGGCCTGCCATTTACCTACCCGCCGTTTGCGGCGCTGCTCTTCTACCCGCTCGCGTTCCTCACCGAGCCACAGAGCATGCTGCTGATTACCGCCATTATTTGTGCGCTCTGCTACTGGTGCGCGTACCTGCTGTACTCCTACGCGCGGAGCCACTCGTGGCGTTTGCCGTTGCAGAAGCACCTGGGTCATTGGGGTATGGTGTCGCTGATTGCGGCGCTTATTTGGATGTGCGGCCCGTGGCGTTTGACCACGCATTTCGGGCAGATTAACGCCATCATTTTAGTGCTGATTCTCGCTGATTTTATGCGTCCGGCAACCCGCATTCCGCGCGGCGTGCTGCTGGGTATTGCGGCGGGTATTAAGCTGACCCCGCTCGCGTTCGGTCTGCTGCTGCTCATGCGTAAGGACTGGAAGGGCATCGCGACCCTGGGTGCTAGCTTCGCCGCGACCGTGGGTATCGGCTTCCTAGTGATTCGGGAGGAGTCGCTGACGTTCTGGTTCCACGCGGTGCGTGATACTTCGCGTGTGGGCTGGTTCAGCTACTTTGATAATGTGTCAATTATGGGTACGTTGACCCATGCGGGCCTGCAGCATCATCTGACGGCTACCGCCCTGTCGGTGGTGCAGGTGGCGTTGACCCTGCTGATTGTGCTGGTTACGGCGGTTCTGTTGGTTCCGCTGATTCGTGCCCGCGCGCTCATGGCGCAGCTGGCGCTGACCGCGTTCATGATGCTGCAGATTTCGCCGATCAGCTGGTCGCACCACAACACCTGGTACCCGCTGATGCTCGCCGCCGTGGTCATGGAAATCTTCCCGCTCATGTACCAGCGGGTCAGCTCCTTCGTCTTCACGCTGGCTGTTATCTTGGCGACTGCGGCGCTGGTGGGTATGTACATTTCACCGTTCTGGATTGTGCTGGCGCTCTCCCCGCACTTCAACTCGGATCAGATTCTGATGGTGCCCGAGGGATCCCTGGGCCTGATGGCTGGCACTATGCCGTACCAGCTGATGTACCTGTTCATCCTGGTGACGTTCTTCGTGTACCTGGCGAATCGTCAGCTGGTGGAACGTGCGGCATACGCCGCAGGTGCCGAACTGGCAGAGGCGAAGTACTCCCGCTAAAGAAACCGCCTGCTCACGGCGGCTACCTGCTCACGGTTGCTGCCCGCTCACGGTTGCTGCCCGCTCACGGCGGCGGGCGCATCCAGCAGGGGCGTAAGCCCATCCGACAGAACCTCAGAGCATAGACTCCGGGCATAAAAGTATCCCAGTATATAAATATTCCGGTATAAAGTATCCCCCGCACCTATTCGGATGCGGGGGATACTTTTATACCCAGCCTGTTGATCTAGTCAGCCAAGCCACTAGTTAGTGCCGATGCTCCAAATAATTGCGGAGTCGGTACGAACCTGCAGGTAGCTCTTGTTGTTCTGAACCCACTGTATGCTGCCCTTCACAGGCGACATGGTCGAGGAGAAGAACGGGTCGTTCTTAGTTGCGTTCAGAACGCTGAAGCCGCGGCTGGTCGGGCCGCTGGTCTGGAACTCCATAGTCGCCTCGGTGCCTTCGTAGGTGAAAGCGTAGTGGTTCATGGTGCTCTGGAACTTCTCACCCTTCTTGTAGTGGGGTGCGGAGTCTGCATCGTAGACGCGAATGGTCCATTCGCCCTTACCGGTCAGTTCCAGCTTACGGGTGGGGGTGGAGTGGCCGCTCGCGTCAATCCATGCGGTGCCCTTGAGGTCCTTGCCGTCGCGGGTCGAGTCGATAACGCTCACACCTGCGCTGTTGTTGCCCTTCTCATCACGGCTAGAGATGAAGGCGTTAACCACACCATCTGCGGACTTGAACTCGTAGTAGAGCAGGCCTGTGGACACATCGCCCTTGAGCTTCTCAATCTCGATGGTGTCCTTGTTGTCGGTGATGGTCTTCTTGTATTCCTTGAACTCACCCTCGGGCATCTTCGCTTCAGCAGCAGCGACCGGCGCTGCGGAAGAAGCCTCAGGGGATGATGCCTCAGAGGAAGTAACCGCTGTGCTCGCCGACTTGGAAGAATCGGAGGTGGGTGTCGAGCCGCCACGCGGAACCAGCATGACAATCGCCAGGATGATAACAATCAGCAGAGCCAGCACACCACCGATAACACCCCAAATCTTGGTGCCGGAGAACAGGCCCTTCTTCTGGGAGTTGTCCTTGCCCTGAGCTGCGGGCTCGGTACCGTAGGGGTTGCTCAGTGCCACGGTTGCCTGGTCCTGACCAGACACCTGACCCGCGTAGGGCTGCTGAGCGTTGTACGGCTGACCCTGGTAGGGGTTGTTTTGATACTGACTGCCCTGGACGTTCTGGCCACCCTGGAAGTTCTGGCCCTGGAAACCATCAGCCTGGTTCGGGTGGAAACCATTCGGTACCTGACCCGCCGGGATGAACGCCGCGTTCTGGTCGCCCTGCGCGTTCTGTCCGGGTCGCTCAGACAGGTTCACGGTACGTTCGGTTTCCGGAGTGTGGAACTTAACCAGCGGGGAGCTCTCGATGGTGTGGGCAGCCTCTTCGGTGGAGGCGGGAACCTCAGCTACGGGACCCTCAGCAACCGGTTCAGCTGCCGCCGGTACCTCGGGAGTAACCTCGGCGACGGGCTCAGCAATAGCGGGCTCAGAAACAGCCGGTACTACGGGAGCTTCAACAGCCTCAGCAGCGGGCTCTGCAACAGGTTCGGAAACAACCGGCTCAGAAACAGCGGGATCGGACAGTGCGGAAGACTGGGATGCGAGAACCTGCTCGGGCAGAGTGACACCGGCCAGCGGAACCTGAGTCAGGTGACGCATCGGCTTGGACCCGGAGGAATCCTCAGCTGACTCAGCCGCGGGTGCCTCTACAACCTGCGCAGCGGGAGCTGCCTCAGCAGCGGGCTCCTTGGGAATCAGTGGCTCAATAGTGGCCTCTTCAACCTGAATGGGTTCGGGCTCGGGCTCTTCGACCCACAGCTGCCAGCCTTCAGGAACGGGACCCCACGCGGGGTCAGGACGCCACGTGGGAGTGGGGGCCCATCCGGCAGGAGGAGCGGGCCAGTTGGGCGGCGGGTTGAAGACGAGTGCCATAAGAAAGTAGCCTTTCTGGTGCTGAAAAAACACCCCGGAAGAGCGGTCATCAGCGACTATGTATATGAGCGTATTATCGCTACAAATTATGGCATAGGTTCAGAAAATGAACCCCGTGAATGGTGGGTTTTGACTGTAATTCACGGCTTTTCAATGGTTTTGAAACATCCCGTATCGATTAGTTCTTGAAGGTTGCCGTATGCGCGGTCACCAGTGAACCCGCGGAGGCTAGGATTAAAGAATGAACACGATACCGCCTCCCGCACCTCCGCAGGTAGCCGCCGGAACCCCCGCAGCTGCTACTGCGCCTGCCGGCCTTGCCTACCACCGTCTCTCCCATGCCGACCCGAAATCCCGTTGGTTCTCACCCCTGCTGGAAGGTCTGCTCGGCGTCGCCGTATTTATTGGCCTCAACCTGATCATTTCAGTCGCCCTGGTTATGTCGGTTAGGGGTTCGGGAGTTTCCCTCCAGGATGTAGCTACGAACCGTGCCGTCATCATGGAACACCCGGCACTGTTCGCGCTGACCTTCCTCTCCCTCGTCGCCATCGTGCCTTCGCTCTTTGTAGCGCGCCTAGTCGTGGGTCCGAAGCCCTGGGGTCTAATCCACTCGGTGGCGGGCCGCCTGCGCCGCTCACTGCTGCTTCCGTACCTGGCTTTGAGCTTCGCGGTTTACGGCATCTACTACGCCGTGATGCTGGTGGTGAGCGGTGCGAACCTGCCTGAATACCATTATTTTCAACCTCCACAGGTTGAATTTTGGGTTTATATAGCGATGATGCTACTCCTCGTACCCGTGCAGTGCTACGCCGAAGAGCTTGCCTACCGCGGCTTCATGATGCAGATGCTTGGCCGCTGGCTCCGCACCCCCTGGTTGCCGATTGTGCTACCCGCAGTACTGTTCATGTTCTCCCACGCATACGACCCCTGGGGTCAGAGCACGATTCTCGCGATGGGTATTTATGCCGGTTTCCTCTGCTGGTACACCGGCGGTCTGGAAGCCTCCATCAGCCTGCACGTGGCAAATAACGTGATCCTGATGCTGCTGTCCATGGTGGCTGGTCTGGATCCCTTCGCCTCCGAGGGCGTGACCCCCGTGGATGCACTGCAGGGTATCGCACTGGAAGGCCTGTACGTGGTGCTCGCCTGCCTGATCTTCAACGCACGCGCTCGCCGCGGCGAGGTTTCACGTGAAACACAGCCGCTCAAGGTTGATAACTAAAGGTTGTGGCGGGTTGCTCTAGCCCAGCTACCCCAACCCACCCGCCCCACTCCATGCGGGCCTCACTAGGGCTCTTGCTCCACACCGCGTGGGCTATCGCCCGGGTCACCCCGTCAACACCCAAGAAAAGGTAGGGTTAAACCATGACTGTTGATGCTGTAAAAAATATTGAAGACCTCGCCGCATTCGTGGCGGATTCGCCGGTCTCTTACCTCGCCGCGCGCACGGTAGCGCGCCGCCTGCAAGCAGCAGGTTTCACCGAGCTTATAGAGACTGAAGCATGGGACCCGCAGGTCGCAACCGGCCGCCACTTTGTCGTTCGCGACGGCGCGATTATCGCCTGGGCTGGCGGCGAGAAGGCGCAGAAGGCAAGCGGCTACCGCGTGTTGGGTGCACACACCGACTCGCCCTCCCTGAAGGTCAAGCCCTCCTCCTCCATCACCACGAAGGGCTGGCACCAGATTGCTGTTGAGAACTACGGCGGCGCACTGCTGAACTCCTTCCTGGACCGCGAACTGTGCGTGGCGGGCCGCCTCACCGTCCTTGAGGGCGGGGAGCTGAAGGACCGCCTGGTGCGCACCGGCCCGATTGCGCGCATCCCGCAGCTGGCGCCGCACCTGGACCACAAGCGCAACGAACTGGTGCTGGACAAGCAGTTCAACATGTACCCCGTGTGGGGCGTGGACCCGGCGGAGAATGATGTGCTCGGCTACATGGCGAAGCACGTGATTGACAGCGAGCCGGTCGACCCGGAAAACATTGTGGGTTACGACCTGCTGTTCGCTGATTCGCAGCCTCCGTGCCGCTTCGGTGCCGATCAGGAGCTGTTCGCTTCCGGCCGCCTGGATAACCTGTCTTCGGTGCATGCGGGTTTGACCGCCCTGGAGCGTTACGTTGCCGATAATGCGGACGAGTACGCCACCGAGACCGTGATGCTTGCAGCGTTCGACCATGAGGAGCTTGGTTCGGAGTCGCGCAGTGGTGCGGCGGGCCCGTTCCTGGAGGATATTCTGGTGCGCCTGTCCGCTGCGCGTGGTGAGAGCACGGAGGAGTACCGCCGTTCGGTGGCGGCGTCGTTCTGTCTGTCGGCTGATGCCGGTCATCTGGTGCACCCGAACTATCAGGGTCACCACGACCCGACCGTGCAGCCGCTGCCCGGTGGTGGCCCGCTGCTGAAGATTAACGCGAACCAGCGTTATGCAACGGATTCGGTGGGTGCTGGCGTGTTCGCTGCGGCGTGTGCGAAGGTTGGTGTGCCGTATCAGGAGTTCGTGTCGAATAACAATATGCCGTGTGGTTCGACGATTGGCCCGATTACGGCGACTCGCCTGGGTATGCGCACTGTGGATGTGGGTATTGGTTTGCTGTCGATGCATTCGATGCGCGAGATGTGCCATGTGGACGATATGGCGTACATGACCCGCGCGGTGGAAGGCTTCTTCCGCCTCTAAATTGAACCCCGCTGAGGTATGAGCAGCTGGGGAGTGGGCGCCGGGAACTTAGGGTTCCCGGCGCCCTTATTTTTAAAAATCTTTCGGGAGGTGTTTACCTCTTGAACAGGGTCTATATTTGCCGTAAAGTAACCCACAATACGTTATATAAGTGTTGCACACTACTTATTTTTGAGAAATTTTCACCAATGATGGTGCACCATCAGCTCGTCACCGGCGTAGCGAGCGAACCTCAACATGAAAGGCGGTTTCTATGTTCTTCGATATTTCTCTGATCCCACTGGCGGTTTTGATCATTGTGGGTCAGCTGAAGAAAGCACCGCGAACGTCGCCAAACGACCCGGGCTATCGGGAGCAGAAGGAGCAGGCGCGAAAGCACCTGCGCATCCTGGATGTGCTCGGCGTGGGTTTTGCTCTTGCCCTGATGATTATTCAGTGGGGTAACGCCTCGTTCTCGCTTGCTTTTCATGCGTGCGTTATTTGGGTGGTTCCTCGGCAGCTGTATGAGCTCTGGCAGAAGTTCAATGTGTCGCGTGGGGTACTCTTCGCGTGTGCTATTGCGCTAATCATTATTGAGTTTGGGCTGGCGTTCCTGCCTTAGTCCGAGCGTGTAACAGTTGTGGCGGTGACCGAACAACGGTCACCGCCACAACTATTTTTAAGATGAGACAGACTCAGATTAGACGGGGTTCGATTAGACAGGGTTGTCGGGGCTGGGTAGGGTTACCACCTCAGACCAGCGCGTATCTTTAGCGGCCGCACGGTTCGCGTCGCTCTTCTGCTTCACATCGGCTGGCGCCTGCTGCGCCCACGCCTCAAAAGCAACAATGTAGTTCTCAGGGTAGTTTGCCGCGAGTAGCTCCTGGCGGGTCGGGAAGTACTCCTTACCCTCTCGAATATCGACGTAGTTGCTTGCCTTGTAGGGGTCTGCGCTCTGGATGTCACTGCGCGGGCCGGAGGCTACCTTTCCGCTTGCCACGTTATTGTCATCGATAGCGCGCACCCACGCCGCGGCGTAGGCGTGATCGGCCTTGTTCTTCTCGTACAGCGCCAGGCACTCGGCTCCCGCCGATTCAGCTTCGGCACGGGTGGGGAAGTTCGCCTGGTTGCGCACAACATGCCGCGCAGAGACGTAGGAGGGCAGTGCCGTACCGCGGTCGGCGCTGATGGCTTCCTGCTGCTTATGGGTTTCAGCTTTCGCGGCTTCGTCAGGTTCAAGGCAGGGGGTGGAGCTCTTCTTCGCCGCGGAAGAGGAAGCGGATCCGGTGGCGCTTGTTGCTGACGGGGATGAAGCTATGGTTGTATTCGAGGGTGCCGGAGTGTTTGATGCCGCACTGGTGGAATTACTGCAGGAGGCAAGAAGTAGGGGAAGAATCGCCAGCGCGGCACTGCGTCGTAGACCGCTGGAACGGAACGAAAGAAAAACGGGGGTGTGGGTCATGAGACCACCTCACAAGAGGGATGGAACGATATATTGCGTCTAAACATACCCAAATATTTGATATGCGGTCAATGGAAAATATCATCTTAGTTTAAAACCAACACTCTAGACACAAAGTGTGCTACCCAGTAGTCTTAAGGTTCTGACCTGCTTAAACATGAGGTAGATAAGGTAAGAGTGCGGAGGCTTTGCGGGTCGCCTACCTATCCCAGTATTGGCTTTGAGGCTTAGTGGATAAGAAAAACAACATTGAGGCTATGTGTTCGATGTTCCGCTACTAGCTTTTTATGCTACTGAAAGGAAATGGCATCATGAATTCTACTTATAAGATGTTTGCCGTAAATGAGAAAATAATTTTGTATATCTTATTTCTCATTGTATTGCAATTTTTCTATATTTTCCCAACTGCCCTGTATGCAGATTTCTATAGATTTGTATCGCCATGTGATAGGTGGCAAAGTGCATATTTCGACTATATACCCTTCTTTGTGGTGGGAGTTGTATCAGCTAGCTTATGGCAGACTTTTAGTATGTGGCTGGGTGTAAAGCTTCGTATAGGAATTTTTTGGATCGCATCGCTATATTTAGTTTTTAAAATGTATGGGACTTATGAAATTTTAAAAGGCAATATCTTAAGTTCATGTAAAGTCCCTACAGAATATATGCAGGGAATATTGTGGCCATATGATCTACAGGCATTCATTCTCTGGGGTCCCGATATTGTCTCATGCGTTATTTTTATAGCAGTTTTTATTGCATGTTCTAAGCGTAGCTACTGGATACCAACCCTCGCAGCTATAGCCGCATTTGTTGTGCAGTGCGTCATCTTGGTACTGCTCTGGGAATACGTTAGGGGACTTATCTATTTCCTCCTGCAGTAGCGTTGGGCTGTTGAGGCGCAGGCTTTTACGGAACTGGAGGTTGCGTCATGGGCACCCTGACCGTGGCGCCCTGACCGTGCTCCTCAGGGCATGTTGGCTTCCGCTGATTATCAGGCAAATAGCAATATCTGATGCTGGTGTTCTAGTGACATGTTTGCCTCAAGAGCCCGGTGGCTTGCATGTTTGTGCAAGTCAAGGCGCTGAAAAAACTTGTTTATCGATTTTCTTCCGAGATGTTGGATTTTAAAAAATAAACATAATTTTCTCTTGACCATATATCAAAACTGCCCGTATAGTGAGGGGCAACTCAGTATGCTCCAGCCCACAATGAGGTGACATTATGGCCCTGAAATCCAGGACCCCCAACCCCCGCTATAACGCACTGCGATACGGCGCCGCTCTCTTAACCCTGCCCCTGTTCCTTGCCGCCTGCGGCGGTGCAAACACCGCGGCAAGCAGCACCTCCTCACCCCCCACGGCGAGCGCCTCAGCAACGGCAAGCACCACACCGTACATCAGCTGCTCCTCATACTCCGCCGAAGATCTCGCATCAGCAGAAGCCGCCAAGCCCGCCCCGCGCACCGATGAACAATACCCCGCGTACATCCAGTACCGGCACATCCTCGCAGACGGCGCCCACATCATTGAGCCCAGCGAAATCGACAGCAAATGCCACGCCGCACTCAAAGCAGGGCGCAGCACCCTCCCCGAATACGTTCAAAACATCGATGCCTACAACGCTCACCCCAGCGTCGGAGTCACCGACCCCTTTGCCGGCAGCGAGTACCGAGACATCAAGAACCGCAACGAATTCATCCCCCACCGCGCAGACCTGGAAGAAGCCGCCTACCCCGAGATGATTATTCGTCTCTACGAAAAGTGGTACGAGGCAGCCCCCGCAGACATCAAGACGCTCAGCGACGGCAACCGTGCACGATTCCTCGCCACGAGCGCCTACCAGCAGTGGAAGGCCCAGCCCCAAATCCCCAGCAGCTCCCGCGCATAAACCCACTCAAAAACAGCTGTGGCGGTGACCGAACAACGGTCACCGCCACAGCTCTTTAAACGGCCTCCTCGCAGGGCTAGGGGAGGGGTTACTTGCCCTTCACCTCGCGTGCCAGAGCCAGCAGCTCCTCATGCACCGTCGTATCGCCCGTAACCTCCGGGTGGAAAGAAATACCAATCAGGTTGCCCGAACGCACACCCACAATCTTCCCCTCATGACGAGCCGTCACCTGCACACCCTCACCAGTGCCAGTCACAATCGGCGCACGAATAAACGCCGTATCAATAACCACCTCATCACCGGCAGGGGTCAACCACGGCAGGCGCACCTCTGCAGAATCAACCTGCGAACCAAAAGCGTTACGGCCCACCGAAACAGCCAAAATACCCAGCGACTGCTGACCCGGCGCCGGATCATTAATATGCTTCGACAACATAATCAGGCCAGCGCACGTACCCAGGGTCGGCAGACCCGAAGAAATCGCCTCAATCAGCGGCTCACGCACACCAAAAATACGGGTCAAACGGTCAATCGTCGACGACTCACCACCGGGCAGAACCAGCGCATCCAGACCCTCAAGCTGCTCACCGGTACGCACCCAACGTACCTGCGCACCCAAAGATTCCAGCATCTCCGCATGCTCGCTCACGCCGCCCTGCAACGCCAAAACACCAACCGTCAAACCCTCACCCGGCAAAACACCGGTAGGCTGAACCTTCATCACCGCTCCCTTCACAAATCAACAAACACAAGGAGGGTGGGACCCGCCTCAGCGAACCCCACCCCCTCATCAAACACTCACCCCACAAACGGGGTGCGCGCGCGAATTACCAGCCGCGCTCCGCCAGGCGGTGCGGTGCCGGAATGTCAGCAACGTTAATGCCGACCATAGCCTCACCCAGGCCGCGAGAAGCCTCAGCAACCTTCTTCGGGTCATTGTAGAAAGCGGTAGCCTTCACAATAGCCTTCGCACGAGCAACCGGGTCGCCCGACTTGAAAATACCGGAACCAACGAACACGCCGTCAGCACCGAGCTGCATCATCATTGCAGCGTCAGCGGGGGTAGCCACACCACCAGCGGTGAACATGACCACGGGCAGCTTGCCGGTCTGAGCAACCTCACGAACCAGCTCGTACGGTGCAGCCAGTTCCTTAGCCTTCACGTACAGCTCATCGGGCATGGTGTTGTACAGGCCCTGAAGCTCAGCAATCTGACGCTTAATGGTGCGGATGTGCTTGGTGGCCTCAGAGACGTCACCGGTGCCAGCCTCGCCCTTCGAGCGGATCATAGCGGCGCCCTCGGTGATACGGCGCAGAGCCTCACCCAGGTTGGTAGCACCGCACACGAAAGGAACCTTGAACTGGTGCTTATCAATGTGGTTCACGTAGTCAGCGGGGGAAAGAACCTCAGACTCGTCAATGTAGTCGACCTTCAGGGTCTCCAGAATCTGAGCCTCAACGAAGTGGCCGATGCGTGCCTTCGCCATGACCGGGATCGAAACAGCATCAATGATGCCCTCAATCATGTCCGGGTCAGACATACGAGCCACGCCGCCCTGCGCACGAATATCCGCGGGAACGCGCTCGAGAGCCATGACGGCAACAGCGCCAGCATCTTCAGCGATCTTAGCCTGTTCGGGGGTGACGACGTCCATGATGACGCCGCCCTTGAGCATGTCGGCCAGGCCGCGCTTAACAAGCGGGCTGCCGGTTACGGTGTTGTTATCAGTCATGACCTTATCTTCTCACGTTCTGAGTGCTCGCGCGCACTCACGGAGGTGGATTTTCTGTTCTCTGACACGGTACGACCCGAAGTTTACGTCAGAATGACACAAAATGTCATGAAAGGTGCCCGCACCCATGAAGTAGACAGCCCCGCCAGCGAGCGTAGGAAATAAAACCGCCGGTATACTCTTTAACCCAGTAGAACCCTGCACACGGGCACCGCGGGTAGGCGCTCACCACATCGTAAACGCCACCTAGAACAAAAGCCCGCAGGGCAACCATCAACACATTTCACAGACCATGTAGCGCACCAGGAACTGCGCCCGGGCACACCCATATCAGCACCCGAGCGTCCAGTACCCCTGTGCCCAAGAAAAGGAACAGCATGCTCGAAGTCGTTATCGCACTATCCCTCGCTGTCCTCGTAGGCAGCGCAATCGCGCACAAAACGCGGATCACCCCCGCCATTGTGCTGATTTTCATTGGCCTGGCTATCGGTATTATGCCCGCCCACGAACTGCACGAAGTTCAGAGTATTGGCCTGCCGCCGCACGTCATCCTCGAAATCTTCCTGCCCATCATGCTCTTCTGGGAAGCCCGCAACACCTCTTGGCGTGAAGCGCGCACCCGCATTCGCGGCATTATCCTCACCGGAACCCTGCTGGTCATCGTGACCGCCTTCGGTGTCGCCGGGATTCTGCACGAGCTCGTTGGCGTGAGCATCTGGGGTGCGGCCCTGCTCATCGGTGTGGCGCTCGCACCCACCGACGCAGTCGCCGTCGCAACCCTCAACGGCAAACTGCCCAAGTCCTCCATCACCACGCTTAAGGCGGAGGCACTCATTAACGACGGCACGACCCTCGTGTTGTTAACCCTCGCGATGCAGGTAGCCGCCGGCCAAGGACTCTCCCTCGGCCACTCCAGCGGCATGTTCTTCTTCTCCTTCCTCATCGGTATTCTGGTCGGTCTGGCGGTCGGCTGGGCAGCCAACAAGATTCGTGCCCACATCGACAACCCGATGTGGTTCACATGCTTCATGTTGAGCGTGCCCTTCATTGCGTTCCTGCTCGCGGAGAAGATCGAGCCTTTCCCCGATATGAAGGGCTCAGGCGTGGTTGCTGTCGTAATCGCGGCGTTCTTCCTCACCTACTACAGCCCGGATACCATCAAGCCGCAGAACCGCACCTATGGTACGCCCACCTGGGCGTTCGTCACCTTCGTTATGAACGCTGTGCTGTTCGTCATGGTCGGTGTGCAGCTGCCCACCGCCGTGGAACGTATGGGCGTCACCATTAACCTCTACGGCACCACCTGGAGCTACGGCCTGCTCGTTGTGCTGGTCGCCTGGATTGCCTGCATTGCCATTCGTTACGTATTCCTGAACGCCTCCGTTTTCATGATTCGACTGCTTGACCGTAGCGAAAAACAGCGCACCCTGCGCACCACCCACCGCGGCCGTGTCGTATCCACCATGGCTGGTCTGCGCGGCGGCGTGTCCCTGGCGGTGGCGCTGTCCATCCCGGCGAGTGTTGAATACCGCGACTTCGTAATCTTCGTGGTGTCCGGTGTGGTGCTGTGCTCCATGGTCGTCCAGGGCATGCTGCTGCCCGCCGTAATCCGCTGGGCGAACCTGCCGGTCGACAACAGCGAAGAAGAAGAGATGAACGAAGCAATCCGCACCCTGATTGCTGAGTCCTTCGACTCCATCGAGGAAATCGGTGGACGCATCAACGCCCCGCAGGAAGTCATCGACCGCATCGCTGAAGAACACATGTTCAACATGAGTATGTACCGCAACCTGCACACCCTGCACATGCACGGCGAGGACACCCCCGAGAATGTGTTGAAGGTGCTCGAAGCGAACGAAAAGGAAAAGGAACTGCGCCTGGGCGTGCTCGAAGTTCAACGCGACATTCTCAAGCGTCTGCGCGACGAAGGCAGAATCGACACGAACGTACTGCTCCAAATCCAGCAACGCCTGGACATTGAGGTGTCGCGTGTGCTCGGCCCGCTTGAGCTCGAATAGCTCACGCTCCTACATGCGATACGTATGAGGTGAGGCGCCCCACCCCTAAACGGGGAGGGGCGTCTCGTTACTTTATGTTGCCGCTGCCTCTGTGCGCCCTCCCGTATCTGCGCACCCCAAGCGGCCATAAGGCAGGTTTTGCTCAGGGTGAGTATCTACCCACCCGCACTGAACATCGGTAAAATATGAAAGTTACGCCCGCACTCACCCCCCCACGCGGAAGCCTCAACGGCCCAGGGAATGAGTAAGACATTTCGGGCACCCCGGCCCCGCACACTCGCGGACATCAGCCGTCTATCTGACGCACACAAGTGACCGGACCGCACAGACCAAGGAACCTATGACGTCCCACCAGACTGAAAACAACGCGCCCAAAAACGGCGCATCCAACAACACCGCACCCACCGCAGGACATGGCCCGCACGGTGCAAGCGAAGATCCGCAGAACATCTACCTGCTCAAAGACGCCCCTATCCTCAAGGCGCTACTCTCTCTCGGCGTGCCCATGGCACTCGGCCTCGCCATCACCAGCATCTACAACGTGGTGAACTCCTACTTCGTCGGCCACTACGGCAGCGTCGAAGAGCTCGCCGCCACCGGCTACGGTGTGCCCGTCTTCGGCGTCATCATGGCAATTGCGGGCCTGTTCGGTCTGGGCGCTTCCACCCTCGCCTCCCGAAAGCTTGGCGAAGGCCAGCCCGCCCACGAAATCCACCGTGTCACCTCCTTCGCGCTCTACTCGGCACTCGGTGCAGGCGTTATCGCCGCCATTATCGGCTTCATCCTTGCCGACCCGATTACCGGCATTATGGGTGCTTCCGGCGGCTCCTACGAACCGACCCGCATCTACGTGCACCTCATGTTCCTCGGCGCCCCCTTCGCCATCGGCATGTTCACCCTGGAACAGCTGGTCCGATCCGAAGGCTACGCCAAGCAGTCCATGTACGGCATCATCGTCGGCACCGTCGTCACCTGCATCTTTGACGTGCTGTTCATCGCCATCATGGACATGGGTATCGCCGGTGCCGGCTGGGCGATGGTCCTGGCGAACGTTGCGTCCATGCTGTACTACCTGCTGTTCCTGATGCGTAAGAGCGAGAACTTCTCCGCGAACATCCGTGACTTCTCCCTCGACCCCGCCATCATTAAGCCCGTGGTCGCGGTCGGTGCCGCTGAGCTCATTCAGAGCCTGAACCTGATCTTCTCCGCCCTGCTGCTGAACAACCTCGCTGCCTCCTACGGTGATGATACTGTGGCGGCATTCGGCCTAGCAATGCGCCTGAACATGGTGCCCGAAATGCTCTGTATGGGCCTGTGCATGGGCGGTATTCCGCTGTACGCCTACGCATACGGTGCCCGCAACGGCGCCCGCGTGAAGGAGGCGCTGCGCACCGCAACCATACTGTCTGTGGCAACTTCCGTGGTGCTCACTATCCCGGTGCTGATTTTCCGCCGCGAACTGCTTGCCGTGGTTGGTGATGAGCGTCTGGTCTCCACCGGCGAAGAGGTCTTGGTCGCGCTGAT
Organism: Rothia similimucilaginosa; assembly: GCF_029850875.1. GTDB lineage: Bacteria > Actinomycetota > Actinomycetes > Actinomycetales > Micrococcaceae > Rothia. The sequence goes on along the minus strand of NZ_JAOVAM010000005.1, from coordinate 101,016 downwards.
GCTTGCCGCCGTGTTCAACGCGGTCAGCATCGTGTTTGTCTCCTGGTTCCAGGCATCCGGTAAGGGCGGCCCGGCAATGCTGATGACCCTCGGCATTGCGTTGCTGTTCTTCCCCGCCGTGTACTTCGGCAATATGTGGTTCGGCTTTAAGGGCCTGACCTGGGCGTTCCCCTTCACTCAGGTGCTCGCCTGCGCGCTGGGTCTGGTACTGTTCCTCGCTACGGGCGGCACGAAGGTACCGCCCGCTGAGCCTGAGGTAGAAGCTGAAGGTTCTGAGGAATCTGATGCTCAGGCTGCCCAGGTTTCTGGCGCACAGTCCGAGCGGAAGGCATAGTCTTCAGCCTGCGAAAACATAGTAAAAGCCCCGGACTCCCATCGAGGGAGCCGGGGCTTTTACGTTAGTTCTTACGCTGGTTGAGGCGCTCAACCGGAAGACGCTAGATTCTTCCGCGCTAGTTCTTCCACCAAGAATCAAAAATCGTCACCGGAGTAGTGCGCTTATGGCGGCTACGCAGGTAAATCTGCTCCAGCTTTGCAGCTGCCGCCTCGTCGATTTCCTTACCTTCCAGGTAGTCGTCAATCTGCGGGTAAGTCAGACCCAGCTCATCCTCATCGGTACGGCCGGGCACGCCGTCCAGCAGGTCAGCAGTCGGAGGCTTAGCCCACAGACGCTCAGACGCACCCAAAACACGCAGCAACAGCTGGTTCTGACGCTTATTCAGACCAGCCAGCGGCAGCAGGTCCGCGCCGCCGTCACCGAACTTCGTGAAGAAACCCGTAATGGATTCCGCCGCATGGTCGGTGCCGACCACCAGGTAGCCGGGGCCGCCAGCAATCGCGTACTGGGCGATCATGCGGGCGCGCGCCTTCACATTACCCTTGTTGAAATCGCTAATCTGCTCGCCGGTCGCGGCAGCGTAGGCGGTGTCGAAGCCATCCACGGCTTCGGCAATGTTGAAGGTCAGGGAGCGGGTGGGCTGGATGAAACGCAGCGCCTCCTGCGCGTCCTCTTCGTCGTGCTGCACACGGTAGGGCAGACGCACTGCCACGAACTCGGTGGTGCGGCCACGCTCATTGAGGCGGTCCACCGCCAGCTGGCAGAGGCGACCCGCCAGGGTGGAGTCAATGCCGCCGCTGATGCCCAGTACCAGGCCGCGGCTTCCAGTGGCTTCCAGGTAGTCGCAGATGAACTGGATGCGGCGCTCCACTTCTTCGCGTGCCTGCTCTTCGGTCATGTTGGGCTTGACGCCCATTTCACGGATAATCTGTGCCTGTAATTCACGCATGACTTAAGTGTACGCTCCACCTTATGGCCCGTGCGGTGAACCGCCGAGGGAGGCGAGGTAGTGTTCCACACGGTCCGTTCAGCGCGGCGTACGCGGCGGGTTCAGTGCTGCTCTAGCCTTCCTCTAGTTCCGCAAATACGCAGCGTACTCACAGGTTGCAATCCTTGTTCCACCCCCCCTCGTTTGCTAGGATGAGTGTACGGTTCAAATACCGTTCAAAACACCCGGTGATGAGGGAAAACGCCCCCACCCCCGCTACGCCACAGAACACGTCAACCAAGGACGGTGAAGACAGCACCATGGCAAAAACAAAAACTGAACTCTACGATGAGCTCGTAGACATCGAAACCAGCCTCGAAAACCACCCGCTCACCTCCGGGAAAATAGCGGAGGCGAACATCATCGTCGAGCAGATGAAGGAGCAGGGCGCCACCCAGGAAGAAATCAATGAGGCACTCATCCGGCAGGGGCTGCCTTCCCTCGTGGAGATAGGCAAGAGTACCTTGACGCAGTCTTTTAGCCTCTGGAAGCTGAGTCACCGCAAGTCCAAGGTGGAAGCCGCCATTGAGAAGCTCAACCGTAAAGAAGCCCGCCGCCACTAACTAGCCCGCCTCGGGCAGGGCAAGCAAGTACCCCCGGCAGATGCGTACAGCATTCGCCGGGGGTACTTCTTTTTCAAAGGAATATCAGTGGCTTAGATTTTCAAAGACGCTCTTATAGCGCTCAACGAAGTCAGCCGCCACGTTCCACGGACTCTAGCGGGCGGTAGGTGCCGTCCAGGCAGCCGGTGGTGATGCGATGCTGAGCCAACCAAGAGATTTTGGTGTAGCACTGATCGGTGTTCTTCACATCGGTGAAGCGGGACGGAGTGATGTACTCGGTCTGCTGATCCTTGATGTTCAGTACCTCGGTGCGGTTGCCCTTAGCGCCGTTGGTGCCGGAGAGGTCACCGGTGCCGTTGTGTAGGTGTAGCAGCAGCGCCTTGGCGGATGCACCGGATTCGCCGAGTGCGGGGATTGCGTCAGCGGAGACGGGGTATGCCGAGTACTGGTACTACCTGGTGTACACCGCCGGCCGGATGGCTACGCGGACATCGAGGGATTCACAAAACAACAGAGTAGCCCCAGAACCGTATAACGACCTGCCCCTCCACGCACGTAACACCGCGTGGAGGGGCAGAGGCGTCTTTTTCTTGTCATATTCGGGTTTCTTCGCCTGCTGTCCGGCGAGGGTTAATATTCCATTTACCTTGCCTTGATAGGGTGAAACCATCACGAGCGTTGCGACCAAGCAGAGCGAGGCGGGCACCCGCCGAAAACGGCGAGTTATTCTGCTGCCGCGCCTCAACGATTAGCTGTATCCACTCATCGATAGATTAAGGAAAAGAACGATGTCCCAGCACCCTGAACAGTACAACCAGTACTCCCAGCAGGCACCCTCCTACTCGCAGGCGCCGGGTCAGCCCAACGGTTACGTGGTTTCCTCCAAGGATGACCAGAACATGGCGATGCTCACACACCTGGCTTCTGCAATTCTGTCGCTACTGTCTTTTGCAACCGCAAGTATTCTCGCACCGCTGGTGATGTGGTTCATCTACAAGGACAAGCCCGGTTACGGTTTCACTAAGGAATCGGCACGTCGTGCGTTCAACTTCAACTTCTCCCTGTGGCTCATCAGCATGGCGTCCTGGGTGCTGATGGTGGTGACCTTCGGCATCCTGGGCATCATCCTGTGGGTTGTCCCGCTGGTTGTGTCTATCCTGATGGTTATCTTCCACAGCCTGGCTGCTCTAGCTGCAAACCGCGGTGAGCAGTACACCTACCCGATGACCTTCATCGAGATCCTCAAGTAGTCTTCACGGCTCATATCGGTAGCGCCCCCGTCTGAATATTGGATGGGGGCGTTGCCGTGCTTGGTGAAGCTCACCGGCACCGTATTCGGCACGCCTATCGACTCGTTACACGGGACTTAAAGGGGTGGGCACGGTATCATTAGAAGAGCTGTGCCTACCCGGATCATGAGGCGGTAGGTCGCCGCCGCGCCGTGAAATCCGGTGCGTATCTTCAAGGCTTTCAAGGAGCACAAAAATGTCAGCTGTCGTGATTGTGGGCGCCCAGTGGGGCGATGAGGGTAAGGGCAAGGCAACCGACCTGCTCGGACCCCGCGTAGACTACGTGGTCAAGCCCAACGGCGGTAACAACGCCGGTCACACCGTGGTGGTGAACGGCCAGAAGTTTGAGCTGAAGCTGCTGCCCGCGGGTATCCTGAGCGATAACGCCGTCCCCGTGATTGGTAACGGCGTAGTTGTTAACCCTGAAGCTCTTTTCGCTGAGATTGACGGCCTTGAGGCTCGTGGTGCTGATACTTCCCGCCTGAAGATTTCCGCTAACGCACACCTGGTCGCACCCTACCACCAGACCATGGACAAGGTGACCGAGCGTTTCCTCGGCAAGCGTGCTATCGGCACCACTGGCCGCGGTATCGGCCCCGCCTACATGGATAAGGTTGGCCGCCTCGGCGTGCGTGTTCAGGACATCCTGGACGAGTCGATTCTGCGCCAGAAGGTTGAAGGTGCACTGCGCCAGAAGAACGAACTGCTGGTGAAGGTCTACAACCGCCGCCACGTTGAGGTCGATGAAATCGTCGAGTACTTCATGTCATACGCTGAGCGTCTGAAGCCGATGATTGTGGACACCACCCAGCTGCTGAACAAGGCACTGGACGAGGGTAAGACCCTGCTGATGGAGGGCGGCCAGGCAACCTTCCTGGACGTTGACCACGGCACCTACCCGTTCGTGACCTCCTCCAACCCGACCTCCGGCGGTGCATGCGTCGGTTCGGGCGTGGGCCCGACCCGCATCTCCCGCGTGATTGGTATTCAGAAGGCGTACACCACCCGCGTGGGTGCTGGTCCCTTCCCGACCGAGCTGTTCGATGAGATGGGCGAGTTCCTGCGAACCACCGGCGGCGAGTTCGGTGTGAACACTGGCCGCCCGCGTCGTTGCGGCTGGTACGATGCCGTGCTGGCGCGTCAGGCTGTGCGTATCAACGGCTTCACCGACCTGTTCATCACCAAGCTGGACGTCCTGACCGGCCTGGATAAGATCCCGGTTTGTGTGGCTTACGATGTTGACGGTGTGCGCCACGACGAGATGCCGATGACTCAGACTGACTTCCACCACGCTAAGCCGATTTTCGAGTACTACGACGGCTGGACCGAGAACATTTCGGATGCGAAGAGCCTGGATGAGCTGCCCGAGAATGCCCGTAAGTACGTGCTGAAGCTGGAAGAGATTTCCGGCTGCCGTATTTCTGCGATTGGTGTGGGCCCGGATCGTGACCAGACCATTGTGGTTCGCGACCTCATCAACGAAAACTAATCTAATAAGCTAAATACGTGAACCCCCGGAGGGTACCTTATAGGTGCCTTCCGGGGGCTTTTCGTATGCTGGGTGCACGCGCGGTACATGTGACCGGGTGGGGCGTGTGCCGTATGCTGGAAAGAGCGCCTCGCACACGTGGTGCAAAAGCGTTCAGAGGAGGACAACGATGACCTACATTACCGGAGCCATCTACCCCAGCGGAGACCGTATCCGCATAGGCGCACCCGAAGAAGAAACCCTCAACGCCTACCAGCAGCCTAACACCGCTGTCGCCCTCGGATACGCCAACCCCGACATCTACGAACTGTACGGCCTGCAAGAAACCTTCAATCTGCACGAACTCGCCATCGAAGATGCCGGACGAGGCCACCAGCGCGCCAAACTAGAACGATACGGCGACTCCCTCTTCACCGTCATCCGCCCCGCTATCTACCTCGACAAAGAAGAAGAAGTGCGCCTCAGCGAACTGCACCTCTTCACCGGCCCTCGCTACACCCTCGCACTCGTCCGCGACGAACAACGCAACAACCAGCGCATCAACGACCAGTTCAACCTGTTCTACGCCACCCCCGACGCATCCCCCGCCCGACTGCTGCACCGTATCCTCGACAGCACCGTCGACGGGTATGCACCCGTGCTGGACGGCCTCGAAAACGACAGTGACGAAATCGAAGACATCCTCTTCTCCACCAATGAGCGACGAGACGCCAACCCCCTCGCCCAGCGCATCTACGAACTGCTCAACCAGGTTATCGACTTCCAGCGTGCCTGCCGACCCCTCGAATCCATGATTGGCCGTATCATCGAAGGCATGCGCACCGGTACGCTCGACCCCTCACCCTACCCGGGCGCATCCGACGAAGAAAAGAATGAAGAAGCGGTTGAGCTCGCCCGGCAATTCCGCAACGTGCTCGACCACGTAACACAAATAAAAGAACGCCTTGAAGACCTTCGTAGCTCTCTCGAAAACGCTCTGCGCGTGCACGATACCCTGCTCGGTCAGCAGCAGAACGATGACACTAAGAAAATCTCCGCCTACGCGGCGCTGCTCATGGTGCCCACCATCGTTGGCTCGATCTACGGCATGAACTTTGAGGTCATGCCCGAACTCAAATGGCAGTTCGGCTACCCCGCCGCGCTGTTGCTCATGGTGGGTTCCTGTCTGCTCCTCTATTGGTTCTTCAAGAAGAATAAATGGCTCTGATATGTGTGTATGCCGGATATGACATACACGATATACCTTATGCCGCGCGGTCGTACTGGGCACGCATTGCGCGGCGGCAATCACGACGCTCACGCTTGAATTTCTTACACACAGCCTCCGAATCGGCAAACATGTAGAAGTCCTTCGGCTCAGCCGACAGACCCAAAGTCGACAGCTCAACCAGCGACAGCATCGCGTAGAACACCTTGTGGTGCAGCTCAAAATCGCAGGCCCCCGGAGCGGACTCCACCGCGAACACACCGCCAGTGCACTCCAGCACGCGCATCGCCCAGTGCTGAGTCCACAGGTCACCATTGACCGGGCTCACACCCAGGCGAGTCAACGCCAGGCCGGTACCCTGCACACGCTCAAAGCGCAGGCACATCTCCAGGTCCTTCTCCAGGGGGAACACGAACAGCAGAGCGTTCTGCGCCGCCGCACGTAGCTCAGCCAGGTTCGCCTCGTAACCGGAAGCGCCCTGAGTCAGGTGACGCATCACGCGGTCCATAGTCGAGGACACCGGCGCGGTGCGGAAGCACGAACCGTCAGCCACCAGCTGCTTCAGAACGCCGCGGAGCTCCTCCACGTTGAAACGCTCCATACGAACGATGGTGCCCGCCTGCATTAGCAGGTTGAACTCTGCATCACGGCACAGCTGCTCATCTGCGGTGCAGGAAATCTCTGCGTTTGCGTACTGGCTCTCGTGAGTGGTGTTTTCCATGACCGTTCCTTCCGTAGATGCTGAATTAACCTAGCGGCAACACCGCAGGAGACGGCGTGTCCGGTCGGAAGGATCGTCCCTTCCAACACCTACACTCTATGAGCGACCCCTGACACGATAAGCAGTTTTTAATCTACCCCGGGGTAAAACTGGGAAAATTCTGAAAAATTCTGAAACCGCCCGTAAAACACAGAAAACCGGGTGCTTTCCTATGCGGCCGGAATCGGCGCTTTCTGCACGCCATGCACCTGCTTTTTGCCCGCTGGATGCACTCGTGACCGGAATCGGTGCGTGCCCGCCCGAAATAGGGTCTAATGGGGGCAGAAAGGCGCAGCGGTATCGTTGCCCGCGCCTTCCACACCGAATAATTCACCGACGAAACGAACACATCATGCCGAGGAACAAGCCCTCAGAAGAGACCCTGGCGCAGGTACGCCGCGTCATCGACGCACTCAACGAGCGTGGCGCCCGCAAGCAGGCGATCCGTCTGAAGGTAACCCGCCCCGAAGCGCCGCTGCCTCAGACTGCTTCTAAAATTGATGGCCGCCCGTACCTGCCCGCCGGCGAGTTGCCGCCGACCAATGAGAAGGGGGAGCCGCTGGGCATGATTGCGCAGATTAACTGCGCCGACCTGCCCGAAAACAATATCTACCCGGCGACCGGTCTGCTGCAGTTCTGGATTAATCCCAATGACGAAGAATGCTTGTGGGGTTACGACTACGAGAAGCCGCTCTCGCAGAAGAACCACCGCGTTATCTACTACGAGACTCTGGGTGAGCCGAACCCGGATGCTCTCTTCCCCAACGTTGACTGGGACGAGGGCGGCTGGCCTCTGGGACCTGATGGTAAGGGTGTTTCTGAGGAGACTGCCGAGTACGCACTTGCCTTCGAGACCTGGGAACAGGGCTTCCTGGACGGTGGCTTCGAAATCTACGACCAGTTCGCTGACGCCTGGGATGAAATGTACCCGGACCAGAAGCTTCCTAAGGAACCGAATGCACGAGATGACGCCTCCTACAACCTGCTGGAGCCCTTCGAATCGGAGGAGAGGGATTACTCGCATATCGGCGGCTACCCTTCATTCGTGCAGGAGGATCCGCGCGATGAGTTCGAGGAGCTGCGCGGCCACACTGTGAACCTGCTGACCATCGAATCGGAGTGGGGTGAGGACGCAGAGGAGGGCGTGTACGTGATGTGGGGTGATGCCGGTGCGGCAAACTGGCTGATTACTCCGGAGGCGCTTGCCGCCCGCGATTTCTCGCAGGTCGTCTTTGAGTGGGCTTGCGGCTAAAGCCCTGCCGCTAAGCCGGGGTTGCCTTCAACGCCGCCTCGGTTAGTTACTGACTCGGCTAGCTACGCACCAGGGGAGGGAAATAGAGAATATCCGCTCTATTTCCCTCCCCTTTATGTACCTTTTATCGGGCACGTCTAAGCAGCGCGATATTTACGGTTCTTACTACGCGGCGGAGCCGTCGGGACAATCAGCTTCGCATCCACAAGACCGCGCAGGTCATTCGTAATGGAAGTACGTGAAGCGCCCCGCCCCCAATGCTCCTGGATAAATGCCGCGGAAACCGCCTCGCCCTGTGCACGCAGACCGCGCACAATGCCGGCCTGGCGTTCACTGAGGCCGTCAAGCGACGCATAGGCCCCCGCCAGTTCGACGGTGTCGGCTGAATGTTTGTTTTCGGAAGGGGTTACTTGCTGAATCTTATCCTCAGGCGCGGTCTTCTGCTCCGTAGAAGACACACCCTGCGGAGGCTGCATCAGAGTGACCTGCACATAGAGTAGACGGTCAGCAAACTGGGGAGCGGGCAGACCCGCATCCTTCAGCGCTCGCAGAACCGTGGGAATACCGGAAGCCCTATTCTCTGCAATCAAACGCCCCGTACCCGGGTCGGGCAGATCAGTCAGAATGCTTGCCAAGTAGCTATTGCGGGTTGAAGAAACACCGGGCTGACCGAAATCTCGGATAGTTACAGCACCGTAAATACCACCCGGGCTACGCACCACCAGGCGGTTGGTGTAGAGCTCAACCTGCACCTGCGAGCCGCGCGCACCAGGGGAGTAGTCGCGGTGCATGAGGGCGTTGACCAGGAGCTCGCGGATAGCCTCCAGCGGATACTCGTAGCGCTCAACCCGCCCGATACCGCTGCTGTTGAGGCCCTCCATCGTGGATGTTTTGCGCATATTGCGAACCAGAACGCCCATAGCTTCATCCAACATGGAGGGGATAGGGCCGGTACAGCTGTGATTGTCCAGGAAACGTCGACCGTCCTCGGTGACCTCACCAAGCTCTTCACCAGGAAGAACAACAACGCTCATCATCAGCTGTGGGAAGAACGCCTGCGGGTATGAACCCATAGCGAGAAGCGCTCCAAGAGTGGGCACTTCTCGGCCCTGAGAATCGATGCGTAGAATGCGTGCCTGCAGAAGAACCTCACGGTCAGAAAGCGCCGCAAAAACACGAGGCTGCTCCTCGCGCAGGCGAGCGACATAGGCACTCACAAGGGTGGGGGAGAAGTCTTTGAAGCTTGCCTCACTAATCAGCTCCTCGTCATAGCGGGGCTGACTGCGGTTCTCTAGGAGGCGGTCAATCTCGTACTTAGTCAGGCGAATATCGGCCTCTCCAACACGCTGGTAGGAGCCGTTATACATGCCGTGTGCTTCGATGTAGTAGGGCTTCTGCGTCGGGTCGCCGGGGAGTACATCGATGCGCACGATACGGCGCTGGCCCTCTACTGGCTCAATGTGAATATCTGCCGGAGGTCGAGGCGTAATCTTGGAACGGATTGCCTCAACAGATGCATCATGGACTGCCTGTGCGTTGAAACCTTCAACCGGCTGTAGACCTTCTGCCGGGTCGGTGAGGCCGAGAAGAATGGTGCCACCGTCTCCATTAGCGAAGGCGCTAACGGTTTCAAGAACAGACTTGAGGAACCCGCCAGCTGCAGCTTTGACTTCTACCTGTCCGTTTTCAGCCTGGCTACGGCGTAGGTTTTCGATGAGTTCGGCGGTGTTTGTTTCCATGTATGCTCCCGATGGCTACTTCTTGGTGAACGTCATAGCAACGTCATAACAGCATCATAACAAGACTTGTCATGATGTTGTTATGATCCTGCGATGATGTTGATATGATGCGGTATCTTCATCACTCTTAGAATCTTGAAAATCCCGGAAAAGCAGGCTAAAACTGGGTATTTTTATCGGTCTCATTGACCGCGCATCATATCAGCCGTCATAACAGAAGTTGTTATGACGGCTGATATGATGCCCCGTCATAATCCGCAATAAACGACATATAGGTACCCGCACTTGGTGCACCCCGCCGCCGGTGGCACAGTATAAAGTCGAGCCACTATCGACTCCCCGCACACAGGCGGGCAGATACAGCAGATACACCAGGAGCAAACCAATGGCTGAACACACTTTCGGCTTCCGCACCCGCGCACTACACGCGGGCGGCACCCCCGACGCTGAGCACGGTGCCCGCGCGGTCCCTATCTACCAGACCACCTCCTTCGTCTTCAAAGACGCTGACGACGCTGCGAACCTCTTCTCCCTGCAGAAGTACGGCAACATCTACTCGCGCCTATCCAACCCCACTGTCGCCGCGCTGGAGGAGCGCATCGCCTCCCTCGAAGGCGGTATCGGTGCGGTAGCAACCGCCTCCGGTATGGCTGCCGAGTTCATCACCTTCGCGGCGCTGTGCCAGCAGGGCGACCACATTGTTGCTTCTTCGCAGCTCTACGGCGGCACCGTCACCCAACTGGACGTGTCCCTGCGCCGCTTCGGCATTGAGACCACCTTCGTTCCCGGAACCGACCCCGCCGACTACAAGGCGGCACTGACCGAGAACACCAAGGCAATCTACACCGAAATCGTGGCGAACCCCTCCGGTGAGGTTGCCGACCTGGAAGGCCTCGCAGAGGTCGCACACGAGGCAGGCATCCCCCTGGTCGTGGACGCAACCCTGTCCACCCCCTACCTGATTCGCCCCATCGAGCACGGCGCGGACATCGTCATCCACTCGGTCACCAAGTTCCTGGGCGGTCACGGAACCACCCTCGGCGGTATCGTCGTCGAGTCCGGTCGCTTCAACTGGGGTAACGGCAATTTCCCGTCCATGACCGAGCCGGTTCCTTCCTACAATGGTGTGTCCTGGTGGGGTAACTTCGGTGAGTACGGTTTCCTCACTAAGCTGCGTTCTGAGCAGCTGCGTGACTTCGGTCCGTCGCTGAGCCCGCAGGCCGCGTTCAACCTACTGCAGGGTGTTGAGACCCTGCCGCAGCGCATGGATGCGCACCTGGCGAACGCTAAGCAGGTTGTCGCCTGGCTGGTTGAGGATCAGCGTATCGCCTACGTGAACTACGCTGGTCTGGAAGACCACCCGCACTATGAGCGCGGCAAGAAGCTGCTACCGCTGGGTGTCGGTTCCGTGTTCTCCTTCGGTGTCAAGGGCACCGAGAAGGCATCCGGCCGCCTGGTCGGTGGCGAGTTCATCGGCGCCCTGCAGCTGGCAAGCCATCTGGCGAATATTGGTGACTCCCGTACGTTGGTGCTGCACCCGGGTTCGACCACGCACCAGCAGCTGTCGCGTGAGCAGCTTGAAGCTGCTGGCGTCGGTGAGGACCTGATCCGTATCTCGGTGGGTCTGGAAGACGTTGAAGACATCATTTGGGACCTGGACCAGGCGCTAACCTACGCAACCGGTCTGAACCACGCCGGTGAGCGTGTTGGAGAATCCAGCGCAGACAAGATTGTGGTGGCTGAGGAAGCGGTTGCCGCTGCTAAGGCCGCCGAGGACGCTGCTGGCGCGTCCTGCTCCCTGCCTACTACCACTCAGGAGGAAAAGTAATGACTGAGAAGCGTACCTGGGTGGGTCCTTCCGCCCCTGAGCGTCTGAACATTCTGCGTAATACCCGCACGATTGCGATTGTGGGTATGAGCGATAAGATTTCGCGTGCTTCGTACTTTGTGGCGACGTACCTGCAGTCGGCGTCACCGTACAAGCTGTACTTTGTGAACCCGATTCTGGCGGCAAAGGGCAAGCTGGTTCTGGGTCAGCCTGTGTACCCGTCGCTGCAGGACTTGCCGGAGGTCCCGGATTTGGTGGAGATTTTCCGCCGTAATGAGGACCTGCCGGGTGTGGTTCAGGAGGCTGTGGATCTGGGTGTGAAGACCGTGTGGATGCAGCTGGGCTCCTGGAGCGAGGAGGCTGCCGCGATTGGTGAGGCTGCCGGCCTGAACGTGGTGATGGATAAGTGCGTGAAGATTGAGCATGCGCGTTTCCACGGTGGTCTGCACCTGGCTGGTTTTAACACGGGCGTGATTTCTTCGAAGCGTCAGGTGCTGTCGAAGTAAGCAGCCTGTGCTGTATAAGCCGCTGTAGCTTGTAATTACAAAAATTAGGTGCTTGTCAGTGCTTGAACGATAAGGGGCGTACCCGGGGTGATTCCCGGGCGCGCCCCTTATCTGTGCCCGGTGTAGTGCCCGGTGGAGCATCCGGTGTGTTGTGGGTGAGATTGAGGGCGTAGCATCGCCCCTTGTGGAGAGCAGTTCAGCTTTGAGGTAAACCTTACCTCTATGTTCTGGGGTGCTGAACCGGTATCCTAGTGTGGAGCCCGGCGGCCGGCACGCAGCACACACGCGTACCGACCGCCGGGTTTTCCTCTCTCACAGATTGTGACGGAATGTTACGTTGAATTCTTTCCCACCGGGAATAGCTGTACGATAGCCAGCGTTGCACCCGCAGAGAGGGGCACGCCGCATGATGCCCCCGGGTTACCGCAGGGCGACAACCCGCAACTACAAGAGCATCAACCACCACACGAAAGAAGAACAACATGTCCGCAATGATTAACCGCCGCACCGTCCTCGCAGGCTCCGCATTCACAGGCCTAGCTGCACTGCTCGCAGCGTGCGGCTCCAATGGCAGCAGCACCGCATCCAGTACCAACAAGCTGGAGGCTATCAAGTCTGCCGGAAAGATCCGTGTGGGCCTGGAGGGTACCTACCGCCCCTTCTCCTTCCACGACTCGAACGGCACCCTGGTCGGTTTCGAGAAGGAAATCATCGACCTGGTCGCTAAGGACCTGGGCGTCACCGCAGAGTTCACCGAAACCCCCTGGGATTCCCTGATCGCCGGCGTGGACGCTGACCGCTACGACATCGTCATCAACAACGTTTCTGCAACCGATGAGCGTAAGCAGAAGTATGACTTCTCCGTACCCTACCTGTACTCCGAACCGAAGGTCGCGGTGAAGAAAGATTCTTCCCTGCTGAACGTGAGCGAGATTTCCGGTCACTCCTCGGCGCAGTCTGAGACCTCGAACTTCCGCAAGATGGTGGAGGCGAAGGGCGCCTCAATCGTGGTTGTTTCCGGTTTTGATGAGGCTATCGAGCAGGTCCTCTCGGGCCGTGCAGAGATGACCGCGAACGACTCCGTGTCCTTCGCTGAGTACTTCAAAGAGCACCCGGACGCTAACCTGCGCCTGCTCTCCGGTGACCTGGGCACCGGCAGCAACTCCTCCATCCTGTTGCCTAAGGGTCAGGATGCCCTGCGTAACGCTATCGACGATTCGCTGAAGAATCACCTGCAGAACGGTGACATCAAGGCGATTTACGAGAAGTACGTGGGCGAAGACCTCTCCCCGAAGAACTAATTAAAGGAGCTGAGTTCCGTTTATGGAACGCTACCTGAATCTTTGGGCTGAGTCCCTGCCTCAGCTGCTGGGTTCGACCCTGGCAGTGACCATTCCGCTGTCGCTGATTTCTTTCGCTGTGGCGCTGCTGGTGGGCATTGTGTCTGCGGGCGCGCGCACGAGCCGCTTCGCACCGGTGAACTGGCTGGCGTGGGTGTACATTTGGGTTTTCCGCGGTACCCCGCTGCTGGTGCAGCTGTTCATTGTCTTTTATGGTCTGCCGAAGGTCGGGATCGCCCTGGATGTGTGGAGTGCCGCAATCATCACGATGAGCCTACATACCGGTGCGTACGTGGCGGAGACCTTCCGTTCCGCGGTGGCGGCTATTCCGCGTGGCCAGTTCGAGGCGGCGGCAACCCTGAACTTCACCCGCATGCAGACCCTGCGCCACGTGGTCATTCCGCAGGCGGTGCGTATCGCTCTGCCGAACCTGGGCAACAACTTCATTGACCTGATTAAGGGCACCTCGCTGGTGTCGGTCATTTCGATGGTTGACCTGTTCCAGACCGGTAAGCAGATCGCGTCGCGTACCTTCGAGCCGCTGGCAATGTACTCCGAGGTCGCCATCATTTACCTGGTGATTTTCACTCTGCTGACCGCCGCGCAGTCGGCGCTGGAGAAGTACAGCAACCGTTACGTGAGGAGCAACAATGCTTAGCGTTGAATCCCTATCGAAGAGCTTTGGTGAGACGCAGGTTCTCAAGAACATTAGCCTGGATATCCCCGACGGTGAAACCACGGTTATTCTGGGCCCCTCCGGTAGCGGTAAGTCGACTCTGCTGCGTTGCCTGAACCTGCTGGAAACCCCGCAGTCTGGCACGCTCATCATTGACGGTGCGCAGGTGGACTACAGCCAGAAGCTCACCGACGTGCAGGTGCGTGATATTCGTTCCCGTTCTGCGATGGTGTTCCAGCAGTTCAACCTGTTCCCGAACTACACGGCGTTGAAGAACGTGGCGCTCGCCCCGACCCTCAACGGCACCCTGAGTGCTCAGGAGGCTCAGGAGCGTGCCCGCGAGCTGCTGGCGAAGGTGGGTCTTGCCGACAAGGTGGATTCCTACCCGGACGCCCTCTCTGGTGGCCAGCAGCAGCGTGTGGCGATTGCCCGCGCCCTGGCACTGGAACCCTCCTACCTGCTATTTGATGAGCCGACGAGTGCGTTGGATCCCGAGCTGGAGGCGGAGGTCATTCGCGTGCTCATGCAGCTGGCGAAGGAGGGTCGCTCCCTGGTTATCGTGACGCACAATATGGCGTTTGCGAAGAAGGTCGCGGACCGTATCGTGTTCCTGGAGAACGGTACCCTACGCTATAACGGTGAGCCGACCGGTTTCTTTGCTTCGGATGATGAGCGTATCTGTAAGTTCTTGACCGTGTATGACAGCACTGAGTACACGATTTAGTTGTACTGCATATAGTAAATGTGGGCTGATTTCTGCTCATCAGATGATTATCTGATCAGCAGAAACCAGCCCATATTCTATATACAGCATATATTGGTTTTTACTCTGAAAGTCCCTTAGAGCGACGATACTCCTCCAACTGCTCAGCATTAATCACCTCAAGCTGCTCAGTGAGTGGAGCACCGGGCGCCCAGCCCTCATTAGCAACGGTGGTGCGGTCCTCCTGCTTACCGAAAGTGAAGAGACGCGGGCGAGGCACACGTAGCTCAGCCGGAGTGGTAGGCAGTTGCCAATTCTTCGCGTGGGCGAGTACACCCAGCACCAAACACAGCAGAATGGACAGACCCATCGCCAGGTTCGGGCGGTGGAATAGGCCAGTCACGAGGGCGGTCTCGGCGGCCCCCACAAACGCGACCGTCGCATACAGGGAGTTGCCACCAAAAATTGCCGGAATGCGGTTGACCATAATGTCACGGATAACGCCGCCGCCGACCGCGGTGGTCACACCCAGTGCAATAGCGGGCAGCCAGTGCAGACCCAGGTTCAGGGACTTAATGGTGCCAGTTGCCGCCCACGCACCCATACCGATGAAGTCGATGACGAGCATGGTTCGGGTTGCCCAGCGGGCACTCAAATCGATGCTGTACGCCAGAATTGAGGAGCCGATAGCGCCTACCCAGTAGCCGCCGTCGGTGAGTGCCACCGGCAGACCAGAGTTGAGTAGGATGTCACGGATCATACCGCCGCCCATACCGCAGGCGACTGCGAGCAGCAGGAAGCCCACAATGTCGAATCGGAAGGCGCGCGCCACAGCACCGCCGAGCAGGCCGTTGGCGACAACGGCGGCAATGTCGACGATGCGGAATACCTGGTCCGGGTCAAAGAGCTCGTGCATGGGCGTTCTCCTGCGTACGTGATACGTGTGCTGTGGGGTGCGGGTAAGGCGCGCACGGTGGGCGGGTCGGGTGACGACGTTATCACCGCATCCGGCTCTGTCTGCCTGTGCGCGTACCTGAAATGGCACCGATTTATTGTAGACCCGCCCCCGCCTCTGCTCCTAGTTAAGAGGCGCTTGTATCAAGGCTGTTTGAAGGCCGGGGCTTGAGGGCATAGCGGAAGCGGCGCATCCGACCCGTGATGGGTGGATGCGCCGCTTCTGTGTAAGCTCTAACGCTTAGTGGGTTTAGCCCAGTGCCTCAGCCAGCTGAATGCCCTGTGCCACGCCACCGAGGGTTGCAGCAATACGGATCAGGTCGTTGACCTGTTCCTTGGTTGCGCCCTCTTCGCGCAGGGTGTGCTCGTGAGCTTCAACGCAGTGGGAGCAGCCGTTGACTGCGGACACTGCCAGTGCGAACATCTCGAAGTCGAGCTTCTCAATGCCACCGTTCTTGCCGATGATCTGCATGCGCAGGTTTGCGCGCTGGTCATCGTATGCACCGTTCAGGAAGCCACGGGTGCGGTAGAAGATGTTGTTCATGCCCATGATGGTTGCAGCGCCCAGAGCAGCCTCGTAAGCGGTGTCGCTCAGGTGCTCCTTAGCCTCTGCAGCAATCTCAACAACAACAGAGTCAACCTTGGTTGCTGCTGCGGTTGCGAGGATTGCACCCCAGAGCTGCTGCTCGGACAGGGAGGTAATGCGGGGCAGAGAGGACAGGTTGAGGTTCATGTCCTTCGCGTAGGAAGGCAGAGCCGAACGCAGGTTATCGATGCTCATGGATTACTTCATCTCCTTGAATGCGTCGATGGTCTCTGCACCCTTCTTCCAGTTGCATGCGCACAGCTCGTCGGACTGCAGTGCGTCCAGCTGACGGAGCACCTCGTCGGTGTTACGGCCGACAGAGTCAGCGGTAATGGAGACCGACTGGATGGTGTTGTGGGGATCGATGATGAAGGTTGCGCGGTCTGCAACGCCGTCCTTGTTCAGGATGCCCAGCGCGCTAACCAGCTCACGCTTGAGGTCGGATGCCATGACGATGGGCAGGTCCACGAGCTCTTCGTGAGAGCGGCGCCATGCGTAGTGGGTGTACTCGTTATCAACGGAAACGCCGATCACCTGGGTGTCACGTGCCTCGAACTCGTCAGCAAGCTTGCCGAATGCAGCAATCTCGGTGGGGCAAACGAAGGTGAAGTCCTTCGGCCAGAAGAAGACGACGCGCCAGGTGTCTTCGTCCAGACCCTCGGAGGATACGGTGGTGAAGTAGTCTTCGGGGGCGTTTGCTTCGATGTCAGCGAGCTTACCCGGGACAACGCCGGTGAGCTCGTATTCGGGGAACTGGTCGCCGATGGTCAGAACTGCCATAGTGTTCTTCTTTCTGATTTGTGTCGCGCGACGAGAGTGCGTGGCGCTTGTTCTAATAGTGCCCAGTGAACGGGCCTGATAACTATTTTATTATGAATAATTCATAATAATCAAGTGGCCTTGGAATAAAACCCGAAGGTTTAACTATGATATGCATCACTGAATATTCTGGGGTATTCGAAAAGTTTCTACCCGTGCAAATTGCCAGGCGCAAATCCCACTTACAAACCCCAGGGGTTAAGCTCGAATCATGACCCCTGAACACAGTGACTTCTTAGAAGACAGCGAATATGTAGAGCCTGGCCAACCCGAACTCATTACCGAACGCCTCACCCTGCGCCACCTGCGCGAGGCGGATATCCCCGACATCGTGGAATCCTGCCGCGATGAAGAAATCCTCCGCTACACCCGCATTCCCTTGAACTACACGCACGCCGACGCCGAGGACTACCTGCTCACCACTGCCCGCCAGATTGCCGTCGGACAGATTCAGCGTTGGGCGATTGACGCCTCCGGCGTGTTTGCCGGGACCATTGAATTGCGTCTGGTTGACGGAACCCCCGAAGGCCCCGGAACTCGCGCCGAACTGGGTTATTACGCCGCCCCGAAGGCGCGCGGAAAGGGTTATATGACCGAGGCTCTGCGAGCCGTACTCGGCTACGCTTTCGACCCGCTCGGGTTGGGTCTTGATACCGTCCGCTGGACCGCCCTGGCGGGTAACGAGGCCTCTGAACGAGTGGCGGTTAAGGTGGGTTTCACCGGCATCTATGACGATATTGACCCGAACTCCGGTCGCCCCGACGAGAACGGTCACCCGGTGCAGCATCGGGTACGCCGAGCTGATATGAACCGCGCACAATTTGTGGCGCTCTGGGCTAACTAAACTGCGCTCTGGATGTAACGTGCACGAGGTTGAGTGGGAACCCGCAAAAGCTACCTGATGCCGAAGCCGCGGAATGAGCCGCTCGGCTCCTCCCACTCGACAAGTACCTCATCCACGCGTCCGGCGGTGTCGTCACCGTGCAGCACATCCACCAGGCGAGTGCAGGAGGTGGCGGTACCTTCCGCAACAACTTTCACGCGCCCGTCGTCCAGGTTTTCGGCGTAGCCGGTTAGGCCCATAGGCTTTGCGGTTCCGGCGCACCACCAACGGAAACCCACACCCTGCACCTTGCCGCTCACGAAAGCGACGAGGCGGATTTCGGCGGGTTCTGCCGGGGTGCGGTCGGTGAAGAAATCAAAGAAACCCATGGGCCCTCCCGGGGACATCTCATTGAGGGTGGTCTGATGGAGTGAGCGCCGATGATGGCGCTCTAACAGTTTCTATAGCTTTAGTTTAGAGGGTGCGGGGTGCCTGTTGCCTAGTTGCCCTGCATATGCGCCGTGAAGAGTTGAATAAGGGTAGAGCAACCGAAGCCGCGCTCTGAAAAGGAGTAACATTAGGGACATTCACTAAGCGGCAACCCTGACCACACAGATACCTATCCGTATACAACCCATCCCTGGAGGATCATTGAGTTCACGCCCTAAAAAAGCGCCTCTTGTCGGTAACCCGGCAAAGACACCCTACAAGCCCTGGCCTGCTCTCTGGTCCCTCGTCGTTGGCTTCTTTATGATTCTTGTGGATGGCAATATTGTCACCATCGCCCTGCCGCATATGCTGCAGGATTTGGAGGCGTCCCTGTCGGAGGGCATGTGGGTGACGAGCGCCTACCTGCTGGCGTATGCTGTGCCGTTGCTCATTACCGGCCGTATGGGTGACCGCTTCGGTCAGAAGAACCTGTACATGATCGGTATGGGTATTTTTACGCTCGCTTCCCTGTGGTGTGGTCTGGCGGCGGATGTTGAATCGCTCATCGCTGCCCGCGTGGTGCAGGGCCTGGGCGCATCGTTGATGACCCCGCAGACCATGTCTCTGATTACGCTGATGTTCCCGCCGAATGCGCGTGGTGTTGCCATGAGTATTTGGGGTGCGACCGCGGGTATTGCCGCGCTGGTCGGCCCAATTCTGGGCGGAGTGCTGGTGGATACCCTCAGCTGGGGCTGGATCTTCTTCATCAATATTCCGGTCGGCATTCTGGGCATGTTCCTGGCGTGGCGTAATGTGCCGGTGTTCGAGCAGAAGAAGCACAGCTTCGACTGGTTAGGTGTGGTGCTTTCGGCGATTGGTCTGTTCCTGCTGGTTTTCGGTATTCAGGAAGGCACCACCTACGATTGGGGTATCATCACTGATTCGTTCATGGGCACCGGCATTGCGGTGAGCGTGTGGGGCCTGATTATTGCCGGCATTATGGTGCTGGCGCTGTTCATTGGTTGGCAGGCTATTAACTCGCGTGAGCCGCTGGTTCCGCTGAGCCTGTTCAGTGACCGTAATTTCTCCGTGTCGAACGTGGGTATCGCTGCGATGGGCGTGGTCGCTATCAGCATGGCGTTCCCGCTGACCCTGTACCTGCAGCAGGTGGAGGGCCTGAACCCGACTGAGGCGGCACTGATGACTGCACCGCTAGCTCTGTCCTCGGGTGCGTTGGCACCGGCGGTGGGTGCGCGCCTGAACCGCTATGACCCGAAGTGGATTGCGGTGATTGGCTTTACGCTGTTGGTTATCGGTTTTGCTTTGCTACGCCCGACGATGGTTGCTGACGGCAACCTGTGGCTGATGGTTGGCCCGATGATTATTCTGGGTGCGGCAAACGCCTGCATCTGGGGTCCGCTGTCGGTGTCTGCGACTCGTAACCTGCCGCCTGAGCGTGCCGGTGCCGGTTCGGGTGTGTACAACGAGACCCGCCAGATGGCGTCGGTACTCGGTTCGGCTGCAATCACTACGATTATGGCTTCTGCAATTACCTCGCATCTTTCCGCGTTGGGTCCGGCTGTCGCAGCGGGCGGTAGCTCTCACGGCGGTGCTGGAGGCGGCGTTCTTCCGCAGATCCTGCGTGAACCCTACGCGGCGGCAATGGCGGATTCCATGATGTTGCCCCTGGCCGCTTCGGTTGTGGGTGCGGTTGTGTGCCTGTTCTACGCCTCCGCAAAGACCTCCGGGGCGAAGGCTACCGTACAGAACGCTGAGGCAGGGTCTGAGGTAGAAAAGACTAAATAGAGGCTTATCAGAGCGCTTTTACGTAATGTTCGCCATGTCAACGCAAATACGGTGCGTACACCGGGACAAGGCATATAAACGCTGTGTATGATGAAGCGGGTTATTGTTGCCCTGAGGTGTCAAAACCTCACGAAAAACAGTGACCCGCTGTTCTTTTAAGCGGCATCCCGCGCCACCATACTTGTTTGGGGTGCCGTACTACAGTGCATACATAATTCACTCTCACGCATCGGCTGTGCCTGATGATCCAACGGTTTACTCAACGCCACCCACGGCTACTCGCATCATCACGAGGGTCTTCGCGCACATCCATGCGAACAAACACAAGAAGAGATACAGATGCCTTTCTCCTTTTCTACTCGAGCGGCACGTACCGCGCTTGCCTCGGCGGCTCTGCTGGTGCTCGGTACTGTAACCGCACCTGCCGCTAATGCATACAACCCTGATATTGACGGCGACGGCATCCCCAACACCTGGGAGATGAAGGGCTATGACGCCGATGGCGACGGTAAGGTAGACGTGGACTACCCCGGTATGGGCGCTAGCCCGCTGAAGAAGGACCTCTTCGTGGAGATGGACTACATGCCCGACCTGCTCGCCAGCGAGGATGAGCTCGACCGCATTACCGAAATCTACGCGAAGCTACCGATCCGCAACCCCAATGGCACCACCGGCATTAACATTCACCTGGACGCCGGTAGTGCCCGTAGCGCCAAGTACAACCTAGGTGG
Source organism: Rothia similimucilaginosa (assembly GCF_029850875.1). Taxonomy (GTDB): domain Bacteria; phylum Actinomycetota; class Actinomycetes; order Actinomycetales; family Micrococcaceae; genus Rothia. The sequence continues at coordinate 80,191 of NZ_JAOVAM010000005.1, read as the reverse complement.
CGGCAATGAAGTGGCGCACGAGCAGCTGGACGATAAGATGCAGCGCTGGGGTGATCTCTACATCGAAAATATGGATCCGAACCGTCGCAGCGTCTTCCACTACATGATTTGGGGCGACTCCTACGGCGATAAGGGCTCCTCCGGTCAGGGTTATATGGGCGGTCGCGGCTTCATCGTGACCGTTGGCCCGCGATTCTGGGGTAAGTCCGCAACCTCCGATGTTCGCGTGGCAACCTTCGTGCATGAGCTCGGCCACAACCTCGGCATGAGCCACGGTGGCACCGATGACGTGAACTACAAGCCGAATTATATGAGCATTATGAACTACCGCTACCAGCTGCGTGGTCTGGAGCGTGCAGACGGCACGAAGTACTTCGGCTACTCGACCCGCGCCTACAAGGATCTGGACGAAACTAAGCTAGACGAGAAGACCGGCTTCGGTCGTAACGCCTATGGTTTCTACTACAACGGCAAGCCCGCGTGGGAAGCTATAGACTTCAACGGTAACGGTAAGATTGACGACGAGCCGGTTGAGGCGGACATTAACGGTGACGGTAAGAAGACCGTGCTGACTGCGCCGAACGATATGAAGACCTTCAAGCTGCAGGCTCAGGGCAAGGAAGTTCAGCGGGGTGCGTACTCTCCCGAGGCAGAGCTCTCTGGCGAGATTGAAGACAACGAAATGACCGCTGAGTACGCTCGTGCTGAGGGGTTGGTTCCCGCGAAGGACTAGCCTCTAGCGGCTACCAACGGTAACCGATAGGCCAAGCTTCCTCAATAGCGCAGGTCAATAGCACAGGGCCCCGGCATCCGTTATGGATGCCGGGCCCCTCGTTTATGTTTGTCCCTTTAGCGGGTGATGGTTGCCGAAGCTCTCAAACCAGCCAGGTTCTTGAAGGTGTACTCGCCACCCTCGGTCAGCTGCATTGCGACACTACCGCTGGTAATCTGAGCGGTGGTGGTCAGGGTGTAGCTGGAGGTTACCTCGGTGAAGTACACCGGAACCAGCGAAGCCAGCACCTGTGCGTAGCTCACGCCGTCCTTCGCGGTGGCTTCCAAGAAGTCGGAGGTGCGGATGTCTAGTACACCGGTCCAGACGTTGTTCTCGATGATCGGCTCGTAGAACTTTGCCGTGTATGCGACGCCGTTGAACGCCGCCACGGCGGGGTTGTTGGTCTTCGCGCCGCCCTCGCTCTTGGCGAGTGCCGGGATCTCAACGTCGTTATCGATGTCCCACAGCAGCGGGTCGGTGACATCCTCGGCGGTGGGGAAAGTGAACTCGAAGGTCACCTGCAGGTGCGCGGAGCCGTACAGCCAGGTGCTACCCTGGAACTCGCCCTTGGAGTTGATGGGTGCGGAAATCCATAGGCCCGCACCACCGTACAGGCCTGCGCCGACGCTACCGCCGGGGGTGAAGGCGCCGCCGCCGGCACTCTGCGGGGTGGTGGAGGTTGCGGTGATGTTGGGTACCTGCACGGTGTAGGAGTCCACACCGTAGCGGGTGTCAAAGTCGTTGGTGGGGTTCGAGTTGAACGCCTGGGTGAAGACACCGAACTTTAGAGTCGGGGTTTCCTGCGCATCGGTGGACGCCGCGTAGGCGGGTACCGCCGCTGCGGTTGCGATGACGGGGGTGCCCCACACGGCACCCTTGATGAGGGCGCGGCGGTTCAGGCCATTAGTGATGTTCGGCGAAGAAGTCATGGATCTCTCTTGTTATGAAGAATGCGGTGATGCATGTGACTTGAATTACTGATACTCTAATGTAATTCAGCTCATCTTCAAAATTATCTCAACTTTTACCTCAATGTATGAACATTGTGGCACCCAGCTCACATAGCGAGTGAAACGGGAGCATTATGGAAACTGTGGAGGACGTCCTCCCGGAAAACTCCATAGAAACACTACCGGTCACCACACACACTTAAGGAACACAATATGGCATTTATGAAGAGCGCACGCATCACGCTCGCCTCTCTCTCAGTGCTCTGCTTGGGTACTATTGCAGCCCCCGCAGCAAACGCCTACAGCCCCGATATTGACGGCGACGGCATCCCCAACACCTGGGAAATGAAGGGCTACGACGCCGACGGAGACGGCAAAATCGACGTCGACTTCCCCGCAATGGGCGCAGACCCCAACCACAAGGACATCTTCGTTGAGATGGACTACATGGCTGGCCTGCTACCCAGCGAAGACGAACTGGACCGCATCACCAAGATTTATGCCGACCTACCTGTGCGCAACCCCAATGGCACCACCGGCGTGAACATTCACCTGGACGCCGGTAGTGCCCGCAGCGCCAAATACAACCTCGGCGGCGGCAACGAAATCATCTACCAGGAACTCGACAGCGAGTTCAAGGCTCTCCACCGCATCAAGGCAACCGAAGGTAAGTTCAACCCCGCCCGCGAAGGCACCTTCCACTACGTCATCTGGGGTGACTACTACGATAACGGCACCTCCTCCGGGATCGCTAACTTCGGTGGTCGCAACCTCATGGTCACCGTCGGCCCGCACTTCTGGGGCAAGGCAAGCAGCGACATCCGCGTGGCAGTGTTTGTGCACGAGCTCGGCCACAACCTCGCCCTGAGCCACGGCGGCTGGGACGAAATCAACTACAAGCCCAACTACTATAGCGTCATGAACTACCAGTACACCCTCACCGGCGTGCCCATGGCTGACGGTAGCCGCTACTTCGGCTACTCCACCGCAGAGTATCGCATGCTCAACGAGGCGAAGCTGTACGAGGCACGCGGCTTTGGTCCCCGCGCGGCTGGATTCCTGTACAAGGGTAAGCCCGCCAACCAGCCGATTGACTTTAACAGCAACGGTAAGATCGACACCGAGCCGGTGTCCGTGGACCTCAACGGTGACGGCATGATTACCAACCTGGGCGCGGCAAACGATATGAAGGTGCTCCGCTTCCAGGCGACCGAAAACCCGGAGAAGGGCAAGGGCCCCGAGCACATTGAACCGAGCGGCATTACCGCTGAACACGCTCGTTCGCTGGGCCTGATTAAGTAGGCTGACTGATCGGAATCTAACCGGTCTGCACACTGCTGATAAAGAGCCTCGTCAGCTCAGTAAAATAGCAAGGCGCGGATACCGAATCATTATTCGGTATCCGCGCCTTTACTCTATGCAACTTTTCAGCTCAGCAGGGGAGCTTAGACAGCCTCGCTTACGCGGCCAGTATCCACCAAAACCTGCGCAATGTGGCCCAGCGCCTCCTCATTCTGCAGCGAAGAAACATCGCCCAAAGAACGACCCTGGTATAGCTCACCGAGTAGACGGCGAGTAATCTTACCCGAACGAGTCTTCGGGATATCAGCAACCGCCACAACATCCTTTGGCTTAGCAATCGGGCCAATGTGCTCACGCACATGATCAGTCAGCGCACCCTTCAGCTCATCCTCAGTCAGGGCCTTACCCTCATCGGTGAGCGTTACGTAGGCGACCGCCTGGTGACCGGTCAGTTCATCTTCCACGGGGCAGACACCAGCCTCAACCACAGCCGGGTGAGTCACCAGAGCCGACTCAATCTCAATCGTGGACAGACGGTGACCTGAAATGTTGATCACGTCATCAATACGGCCGAGGATGTACACGTTACCCTCTTCGTCTTCCTTCGCGCCGTCGCCGGCCAGAAACCAGCCGTGCTCGCCGTAGTGACGCCAGTAGGATTCCAGGTAACGCTGCGGGTTCTGCCACACGGTACGAGCCATGGACGGGCCAATCTTATCGACCACAATAAAGCCCTGCTTGCCCGGTTCGACCGGGTCGCCGTGCTCATCCACCACACGGGTGGACACGCCGGGAACGGCGCGGGTAGCGCAACCGGGCAGGGGAGTGCAGCGCGGGGTGTCCTCCGGGTAGGTGCCCTCGGGCGCGAATGCCGGGTCGTGCGGACGCGGCGAGCACACGGTCGAACCGGTCTCTGACTGCCACCAGGTGTCAATGAACGCCGCGGTGCCGCCGCCCACGTGCTGACGCAACCAACGCCACGCCTCCGGGTTGATGGATTCGCCCACCGAACCGAGCAAACGCACGGTCGAGAAGTCGTACTTGCCGGGCTCCGGGCCATTCGGGAACGCGCCCATGAGCGAACGAATCAGGGTCGGGGCGGTGTAGTAGTTGGTCACGCCGTAGCGTTCAATGACCTCAAAGTGGCGGCCGAAGTGCGGGGTGTTCGGGGTACCCTCGTAAATTACCTCGGAGACACCGTTCACCAGCGGACCGTAAATTTCGTAGGTGTGGGCGGTCACCCATGCGAGGTCGGCGGTGCACCAGTGAACGGTGGACTCAACCTTCTGTGCGTCATTGACCGCGGACAGCTCGTCGGGGCGCAATACGCCGTTCTCGTCCACGTAATCCGGCAGCAAATCGTACAGCAGCGCGTGAGTGTATGCGGTCTGCACCAGATAGCCGCCCATCGTGTGCACCAGGCCCTTGGGCTTACCGGTTGTGCCGGAGGTGTAAATGATGAACAGCGGATCCTCAGCATCATGTAGTTTGTAGGCGTGAGTGTCTGGCTGATCGTCCACCAGGTCGTGGTACCAGACGTCGCGGCCCTCAGTCCACGGCACAGCCGCGTGTGCAACCGGGTTGGAGGCGCTGGTGCGGTCCACCACGATAACGTGCTCAATGTTGTTCTCACCCGAGCATGCCTCATCAGCGTTCACCTTCACGGGAACGACCTTGCCGCGACGGTTCTGGCCGTCGGTGGTGATGAGAACCTTCGCGCCGGTGTCTTCCACACGGAACTTCAGCGCCTCGGCGGAAAAACCACCAAAAACGAGGGAGTGAATCGCGCCAATACGTGCGCAGGCGAGCGTGAAAATAATGGTTTCGGGAATGACGGGCAGGTAGATGACCACGCGGTCACCCTTACGCACGCCCAAAGACAGCAGACCATTCGCTGCCTTCGCAATACGACGCTGTAGCTCGGCGTAGGTGATGGCCTCACGGTCGCCGGGTTCACCTTCAAAGTAGAGGGCTACCTTGTCGCCGCGGCCCGCCTCCACGTGGCGGTCTACGCAGTTGTAGGCGACGTTGAGCTTACCGCCCTCGAACCACTTAATTTCGGGGATGCTGAACTGTTCGATGCCGTCCTTATCGAAGCCGAGGGACTTCGGCTTCTCGAAGCGGTGCGCGGTGTGCCAGGGCTCAGCCCAGGTGAGGCGCTGTGCCTGCTTCTCCCAGAACGCGACGCGTGCCTCGTCAGATTCGAGGGCGGGATTCGGGGTGGGGTTCAGCGGGTCGGTGAACGAGTAGGGGGTGGGCAGTCCCATTATTCTCCCATCGGTTGCTGGCATTAGCACCCTTGCTCGCCGTGCCGTTGTCTGTGCGACCGTGGGGTCTGTGTGTGCGTTGACGAGGGGGTTGCTGCGACGTCGTTGAGCCAGGTCTCTCGGTCGCTCTGGATGGTTTGCCTTCTTAGTAAAGCGCGCCCGAGGGGGCGGACGCAAAGGGGACCGTCATATTCGGTATGGTGAGCACCAGTTCGTAATATAACGACATATTTAAAGACCCCGCACCGCGCTCACTGCTGTGGGGCGCGGTGCGGGATTCATCATCATTCAGTAGACGACAGGTTTCCCCGCCGACTTCTTTCTCCGGCACGTAGCGATGATTAGCTCATCTTCGGGGGAGCAACCACGCAGCGGACATCTCTCCTAAAACTCAGAGCGTGCTGAGTATTGTGTCTAGCTGTGGTTCTAGTTGCTGGGGTACTTCGCCTTCACCCAGCGCTCGAATACGCCCACCAGCGCGTCGGTAATCTTACCGAGCACCGCCAGCGCCACAATAGCCAGCAGCAGGCGGTCGGTACGGCCATTGTTCTGCGAGTCGGTCAGCAGATAACCCAGACCCATAGATGCACCCAGCAGCTCAGCGGCGACTAGGAACAGCCACGCCTGAGCTAGCGCCAGACGCAGACCCGAAACCACCGACGGCAGAACCGCGGGAAGCTGAACCGTGGTGAACAGGCGCAGACCCTTCAGTCCGAAGGCGCGTGCCGCCTCCACAAGCTTCGGGTCAACGTGCGCCAGGGCAGCAGAAACTGTGGTGTACACCGGGAAGAACGCACCAATAGCAACCAGGGTCACCTTGGAATTCTCGCCGATACCGATCCACAGCAGAAGCAATGGAACCCACGCCAGGGACGGCACGGCACGCAACGCACCGATAGTCGGCGCGGCAATCAGACGCACCGGCGCGGACAAGCCAATCAGCGCACCCAGCACCAGGCCAAGCACGGCACCAATACCGAAACCAATCAGTACACGCTGAGTAGAAATCGCCACGTGGCGACCCAACTCGCCGCGCTGCGCTAGCTCAATACCGGCGCTGACCACACGGTCGGGGGACGGCAATTGGACCTGGGTGAACACGCCGTTCGTGCTCAGGATGTACCAGAGGGCAATCAGTGCCAGGGGAAGAATCAGACCCAGGTACTGCTTACCGGCGAACGGGTTCGACGGTAGCTTCACGGATGAGACGCGCTTCTCGGCACGCTCAGCGCGAGCGCTGGAGGCGGCGGTAATCGTTGCGGCGGTCATTACTTCTCAACCACCTTCGCGATCTTCTCGACGGCTGCGTTGTCAGCCTTCTTTGCGAACTGGTCGTCCACAATGCTGTTCAGCGCCTTGTCCACGTCGGATTGGGAAGGAACGTCGCCGGACTCGACCAAAATCGGGCCGACACCCTTCAGAACCTCAACCTGCTTAGCGCCCGGAACCGGGTCAATATCCAGGTGGGTACGCTCCATGACGACCTGGGCGGTCTCGTGCTTAATGCCGGACTCCTCCTCGACAATCTTCACTGCCTCTTCGGGGTTCTTCTTAGCCCAGGCGCGAGCGTACTCGTACACGTCCACGATAGTCTGTGCGGCGGTCGGGTTGGACTGAATGAACTTCTCGGCCGCGTTCAGGAAGCCGTAGGTGTTGAAGTTTAGGTTGCGGTAGAAGAGCACGTCGCCGCTTTCCACCTCGGCGGCAGCCATGATCGGGTCCAGGCCGCTCCACGCGTTGACCTGACCGTTATCCAGGGCGGTACGGCCGTCGGCGTGCTGCAGGTTCTGAATGGTCAAATCCGAAGCGGAAATACCCTCTTGCTTGAGCGCCTGCAGCAGTAGGAAGTACGGGTCGGTACCCTTGGTCACAGCAACGGTCTTACCCTTCAGATCCGCAACCTTGGTGATGCCCGAATCCTTGCGGGTTACCAGTGCCGACCACTCCGGCTGCGAGTAGAGGCTAATGACCTTAATGGGGGAGCCATTAGCGCGTGCCAGCAGCGCCGCCGAACCAGCGGTCGAGCCGACATCAATATTGCCGCTACGCAGAGCCTCATTCGCCTTGTTCGAACCAGCCGACTTGACCCACTCAACCTTCTTGCCCTCGGCAGCGAGGGCGGTCTCAAGCCAACCTTTCTTGCGGATAATCAGGGACAGCGGGTTGTAGGTGGCGTAGTCAATGGTCACGGTGTTCTGGCTGCCACCACCGGCAACACCGGAGGCGTTAGCGGAACCGGAACCTTCACCGGCGCAGGCGCTGAGCAGAGTAGCAAAAGCGGTGGCTGCGGCAAGGGACTTGAGGGCGGTACGGCGAGACGGGGAGTAAGTCATGATGAAATCTTTTCGCTTCTGAAGATGATGGTGTGATGTGCGGGAAATGTATTTCGTGGCGGCTTTTAGGCGTTATCTTCCACGCCGAGCTCAGCCAGCAGTTCGCTACGCAGTGCTGTGATCTCTGCATCGGCGCGGTCACGCGGGTGAGAGCGTTCAACGGTCACAATGCGCTGGATGGTGGCGGGTGCCTCCGGGGTGTCCTTACCGAGGATGATGACCCGGTCAGAGAGGTACAGCGCCTCTTCCACATCGTGGGTGACCAGCAGAATCGTGGTCGGGTCTTGACGGTGCACGTTCAACAGCAAATCCTGCATGTTGATGCGGGTTAGCGCGTCCAGAGCACCGAAGGGCTCGTCGAGCAGCAGCACGCCGGGGTTACGTGCGAGCGCTCGCGCCAGGGACACACGCTGAGCCATACCGCCTGAAATTTCCTTGGGACGGTGGGTCGCGTATTCGCCCAGGCCGACCAGGTCGAGCAGACATGCTACCGATGCTGTGCCTTCAGATTTTTTGGTGCCCTGCGGCAGTCCGAGCGCCACGTTGTCGGCTACGGTGCGCCAGGGGAGTAGGCGCGGTTCCTGAAAGCCGATAGCGACGCGGGGATCGAGGCCGGTCACTGCCTTCTCGCCGATACGCACGGTACCTGCGGTGATGCGGTTCAGACCTGCTGCTGCACGCAAGAGGGTGGATTTGCCGCATCCGGAGGAGCCGATGACGGAGATAATCTCGCCGGGGGCTACCGTGAAGGAGACTCCGCGAAGAACTTCGTGGGTTCCGCCGGGCACGGGGAAAGATTGTCCGACGTTTTCAAAGCTCAGGGGGACGGCGGCGGTGGATACGGCGTGGTGGCCGGTGTTTTCACTGGTGGGTACGTCAAGTACTGCACTGTTGAGTGTCATGTCACTTCCATCGGTCCTGGCGTTAGCACCGGGGGCGAAAAAATCTGTGCCGGTTGCTGCGACGTCGTGGAGCCAGGTCTCTCAGTCGCTCTGGATGGTTTGCTCCTCCAACCCTATGGGCTATGGCGTGCCTCAATCAATCCAGTGGGCGCGTATGAATTTCTATGACTGTATATTTCGCATTTGTCACGAAATATTTCGGTTGCGCGTCACAAAAATATTTTTTCGTCACAAACGTGCTCTCCCTCCTGTGCGCCCCGTACACTCAAACCACGAGATTATGAGTCCCGGCGCTAAGCTCTGGCTAGCCGGGCGGCAACCCTCTCCCGTAGCGGGGTGCCCCAGATGATGATCTGGCCTCAACGAAAAGAGGCAAGTACGGCGCGAACGCGCCACCTGCACGAAGGCCACCACCGAACGCAGAAGGCATCAGGAGGCGGCGCGCGGGGTGCAGGGTACAAACCCGATCGTCCCCGATCATTCGCGAAAGGAAAATCGATGGCTGAGCAGAAGAAGCGCATCGTAGTTAACGCATTCGAGATGACCTGCATTGGGCACCAGAGCTTCGACCTCTGGCGTCACCCGCGCTCCCGCGCAACCGAGTACAACACCATCAAGTACTGGACTGACCTGGCTAAGACCCTTGAGCGCGGCCTGTTTGACGCCGTGTTCATCGCTGACGTTGTCGGCATCTACGACGTGTACAAGAACTCTGCCGCTCCCGCCATTGAGGGTGCCGCTCAGGTTCCTGTGAATGACCCCGCAACCCAGATTTCTGCAATGGCTGCAGTGACCGAGCACCTCGGCTTCGGCGTGACTGCTGCCGCTACTTTCGAGCAGCCCTACACCCTGGCTCGCCGCTACGCCTCCCTCGACCACCTCACTGAGGGTCGCGTCGGCTTCAACGTGGTGACTTCTTACCTGCCTTCGGCTGCTGAGAACCAGGGTCTGCCCACCCAGATCCCGCACGACGAGCGCTACGAAATTGCTGACGAGTTCCTGGACGTCTGCTACAAGCTGTGGGAAGGCTCCTGGGAAGACGGCGCAGTCGTCAAGGACCGCGAGCGCGGCATCTACGCTGACCCCTCCAAGGTCCACCCGATTGGCCACAAGGGCAAGTACTTCTCCGTGCCCGGCATCTCCCTGACCGAGCCGAGCCCGCAGCGCACCCCCGTGATCTTCCAGGCTGGCGCATCCAGCCGCGGCCAGAAGTTCTCCGGTAAGCACGCTGAGGCTGTGTTCATTAGCGCCCTGCGCCCGGACCTGACCCGCGTTGTGACCGACCGTATTCGTGCCGCTGCCGAGGAGCAGGGCCGTAGCCGCGACGACGTGAAGATCCTCGCAATGCTCTCGGTCATCGTGGATGAGACCGAAGAGAAGGCAAAGGCAAAGTACGAGGAGTACAAGAAGTACGTGAACCTCGAATCTGCACAGGCCATTATCGGCGGCTGGTCCGGTGTTGACCTGTCCCAGTTCGACGAGGACGAGATCCTGAACTACGTGCAGACCGAGTCGATTCAGTCCTTCCTGACCCCCTTCACCCTGCAGGCGAAGGATAAGAAGTGGACCCGTAAGGACATCGCTGAGCACACCACCATCGGTGGCATGGGCGAGGTCATTGTTGGTGACCCGGTTCAGGTTGCTGACGAGCTGGAGCGCTGGATCGACGAGGGCGGACTGGACGGCATCAACCTGGCATACCACGTCTCCCCGGGCTCCTTCGAGGACTTCATCGAGTACGTTGTTCCCGAGCTGCAGAAGCGCGGCCGCTACCGTACCGAGTACGAGGGCAACACCCTGCGTGAGAACATCTTCGGTAAGGGCCACACCAAGGTTGCTGACAGCCACCCGGCTGCTAAGTACCGCGGCGCATATGTGGGTAAGCCTTCGGCGGCTGACACCCCGGCTCGCGCAATCGCTGAATAAGCGTTGTCGCTGATGCGCACCGTGTAGGTTCGCTCAAACTTAACGATTGAAAACAAGAATGCCCGTTCTGCTGGGGATGTGTATCCCAGGCGGAGCGGGCGTTTCTTCGTGCTGTGCCGCCGCCGTTTTCTTGATACAGGGCACCTTCTTGACGCGGTGCTTTCTTTATACTGATTGGCATGATTGAACTGAACCAGGTTGAACTTAACCATGATGACCGCTGCCCCTGTTCGAGCGGCGAGGTATACGGCGCCTGCTGCGGCAGGTTCCTGGGCGAGTTTGTCGCCTCCGGCACGTTGACTGCTCCCACGCCGGAGCAGCTGATGCGCTCGCGTTTTACCGCGTTTGCGACCGGGAATGCGGCGTATCTGCTAGCGAGCTGGCATCCGAGTACTCGCCCGGCCACCTTGGATTTGGAGGATGATATCCGCTGGTATCGCCTGGATATTCTGGGTGCTTCGGGTGGCCCGTTTGATGCATCAGGTACGGTGGAGTTCGTTGCATATTACCGTTCGGTGCCGGGTGTCCCTGCGGAGGAGCGGGTGAAGGGTAGCATGCATGAGCTGTCGCGTTTTGAGAAGGTGGGCGGCGCCTGGTTCTATGTGGATGGTGACGTCCGCTAGGTCTCGTAGCTTTCCCTGCCTCTTGTACGTGTAGAAGGCGGGCGTAGAAGAAATGGCAGAATCATACCGAAAACGGAATGATTCTGCCATGATTTTCTCGCGCCCAGGAGCGATAAGGAACATGCAAGAGTGAACCAGATACGCCAAAGGCAGGCCCTTCGGCAGCCTGAAAACTTACATTCTCAGCCGCCTCAGGAACCTGCCCCCAGCAAATATGTAGACTGTCGGACTTAGCTAGTCCAGCCGTTAATGATGCCCATACCGAAGTAAATCACGAACACCGCGGAGACCAGGTACATCAGCCAGTGCACATCCTTGCCGCGGCCCTGCACCAGACGAATGAAGGTGTACGCCACGAAGCCGGCACCAATACCGTTCGCAATCGAGTACGACAGCGGCATGAAAATAATGGTCAAGAACGCCGGAATACCCAGACCCCAGTCGGTCCAGTCAATGTTCACGGCCTGGCGGATCATCAGGAAGCCCACCACGACCAGCGCTGGAGCAACGGCCTCGAAGGGGACGATGGTGACCAGCGGCGAGATAAAAATCGCCAGTAGGAACAGCACACCGGTCACAATATTCGCAAAACCGGTGCGTGCACCCGCACCAATACCGGTAGCGGACTCTACGAAAATCTGGTTCGCTGAACCGGATGCGCCACCACCAACAACGGAGCCGAAAGCGTCCACAAGCAGGACCTTGTCGATGTCCTCAACCTTGCCGTCCTTCATGGTGCCAGCCTCGGCGGCAAGACCGACCGAAACGCCCATCGCGTCGAAGAACACCGACAGCAGAATGGTGAACACCAGCAGGGAAGCAGCCAGCGGGCCAATATGGGTGAACGCACCGAACAGGTCAGCGGAACCGATGAGGGAGAAGTCCGGAGTGGTGAACTTCAGATCCTCCAGGGAAGGCACGTTTAGGGACCAGCCGGTTGCCGCCTTCGTCACGGAACCGGAGGGCACGACCTTCTCCAGGATGATGGAGAGGGCGGTGGAGGCGAGCACGCCCCATAGGATTGCACCCTTCACGTTGCGGATAAACAGGGCGATGGTGAGGAACAGGCCGAAGAGGAAGACGAGGGTGGGCCAGCCGAGCAGGTGACCGTCCGCGCCGAGGGTCACCGGAACGGTGGAGCCTGCAGCGTCGGGCATGCGGCGGATAATGCCGGAGTCGACCAGGCCGATAAAGGAAATGAAGAAGCCGATACCGACCACAATCGCGGTCTTGAGCGACTCGGGGACCGCCTCAAACACCGCGGTACGGAAGCCGGTGAGCACCAGAACGGTCATGATTAGACCGGCAAGAACGACCAGGCCCATGATGTCTGCCCAGGTCAAGTTCGGGGTGGTGGCAATGGTGGAGGCGAGCAGCGCGTTCACGCCCAGGCCAGCCGCCATCGCGAAGGGCTGCTTGGCGATAACACCCATGAGGATGGTCATCACACCGGCAACCAGTGCGGTCACAGCTGCGACGGGTGCGATACCGAGGATGCGTTCGGATGCGTCAGCGCCGGTACCGATGATGAGGGGGTTCAGCACCACGATGTAGCTCATGGCGAAGAATGCGGCGAGGCCGCCGCGGAATTCTGCGGCGATGGAGGAGCCGCGTTCAGAAATCTTGAAGTAGCGGTCGAGTGCGCTGGTGGGCGCTGCCGCCTTCTGATGTTCAGACATATAAGGATCCGTTGATGTTGTTCGGTGTGTACTGTTGCGCCGCCAGTTTCGCGGGTAAAGCTCACGGGTAAATCCTGGGGTTGGGCGTCACAATGGTTCAACCATTGTAGGCGCCGCCTCCTAGCTTGTGCCGTTGAAACGCGTTGTGTGCGGCAGCTCAGTCGGTGATGTGGTGTTTCCCCGCTCCTGTAGTTAGGTCGGCAGCGGGGGAAGAATAGCGCAGGGCGGGGTACCGGCACCTCAAAGGTGCCGATACCCCGCCCCGATGGTGCCTGCGCCTCCATGCGTGGAGAGTAAAGCACCCGATGTATTTAGTGCATCCAGCCGGTAATCAGGCCGTTAGCGAAGAAGATGAGGAACACTGCAGAAACCACGTACATGAGCCAGTGCACGTCCTTGCCGCGACCCTGCACCAGGCGGATGAAGACGTAGGAGATGAATCCTGCGCCGATACCGTCCGCGATGGAGTAGGAGAGGGGCATGAAGATGATGGTCATGAATGCGGGGATACCCAGCCCCCAGTCGTTCCAGTCAATGTTCACTGCCTGGCGGATCATCAGGAAGCCAACGAACACCATTGCGGGTGCAACCGCCTCGAAGGGGACGATGGTGACCAGCGGGGACAGGAAGATTGCGACGAGGAAGAGTGCGCCGGTGACGACGTTTGCGAAGCCGGTGCGTGCGCCCGCGCCGATACCGGTTGCAGATTCCACGAAAATCTGGCTGGAGGAGGAGGAAGTGCCACCGCCGACTACGGAGCCGAGGGCGTCCACGAGCAGGACTTTGTCAACGTTCTCAATCTGGCCGTCCTTGATGGTGCCTGCTTCGGTTGCGAGACCGACAGAGGTGCCCATTGCATCGAAGAATGCGGAGATGAGGATGGTGAAAATCAGCAGAACTGCAGCCATGCCGCCGAGGGTGCCGAAGGCGCCAAACAGGTCAGCGGAGCCGAACAGGGAGAAGTCGGGCAGCTTGCTGGTGTTGGAGTCCCAGACGGGGACGTTCAGGGACCAGCCGGTGGGGGACTGAAGCGAGCTGCCGGAGGGCACGACCTTCTCCAGGATGATGGAGAGGGCGGTGGAGGCGAGCACGCCGTAGAGGATTGCACCCTTCACGTTGCGGATGAACAGCGCAATGGTGAGGAACAGGCCGAAGAGGAAGACGAGGGTGGGCCAACCGAGCAGGTGGCCGCTGACGCCGAAGGAGACGGGCACGGTGGTGCCGGCTGCGTCGGGCATGCGGCGGATGATACCTGCGTTGACGAGGCCGATGAAGGCAATGAAGAAGCCGATACCAACGACGATTGCGACCTTGAGCGATTCGGGGACCGCGTTGAACACTGCGGTGCGGAAGCCGGTCAGCACGAGGATGGTCATCAGCACACCAGCCCATACGACCAGGCCCATGATTGCGGGCCAGGTCAGGTTCGGGGTGGAGGCGATGGTGGTTGCCAGCAGCGCGTTCACGCCGAGACCTGCCGCCATGGCGAAGGGCTGCTTGGCGATGACGCCCATGAGGATGGTCATGACGCCTGCGACCAGTGCGGTCATTGCTGCGACCTGCGGTACGCCGAGGGCGTTGCCGGATGCGTCCTTACCCAGGCCGATGATGAGGGGGTTCAGCACGACAATGTAGCTCATCGCGAAGAAGGTGGCGAGGCCGCCTCGGAATTCCGCTGCGATGGTGGAGCCACGTTCGCTGATTTTGAAGTAACGGTCCAGTGCGCCCTTGGCATCTGCCTTGGGGTTCTGGGGAGCCGCGGTGTTCTCAGAGGACATTCGTGAAAATCCGTAGATACTCTCGTAGGGGCGGGGTTCGGGGTTCCGATCCCGCATAAAAAAGTGCCACTTCCCGGTGTGTTGGGGAGGTGACACTGTTGTTACCGGAATATTCTACGGTTAAAGTTTCTCTAAGCGTTAATCCAGGAAATTCCCAGCTTTCGTTCAGGAAGCCTGATAAGGCAGGTAAAAATTCTAAAATCCGCTGACTAGTAAAAAAATATATGTTTTAAATCTAAATATTCTGAAAAACTATATTATTTTCTTCACTATAGTGCTAATATCGTTACCACACACAGGGTGGAAGAGCAAAATATATCTCCTGCAAAGGGGAAAGTTCTACCGAAAGGTAAGACTATGAAAGTCATGAAATCACTCGCTGTGCTCGCCATGTCGGGAGCACTTGCAACTGGTGTCAGGACAGCAGCCCTGGCCGGTACTTAGAAGCCGCATGAGGGTGGCGATTGGAATTATGGGGTTGAATGGGGCGGTAACCGCGCCTTCTCTGATTATCACCATAATGATCGTTGTCATGGTTCTACTGTTTCTACTGCGTTCGGGACTGTCCGTTCCGTAGATACTCGTGCTGGCGAAACTGCTCGGGCATCGAAATGGGTCTGGGGAAACTTGTTCTGGCACTACCACCCTTCCTATTACTACCGTGTCTGCTAAACCTGTAGATATTTGAACGGATACGTGGGCGGGCGCTGTGAAAGCGTCCGCCCACTGTACAAAATTACGTCAGTTACCGGAGTTCAACGATGAAAAATGCTCTGAGAGTGTGCGCAGTACTGTGCACGGTTCTGACCTTTCTGCTGGGTAGCGCCCTCATCTCCGTCCTGGAGACGCAGACTCCTCTGGGTACCAATACGCAAGCACAGCTTTCTCTTCGTGCTTCGCAACAGTCTAAGTCTGAGCTGATTCAGAACTTTGACGCTCTGGTGGACCGTTACGCTGCCGATGGTGCCCAGCTACTCAAGGTGGTCGCCGACCCCGAAGATTTCTGGCACGGAAAATCCATCTACGTATTTGGGGCGAATTCACTGAGCTCTGACGGTGAAACTATCGATTGGTTTGACCCGGATAAGCACGGAAAGAAGTATCCGGCACGAGCACTGGGGGATTCCTCACTTGACGGCCAATACGCTCTGGCGGGTAGTCAAGAATTTGTGCGAGCTTTTGAAAACCTTGCCCGTGAACAAGGTATGGATGTTAAAGTTACCTCCGTTAACCCGATGCGTGTTGTGTACGGGGCAGTTACTTCTTCGGGCTCTCTGATGAGCCTTATTTGCCTGGCTGTGCTCTTCTGTACCGCAATCATGGGGTGGCTGTCGGTCCGTTCGCGAACTCAGAATATTCTGCTTCTGAACGGATACTCCCCGCGGCGCCTGCAGCTAAGGGATGCGCAAGACCTCCTGCTCCTGTCGCTACCTCCTGCAGCGGTAACAGCATTGTGTATGGGATGTGTAGAGGGGTTCGTGTATGGCGTGGCGCATCTTCCTCAACTGCTGGGGGTTACAGCGCTGATTTTTGCCGTGTTTACCGTCTTCATGTTGGTTGCTCTGCTACTTATCAACCTCATGACTTGGCCGAGCATTAATGCTGTGGGACGTAGGGAGCCGGCGTATCGACGTTTTACAGTTCCGAGTGCAATCGCTAAGTATGCCGTGGTGGTTTTAGTGGCATGCACTATTCCGGGTCTGGTCTCAAGCGCCCAAATGAGTTTGGGTAGGAGCGACGCGGCGGCTGGCTGGTCTCTCCTGTCTGACCAGTACACCTTACGAGTGAACGTGCCCGAAGCGACGATACGCGATGAACAGGCGCTCGCCTCCTACGACCAGGCCACAGTGCGTGCTTTAGGTTCTCTTGAATCACGGAACGGTGTTCTTCTGTCCTATGCGTTGGAAAACGTTAAGGGTTTGGAAGGCAGTGGATACGACGGCGCTCTTATGGTGAACCGCGCGTATGTGGACCTTCTGCAGCAACGTCTTGGCTTGTCGTTCAAGAACGTTGAGGATAGCAATTTCTCTGGATCTCAGTCTTTGCGTGCAGAGTATTCTTTCCACTAGAAAGACCGGGAGGATCGCGGATTTACTCTGCTCACTGTGGAGGATAAAACCAACTCGTCGGGGGTAAAGGTGCCTGCTTTGAGCTCTCAGGATTCACGGCTTCTGAACTATAAAAAGCCTGTTCTTGTGGTAACCGAATCGGCGACGCAGAATCTACAACCTTCCTTTATTTCTGCGGCCTTGACTACCGGTAATATCATGGTCTCTCAGCCTGCGTCTGTACGGGCTGCCTACAACGCTGAGGAAATTGGGCAGACCCTACTTTCTGTGGACCGCGCGGGAGAGGAACACCTTTACATCGCGCAGCTGGAACGTAACCGGTATGTTGCGCATCTTGTGGGCCTAGCAATTCTCTGTGCGGCGCTCATTATCGGAACAGCAATTAATACGTACATTACTCTTGCGGCTCGTGCTCGTAATGATTTTGTTTTACGTACTGCTGGTCTGCCTCTCAGAACAATTTTTAGTGGGTACCTTCTGAAGGAAGCCTGCATTGTGGGCCTTTGCTCTGCTGTGGCGTTGGTACTTCTCCTGGTGCAGGGAGCAGAGTACGCCTTTTCAGCGTTGGCGGCGCCGCTGTTGTACGGCACTATTCTGGCGTTGGTGCTGAGACTGAGTTTTAACCGTATCTTCACCGCGACGGTTCACCGTCGTCACGTATAGGAGTGAACGATGACAAAGACTGTTTATCCTTCTAACAATGCGGAACATCCTGAGGTAACTATCGCCTCCCGCAATATTGTGGTGTATGCGCAGGGGCAGCCCATTCTCCAGAGTCCCCACTTTGAGGCATATGCGGGGGAAGTAACCGGAATCGTGGGTCCGAGCGGATGTGGTAAGACGACGCTTTTGAATGTTCTGGGTCTGCTGATGCCACCTCATGAGGGCGAGGTGGTTATCGGGGGCCGCCATATGGAACGTGCTCGTGAGAAGGAACGTCTTGCATTCTGGGCTGATGAAGCTTCCTTCGTATTTCAGGATTACGGAATTATTGAGGAATGGAGCGTTATCGAGAATATTCTGCTTGACCGTAAGACCTTTGGCCGTGCTCGTATTACGGATGAGAGCCGCGAGCTTCTGAGCGTCATTGGTCTTGAAGAGAAGGAGCGTACTTCGGCTGCCCTGCTGAGTGGTGGTGAGAAGCAGAGAGTGGGCATTGCTCGGGCAATCCATAAGGGTGTGCGCTACATTTTTGCGGATGAGCCGACGGCAAGTCTCGATGCTGAGAACCGGGCATTGGTTGTTGAGCTTTTGAGCTCTGCTGCTCGGCGTGGAGCCACAGTTATCGTGGCGACTCACGACGCAGATATGATGGCCGCCTGCGATAGGCTATGCCGTCTTGAAGCCCCCACCCGAATTCCCGATTCGGGACTAGCGGATGTAAGCGTAAATTCTCATCAGAAGGAGAAGGAATCATGACGACCAGGAGCCCCCTAGCTCGTGATGAGTATGATCGTGTGCCGGAAAATTCAGGAAGCGATGCCCCTCAAAAGAATGGATTGCGGCATCTGCCGCGAAAAGTGGTGGGCGTTCTAGTATCTTGCGTGGTGTTTGTTGGCGCTCTTCTGGGTCTGTACTGGGGTGGAGCTTTTGAGCCATGGCTGAATGAGTATTCGACCACTACACCAGCTTGTGCAACAGCTTCTTCGCCGGAGGATGTACAGCAAGCTCTTGCGCGGACTGAAGAGCTTAATGCTATTCGTTCGGCTGCGAAGAATGTTGAATTCTCTCAGACGCTTCTGTGCGATGGGCAGAAGGCTGTTTTGACGATTACGTACACTGACCGGTCGGATTTTAAGCGTTTGAATGATGCGGTGACTTCGGCACATTTGGGTGCTGCTGCTGAGATTAAGCTCAAGAGGTAGGCGTGTAAAGAACGGTGGTTGTTTATCGCCCCTACGCGAACAACGATGACATATTAGGTTAGCGAACCCTAAGTTCCTGCTATATTCGAGGTGAAACAATGCGTCGCCGGATGCCAGGTTCCGTGTGGTGAGCCTTTTCCGGAATAGATGAGAATTCGGCATAGATGAGAAGGAGCCCACCGTGACTGAAACTCCCCAAGAAAACACCGCTGAGAACTACCCCGTTGCGGAATCCCTGCCGGTACGCCAGCGCGCCATCGTAGCAACCGACCGCCCCGCCCGATACATCAAGCAGCTCGGCTCTCACATGGGCCGCAAGCTCGGCACCGCAGAACTGCCCGACGGTCTGCGCCTCACTTTCAACCGCGATGGCATTTTCCGTGGCTACGGCGATCTGCGTGAAACCGAAGGCGCCCTCATCATGGAGGTACGCGCCGAAAGCGACGAGTTGGCCACTGGCCTGGCGGATGTGCTGGACCGCCACCTGGTCCGCTTCGGTGAGCGCGACGAACTGGTTGTGGCCTTTGAGGCGGTGCCCGCCTCCTAGTGGTCGAACCTTAGTCTTTGTCTCGGGTCGCATGCGAAAGCATTATAAGCCCCCGAACACCGGTCAATCCCCGGTAAAATAGGCAAGAAGTGAACACTAAGCTCACCGTCTGTTTGCGCCGCACCGGGCGTCGGATGGTGAACTTCGAAAGGAAGATTTTCGTGTCTGAAGCAGCACGCCCCCTGCGCGTCGCCGTTATTGGTGCAGGTCCTGCCGGTATTTACACCGCCGACATCCTCACCAAGTCTGAAGAGGTCCGCACCGGCGCCGTCGAGGTCGCCATCGACATCTTCGACCGCTACCCCGCCCCCTTCGGCCTGATTCGTTACGGTGTGGCACCGGATCACCCCCGCATCAAGGGCATCATTACCGCACTGCATAAGGTCCTGGACCGCGGCGACATCCGTTTCTTCGGCAATGTCGAATACGGCAAGGACCTGACCCTCGCCGACCTGCGTGAACACTACGACGCCATCATTTTCGCAACCGGCGCGATTTTCGATGCACCCCTGAATATTAAGGGCATCGACCTGGACGGCTCCTACGGCGCAGCAGACTTTGTCTCCTGGTACGACGGCCACCCCGACTACCCCCGCACCTGGCCGCTCGAAGCTGAGCAGGTTGCAGTGCTCGGTAACGGTAACGTCGCCCTGGACGTCTCCCGCATCCTCTCCAAGCACGCTGACGACCTGCTCGTCACCGAAATCCCCGACAACGTCTACGAGGGCCTGAAGGCTTCCCCCGTAACTGACGTGCACGTCTTCGGTCGCCGCGGCCCCGCACAGATGAAGTTCACCCCGCTTGAGCTGCGCGAACTCGCACACTCCCGCGACGTGGATATCGTCCTGTACGAAGAGGACTTCCAATTTGACGAGGCTTCCGAAGAAGCAATGGAGAAGAACGCACAGACCAAGGTTATGATGAAGACCCTGCGTGGCTGGCTGGAAGACCAGAAGACCAACGAGCAGACCGCATCCCGCCGCCTGCACCTGCACTTCCTGCAGTCCCCGCACGAGATCCTCGGCGAAGACGGCAAGGTCGTGGGCCTGCGCATGGAGCGCAACAAGCTCGACGGCAACGGCGGCATTGTCGGCACCGGCGAGTACGTGGACTACCCCGTACAGGCTGTCTACCGTGCAATCGGTTACTTCGGTTCCGAACTGCCCGAAATCGGTTACGACGACAAGCGCGGCGTCACCACTAACGTTGAGGGTCGCGTCGTGGACGAGAACGGCGAGATCGTTCCCGGCCTGTACGCATCCGGTTGGATTAAGCGCGGCCCCGTCGGCCTGATTGGCTCCACCAAGTCTGACGCACTCGAGACCATCACCCACCTGCTCGAGGATCGCGAGAACCTCTACACCGCACCCGAGCCGGAGGCAGAGGCATTCAGCGCATACCTGGATTCTAAGGGCATCAAGTACACCACTTGGGAAGGCTGGCACCGCCTGGATGATCACGAGAAGGCACTGGGCGCAGCATCTAAGGATGCAGCCGGTGAGCCTCGCGCCCGTGTGAAGGTCGTGGACCGTGACGAGATGATCAACATCTCCCGCGGTGAGTAATCCATACGTGTAGTACGTTAGAGCATAGAAATCGACCCCGTACCGTTAGTCGGTGCGGGGTCGATTTTTGTCTATATATAAGGAGACTCTATATACAAGGAGATGGGGGGGGGACGTCAGGGGGAAAGATCGAGAAGCG
This sequence comes from Rothia similimucilaginosa, assembly GCF_029850875.1. Lineage (GTDB taxonomy): Bacteria > Actinomycetota > Actinomycetes > Actinomycetales > Micrococcaceae > Rothia. The sequence goes on along the minus strand of NZ_JAOVAM010000005.1, from coordinate 59,474 downwards.
TTCGCCTGAAAGAGCGGTTAAAGAAACCCACCCCGTATCATGAGGTCATGTGGGTGGGTTGGGTAGGTGCCGAAGACACTCGAGGACATACTCTCCGGCTACCCCGGACGCGCAGCGAGCCCACGCAGAATCCACGTGCAGCGTACCCCTTTAACGGGGTCTCGAAAGCTAAAGAAACACCAGATTAGCTCTCTCAACAAGTGCATGGCCGTACGGTGTGTAGACTATACACACTTTTTGAGGACGTCTTCAATGCCCAAAATGACCTTGAGTATGGTTTCAGTTTCGGTACCCAGCTTCTTGCGAGTCTCACCAGAAATGAAAGCTTTCACGATGTTCTTGAAGGTCTTCCACTGCTTGAAGGCGTTAACGAGTGCGCTAATAAGCTTGTAAATGGCGATACCCAGCTGAATGACAAACTTTGCAATACTGATAACGCAGGCAATAACACAAAGGGGGAGGGGAGAGGGCTGCGTGGGCACGTCCATCAGACTTGCGGACAGTGGCCTTGGCGCTTGCAATCTGACGGCCTGCGTCAGCGCCCTGGACGGTGGCCAGGTTGCCCAGTGCGCTCTCGATGCCGCTATTACCGCGGTTGGAGGATCCAGGCTTCGCATACTTCAAACAGGCAGGAACATGCTCTAGGCGGCACAGAATTAGTTTGAGCTGCTGGTCAGCAGTCATTGCCTTCTGCAGGTGTGCCATCTGCTGTGCCTGTGCTGCGGGTGCAACCGCACAGACGAGAGCGACGGTTGTGGTACCTATGCCAAGTGCATGGAGTGCCGTGCGCGGTTCATCGTTGCGGATACTGGATCCCCCTTTGGATCTCTATCCGGTTTATCGGTACTGTAATGTGCGGTAACTCTACGTCTGGGGCCCGGAAGCGGCCCCGTGCAAGGTCCGGAAGTGACCTCACGCCCTCTATACTACGGTGCTCAAAGATGGGGCTTCAAGCCAATTCAGGGGTATTTTCAGCTGGATTTCATCTCTCCTTGTCAATCGCCAGAGGTTTATCAAATCTTTATATTTCTATGTCGTCATTATTGTGCAAATATCTGCACAGAGAGAAAAATATGTATCTGACAAGCCGGTTTATTGTATTCCCTGGAGTTAACATTTTCATATAGGTGCACTCTGCGGGGGTGATTGCTTTACGAGGCACATTTTTATGGGCTCGGGGGGATTGGATGAAGCTGGGGTGAGTCTCGCTGAAAGATGCAGCTGAAAGATGTGTCGCAGGATCTACTGGAGATGTATCGTGGAATCTGCTGTGCACTCTTCTGCAGTTTTCGCACTCCGGGTAGTACTGGCTGGGCAGTGCTTGCTCGTGCACCTTATGCAGGCACCCCAGAAACAACTGAATTTTTTTATGGAGATATTTTCTGCTGTTTTAGGCTGCCGTGAGGTGAGTGCGGGGTGGAAAACTAACTCCCGGAGCTCATGTGAGGGGGTGTCTAAAGCATCTTTGGATTCCCTTCGGGCTCTCTGAGAAACAAAATTTTGGAAGAGTCTGAAGAAGATCCGTAGAAATTAGTGTGGATCAGGGTAAATAATAAGGCTTTCTCAGAGCCTCTATGGGCACCCAAAAGCCGCTAAAACCTCTCCAAAAGTCCCTGATATGGGGTGTTGTGAAGAAATTTTAAAATTTTTTGAAGTTTTTCTGAATCCTCATTGATAAGCTTAAACGCATATGTGCCAGGCTATAAACGATTAAAAATAGGGGTCAAAATCGGGCAAAATTGAAAAAACGGTTTGCATGCCTCCGCGAACCTGTCATAGACTAGTGGAGGTTCGAACGACGGGATGAAGAAAACTGAACCTGTTCGATCGACTAGGCCCCCATCGTCTAGCGGCCTAGGACGCCGCCCTTTCACGGCGGTAGCACGGGTTCAAATCCCGTTGGGGGTACTTGCAAATCTCACGATTTTGCAAAGCCAAGTTTGATGATATAGAATTTACTTCTGTTGATTCCAACAAGGCCCCGTAGCGCAGTTGGTTAGCGCGCCGCCCTGTCACGGCGGAGGTCGCGGGTTCAAGTCCCGTCGGGGTCGCTCTGGCCGCGTAAGTTCAGATGATTCATCATCCGAAGACGCGGTCATTGCGTATCTAAAAGTAAATACGCAAGGCTCTGTAGCTCAGTTGGTAGAGCGTACGACTGAAAATCGTAAGGTCACCGGATCGACGCCGGTCGGAGCCACGAAATCCGCCTCCAGGCTTCTACAGTGGGGCGGGTTTTGTTTTTAAAAAACTTTGCGGTTGCAAATACTGCAAACCTGTCAAAAAGGCGGCATCTTGGGAATAAAACCCTGAGGTGCCGCCTTTGTGTATGCGGAAACAATGTCATGCTCATTCTAGATAGCTTTCGCAGAAAACTGATTCAAATATTTCTGCGGGAACGGTGCACGCACCGGGTTGTAAAATTGGGCTGTAACACCAGGCTGCAGAAAGGATTGCCACACCCATGACCGCTCAGAATCCCAGCGCTCAGCCTCCGGAGAGCTCACCTCAGATTCCAAGCTCGCCCCAAATTCCCTGGGTAAAAAATGCTGCTGCCGCCACCGCTCAGGCGGGTGGAATCCACTTCGACAACATCACCAAGAGCTACCTGAGCCGAACCGGTGAACCCACCACGGTGCTGCAGAACCTGAACCTGCACATTCCCGCCGGTCAGATTACCGTATTCGTCGGACCCTCCGGATGCGGTAAAACCACTAGTCTACGCATGATTAACCGCATGGTGGAGCCCAATAACGGAACCATCACCATTGACGGTGTGAACGTGCACGAGAAGAACCCCTACGAGCTACGCCGCGGCATAGGCTACGTGATGCAGCAGGGTGGACTCATGCCGCACCGCACCGTCGCGCAGAATATTGCCACCGTACCGCGTCTGCTCGGCGACTCCCGTAAGGAGGCGCAGGTACGTGCCCTCGAACTGCTCGATGTGGTCGGTCTGGATTCTTCGTATGCGAAGCGCTACCCCTCCCAGCTTTCGGGCGGTCAGGTGCAACGTGTTGGTGTGGCGCGTGCTCTCGCAGCTGATGCGCCCATCCTGCTGATGGACGAGCCGTTCTCCGCGGTGGATCCGGTGGTGCGTACCGATCTGCAGAAAGAGCTATTGCGCCTGCAGAATCGACTCGCCAAGACGATCGTGTTCGTTACCCACGACATTGATGAGGCGCTCCTGCTCGGCGATACAATCGCTGTCTTCGCGGAGGGTGGTCGCCTCGCACAGTTCGGTACTCCCGAAGAGATTCTCTACAGTCCCGCCGATGATTTTGTGCGCTCCTTCGTGAGCCGCTCCGTTGCCGGTCTGCTGGATGAACAGACGGTGCGCCAGGCTCGCGCGCGCCGACTTACTGCCTCCCGAGAAACACAGAACGGTGCGGTAGAAGGCGAGAAAAGCTAATGAGCCTTCCAGAAAATATTGTGTTCGCGGCACCACCTTTCGCCGCGCAACCCCTCGCCGCAGGCGATATGCACTGGGAATGGGTCGTCAACAATAGCCAGCACGTCCTCGAATTGACCCTCAGCCACCTCTACCAGGGTGTTGTGCCCGTCGTAATTGGCACTCTCCTCGCGCTGCCGGTCGCCTACTACGCGAGCCGTCGCCGCGACCGTGGTTCCGAACGCCGCATTGGTGCACGAACCCTCATGCACCTCTCCTCGCTGCTGTATACCATCCCCTCGATCGCACTATTCGTGCTGATGCCGCTTATTCTGGGAACCTCCATTATTTCCCCGCTGAACGTGCTTGTCGCCTTGAGTATCTACTCCTTCTCGCTCATGGTGCGCTCCGGTGTGGACGCCTTCGACTCCGTACCCGATAGCGTGCACGAATCTGCCCGCGCCCTCGGATACACGCCCCGACAAGCACTGATGGAGCTCTACCTGCCCCTCGCCGTGCCCGTCATTATGGCGGGAATCCGCGTGGCAACCGTGGCAAATATTGCGATGGTGTCCGTGGGTGCCCTCATCGGTGTGCCTTCGCTCGGCACGCTCTTCACCGACGGACTCGCGCGCAATATCCCCTCGGAAATCCTGGCTGGCGTGATTCTTAGCCTGCTGCTGGCGCTGGTCCTCGACCTGCTCCTTATCCTTCTGACGAAGGCACTTACGCCCTGGCAGGCGGGTACGGCTGCGAACCGCCGCAGCCCCGAAAGGAGGGCATAACCCGTGAACGTCATAGAACGAACCTTCGCCTACCTCATGGACGGTACCAACTGGCAGGGAAGCGGCGGAATTCTCGTGCGCCTGCTTGAACACCTGAGCGTCACCGCCCTCGCCACTGCCTGCGCGGCGCTCATCATCGTACCCCTTGGCCTCTGGGCTGGACACCACCGACCCTCTGACGGCACTAACCGCCCCCGCAGCAACCTGCTCATGAGCGCTGTTGCTGCCACCCGCGCGCTGCCCGCGCTCGGTCTGCTGACGATCCTGGCGCTTTGGCTGGGCGTCTCAACCCTGCCCGCTCTCATCGTGCTCATTATTATTGCGGCGGCACCCCTGCTCGCCGGAGTTCTTGAAGGACTCGCCGCCGTGCCGGAAGACCTCGTGGACGCAGCCCGCGCCCAAGGCCTGACTGAATGGCAGATTCTGACCCGCCTCGAGATTCCGCTCGCCGCCAACATGATGCTCGGCGGGCTCCGCTCCGCACTCGTGCAGGTCATCGCGACCGCGACCATTGTCGCCTACCTGAGTGGCGGAACCCTTGGCAGGTACCTCTTCGACGGGCTCGCTGTGCGCGACTACCCGCGTATGCTCGTCGCAACCTTGCTCGTAGCGCTTCTCGCCTTCGCCGTGGATGCACTCATGGGTCTTGTGCAACGTGCGCTCACTCCCGCGGGGCTCACCACCAACTGGAAGAAGGCATGAACCCGATGAATCAGACACCTCAAACCTTCACGTGCCGCGCTGTATCTCGTCGCACTGCCCTAACCGCCGCTGGAACGCTCGGCATGGCGGGTATTCTCAGCGCCTGTGGGCTCAGCGGTGACAAAGTCTTCAGGGGCGAACACGAAGGAATAATCGTCGGCTCAGCAGCCTTCGCCGAATCCCAAATCCTCGCTGAAATCTACGCCGGAGCCCTCGTCTGGGCGGGCTTCAACGCCCGCACCCAGCTGAGTATCGGCGCCCGCGAAGCGTACCTGGGGGCACTGGCCTCCGGCGCGGTGGACATTATCCCGGACTACTCCGGCAACCTGCTACTTTACCTGGACCCGAAGGCTACAGCTAGTACTGCGCAGGAGATTCTGCAGGCGCTACCCGCCGCTCTCGGCACCCTCACCACGGGTGACTCCGGGGCTGAAATTCGCGCCCTGAACGCCTCCGAGGCGGAGGATAAGGATTCCCTGGTTGTTACCGCGCAGACTGCCCAAAAGTATGGTCTGCGAAGCCTTGAAGACCTCGCTCCCCACTGTACGAATCTGAAGCTCGGCGCCGCCCCGGAGTTTGCTGAGCGCGCCTACGGTATCCCGGGTCTGAAAGAGAAGTACGGATGCGTCCCCGCCGAGTTTGTACCCCTCTCGGACGGCGGTGGTGCGCTGACCGTCAAGGCCCTGCTGGATGACACAGTGCAGGTGGTTGACCTCTACTCGACCACGCCCGCGATTGAGCAGAATCAGCTGGTGGTGCTGGAGGACCCGAAGAACATGATTTTGGCTCAACAGGTGCTGCCCATTATCAATACGTCGCGAGTTCCCGACTCCGCGGCGGAGGTTCTGAATCGTGTCTCGGCGAAGCTGACTACCGCCGATTTGCGCACCCTCAATGACCGTGTTTCGGGTACTTCTAAGCAAGAGCCCGCGCAGGCAGCGGCTACCTGGCTGAGTGAGCACGGTTTCTAAGACTCCGCCTGACATTACTCATAAATTCCTCTGCAGAAATAGGCGTAAACAAATCCGACCTGGCAATATTCTAGAAATAGAATATTGCCAGGTCGGATTATATCGCCCTCTTCCCACACATCTGGGTAGAGGCATACACTAGCTTTTAGTCCTCAATCAGTAGCGTCAGAGCCTCGTAGGCGCGTAGGCTCAGCGTCACTGTCTCAGCTGAATCAGATACGGCAGAGTCCGCCGCGGTGGAATCGACCGCAGAATTCTTGTAATTACACAACAGTACGTGACCGGAACGAATGAACTCAGCCGGAACCTCAACCTCGGCCGGTTCACCGTAGAAGTTTGTCAGCACCAGCAGGCGTTGCGCTAGGCTACCGTTCGCAACACCAGCGGGCAGCTCACGCAGGTATGCAAACACCCGCTCGTGATCTAGCGCGTAGGGTGCGTACGAACCCACAGAGATGACCGGGTACTGCTTACGGAGGGCAATCAGGGTGCGGTAGTAGGGCAGAATCACGCCGTTACGTTCCTCATCCTCCACCGAAATACCGGCACCGGTTGCCGCATCACGCACCGGGGCGGGAGCCAGCCACGGCGACGCGGAACCAAACCCCGCAGTCGCCGGGTCCGCGGTCCACTGCATCGGCACACGCGAATTATCCCGAGCCTTCGACACCACAATCTCCAGAGCCTGGTGCTCGCTCAGACCGCGTTCACGCAGCATCACGTAGGCGTTGCGTGCCTCCACATCCACGTACTGCTCGATCGAGGAGTAGACCGGGTCAATCATGCCGATTTCCTCGCCCTGGTACACGTACGGGGTACCGCGCAGCAGGTGAATTACGGTCGCCAGCATGGTTGCCGACTCAACACGGTAACGCTCAACGTCACCAAAACGGTTCAGCACACGCGGCTGATCGTGGTTATTCCAGAACAGCGCATTCCAGCCGCCGCCGGCCTGTATACCCAGCGCCCAATCGTTCAGAATCTGCTTCAACTCGGCAAAACAGAACGGTACCTTTGACCACTTCTCGCCGTTCTCGTAATCTACCTTCAGGTGATGGAAGCTGAACACCATATCCAGCTCGTGGTTTGCTGGGTTGGAGTAGTCCACGCAGTTTTCGATGCTGGTCGAAGACATTTCGCCCACGGTCACGGTGTCATCATACTGACCGAATGAGGCACGGTTCAGCTGCTGAATGCGGGTGTGCACAATCGGGGTGTCGGTGTATTGTGCCTTGTCCACGGTGCCTTCGGGGGCGTCGAGCAGCTCTTCACCCTTACCGATGACGTTAATAACGTCAAAACGGAAACCGCGCACGCCCTTCTCGTACCAGAAATTCACGACCTTAAACAGTTCGTCGCGCACAGTCGGGTTGTACCAGTTCACGTCTGCCTGGGTGCGGTCGTATAAGTGCATATAGAACAGGGGAGTGCCGTGCTCATCCGTGTACTCGCCAAAGCGGGACCAGCAGGAGCCGCTGAATTTCGACTCCCAGTTGGTCGGTTCGCGCAGCTGACTGTCCTCGGTGTACTTGCCGGGGCGAATGTAGAAGTAATCCCAGTACTCGCGCTCACCGGCGAGCGCACGCTGGAACCACTCGTGCTCGGTCGAAATATGGTTGAGGACCATGTCGAACATGACGCCCACACCGTGCTCGGCGAGGGCGGCAATCATCTCTTCGACGTCCTCCATGGTGCCCAGGTCGGGATTGATGGCGTAGTAGTCGGAGATGTCGTAGCCGTTGTCGTTCTGCGGGGAGGCGAAGAATGGGTTGAACCACACCATGTCTACGCCCAGGGAGGCAATGTAGGGCACCTTCTCGATGATGCCGCGCAAATCGCCGTAGGCGCCACCCGCTGAGGAGTAGAAGGACTTGGGGTACACCTGGTAGATGACGGAGGACGCGAAGTCTTTGCCACCTGCCGGGGTGGTTGCCGGGGTGAGGGTGGGCGATGCGGTGGGTGCCTGTGTCATGGAAACCTTCTGAAACGTATGCAGGGTTCAGCATGTATAAACCAGTGTGTTGGAAACGAACCGCCCCGGTGCTACGTACGCTGCTACGTATGCTCAGTGAGGCCCGTACGCGGCAGGCATAGTGCCCCGCCGCCTCCCGGTGCGTTCGCCGATTGAATATCGCCGCCCGCACCCTGGGCTCATTCCAGATTAGGGGGCATAATGGGGTGATGTCCCCATTTATCCCAAAGGGGGCAATTCTGCCGCAGATCCGGCACAACCCCCGTGGCCTCAACCCTCCCACTGATAGGCGGTTGCGGGCTCGTGCGCGTTTCGATGTATGAAACCAAAGTGACCCTGAGCTGAAGAGCGTTGGACGCCGCGCGTAAAATCAGTACTTGCATCACTACGGAAGGTAAAACAATGCCAGAACTGCGTTCACGTACTTCAACTCACGGCCGTAACATGGCTGGTGCCCGCGCCCTGTGGCGTGCCACCGGTATGGGCGATGACGACTTCGGCAAGCCCATTATTGCTATCGCGAACTCCTTCACTCAGTTCGTGCCTGGCCACGTGCACCTGAAGAATATGGGTGAGCTGGTTGCCGGCGCGATTCGTGAGGCTGGCGGTGTCGCCAAGGAATTTAATACCATCGCCGTTGATGACGGCATCGCGATGGGCCACGACGGTATGCTCTACTCGTTGCCTTCCCGCGATCTGATTGCTGACTCGGTCGAGTACATGGTTAACGCCCACCGTGCTGACGCGCTGGTGTGCATCTCTAACTGTGACAAGATCACCCCCGGTATGCTTCTAGCGGCTATGCGCCTGAACATCCCCACTATCTTTGTCTCTGGCGGCCCGATGGAGTCCGGCGAGGGCATTGAGGGTGTTGTTGAGCACCGCCTCGACCTGATTGATGCCATGGTGATGGCTGTTAACGACAGCGTCAGCGATGAGACTCTTGCTCAGGTTGAGAAGAACGCTTGCCCGACCTGTGGTTCGTGCGCGGGTATGTTCACCGCGAACTCCATGAACTGCCTAAATGAGGCGATTGGTCTGGCGCTGCCCGGTAACGGTACCACTCTGGCTACTCAGATTGCTCGTAAGGAGCTGTTCCTGGATGCTGGCCGCCGTATCGTTGAGTTGGCTAAGCGCTACTACGAGCAGGATGACGAGTCGGTTCTGCCCCGCTCTATCGCGACCAAGGAGGCGTTCGAGAACGCTATGGCGCTGGATGTGGCGATGGGCGGTTCAACCAACACTGTGCTGCACACCCTGGCGATTGCTCACGAGGCGGGCGCTGACTTCACTCTGGATGACATTGACCGTATTTCGCGTCAGGTTCCCTGCCTGGCGAAGGTTGCCCCGAACTCCACTAAGTACCACATTGAGCATGTGCACCGTGCCGGCGGTATCCCCGCCCTGCTGGGTGAGCTGAACCGTGCCGGCCTGCTGCATAAGAACGTTCATTCTGTTCATGCTGACTCGCTGGACGAGTGGCTGGATGAGTGGGATATCCGCGGTGGCAAGGCGAGTGAGAAGGCGAAGGAACTGTTCCTCGCGGCTCCCGGTGGCGTGCGCACCACTCAGGCGTTCTCTACCGCGAACAAGTACGAGTCCCACGAGACTGACTCCGAGAATGGTTGCATCCGCGCTGTGGAGCACGCGTACACCAAGGATGGCGGTCTGGCGGTCCTGTACGGCAACATCGCCCAGAACGGTGCGATCATTAAGTCCGCTGGTATTGATGAGGAACTGTTCCACTTCAAGGGTCGCGCCTTCGTGGTCGAGTCTCAGGATGAGGCTGTGTACGAGATCCTGTCGAAAAACGTGAAGGAAGGCGACGTTGTCGTCATCCAGTACGAGGGTCCGAAGGGCGGCCCGGGTATGCAGGAGATGCTGTACCCGACCTCCTACCTGAAGGGTTTGGGTTTGGGCAAGAAGTGTGCTCTGATCACTGACGGTCGTTTCTCCGGTGGTACTTCCGGTATTTCAATCGGTCACGTCTCCCCGGAGGCTGCTGCTGGCGGCGCAATCGGCCTGGTGCAGACCGGCGACGAGATTGAGATCGACGTGAACAACCGCATCCTGCGTGTGAACGTTTCGGATGAGGAGCTTGCTGCTCGCCGCGAGGCGAAGGGCACTGCACCGTGGCGTCCGTCGAAGCCGCGTGAGCGTCAGGTTTCGGACGCCCTGAAGGTGTATGGCATGCTGGCTGCTTCGGCTGATAAGGGCGGTGTGCGCATCCTGCCCGAGGACGCATAAGCCCCTCACTTATCGTGTGAGAATTTAATATATTGCCCTGATAGGCTAGCGCCCCGTTCCGCGGTTTTTCTGCGGGCGGGGCGCTGTTCTTTATCCGCGTCTTCGTCTGCTATCGTGGGATACCCGGCGCGGGGTATTGCCTTGTCAGTTGCGGTGCAGTAGGGTGTAAGGAGGTATTTAGGTACCCGCTTTACCGACTCAGTACAACCACTCAAATACAACGCAATTCGCAACCCTCACAAGGACGTATCCATGGTTACACTGCCCGCACGCGCACAGCGTGTTTTTACTCGTCGCGCTCTGGCGGCTCTTGCCTGCATCGGTGCGCTCGCTTTGAGTTCTTGCTCCGCTCAGCCGCAGGCTGATGAGTCTGAAACCACCCCGATGAAGATCGCGACTTCCTCGGCATCCGTTGATGCGAAGACCCTGTTTAAAGCGGCGGACGGCTCCTGGAAGCCGAATACTGTGCAGATTTCTGCCGGCCTGGATGCGCCTGCGACTTTTGATGCTGTAGCAACCCTGACCGATGAGCCGAGCACGGAGGCTGAGTACGAGGCGGCGTACGCTAAGGCGAGCGGCTCCGCGAACACTATTGATGCGGGCACCCGCTGTGGTGTGACGAGCCTGCTGGGTGGTTCTGCCGGTATTTACGTGTATGACGGTTCGGATTGTGCGAAGGCTCAGGAGGCGGTGCGTCTCTTCAACAGCCGCAAGAACCAGGACGGTTCGGCAAGTGTGGAGTGGTACCAGTGCGCTACGAAGGTGCAGGGTCGCGACTACATTACGGGTGCCTGCTTCATGCAGGGTGGTAGCGTTGAGAAGCCTAGCCTGGCGTTGATTCCGGCGCAGACCCGCATGCTCTCGGGTACGTTGACTTTCGCTAAGGCGTACGGCGGCGGCACTTTCGGTCAGGGCGATTCGGCGAAGACTGTTGAGGCGCTGCGTTTCACCAGTCCGGACTCTAGGGTCGCGTGCTCTCTGACCCCGTCGGGTGTGGATTGCCAGGCGCTGGTGGGTGTACCCCTGGATGGCTGGGATGCCGCCTCCGGTGCCGCGCAGCAGCGCGTGCATATGGTGCAGGGCCAGGCTCCTGCGGTGAGCCTGGTCGGTCAGACCGCCACCCCGGAGCCGGTGAATACCGAGGGTATTACTGCGCTACCTGCCGGTCAGGTGGTGACTGCGTACGGTTACACCTGCAAGTCGGTGAATACCGGTAAGGTGCATTGCGTGAGCGCGACGAATGGTTTCACTCTTGATTCGGTGGAGGTTGGCGTAGAACGCCGCTAGTGGCCGTGCTCGCTCGAAGGCTGATATATGAAGCTGCCGGGTCCCCCTCACATAGGGGGTACCGGGCAGCTTCGGTATTTAACGTTGTTTAGCGGAAGTTGACGATGCGAACGTCCAGCTCGGAGGAGAGCAGCGGCTCCCATGCGGCGACAGCCTTCTGGAAGTGCTCGGTGCCCATGTGCTTTTCGAGCAGTTCTTGGGATTCCCAACGCTCGATGAATGCGAAGTTGGTGTTGGAGATGGCACCGAAGTCGTAGCTGACGTTGCCTTCGTCCTGGCGGCTTGCGGTCACGAGCGGTTCGATGATCTTGAGGAATTCTTCGATGTGCTTGGGCTTGACGGATACTCCGGCGTAAACACCAATCATTGGGCTCTCCTTATGGGGTGGGCGGCGTGAGGCCGCGTCGTATATGACTCTTTTACCGTACACCTTCAACCCCGGTTCGGGGAGGCAATGGTCGTGGTTTTCACGTGCTGTGGCGGTGTCTGAGAGGATTTTCGGCTGGCCCATTCGCTTACCGTAAAAAAGGTATTTTATATTTGCGTGCCCCTTTCTTTTCGACCTATAAAAGAATGAGGATGATACACCGCATGAATGGAAGGAGACGCGGTATGGCACGCATGGGGGGTGACACTCATGGGATTTTCACCGGCGCATATCAAACGATGCACCCTGACTTGGGAGGCGCCCGACTATAGCGCTTCGTACCCTGCCGGGTACACGGATCATGGCGTTGCTGTGATTGCGGTAGCTCAAGAGCATCGTACGGCGCAGGGCTTCTGCTATTCAGCCTTGTCGACGGTGGTTTTTATTTCTAAACAGGACGGCACCCGTACCGTGGTGCATGAGGAGCCGATGCTTTTCACGCATGTTCATTCCCTCATGGAGCCGTGTGATGAGGTGCATCCCTGTCTGCTGGGCCGTGCGGTACTGATAGCGTGGGATGTGGTTCCGGAGCAGTACCGTCAGAACCTGGTCACGATTGCTGCTGATCGTAAGAATTTGAAGCAGCTTTTCCGTGATTGCGATCAGCTGAAGGCGATTATGGAGTACCGCGCCTTTGAGAAGGTGCTGGACCCGTACGATAACCATTCTTTGGGTGAAGTGCATGTGAAGCTTGCTGGCACGTCCGCCTATGAGCGGATGCATGCTGAGGTGTGTGCGGCACGTACCGCTGTGGATGAAATGGTGGAGGAAGCCCTGACCCCTCGACCGCTGGATCAGCTGCAGGACTATAGCGTTTTCACGGATTGTTCGTTCCGTTCGACTCACAATAAGAAGTATCAGCGTGGCGGCCGTATGGGTATCGCTGGCGTGAGTGAGGACGGCTTCTATTTTCATACCCACTATGATGGCGTGAATATTATGACCGGTGAGCTGTCGGCTATGTTAGCGGCGTATACGGTGTTCCATAGTGGGTCGCGCCGCCTGATTATTCACACGGATTCTTTGGGTGCGTTGACGTTTGTGTTGCGTTTGGCGCATAGCCGTTGGGCTTTTGAAGCCTGGGTTTCTGAGGGTATTCAGGATGAGCGTGTTGTAGCTCAGATGTGTGCTTTAACGGAAGCTATCCGCGAGAAGCGTGTGTTGGTGAAGCATGTTCCGGGCCATACGGGCCACGGTTTGCAGGAGAGTAGCGACTCTGTGTCGAAGATGCACCGCCATTTTCCGGGGCAGATTGTGGATAAGCGTCACCAGAGCGAGTTTAATCAGCGTTGCGAGTCGATTATTACTGCTTTGTCAGGTTGTGCGAAAGCTGTTCGCCTGCTTGCGCCGGAGTGGTTGCAGATTAAACCTTCTTCAATCCACACGGGAAACCGTTTATGGCGCTAAACTACTCAGGGTAGAAATGAACGCGCGATGCATTCGCCGCATACGAAGGTGTGCGATGTCGGAGGTGTCGCGTGTTTCTTTTTGCCCTTTGCCTTTTCTGCATGCGCTTGTGCGCGGCTGGCGTGTAGCACTGCTCTGGCTTGTGGCCCGGCGCATCCTGCGATGGTGCATACAAAAGCTCCCCTGATCTCGGTTAATCTGAGTGTCAGGGGAGCTTTGAGGTTATTTACCAGCGTGAGTGAACATAATCTTCACAATCGCGAGAACAATAACCGCGAGGGTGAGCCACACAGCGCTTCGGAAGGTACGCCAGCAGAGTGGCTCACCGCGGTAGCGAGCAATCGTGAAGTTGAGGCTAAAAATACGCCACACCACGGTCGCAAGACAGAGGAGAATAGTGCAGTCAAAAATGATGTCGTAGGTGGCGCCGGGTGGTAGGATTGCCGCCAGAATCAGCAACAGCACGGGGTACACGGTCGTACCCAGAATGGGGCTTGCGTTGCCCAGCGCGCGCTTGACGAATTCTCGCGGCGGGGTGCCGCCGTGCAGTACCCGGTACTCCTGCATTTCTGAGATGACGTGGGCAATGTAAGTGGTTAGACCGGTACCCGTAATGTAAAGGATCGCGGTGCCGTCAAAGATAGCGTTCGCGTCGTAGATGCTCAGCAGAGCCGCCAGCACCAAGAAATTACCGTAGGTGTACGCGGAGATGTGCTGGGCTACATCGTGTGCATCGAGTTCCGCGAATTTGCGCCGTGCTTTACGAAATAGAAGGGGCAACTGATAGTCCTTTAGCGAGTGCGGAGATGAAAACTCAGACCCTGCGAATGGGTAAAAAATAGTTTAGAGGAGCGATGACCACAGTCGGCAGAGGTTCTCCGTCATCTTGATACGGCGCGGGCGCTCCGCCCACTGGGTGTACAGCAGCTCGGTGCAGACCTGCTCGTATTCGGCGCATACTTCATCTAGCATCGCGACCATGCCGCGGTCAATGATGAACGTTGACACTTCCATGTTCAGTGAGAAGGAACGCGGGTCCATATTGGACGAGCCAATGAACGTAATTTCGTCGTCGACCATCATGAACTTGGAGTGCAACACGGTCGGGCTGGGGTACTGCAGAATACGCACACCCGCCTGCAGCAGCTGCTCGTAGTAGGAACGCTGCGCCATGTTCGGCAGGAACTGGTCGCCCTTCTCGCACACAATCACGGTGGTTTCAATACCGGAGTAGGCGGCGTTCGTGAGTGCCTGCAGTAGGGTCTCTTCGGGCACGAAGTAGGGCGAGCAGATGGTAATACGCCGCTCGGCGTTGTAGATCAGGTAGTTAATGAGGCGCAGGTTGTTTTCGGTTTCAAAACCGGGGCCGGAGGGCACAACCTGGGCGCGCATCCCATCCTTGTAGTAGGGGATATTGGTGTTAATTTCTGCCAGGATCAGCTGGTTCGTTTCGGAGTACCAGTCGGAGACGAAAACGGCGTTGAGCTCTTCAACGATGGGGCCGGTGCAGGAGAAGGTCAGGTCCTTCCACTCCAAGCCCTTCTTAATGTTTTCGGGCATGTCGTAGGAGCGGTGAATAGCGTTCTGCGAACCGGAGAACGCGACGCGTCCGTCCACGACGAGGACCTTGCGGTGGTTACGCAGGTCGGGTCGCTGCCACTTGAGTTTCCACGGTTTGAGCGGCAGCATGAGGCGCCACTGCATACCCGAGTCGTTGAGCATTTTCACGAGTTTCTTATAGGACGGGTATTTGCGGGAGCCGATGTGGTCGAGGAGTACGCGCACCTGTACACCGCGTTCGTGGGCTGCGAAGAGGGCGTCCCAGAGGACTGCGCTCGCCTCGTCGTAGGCGGTGATGTAGAACTCGAAGTGCACGTATTTGGTGGCGCGGTCGACTTCTTCCGCCATGGCGACCATTGCCTCGTGGTTGTCGGTGTGGAGGGTGAATTGGTTGCCGCCGACCAGGGGGAGTGAGCCCAGGGTGTAGTTGAGCTGGCTGGCTGCCTTTGCGGGGTCGGAGAGGTCGTCGGTGCGGGTGAGGAAGGGCTTGTTCTCGCTGACTTCGCGGATCAAGTCGTTCATGGCGTGTTGGCGTGCGCGGCGGTAGGCGGGCAGGCGCGAGGAGCCGAAGACGAGGAATGCGATGAACCCTACGAAGGGGATGAAGAAGATGGCCATGAGCCAGCCCAGGGCAACCACGGGTTTGCGGTTGTAGGGGAGCCAACAGAGGGCTGCGAGTCGGATGAGGATATCGGCGATGCCGAGTGCGAGGCGTAGCCAGTCTGGCAGGAAATCGAGATAGGCGGGGGCAAACAAGTTCATCCCTCTATTATGCCGATGTTTTGTGTGGGGCTGGAGCTTAGCTGGCTATGCTGTGGGCCTTAACGCCAAAAATGCACTTGAGCATTGTGTGCAGTGATGAAATAATTGCAGTTATGCAGAAAAAGGAACAGAGCCTTCGCGAACGCCGCCGCGAACAAACCTGGACGGCAATCCATGAAGCAGCCCTCAAACGCGTCCGCGAACACGGGATGCGCGGAACCACCGTTGAAGAAATCGCCCAGGAGGCGGGCGTCTCCCCGCGTACCTTCTTCAACTACTTCCCCTCTAAAGAGGATGCCGTCCTGGGTCTGCGCGAACCGGTGGTCAGCGAGGAAATCCTCGAAACAGACCGTGCCCACGAGGATGACAACACGATCATTCGTGTAACCCACCTTCTCTGGGAGGTCATTTTCCAGAGCTTCCACTACGCCAAGGGCAAGGACCCTCGAGCTCCCTATCAGGAGTTCCCCGAGTCCGCGAAACGAATGAAGATGCACTACATGAAGTGCGAACAGGTGCTCACCGAGTACCTGAACACCATCGACTGGGTGGCTTTTGATGCTGCTGGTCGCCGCGGCCCCTTCCCGCGCCGAAACCCGGCTGACCCGCTGACCGATCACTTCCGCGAGCGATCGCGCGCAAAGGTCCAGCTTGCCTCCGCGGTGCTTCGTCAGCTGGAGTTTGCCCGCGACCTGGAAGACAAAGAGGATATCGCCCGCCATATCCGCCAGACGGTGAAGACCTTCCAGTTCCTGCTTTTTGAGCAGAACCGACCGGCAATCTAGCGGCGGTTCACTGCTACAAATGACAAAAGCCCGCCGGAAACCGAATCGGAGGCCCCGAATCGAGGTAACCGAATCCAGAGCCCGGCGGATACTCACAACAGACATATATAGAACGTAACTAAGGATTAAACGATGAGTACAGAGGAAAAGAATCTACCTCAGCCGCCAGCCGGTGAGGCTAAGCAGGAAAGTAAAAACCGCATCCGCGCCATGTTCCTGGGCCTGGTCATTGTGATGCTCATGTCCTCGCTGAACCAGACGATTCTGGCGCCGTCGCTGCCCACGATCGTTGGTGAGCTTCACGGCGTGGAGCACATGAGCTGGGTGATTACCATTTTCATCCTGCTTTCGACGATTACGATGCCGGTCTACGGCAAGCTTTCTGACCAGTTCGGACGCAAGCCCTTCCTGATTTTTGCGATTGTTGCTTTCATGGCGGGTTCGATTGTTGGTGCGCTCGCTCAGGACATGAACTGGCTGATTTTTGCTCGTGCCCTGCAGGGTCTGGGCGGTGGCGGTCTGATGATTCTTTCTCAGGCTGTGATTGCTGACGTGATCCCTCCCCGCGACCGCGGCCGCTACATGGGTATTATCGGTGGCGTTTTTGCTTTCTCGTCGGTGGCTGGTCCGCTGATTGGTGGCTGGATTACTGAGGGTCCGGGTTGGCGTTGGGCGTTCTGGCTTAATCTGCCGTTGGCTATTCTGTCGATTCTTGCGGTGATTTTCTTGCTACCGCACCGCCCGTTCCGTGACCGTGAGAAGCACAGTATCGACTACCTTGGTTCGCTGATTCTGATGGCGGGTACGAGTGCGCTGGTGCTTGCCACGATTTGGGGTGGCAACCAGTACGAGTGGATTTCACCGCAGATTATTGGTCTGCTGGTCTTCTCTGTGGTTGCTGCGCTGGTGTTTATCCCGGTGGAGAACCGTGCGGCTGAGCCGGTCATGCCCATGTACCTGTTCAAGAATCGTAACTTCCTGCTGACTCTGGGCGCTTCACTGGCGCTGGGCGTGGCAATGTTCGGTGCGGTGGAGTACATCCCGACTTATCTGCAGATGGCGCTGGGTGTGAGCGCTACGGTGGCCGGTCTGCTGATGATCCCGATGATGGGTGTCATGCTGGTGGTGTCGATTGTGACGGGCCGCGTGGTGTCGAAGACCGGTCGCTATAAGAGTTACGTGACGACCGGTACCGCGGTTGTGGCGTTGGGCCTGTTCCTGCTGTCGACTGTGACTGTTGAGACTCCGACCTGGCTGTTCTGTATATACCTTGCGGTGATGGGTGCCGGTCTGGGTATGTCTATGCAGTTCTTGACTCTGATTGTTCAGAATGCGTTCCCGGTGAGTGTGGTTGGTACCGCGACGGCGTCGAATAACTTCTTCCGTCAGGTGGGTGCTACTGTGGGTGCCTCGCTGGTGGGTGGTCTGTTTACCTCGCGTCTGACCTCGCTGATTTCTGAGCGTATGCCGCAGCAGGCGCTGCAGTCTTCGGGTAGCCATGCGTCTTCGTCTCTGACTCCTGAGCTGGTGGCGTCTTTGCCGGAGCCGGTGCACGGCATCATTGTGAATGCGTATAACGATGCGCTGATTCCGCTGTTCCTGTACCTGGTGCCGCTGGGCCTGGTGTCTACGCTGCTTCTGTTCTTCATTCGTGAGGATGCGCTGGCGACGACCCTGGAGACTGAGCCGGCTGTTGATATTGCCCGTGCGGCGACCGGTGCGATTCCGGTGATTACTCCGGAGATGGCGGCTAAGGATGCTGAGGCTCTGAAGAGCATGCACGCCTCTGCTCGTGCTCGTATTGATGAGTCGTTGAGTTCGGAGGCTTTGCCTGATTCGGAGCCTAACGCTAAGAGCTAGGGTCTTAGCACTAGACGCGGAGGCGTTGCCTTCCTATATAAGCGGCGCCCCGGTGCGAGTCGTGTGCTCGTGCCGGGGCGCTGTTTTTGGCTGAGTTGCCTTAAATAGCGCGCTTAAGAGGTGTGCCTTAGTGCTTGCTTTAGGGGTTTGAAGTGTTGGTTTAGTCCCCTAAATGGTGGGTTTACGTGGTGTTTTACCCTGTTAAAGCGCTTATCGAAAAGGTTATTACGTCCCTATCTGGGATTAATTGTTTCGGATGTAAAATTTTCGTAAAAATTGTTAATCCGCCCCTTTTCCCCGGTATTCCGGGGCATTTTTTTACCCAGCTCCCTTTTAGCTTGCATACAGGCTGTTCTAAGGGGTGAAAGTGCCCAATGTGGGTTTGGTGGAAGTGTTACAGGCTATATAAGATAAAGTAACTATGCTCCTAGTGACAGTCATCACGAAGCAGTGCGCTAGGACAGCATGACACACATGCCTTAATACCGACATCTACACAAGGAGGGGAACCGTCCCATGTTTAGGTACATCCTCCAGCGATCGCTGACGTACCTCGTTATGGTCTTTATTACGACCACGATGGGTTACTTTGCTGCGGTTACTGCCCTGAAGCCTGCCCTCTTGGAGCAGGAAAAGGTTCCGAAGCCTAGCCCCGAGCAGGTGAACCGTAACTTCGCGTCCCTGGGTCTCGATCCCGAAATGAACCCCTGGGACCGCTACGTTCAGTGGCTGACCAATGTGGTCACCAAGTTCGATTGGGGCCGTAGCCCCAACGGCGCGTACATTAACCAGGAATTTGGCCAGCGCGTGTGGGTTTCTACCCGCCTGCTGCTGGTGGCTACCATTCTCTCGATTGTGATTGGTATTGCCCTGGGTGTGTACTCGGCAGCTCGCCAGTACAAGTTCTCTGACCGTGTTATCACCGGTTACTCCTACCTGGTCTACATCATCCCCGCTCCCGTTGCTTACTTCGTGGTGCAGCAGGGCGCTACCACTATCAACAACATCGCCGTTGCTAATGGTGGAGAGAAGATTTTCTATGTGACCGGTATTTCGACTCCGGGTCTGACCGGATTCTGGGAAATCACCATGGATATGGCGGCGCACTACGTCGTGCCGACCTTCTGTATGACCATCTTCGGTTGGGCTGGTTACCAGATTGCACAGCGTCAGTACCTGCTCGATAACGTGAACGCTGACTTCGTGCGTACCGCTCGTGCTAAGGGCTTGACCCGTAACCAGGCGATTACTCGCCACGCACTGCGCGTCTCCTTCATCCCCGTGGCACAGTCCATCGCGTACCAGATTCCGATGATTTTTGCGGGTGCATTCTTCGCCGAGACCGTCTTTGCATGGCCCGGTATCGGTAAGTGGTCGATTGACTCCATTTCCGCGCAGGACGTGAACGCTGCGACCGTGACCCTCGCGTACGGTTCTGCACTGTTCGCCGTCGGTGCGATTATCGCTGATATCGCTACCACCATCGTCGACCCCCGAGTGAGGATCTCATGAGTCAGGTAACTGCAACTTCCTCCGTACCGGTGGTACAGGAGAACGGTGACTTCAAGGTCATCAACAAGAGCGTTATTATTCTGCGCCGCTTCCTGCGTAACAAGGCTGCAGTCTTCGGTCTGTGCGTGTTCATCGGCATGGGTCTGTTCGGTCTGTTCGGTAAGTACCTGACCAAGTACAAGCCCAACGACATTGACTACATGGCGCTGGGTGAAGGCCCCTCGGCCGAGCACTGGTTCGGTACCACCATCGCGGGTAATGACGTGTTCGCCATGATGTCTGAGGCCGTCTGGACCTCTCTCCAGATTGGTGTGGTCGTCGGTTTGGCCACTGTGTTCATCTCCGCAGTTTACGGTTGTGTGATGGCGTACTTCGGTGGCTGGATTGACAAGATTATGCTGTTCATCCTCGAGACCCTGATCATGGTTCCCTCGCTGCTGATTCTGGCAATTCTGATTAACGGTCAGGTTGGTAAGCAGATTCAGAAGAGCGTCCCCACCTGGGTTCTGCTCTCTGCAGTGCTGATTGCCTTCGGCTGGATGGGTAGCGCCCGTGTTATTCGTGCAATGGCGCAGTCCCTCATCAACCGCGACTTCGTGAAGGCTGCACGCTACATGGGTGTGCACCCCTTCAAGATTGTGATGCGCCACCTGGTTCCGAACATTGGCTCCCTGCTGGTTCTGAACTTCACCAGCGGCATCATGGGCGCTGTGCTCTCTGAGGTTGCCTACTCCTTCATCGGCATCGGTATTAAGTACCCCAACTACTCGCTGGGTTCGCTGATTTCGGATGCTTCGCAGCAGATTAACACCCTGCCGCACATGTTCTGGTTCCCGGTTCTGTTCTTCTTCCTGCTGGTTGGTCCGCTGGCCCTCATGAACGACGGTCTGCGTGACGCATTCGACCCGACCTCCATGTCTGTCGGTAAGATCAAGAAGTCCAAGAAGAACGAGAAGGCAGAGGCACCTGCTGCCGCTGCAAAGGAGGCGAAGAACTAATGAGTACCTCTCCCGTTCTGAGCGTTAAGGACCTTAACGTCCGCTTCAACACTGAGAATGGCATCGTGCATGCTGTTCGCGGTGTGAACTTTGACCTGTACCCCGGTAAGACCCTGGGTATTGTGGGTGAGTCCGGTTCCGGTAAGTCCGTTGCCTCCATGGCGATTATGGGCCTGCACCCGACTACCGCTGACATCACCGGCTCGATTATGTACAACGGCACCGAGCTGCTGGGTCTGAGCGATAAGGAAATGTGCGCATACCGCGGCAAGGAGATCTCCATGGTCTTCCAGGATCCGCTGTCCTCGCTGACCCCCGTGTACACCATTGGTGATCAGATCGCTGAGGTGCTCAAGGTTCACAACAAGGGCATGAGCAAGCAGGCTATCAAGGACCGTTCCATTGAACTGATGCGTATGGTGGGTATTCCCTCGCCGGCTGACCGCCTGCGTTCCTTCCCGCACGAGTTCTCCGGTGGTATGCGTCAGCGCATCATGATCGCTATGGCGATTGCGAATGACCCCCGCGTGCTCATCGCCGATGAGCCCACCACCGCACTGGATGTGACCATTCAGGCGCAGGTGTTGGAGGTTATGCAGAAGGCTCAGGAAGAGACCGGCGCAGCGACCATCATGATTACCCACGACCTCGGTGTTGTGGCTGGTATGGCTGACGACATTCTGGTGATGTACGCCGGTAAGCCGGTGGAGATTGCGAAGGCAGAAGACCTGTACAAGCATCCCTCCCACCCGTACACCATCGGTCTGCTGGGTGCGGTCCCGCGTGTGGACCGTTCCGAGAAGGTCTCCCTGGTTCCGATTGAGGGTACCCCTCCGAACCTGATTAACCCGGTGACCGCGTGCTCCTTCCGCCCGCGTTGCCCCATCGCTAAGAGCGGTGGCCAGTGCTGCCAGGACTCCAACGGCGAGCCCGATCTGCAGCTGCTGGAAGGCGTTGGCGAGGGCCACTACTCCTCCTGCACCATCTCTCAGGAGCTGGTCGGTAAGACCGCAGACGAGCTGTACCCGGTTCCGGAACCCCCGGTATCGAAGTACGACGGTATTCCGCGTGAGGAGCGTGCCCCCGTCCTGGAGGTCCGCAACGTCAAGAAGCACTTCCCGCTCATGAAGGGTGCGCTGATTAAGCGCCGCGTGGGCACTGTGAAGGCTGTGAACGGCCTGTCCTTCGATATTCGTGAGGGCGAGTGCTTCTCCATCGTGGGTGAGTCCGGTTGTGGTAAGACCACCACCCTGCTGGAAATCATGGAGTTCAACAAGAACACCGACGGTGAGATTCTGATTAACGGAACCTCCACCAAGGACGGCAAGTCCGCAGGTGAGATTCTTGAGCTGCGTAAGAACCAGCAGATGGTGTTCCAGGACCCCACCGGTGCTCTGGATCCGCGCTTCACCGTTTACGAGGTGCTTGCTGAGCCGCTGGAAAACCAGGGCATGAACAAGGCAGACATCAAGAAGCGCGTCATCGAGCTGATGCACATTGTGGGTCTGCAGCCTGACCACGTGAACCGCTTCCCGAACCAGTTCTCTGGTGGTCAGCGTCAGCGTATCGGTATTGCTCGTGCGCTTGCTGTGAACCCCAAGCTCGTGGTTCTGGATGAGCCGGTGTCCGCACTGGACGTGTCCGTCCAGGCTGGTGTGATTAACCTGCTGGAGGAGCTGCGTGCAAACCTGGGCCTGAGCTACCTGATGGTTGCTCACGACCTCGCGGTGATTCGCCACGCATCCGACCGCGTTGCAGTGATGTACCTGGGTCGTATTGTTGAGATTGGTGACGTCGACCAGGTGTTCGACAACCCGATCCACCCGTACACCCGTGCACTGCTCTCGGCAATTCCGGTTCCGGATCCCGAGGTTGAGGCAAAGCGCCACCGCATTATGCTTGAGGGCGACCTGCCCACTCCGGTGAACGCGCCTAAGGGTTGTGGCTTCTCGAGCCGTTGCCCGGTCTTCAAGCTGCTGCCTGAGGACAAGAAGCGTCGTTGCCTGGAGGAGATGCCGGAGCTGACCCACGTTGAGGGTGAGGATCACGGTTATGCTTGCTACTTCCCGGAGGCTGAGGCCGCTACGGTGTAGCTCTAGAGTCGGCTGAATAAGTCGCATGTGTGCCGAGGGGCGAATATTCATTGAATATTCGCCCCTCGGGTTTTTTAATGCCCGGTACTGGTGAGGCGCGTGCAGCTTGAGATTGTCACCTGGTGAGACGGCGGGAGCCTCAGAATGTGGCGCTTGGCACTGAAACCAGCAAGAAAACAGGAAAAACTGCACTGACTAGGCGTAACCTTTCTCACCATTCAAGATATGAATATTTATAGGCGAGCTTCTATACCGCAGGTAAGCCATAATTAAGCCTGTGGGTGCGCCGCTAGGGGCGTACCTCAAGGAACACATTCATAGACCGGCACTAATTCACCGCTCACCGCAGCCTATTGCGGCGCATGAGCAGGGAACCCTTGACGCTTTCCTGCAGGATTATTGAGGGTCAAACGTATAAGAGGACACTCTCATGGAGAAGAATTTCATCCTGAACCGTCGTACCGTTCTCGGTGGCGCTGCAGCACTGGGTACCGTGGGCGTACTGGCTGCGTGCGGCTCGTCCAAGAACTCCAAGGCAACCACCAAGGGTGCAACCGTGGGCACCGATACTAAGGAGCTTTATGACCTTGCTGAGGCCGCTGTTTCTGAGCTGAAGGATGGCGGCACTCTGCGCCTGGCTATTCCGGGTATTGGTCCGGACTTCAACCTTTTCAGCGCGGATGGCAACTCCCTGTACACCCAGACCGCTATGAGCCCCGTGGCTTACGCAGGCCTGTGGCAGGGTGACCCCATGGGTAAGCGCACTTTGGCTCCCGAGTTTGCGAAGAGCTTCGATGTCGCCGAAGAAAACGGTCTGCCCGTCGTCTCCATTGAGCTGAACCCCCAGGCTAAGTTCAACGATGGTACCCCCATCGACTACAAGGCTCTGCAGGCTACCTGGAACATCCTCAAGAGCACCGATGGTGACTACAAGGTCGGAAGCAGCGGCATCTACAGCAGCATTGCTTCCGTGGAGCGCGACGGTGATGACTTCAAGGTGAAGGTAACTTTCTCCGCACCTTACTACCCGCTGAATACCCTCTTCGCTGGCATTGTGCACCCGGCTCTGCTAGATAAGAACCTCTTCAACGAAGGCTTCGTTGACAAGCCGCACCCCGAGTACTGGGTTGGCCCCTTCACCATTGCTGAAGGTGGTTGGAACTCGACCGAGAAGACCCTGACTCTGACCCGCAACGAGAAGTGGTGGGGCGAGAAGCCCGTTCTGGAGCGCATTGTCTTCCGTCAGATGGATCCCACTGCTGAGCGTGCAGCGTTCAAGAACGATGAGCTTGACGCGATTGGTGCTATCACCGCTTCCGCATACAAGGAGCTCAAGGACGTTGCTAACATCGAGATTCGCCGAGGCGCTCGCCTGTTCTCCGGTGGCGTGACCATGAATCCCGCCCGCATGCAGGATGTTGCTCTGCGTCGCGCTGTGGTTACTGGTCTGAACCGTGAGGCTCTCGCCAAGGTTCGTTTCCAGGGTATGGATTACGAAGAGAAGCTTCCCAACTCGATGATTCACATGCCCTTCAGCGAGTACTACCAGGACACCTACCCGACCCCGAACAACGATGCCGCCGCAGCATCCAAGATTCTGGAAGAGGCAGGCTACACCAAGAACGGTGAGTTCTACGAGAAGGACGGTAAGCAGGCGGCCTTCAAGTTCTCCATCTTCGGTGAGGACCCCACCGCCAAGGCCGTCGGTCAGACCCTGGTTCAGCAGCTGAAGTCCGTAGGCATTAATGCTGAGCTCGACTCCCGTGCTGCTAGCGAGTTCAACAAGACCATGACCTCCAAGGACTACGACGCAACCTCCTCCGGTTTCGCTCCGAACTCCCCGGATGCTACCGAGGCTACCGAGCAGTTCTACATGCGCCGTAAGCCTGAGGAAGCTGGTTCCGACGAGATCAATGAGATGATCGCAAAGATGAAGCTCATTGCTGACGACAAGGAACGCAACCAGGCTTGCAACGAGATCGAGAAGAAGCACCTTGCTGAGTTTGCAGTGCTGATTCCGCTCATCAACGGCCCCGAGTACAAGTTCGTGAAGAAGGGTCTGCGCAACTACGGCGTGTCCCTCTTCCAGGGCACCGGCATTCACTGGGAGAAGGTTGGTTGGGCTAAGTAAGTCCTCATCCCTTCACCTGCTAGGTGAATAGCCTAGAGCTATTGAAAGTGTCCACCCGGATCATCCGGGTGGACACTTTTTGCATATCTGGAGGAAGCGCTTTGGGTGTTTTTGTGTACCGATGCGGGGGGGGGCGGTATAGCTATCCGGTGTAAAACCGAAAAATTCGTGTAAAAACAGGGTATTCATAGTATGAATATTCAAAAAACACGATAAATATTAAGAAATATTGTGAAAAATGCTTGGCTTCCACTCTCGAGGTGCGCTACAGTGAAGTCATACAAAGTTATGCAGTGCTCTGCATAAATAATCATTACTTCGGGAATACAGGATACACTCGCCCGCACAAGACAGAAGGAAACCACTCCCATGACCGCCAACACCGCATACACCGCGAGTAGCCACGAAGCGACCAAGAACAGCTTCAGCCGCCGCGCCCTCATTGGCGGCACCGCGGCTCTGGGAGCTGTAGGTCTGCTCAGCGCCTGCGGCAACGGCAGCGCAAGCTCCGAAAAGACCAAGGCAGCCGGCGCCGGTGCCAATATCGAAGACCTCTACAACATCAACGCTCAGGATGTGAACAGCCTGAAGAAGGGCGGCATCCTGCGCCTGCCCGCCGGATCCATCGGTCCGAACTTCAACTTCTACACCCAGAGCGGTAACACCAGCGATAACGTCAACGTTATGAGCACCATCAGTCAGGCTGGCATGTGGAACCTCGACTTTAATGGCACCTACAAGCTGAACACCGACTTCGCTGTCTCCTTCGAGCACAGCAAGAAGGGCGACAAGGTTCAGGTTGCCGTCAAGCTCAACCCCAAGGCTGTCTTCAACGATGGCACCCCCATCACCTACAAGGCGCTCCAGTCCACCTGGAACATCTTCAAGAGTCTGGATAACGGCTACAACATTGTCTCCAGCGGCATCTACGAATTCGTTGAATCCGTAGAAAAGGGCGAAGACGACTACAGTGCAACCGTCACCTTCTCCAAGCCCTTCTACCCGCTGCAGAGCCTCTTCTCTGAGATTCTGCACCCCGCACTGGAAGACGTCGAGCTCTTCAACAACGGCTTCGTGGATGCGCCCCACCCCGAGTACTGGGCTGGCCCCTTCACCCTGGCGGATAAGGGCTGGGACTCCACCGCAAAGACCTTCAGCATTGTACCCAACGACAAGTGGTGGGGCACCAAGCCCCTGCTGGACAAGATTGTCTTTACCCAGATGGAGTCCAGCGCTGCACGTGCCGCGTTCAAGAACGATGAAATTGACGCTATCGGTGCAAGCACCTCCTCCACCTATGCTGAGGTGAAAAACATTGCGGGTACCGAACTGCGTAAGGGCACCCGCCTCTACGCCGGTGGTCTGGATATCAATCCCCGCCGCGTCAAGGATGCTGCCTTGCGTAAGGCGATCTTCGTCGGTACCAACCGTGAAGCACTCGCAAAGATTCAGTTCCAGGGCTTGCCTTATGAAGAATCGATTCCCGGCTCGATGATTCACATGCCGTTCTCGCCCTACTACCAGGACAACTACCCGACCCCGAATAACAGTGTTTCGGAGGCGCAGAAGATTCTGGAGGCTGCCGGCTACACCAAGAACGGCGAGTACTACGAGAAGGACGGCATGAAGGCTGGCTGCGCAGTGGTGGTCTTCGGTGACGATCCGACCACTAAGGGTAAGGCTCAGACCTTCACTCAGCAGATGAAGGATGTTGGCATCAAGATCCGGATTGATCAGCACGCTGATAGTGAGTTCGCCACCATTCTGGGCAACTGGGACTATGATATTTCCTTCAGTGGTTACTCGGTCTCTGCTGATGCAACCGAGGGTACCAAGCAGTTCTACTACTCCGAGAACAACGAGGGTATCGGTAGCGCGGAAATTGACGCCCTCATTGATGCTATGACTCTCATTGAGGACGACAAGGAGCGTAACCTTGCCTGCAATGAGATTGAGAAGAAGCACATGGCTGAGTTCGCTTTCCTGAGCACCATCACCAATGGTCCGGACTTTGTAATGGTCAAGAAGAACCTGGCTAACTACGGTCCGCGCCTGTATAAGTCGATGGACTGGGCTGCTGTGGGTTGGATGAACTCCTAAAAGGAGCCTGTCTTGTGAGCGGGTCGAATGCGTATGTGCGCGTTCGACCCGCTTTGCTGTGCCCGTTAGTCATTTTGGGAGGCGGGATTTTGGGTGGCGGGGGAGGGCGTGCGGCGCGACGGGTGGTGGGGTTTTGGTGAGGTGGATTTAGGTTCTGTCGTAATAATTAAGAAATATTTATCGTGGTGCACACTTGTAGTGACGTGTGTGGTGTACACTACTAAAAATATTAAATGTGGCTTAAAACATAGATTTAGGTCACATTATTTTCCATGGCATGACCTGCCCGCCCATCACCGCAGATGGCAGGCGCTCCTGTAAGCGGAAACCCCGCCGCCAGAGCATACGAGCCACCCACTTTACACTGCAAACACTGCATTAGCGCAGTCTACACCCACAAGGAGCCCATCATGAGCCCCCACCCCATCCCCTCCCTCTCCGGATTCAATCCGATCATGAGCCGCCGCGTACTGTTTGGCGGCGCAACCGCCGTCGCTGCTGCCGGCGTACTGAGCGCTTGTGGCTCCTCATCCTCCAAGACCGAGCACAAGGCAAGCGAAACCCCGCTCTACGAAATTAACGAGCAGGACCCCTCGAAGCTCAAGCAGGGCGGTACCCTGAACCTGAGCACCTACTCCCTGGGTCCGGATTTCAACCGCTTCTCCCAGAACGGCTCCAGCACCTCCGTCTCCGAAACCATGGGTGTTATCGCCAGCGCCGGCATCTGGCGCAGCACCTACAAGGGTGAAGATGAGATCGACCCCAACTACTGCCTCGGCTTCGAAGCTAAGGAAGTAGATGGCAAGATTACCGCAGAGGTTCGCCTGAACCCCAAGGCAGTCTTCAATGATGGCACCCCCATCGACATTGAGGCTCTCAAGGCAACTTGGCAGATTCAGCGTGACCCCGAGGGTGAATATAAGATTGCTGCAGCAGGTATCTACGAGTTCATCGAAAGTGTTGAAGCTATCGACGGCGACCGCTACCACGCACGCGTTGTCTTCAAGACTGCACACAACCCCCTCAAGGGTCTGCTCTTCGGCGGAATCCTGCACCCGGCAATGCTTGACGTAAACCTCTTCAATGAAGGCTTCGTGGACAATCCCCACCCCGAGCTCGGTTGCGGCCCCTTCACTCTGGCACCCAACGGCTGGAACTCCTCCGAGAAGACCTTTACCGCTGTGCCCAACGACAAGTGGTGGGGTGAGAAGCCTAAGCTGGACCGGATTGTTGTGCGTGAAATGGCAGATGCTGCAGCTCGCGCCGCTTACAAGAATGGCGAACTGGACGTCGTGGAAGCACGTACCCTCAGCGCCTACAATGAGATGAAGGACGTTGCGAACTCCGAGATCCGCCGCGGTCACCGACTCTTCGCTGGCGGCATGAACCTGAATGCACAGCACATCACTGATGTTGCCGTGCGTAAGGCAATTTTCCTGGGTATCGACCGTGGTGCCCTGGCAAAGATTCGCTTCCAGGGTCTGCCCTACGAAGAAGAAGTTCCCGGCTCGATGCTTCTGATGGGTTCCTCCCAGTACTACCGTGACAACTACCCGGCACGTAACCCGGAGGAAGCACGCAAGGTCCTGGAGAACGCAGGCTACACCAAGTCTGGCGACTTCTACGCGAAGGACGGCAAGACCATCACCCTGAAGCTGACCACCTTCGGTGATGACGCCACCACCAAGGGCCAGGCACAGACCTTCATTCAGAGCATGAAGGAAATCGGCATTAACTTCGAACTCGATTCGCGTGCACAGTCCGAATTTTCGAAGGTTGTTGGTAACCGCGAGTACGACGTAAGCATTTCGGGCTTCGGTGTGGGCTCCGATCCGACCAGTGCTGCCGAGTACTTCTACCACTCCAAGAACTGGAACGGCGTCGGCACCCCCGAAATCGACGCTATGGTCGACGAGATGGTCACCATTCTCGACGACGCTAAGCGCGCCGAGAAGTGCAACGAAATTGAGAAGAAGCACATGAGCGAGGTTTGCCTCTTCGTCCCGTTCCTCAATGGTCCAGACTTTAAGGCATGCCGCCCGAAGCTCGCTAACTACGGTGCGTTCCTCTTCAAGAGTACTGACTGGTCTACGGTCGGCTGGATGGCATAAGCCGCAGTTTTAAGCTCCCCGCCCCTATACGTTTTCGCAGTGTCGTATAGGGGCGGGGGAGCTTTTTCTTTTGGAAGGTGCAGGGGTGCTTTAGCTACCCGTTGATATGCTTTTACCCTGTAATGACTCTCAAAGTATTGGATGTGACACGCTCGCGCGCCAATGCGACATAATATTTCATTTTTTAGTTTTTGCACGCGGCTTCCGCGTGATGATGCGGGTTCAGATGCTGAATCTATGACTTTTAGACAGTGTATAGTTCTTCCAGAGCCTGGACTGTGGTCTGCGTCGCTTCTTTTGGGGGTATACTGTGTTTCAATTACAAAATATGTGGGGGCTCTCACAAAGGTGATGGGCGGGAGCTTCGGCGCTCCCGCAAAAAACGGCGCACAACACGGTGCGCTTATCGAATAGCACCTGAGCCCTCCGGCACGAGGAGAACACATGACTCATCTACGTATTAACCGCCGTACCCTGCTGACCGGCACCGTTGCCCTGGGTACCGTCGGCCTGCTCGCTGCATGCGGTGGTGGCTCTGACAAGAAGATCAGCGGTAAGGCTGCTTCAAGCACCGAGGAAATCGTCAAGAACCTCGAAATCAACAAGCAGGACCGCTCCTCCCTCAAGCAGGGTGGCGATTTCCGCGGTAGCGTCTCCGCAATCGGCCCGAACTTCAACATTCTGACTCAGAGCGGCTACACCACCGAGAACCTCACCGCATTCGGTGGCGCCTGCAACATTCCCTCCGCTATCGGCTTCACCTCCCTGAGCCCTGCTGGCGAATACAGCCTCAACGACGACTATGTCAGCGACTACAAGGCAGAGACCGTTGGTGGCGTGCAGACCATCACTTTCAAGCTCAACTCTAAGGCTGTCTTCAACGACGGCACCCCCGTTGACATTGAGGCAATCCGCGCCGCGTGGACCGTCTACCGCAACCCCGATGACGGCTACAACGTCATCGCAGCTCCCTTCTGGCAGCAGGTGGCGTCCATCGACCCCGTGGATGGCGACAAGACCCGCGTCAAGATCGTTATGTCCAAGCCCCTGTACCCCGCTGAGACCCTCGGCCTGCTCGGTCTGCACCCCGCACTGACCGACAAGGAGCTCTTCAACAACGGCTTCGTGAACAAGCCCATGGATCAGTACTGGTCCGGCCCCTTCAAGATTGGCGAGTGGAACTCTTCGGCTAAGACCCTCACCCTCGTGCCCAACGACAAGTGGTGGGGCGAGAAGCCTCTGCTGGACCGCATTATCTGGCGCGAAATGGGCGACGAAGCAGAGCGCGCAGCGTTCAAGAATGGCGAGCTGGACAGTATCGGCTTTGCTGGCCTGGCAACCTACAACGCTGTCAAGGGTCAGCCCGGTGTTCAGATTCGCTCCGGTCAGAGTGTCGGTGTCGTCAACCTGCAGTTCAATCCGACCCGCGTGACCGACACCGCCCTGCGCCGTGCAGTCTTCGCCGCGGTTGACCGCTCCCAGCTGGCTAAGGTCAAGTTCAGCCAGATCAACTGGGAAGAGCCTCTGACCGGCTCCCTGATTGCTATGCCTTTCCAGAAGGGCTACCAGGACGCTATGCCCACCAACCCCGGTGCCGAGGCTGCGGCAAAGATCCTGGAGGCAGCAGGCTACTCCAAGTCCGGCGACTACTACGCCAAGGACGGCAAGACTGCAGGCTTCTCCATCACCTACTTCGGTTCGGATGCAACCTCCCTGGCTCAGTTCCAGAACCTTGAGCAGCAGCTCAAGGCGGCAGGTATTAAGCTCGAGCAGGATAACCAGCCGCAGTCCCAGTTCAACTCCGTGATGGGCTCCAAGCAGTACGACTGCGCCTTCTCCGGTTGGGGTATTGGTGCTGACCCCGCAGACAGCGTTCAGTACTTCTACACCAGCGAAATCAACGAGGGTGTGGGTGATCCCGAGCTGGATAAGTTCATTGCGTCCATTTACGAGAAGGAATCCCATGATGAGCAGCTGAAGATGGCTGCTGAGGCTGAGAAGCAGCACATGGAGAAGGTTGCTATTTACTTCCCCTACGGCAACGGTCCCAGCTACGCAGCTGTGAAGGAGAAGCTGGCTAACTACGGTCCTTCCCTCTTCGCAACCAGCTACGCCGACCCCAAGCGCTGGGTCAATGTGGGTTGGCAGAACTAAAGCCACAGGTTAATTTTCTGGATTTCTATCCGGGGGTTTCTGAATTTTCGGAGGCGCCGGCATAAGACTCCGGAAGGGTAAAGTCCCGCGGTATTCCGCCTCAGAGGTGGGGTACTGCGGGGCTTTTCTGTGTTTTTGAAGGGTGGTTTTGTGGTGGGGTGGTTTCGGGGATTGACTGAAATATTTCCCTGGAATGGTGAACTGGGTCATATTGTGTGGGAAATGTGTGTATACTGTTGCCAATGCAAAATGTGTGTGCTGTCACAAAGGTGTGCGGGTTGTGTTCCCCCGCGTACAGCAAAGCAGCATCCCACCTAACTGAGGAAAACTAATGACCACTTTCACTCTCAACCGTCGTACCCTGCTCACCGGCACCGTTGCCCTGGGTACCGTCGGCCTGCTCGCAGCCTGCGGCGGCAACTCCGCCAAGAACGAAAGCAACGCTCTCTCCGCTGGCGACGACCTTTCCAAGGCAGTCTCCTACAACGAGAAGGACCGCTCCGCCCTCAAGGATGGCGGCGAGCTGCGACTGAGCGCAGACGGCATTGGCCCGAACTTTAACATCCTCAACACCAACGGCTACACCGCAGGTAACCTAAATATTCAGGCGGCAATTAACTCCTCATTCACTGGCGGCTACTACTCCGACTTCCGCGGTGAAGGCCACATGAACGAGGACTACGTCACCGAATACAAGGCTCAGACCGTTGACGGCGTGCAGACCGTCACCTTCAAGATCAACCCCAAGGCAGTCTTCAACGACGGCACCCCCATCGACGTGAACGCCGTCAAGAGCTACCAGACCATCTACACCGCCGCGGCATCCGGTTCGGACTACCAGATCACCCCCTCGCCCATCTGGGAACAGGTCGCAAGCGTCGAGGCTGTGGACGGCGATACCCGCCACGTGAAGGTCACCATGTCCAAGCCCTGGTACCCCATCGAAGGCAGCTTCACCTCGTTCCTGCACCCGGCATTCGCCGACCCCAAGTTCTTCAACGACGGCCTGAACGACAAGCCCCTCGACCAGTACTGGGCAGGTCCCTTCAAGGTCGGCGAGTGGAACTCCTCCTCCAAGGTGCTCACCGTCGTCCGCAACGAGAAGTGGTGGGGCACCAAGCCTCTGCTTGAGCGTATTATCTGGCGTGAAATGAGCTCCCAGGCAGAGCAGGCAGCATTCAAGAACAACGAAATCGACTACGCTGACGCAAGCACCCTCAGCTCCTACAATGAGCTCTCCAGCGTGGCAAACACCGATATCCGCAAGGGTAGCGCACTGGCCGTGGGCAACTACGAAATCAACCCCGAAAAGATGCCCCTGCCCGTACGCCGCGCATTCGTTGCAGCTCTGAACCGTGACCAGCTGCTGAAGCTGCGCTACGAGAAGCTTGGCTGGAAGGAAAACCTGCCCGGCTCCATGTGCATGCTGCCCATGCAGGAAGGCTACCAGGACAACTACCCGACCAAGCTCGGCAAGGACGTAGCTACCAAGATCCTCGAGGATGCAGGCTACACCAAGAATGGCGACTACTACGAGAAGGACGGGGTTAAGGCTTCCTACTCGGTGACCACCTTCGGTACCGACCCGGTCGTCAGCTCCACCGCACAGTTCCTCACCCAGCAGATGAAGGAAATCGGTATTGAGCTGAGCATCGACAACCACGGTGCATCCGAAATGGCAAGCATCATCTCTGCGAAGAACTTCACCATCAAGAGCGGCGGCTACGGCATCACCACCTCCCCGGTGGACGCAGCGAACTACTTCTACATCTCCGCGACCAACAACGGTCACGGTAAGGACCTGGACTCGCTGGCAGCAACCATGATGTCCACCGAGGACCCGAAGGAACAGCTCAAGATCATGAACGAGCTGGAGAAGCGCCACATGGACGAGGTCGCAATCTACGTCCCGACCCACAACGGCCCAAACTTCAAGGCATGCCGTAAGGGCCTGGCGAACTACGGTCCCATGCTCTTCGGTCTGCCCTACTACAACCCGAACGTATGGATCAACGTCGGTTGGGAAAAGTAAAAATCTTAAGCGCTGAGCACAGCTCACACACCCCATAAGGGCAAAAGCGCTACCGCGGCGTGTTACAAAAGGATTAAAACCTTCTGTAGCGCGCCGCTTTTCCATGCCCTAGAGAGTAGCAAGGATATACTTAAAAGCAAATGTGGGCATTCTGCCCACCCCGGCAGAGACTGTCCTCCCGCCGGGTTGGAGTGCTGGCTACGCACCGTTCGCGTACCGACTCCACAACACTGCGAATACTCTAGGAGAAATTCCATGAAGAGCATGTCTGTCTCTCGCCGTACCCTCCTGACCGGCACCGTTGCCCTCGGCACCGTCGGTCTGCTGGCTGCCTGCGGCGGCTCGAAGGAAAAGGTTGGCGGTAGCGCCGCTAGCAACGCTGAAGATATTCTGAAGAACCTTCAGGTCAACAAGCAGGACCGTTCCTCCCTCAAGCAGGGCGGAACCCTGACCCTCGCAGCTACTGCGCTGGGCCCCAACTTCAACCTGCAGACCCAGAGCGGCTATACTTCCAGCAACCTGGATGCGCTGGCACCCTGCAACATCCCCGCTGTTATGGGCTTCTACACTATGAGCCCTGACGGTGAAGGCACCCTCAACCCCGAGTTCTGCCTCGAGCACAAGACCGAAACCGTCAACGGTGTGCAGACCGCGACCTTCAAGATCAACCCCAAGGCTGCCTTCAACGACGGCACCCCCATGGACGTGAAGGCTGTGCAGGCTTGCTGGAAGGTCTACCGCGCAACCACCGACAACCCCTACCACATCACCGACAACACCATGTGGCAGCAGGTTGAAAGCATCGAGGCTGTGGACGGCGACAACTTCCACGTTAAGGTCACCATGAAGACCCCGTACTACCCCTCCGAGGGTCTGTGCGCCTTCGCAATCCACCCCGCACTGGAAGATGTCAACCTCTTCAACGAAGGCTTCGTTGACAAGCCCCTCGACCAGTACTGGGCAGGTCCCTTCAAGATTGGCGAGTGGAACTCCTCCCAGAAGGTTCTCACCCTGGTCAAGAACGACAAGTGGTGGGGCGAGAAGCCGGTCCTGGACCGCATCATCTGGCGTCAGATGGACTCCGAAGCAATCCGTGCAAGCTTCAAGAACGGCGAACTGGACGCGTTCACCTTCATCGGCGCAACCAGCTACAACGCTGTGAAGGGCCAGGCTGGCACCGAGATTCGCCAGAGCCAGAACACCAACGTCAACGTCATTCAGCTGAACCCCAAGCGCATCGAGGATCTGGCACTGCGCCGCGCAATCCTTGCTTCTGTGGACCGCGAGCAGATCGCTAAGGCATACTTCTCGCAGCTCGGCTGGACCGAGCCGCTGCCCGGCTCCATCATCGCAATGCCGTTCCAGAAGGGTTACCAGAACAACTACGCTGGTGACACCGGTGCACAGGCAGCTGGCAAGATTCTGGAGGCCGCAGGCTACTCCAAGTCCGGCGACTACTACGCTAAGAACGGCAAGGTTGCTGGCTTCGCTCTGACCTCTTTCGGTTCCGAGGCGGTCTACCAGGCTGTCTACCAGATTCTGGAGCAGCAGCTGAAGTCCGCAGGTATCCGCCTGAGCGCTGACAACCAGCCGCAGTCGAACTCCAACTCCGTGCTCGGCCAGAAGAGCTACGAAGCAATCTTCACCGGTTGGGGCGTTCTGCCCGACCTGGCTTCCTCGGCACCCTACTTCTTCACCACCGAGGTGTTCGGAGTCGGTGACCCCGAAGTTGATAAGCTCATCGAGAAGCTGCAGAACACCGAGAAGGAAGACGAGCGCATCAAGATCGCTAACGAGGCGGAGAAGCTCTACTACGAGAAGGTCGCAGTGTACCTGCCCTACGCAAACGGCCCGATGTACGCCGCTGTCAAGGCTAAGGTCGCGAACTACGGTCCGTCCCTGTTCAAGCAGAGCTACACCAGCGCTGACTACTGGGTCAACGTTGGCTGGCAGGAGTAGAACAGACGGGAGTAATACCCTTTTCGGTAATGCTCTAGTCGTCCTGTAGGACTCGAAATCCCGGGTACTCTCACGAGAGAGTGCCCGGGATTTTCTGTCCCGCTTGTTCTGTGTCCTTTAGCTGGATACATTAGCGGGATATGTAATTACAAAAACTAGGGGAACATCGCCCTAACCGGTTGCTACCACTCGCCCAGGTACAGGGCGCGCTCTTGCAGGTACCTCAACATCTTCGGGTTCTGCCGCAGATAGAAGATGCGGTAAATGCCGCCTCCAGCGACGATGAAAGCCAGCGGGAAACCCAAAATTACGAGCACACGGCTCATATTAGCGGACAGATCAAAAGGATCACCGCTGGTTGCCACCAGCACAATCCAGAGAGAATAGCCCACGCATGCCAGCAGGGTGCCCCACATGCCGCGTACCAGCCAACTCACCAGCGCCACCGCAATAACCCACGCCAGCGCCAAGGTGAATTGGTGCCGCTCCGCCTGAGCCCATGGGAGCGCCCCCACGTAAATAATTGCGGGGATGCCCAGGTACCCGGGGATATTCAGCGAGGCAAGAATGTTCACACAAAAATAGCCCAAGAAAATAGCGCTCAACGAGGAGGACAGGAACAGGTGCAGGGGAATCATGCCGTCGCCGCTATAGGCTGCGGTCGGGCCCGCGTACACGGTTTCAAACATGAGGGTCAGCGGAGTCATCATGTACTCGATCCAGACGACCAGGGCGAAAGCACCGAAAATGCCCAGAGCCTGCATCAGCGCAATCAGCCGTGAACGCGCATCGTGAGGAATGGTGAAGCTCTGACCCTTCGCCTTGACGCCGCAGAGATGAACGACAGCCACCATTGCCGCGATGCACAGCACCCAGCGCACGAGGACCCCCGGCAGCTCAGGAAGACCTCCATAAGCCCCCGTAGCGGGGTCACCCCAGGCTCCGGGGAGTAGCGTAATAGCATGAGTACCCTCGGGGAGGCTGGTGGAGGAAGCAAGCCGGTGCGGCTCGTAGATAACCCACCACAGAAGGCAGGCTGGAATCAGCGCGGAGAGTCTACGCAGCAGAACCGGGAACGGCGCGGACTCGTAAACGAGCGCCTCAAGATTGAGCCGGCGCATCAGCCGCCGAACAGGAGAAAGAGCGCGTAGCTCTTTTTGCTGCTCTTCCCACACCCCGGTATCCCATGTCCTAGTATCAGAAGACATCATCGTACTCCCTATCACTTGAGAACTTCCTTGTTGAGCTTATTCTTACATTAGCAGAAATACCCCCGGCTAGTGCATACGCCCCAGCAAACCCGGCCCAAAGAATCAGCACATCAGGAAGCAGAGCATATGAAAAGGGGTGATATAAGGAAAGGGGCCCCACCGTAATGGTGGGGCCCCTTAGAGCCTATATAGCGAACTACTTAGTGGTCACCTTCAGGACAGTGCTCAGGTTCTGGTGAGCAACGCCCGGCAGACCCTTAACCTCAGCGAACTTGCGGGTGTTGGTCACAATCACCGGGGTAATCAGCGGGTAACCCGCCTCCTTGATAACCTCAGGGTCGAACTCAATCAGAGCGTCGCCAGCAGCAACAACATCGCCCTTAGCAACCTTCACGCTGAAGCCCTTACCGTCCAGGTTCACGGTATCCAGACCAACGTGAATTAGCAGCTCAATGCCGTTCTCCAGCTTCAGACCCACAGCGTGGCCCGAGGGGTAGGTTGCAGCAACCTTACCGGCAGCGGGAGCAACCACGGTGGTACCGGTCGGCTCAATCGCCACCCCCTCGCCCAGCTTGCCAGCAGCGAAGATCGGGTCCGGAACATCAGACA
Source organism: Rothia similimucilaginosa (assembly GCF_029850875.1). Taxonomy (GTDB): domain Bacteria; phylum Actinomycetota; class Actinomycetes; order Actinomycetales; family Micrococcaceae; genus Rothia. The sequence goes on along the minus strand of NZ_JAOVAM010000005.1, from coordinate 22,411 downwards.
GAGCAACAGCAGTACCCTCAATGGGGGCGTGCAGCTCAATGACCTCACCGGCGGAAGCAGCGGGTGCAGCAACGGCGGTCGTAGTAGCGGTAGCAGCCGGAGCAGCCTTAGCGGCAACAGCCTCAGCCTTAGCGGCAACAGCCTCAGCCTTAGGAGCGGCCTCAGCATCCTCAGCCTTACGCTCCGCAGCGTGCCTTACAGCGTCAGCCTTCGACTCGTAACCGAACAGCAGAACACCGGTCATAGCGCCGAAGAACGCAATAGCCAGACCAATCGCGTACAGATGAGAAGGCTGCATCGCCGGAATCGACAGCAGCGAAGTGAACGCAAACGCGTAAGATTTAACACCCAGGAAGGAAATGGTAGCGCCACCAATAACAGCGGGAACCAGAATAATCGGAATCACGCGCTTGTAACGGAGCACAACACCGTACAGGGACGGCTCAGAAATACCACCGAGCAGACCGGACATCGACGCACCAACAGCGGTCTGGCGCAGCTCGCGGTCGTGCTTAGCCTTAATAGCCACACCGGTGACCAGGCCGAACACAGCGAAGTTGTAAGCACCCATCGGGGACTGAATGAAGTCAGTACCCATGGTCTGCAGGTTGTTAATCATGACAGCGTTCAGCGGCCAGTGCAGACCCAGCGGAACCATGAACAGGTACAGGCCAGCAATCAGAGCACCAACCAGAGCCGGAGCCTGGTCGTTAACCATCTTCAGGAAGTCAGAGATGCCCATAGCCACACCGATACCGATGGGGCCAACCAGGAACGCGGTCACCGGAACCAGAATGATGACCGAAATCATCGGCACGAACACCATCTGCAGCATCGAAGGAATAACCTTCTTCAGGAAGCGCTCAAGCGGAGCCAGCAGAGCAACAGCCAGCAGCGGGGGGAAGACCTGGCCGGTGTAGCTGAATGCGTACAGCGGCAGATCCAGACCGAAGAACGGAACGTTCAGAACCTTGGTGGCGGGGTCAGCAAGAGCAGTCAGATCGGTGAAGGTGCCGGTCATCAGTGCAGCGGGGATAGCCGCACCAACCCACATGTTCGCGCCCAGACGCTTAGCAGCGGTAGCACCCAGCATGATGGGCATGAAGTTCAGAACAGACAGCGAAGCAGCCTTCAGGATGTACCAGAAAGCAAACTGCTGCATCCACTGGGTGTTCAGAGCCTTAGCTTCCTCCGGGTCAGCCACACGAGCACCGTTAATGATGTCGATGTTCACGCTCTGACCGGTCAAGTCAGTGTACTGGCCGAAGAAGCCCAGCTGCTGCATGAACACGATTAGGGTCAGGATCATCGAGGTACCCAGAAGTGCCCACAGCAGCGGACGGAAAGAGTCAGACAGAACGTCGAAGACGCTGTTGATCCAGTTGGTCTTCTTGCCCTCAGCCTCAACCTTGGTATCACCCTCAGAGTGACCAGCCATAGCCGGCAGAGCGTTGATCTCGTTGTACACGGCCTCAACGCGCTCGCCCAGAACAACCTGAGTCTGGCCGGACTGCTCAATCACAGAGAGAACACCGGGCAGGCCCTCAATCTTCTTGTTCTGCACTGCATCGTTGGATACAGGAGTGACACGAAGGCGGGTTGCACAGTGAGTAATGTGCGCGATGTTCTCGGGGCCACCCAGGCCGTCAAGAATCTTCTCGCCAAGTTCGCGGTTATTCACGATACTTCCTTAGATATGCGGTCAATGTCTATACTGTTGCTGCCGGAGGCTGTGCCTACCTGACGTTGCGGTAGCCGAAAAGCCCCGGAAAACACGTTCAGAAAACACAAAAGACCCGAGTCTCTCAATCACCGGAAGCACTACACTCGTGCTCACTATAGAGCTTCGGTACAGCAAATAGAGGGGATTCTCGGCAAGTATATACTGCCGTCCCATACGGTGTTGAGTAACTCAGGTCTTGCCTGCCAAACCAGTAACAACCCTGAAGAAGGTTTCCCTTCTCAAATAGTTCCCTGTAACTCTAAGGGTTTTCCCAGGTTAAGAGCAAGGTGGGAGCAGGGCGGTATCAGAAGCTGTTAAAAGTTCCACTCAAGTGATCGCTGAGACACACTCTCGGCATCGTTTGTGGGGAGCCTCCGGCAGGGCTCCAGCGTGCCCCGGTAAATCCCCACACACACCGGACGGGGTGCTTTCGATAACGCGAAAGGGCCCCGCATCCACAGGATACGGAGCCCACACGCTACCGAAGTAACTACCTTCCGACTAACTACTTCTTAGCCGGGAAGAAATTCAGCGGAGCAACCTCCAACTCAGGGTAATTACGCTTCTGCCAGCGGCGGTTACGGTGCGCATTCACCTCAATCAGCACGGCACCCAGAGCGCCTGCGCCCAGAGCGGTCCACAGCAGGTGGGGAAGCACAGCAACGAACTGGTGGTACTCCACCAGAATCGGCACGAACAGCGCTGCAAAGAATACTGCCAGCAACGCACCAAACAGCAGAACACGAGCACGGTTGAACGGACGAGCCACCGCAGCCAAGTTCCACAGACCCATCATCACCAGGGTAATGAACGAAGCTGTCTGAATCTGACGGATATCCTCAACACCCATACCACGAGCCGTGAATGTCACCGCCAACAGCATCGCAACCACAATAATCGAGTTCGGAACCGTGTAATTCAGCACGCGGCGCAAGAAGCCCGGCACATAACGGCGTGAATTCGGCAACAGGGTCAATGCGAAGGACGATGCACCCACAATCAAGAAGTCCGCAGTTGAGTACTGACGCGGCAAGAACGGGAAGGTCAAACCAAAGAGGCTGAACATAACACCCAGAAGAATCGCGAAACCAGTCTTCGTCAAGAACAGGTTCGCCACCATCTCAATATTCGTAATGACCTGACGTCCCTGCTCCAACGCAGCCGGCAGAGACGAGAACTTACCATCCAACAGAACCAGGCGAGAAACAGCCTTCGTCGCCGGAGCAGCGTTACCCATCGCAATACCCAAGCTTGCATGCTTGAGTGCCAAAGCGTCATTAATGCCGTCACCGGTCATCGCCACCACATGGCCACGCTCCTTCAGAGCAATCACCATGTTCTTCTTCTGCTCGGGCGACACACGACCGAAAATATTGTGAGTAGCCGCAGCCTCAGCGAGCTCCGGACCGTCCTCAGGCAGAGTCGAAGCATCAACCGCGCCCGCAGAAGTATCCATACCCGCAGTCTTCGCAGCTGCAGCCACAGTGAACGGATTATCACCCGAGAAGACCTTCAAAGTCACGCCCTGACGGTGGAAATACTCCACAATCTGAGGTGCATCCGCACGCACATTCTCACGGAAAATGACGAACAGAACCGGGGCAGCATCCGACGGGATTTTCTGGATCGGCTCATCCTTCTCATTGCGAACCACCGCGGAAGCATGTGCCAAAACCATAGTGCGCAGACCCAGTGCCGCCAGCTCAGCGGCGCGCTCACGTTCAGCGCTACCCTTGGCGAGAAGCGCCTCCGGAGCACCCAGAAGCCACGCACCCGAATCCTTAAACTCAATCGCACTAAAACGTAGAGCTGAGGAGAACGGTACAATACCACTCACCGACGCAGAGGAGCCATCCGGGAAACCACCGGTCAGAGCCGCAGCGGTCGGGTTCGCGTTCTCATCGTGACCAAACCACGACAACGCCTCATTCCAGCCAGCAGGTAGAGAAGCACGCCAGGAAGTGTGCTCCGCCGAGTTAACGGTAGGGCCCTCAGCCTCAGCAACGGTGTCCAGTGGGCGTACCGAATCAAAAATCACGCCACCCTCAGTCAGGGTGCCGGTCTTATCGAAGCAGACCACATCCACACGAGCCAGAACCTCAACCGCAGGCTGTTCCTGCACCAGGATGTTGTGCTTACGACCCAGCGCCACAGCCGCCGCCGCAAACGCCAGAGTAGTCATCAGCGCCAGACCCTGCGGAATCATCGAAGCAACCGAGGACACCACAGCAATAGAAACCTGCTCCCACAGGTGGTTCTGCTGCACGGTCTCCAGGCCACCAGCCGCCTGAATCTGACCCCACGACACCACAGGAATAATGACCGCAAGGCCCACCGTAATCCAGCGGACCACACGGTTCAGCGCATCACGCAGCTCGGACTGAATACGTGAGAACTGGCGCGCCTCATCAGAAATCTTGCTTGCACGAGAATTAGCACCCACGTGAGAGAGCAGGACGCGGCCAGTACCACCCAGCACACTCGACGCCGACAGCACCATATCGCCGGGGCGCTTAGCAATCGGGTCGTTCTCACCGGTCAGCAGGGACTCGTCCAGCTCCAAAGAATCGGAGGTGAGCACAATAGCATCCGCGGGAACCTGATCGCCGCGCTTGAGGATGACAACGTCACCCTCAACCAGCTGCTCCATCGGAACCTCAACGCTCTTACCGTCACGCACAGCAGTAGCGGGGGAGCGATCCAGCAGGGAGATGCGGTCCAGCTCAAGCTTCGCCTTGTACTCCTGCACAAAACCGATCACCACGTTAGCGATAACAGCCGCTAGGAAGAGCAAATCAGCCCAACGCTGGTATGCAATCACCACAGCGCCACAGGCACCCAACACAAAGTTGAAGACCGTGAACAAGTGCGCACGCATAATGCTCCACAGCGTGCGAGAAGACTTAGTGTTCTGGGTATTGACCCTACCCTCAGCAGTCAGGCGAGCAACATCATTGCTACTCAAACCGTGCTGGGCAATATCGAAAGATCCGCTATGCGGTGTTTCAGAATATTCGGGAATGTAGCCGGCAACAGCAGGCGCTGCCGTTTTCTGCTGAGGATCCATGCAGGGGTCTCTTTCTCGAATGGATGGAATGCTGAACTGAATAGAGTTCAGTATTGCGGACACTACCTTTCAGTGTATCTGTGCAGAAGGGGATAAAGATAATCTCCGCCCTGTTAATGAGCTTGATATTTACAGCCATTCCGGGACGGAGATTTAATATATGCGAATACTGGCATATTTTGAGGTAGAAAGTGTTTGTGGGACGGTTCGCTAACGCCCCATAGAATCAGCACACCAGCAGAATCAGCGCTCCGGTAGAATCAACAAACGATTCGTCACCGGATGCCTCAACACCTCAATCGGATGCTGATATACCTCAGACAACAACTCCGCCGAACATACCTGCTCAGGGGCGCCCGAAGCAACCACCTCACCACCACGCAACAACACCATACGGTCAGAATACGCAGCCGCCACGTCCAGGTCATGAAGCACTGTCAGCACCGCAGCGCCCTCAGCAGCTAACTCGCGGCTCACTCGCAATGTCTGTTCCTGATGCGTAATGTCCAGCGCCGCAGTCGGCTCATCCAAAAGAATCAGCGGAGTCTGCTGAGCAAACACACGCGCCAAATGCGCACGACCACTCTCACCACCGGACAGAGTCGTAATATCGCGATCCGACAAATGAGTCACCGACGTACGCTCCATCATCGAAGCAACCACGGCGTCATCCTCTTCAGCGCGCTCCGTACCCTTCCACGGGGTACGGCCCATCTGAACCACCTCATGCACCGTGTACGAAAACGCCACATTCAACTTCTGCAGCAGCATCGCACGCTGACGCGCCATCTGACGGGCATGAATCGAACCCAAAGGGGCGCCATCCAGCAGAATCTCACCGCTACTGGGCGCAATATCACCAGCAATCACACCCAGCAGAGTCGACTTACCGGCACCATTAGGACCAATCAGCGAAATAACCTCGCCCGCAGAAACCGACAGGGACACATCATTCAAAATCTGACGCCCACCAGCGCTAAAACACACACCGGACAGGCTCAACAACTCACTCACGAAGCACCTCCGCTTTGGCCCAGGGAACGACGCAACAACACGAAGAACGTTGGGCCGCCCACCAAAGCCGTAAAAATACCAATCGGCAAATCAGCAAAAGGTACCAGCGTACGCGCACCCAAATCAGACAGCGCAATCAACAGGGCACCACCCAACGCCGAAGCCGGCAACAACACACGATTCGACGGACCCAAAATCATGCGCAACAGGTGAGGAATAATCAGACCAATAAACGCAATAATGCCCGCATACGCCACCGCGGCACCCGTCAACAAAGCCGTCGCCGCAATAGACACCGCACGTAGACGCTCCACGTTCACGCCCGAATGCTGCGCCGCACGCTCACCCAATGCCAAAACATCCAGCGAAGAAGCCATCACAAAACACGCCACCAAGCCAATCAGAATAACCGGCCACACGCTCGCCACAGCCTTCCACGTGGAGCCGTTCAGCGAACCCATCTGCCAGAACACAATCTGATCGCGGCTCGTCGTATCAGCAATAAACATGAGGAACGCAATAATCGCATTCGCCACCGCAGTCACCGCAATACCCGTCAAAATCATCGACAGAACCTTCGCACGGCCCGAAGAACGCGACAGGAAATACACCAGTGCAGTAGCCGCCAACGCACCCACAAACGCGAATGCAGGAGTCGTAAAAATACCGAAGAACTGCAGGTTCAACACAATCGACAAACACGCGCCAACCGCCGCGCCCGAGGAAACACCAATCACGCCCGGCTCAGCCAACGGGTTACCAAACACCGACTGCATCACCGCGCCGGAAGTACCCAAAGCGGCACCCACCAGCACGCCTAACAGCACACGTGGGAAACGGATATTCCACAGAGTGCTATCCGCCAGCTGCATCGCCGGGTTCTCCGGTGCAAGACCCAGACGGCGGCCAACAGAAGCAACCACCTGATCAATCGGGATATTGTACTGGCCCAAACCCGCAGACAACACCATCACAGCGCACAGCGCCACCGCCAAAAACGTAAACGTCAGACCGGCACGACGCCGACGCGAAGCACGATAATCCCGCGTACCCGCCGCACTCTTCATAGCAGCCACTACTGGGCTCCTGCAGGAGTGGAGTACGCAGCCTTAGCCAGCGAGAGTAACACCGCTGGAGTATTCGGGCCATAGGACAGAATTTGGCCGTCACCCATATCGATAATGCGCTTATTCTTACCGGCATTCGTCTCACCCACACCCGGGCGAGCCAAGAAACCATCCAAACCACCGGTGGACTTAATGCCGCCGCTCATTGTCAGAATCACGTCCGGGTTCAGCTTCACCAGCGCCTCACTGGTTGCCGGAATAATATTCGTCGCGTTCTGCTCAGATGCCACATCCTTGCCGCCAATAGCCTGAATCAAATCATCAGCGCCCGAACCCTTGCCGAGCACAAAGAACACACCAGCGGTACCGCGCACGTAGAGGAACGCGAACGACACCTGTTGCTCCCCCTTCGGGGCAACGTCCTTGAGCACCTGCAGGGCGTAATCCAGGTCCTTCTGCACGCGGGTAGCAACCTGCTCGCCCGCTTCTGGAACACCCAGCGCCTGCGCAACAGCCTTGAGCTGCGGAATGATCTTATCCATACGACGCTCATGGTCGAAGACCACGACAGTCACACCCGCCGCGCGCAGCTGATCTACAACCTCAATCGGGCCGTTACTCTTATCCCACAGCACCAGGTCCGGGGAGGTCGCCAGAATCGCCTCAGCGTTCAGGTCGTGACCGTTCTGAGTCACCAGCGGCAGATGAGCCAGCGACTGCTCAGTCGAGGAGGTGACACGACCGACCAGACGACCGCCCAGACCCAGCGCAATCATCTGCTGAGCCAGAGTGCCGTACAGGTCCAGCGCCAGCACACGGTCAGCGGACTTAACGGTCACCTCAGTGCCGTTGAAATCCTTGAACGTTACCGGGAAAGCCGGAGTGGAGGTATCGACCATCGGCTGAATTTCGGGGGTGTCCGCGGCGCTATTGGGGCCGCGCAGAGCCTTCTGATCAGGGGCAATAGAAGAACGCAACTGATCCGCCAGGTTCTCCAAAACGGTGCGGGTGCTCTGCTCATCCACCACAGCCTGCGAAGCACTTGAAGAAGCAGCCGGGTTCTGAGTACCCACACCGCAAGAGCTCAGCAGAAACGCGGAAGTGATAGAGAACGCCGCATACTTCATTGCATCGCGGCGGTTCAGGGCAGAAGAGGAAAGGGAAGAAAACATCGTCGTCTCTCAGAAAAAGGGGAGCTAGAAAACTGGGGTGGGCGCCGGGGCAAAACCTGGCACCTGAAGCGGGGGTGCAGTGAAAATCTGCACCCCCGCAGGACCGTGTCGGCTCACCGGCGAACCTCATAGTTGAGTCTCACAGGCGAGCCGATAGTGTGGGCGTCCTCGTGAGGTGCCGTTATGCCTTCTTGCGGCGGCGAGTGTACACGACGGTACCCGCACCAGCTGCAACAGCGATGAAACCTGCAACCAGGGTGCCCTCAACACCGGATGCACCGGTGGAAGCCAGAGGCTTGCCGGTGACCGGGTCGCAACCCTCACCCTCGTAGACAGTCTCGGTCACGGTCTTGGTGGTGGTCTTCGCGCTGTTAACCGCTGCGGAGAAACTCAGCGGAGCCATGTCCTTACCGGCATCGTAGAAGCCAGCGAACGCCTTCGCACCCTCAGCGGTCAGGGCGGTTGCCGCACCGTTGACGCTAACAGCCTCAGCGGAGCTCTGCAGACCCGAAAGATCCACCTTCAGCAGTGCCACCTCACCGTAGTTAGTTGCCTTGCCGGAGGGATCATTGCTGGTCATGGTCGCGTAGAGAGTGCCGGAATTGCCGTTAATCTCAAGGCGCGGGTTCGCAATGGTGGTATCCAGAATGCCGTGGTGACCGGTGAAACGAACCGAACCGCTGAAGGAGATAGAACCCTTACCGCCATTGAAGGTGCCGGTACCGTTAGACCAGTTGAACGCCTCCGAAGAGTAGGAGGTGCCGTTCAGCTCCCAGCTACCGTTTGCAATGCCGCCGCGCAGGTAGTTGCGGAAGGAATCACGCACGCCCCAGCCAAGGTTTGCGCTCTTAATGGTGCCGTCGGATGCGCCCTGCTCCTGCACCTCGCGGGTGCGGGTGACGGGTACGCAGACCGGCTGTGCCGGGTTGTTACTGACAGAACCGTTCGAGGAAGAACCGCCGTTAGAAACGCTGCCGGAGGCGCCTGCCGAACCGTTAGAACCGGAGCCGTTAGCACCGGAGTTCGAGGAGCCCTCGTTAGAAGAGCCGTTCTCAGAACCCTTGTTATCGGAGGTGCCGCTCTCGGAGGACTTGTTCTCAGAGATGCGGGGAACCTCAACGGTGTTCTCTGCGATCTGCTCGCTGAGCTTTACGGAGAAGTTCAGCGGTGCCATGGCGTTGTCGGCACCGCGGTACTGGCCCGCGAAGAGCACATCGGAACCTTCATCGGTGAGGGTGACTGCCGCGTTCTGCGCCGAGAAGAAGCCGTCCTTCACGCTCGCGCCGGAGAGGTCCACCTCAGCGAATGCCAGACCGGTCTTGGAAATGGACTTGCCGTCGCGGGTCAGTGCGTCTACGTCAGCGACCAGGGTGCCCTTACCGTTGACGACGACCAGGCGCATGTTCTTGAAGGTGGTCTTGAGCTGACCATTGTGGCCGGTGAACTCTGCGATGCCCGCGAAGTTGATCTGGCCGGTCTTGGTCTCGGGGTTGTACACGCCAGATGCCTGAGTGTACTTGAAGCCGCCAGCCGCGGTCTTCTCCATGCCCTCAACGTTCACGGAGCCGTGTGCGAAGCCGGTCAGGTACTTCAGGAAGGACTCACGGATATCCCAGCTGAGGGTGCCGGACTCGACGACGTTGCCGGTGACCTTTTCTTCACGCTTGGGCTCGGTGGTTGCGGCGGGGGAGGGAGGTGCCGTGGGGGAGGGCTCAGCGCTCGGTGCTGCAGAGGTGGGCTCTGCGGGCTTGGGTGCCTCGCTGGTCGGTGCAGAGGTGGGCTCTGCGGGCTTGGGTGCCTCGCTGGTCGGTGCAGAGGTTGGCTTGTTGCTGGGCTCAGCGGACGGCTCGCTGCTGGGCTCTGCAGTCGGCTCATTGCTGGGCTCAGGGCTCGGCGCGGGTGCTTCCTTGGTCACGATGGTTGCGGAGAAGCCGAGTGCATCCAGCTCCTGACCTGCCCTGTAGAAGCCCGCGAAGGCGCCGGTTGCCTCTTCGGCAAGCTTGACGCGGGTGCCGTTTTCCTCGTCAACGCTGGGCAGGGTGATGGTGTTACCCTCAACCTTCAGACCGGAAGCGTTGAAAGTGCCAATGGTCATATTCTTGGTTTCGACCAGGTCGTTCGGGGTGGTGTTGCCGTTGTAGGGGCGCGACTGAACGTTGGCTCGCACGGTGCCCACGCCGTCCTTAATGGTGACGGAGAGGTCGGAGATGATGACTTCCAGCAGACCGTGGTGTGCGGTGTAGTGAATCGAGGAGCCGGTGAAGGTGACGGAGTATTCGCCGTTGGCTACGGTGCCTTCGGCGGAGGTGAAGTGGTAGGAGCCGTCTTCGTTGGTGGTGACGCCGGTCAGTTTCTGGGAGCCCTGGGAGAAGGCGCCGTTGATGTAGGAGCGGAAGGACTTCTTCAGACCCCAGTTGACGGTGACGTCCTGCAGGCTCTGCTCTGAGGCTGCGGTTACCTCACCGGCGCTGATGTGGGAGTTGGTTTCAGCTGCGAAGGCCGCGGGTACGCCAGCGACGCCGCTGAGGCCGATGGTTGCTGAAGCCAAGAACGCCCAAGTGCGCTTGGTGAGAGAGGGGGTAGACATTCGGTGTCTCCTTGAATTTTGCGATTGTGGTGTTCGTATCAAGTCTAGCCTTATTAGCCTATATTTGTGTAACTTAATGCCTAGGATGACTTGCGCCTGAGGTAAACCTTAGCAAAAGTTTTTGAAAACTATTGCCAAAACCGGTTTTTGGTGACAATATGTCAGTAGCATGTTTGGTGACATTGTGTCACTAAAGCATTTATTGTTCACCCACAAGCTACTTTAGGAACTCACAATGACCGTGACCGCCCCCGAAACCACCCAGGAACGCTTCTCCTCACGCCTGAAGGAAAGCACCAAGCACGTCCATGACAACGCCGAACACTCCACCTTCATGGAAGACCTCATGGGCGGCTCCCTCAACACCGAGGCATACCTGCGTCTCATCAACCAGTACGTGCACATCTACGAAGCGCTCGAAGCAGTCTCCGAACACTACCGCGCAGAACCCAGCCCCATCACCGAACCCTTTATCCACCCCGGCCTCGACCGTGCAGAATACATCCGTGCAGACATCCGTGCGCTCGGCCAGGACGGAGACATCGACGCGCCCCTGCCCGCAACCGCAGAATACGTAGAGCGCATCCGCGCCACCATCAACTCCCCCGAACGCTACCTCGCACACCACTACTTGCGCTACCTCGGTGACCTCTCCGGCGGCCAGGCAGTCGCAGCGCTGGTCACCCGGCACTACGGCATCCCAGCCGAAGCACTGAGCATGTACCGCTTCACCGAACTGCCCAAGCCCAAGGTCTTCAAGGACGGCTACCGAGAACTGCTCGACAACGCACCCCTGACCGACGAACAGCGCGAAGCTCTCATCGAAGAATGCGTCGAAGGCTTCCGCATCAACGCTTCCCTGTTCGCGCAGCTGGGCCGCAAGGTCGCCGAGGCATAAACCTGAACGCCTAAACGTCCAACGCACAAGCCTGCGGGCATAACAAAAGGGGCGGATGCTTTCACAAGCATCCGCCCCTTTCGGCGTTAGTCTCAAACTAGTCGAAAACTAGCCCTTCGCAACCTCACCGAAGTAAGAAGCGAGAGTACCCTCGTGAGCTGCACGCAGCTCATCCAGGTCAATAGAAACCTCATCCTGGAAGTCCAGAGCGTTCGACTTAGCATCCACCACACCAATACGTGCGAAGGGGAACTGGCGAGCAGTGCACATATCCTTGAAGCGCACCTCCTCAGAACGCGGAACCGAAACCACAACGCGGCCCAGGGACTCAGAGAACAGCATGGTGAACAGGTCCACGCCGTCACGCTCAGCAACCTCACCCAGACCAATGCGGGCACCGGTGTTGAAACGCAGGCAAGCCTCCGACAGAGCCGCAGCCAGACCACCAGCAGACACGTCGTGTGCGGCATCAATCATGCCGTCACGAGACATATTCACCAGCATGTCACCCAGCTGACGCTCCAGAGTCAGATCAACCTTCGGCGGCTGACCGCCCAGGTGGCCCTTGAAGCGAGCCCACTCGGAGCCGTCCAGCTCATCCCGAGTAGTACCCAGCAGGTAGATAGCCTGACCGTCATGCTCAGGAGCCCAACCCGAAGGGGTGCGGCGAGTGACGTCATCCATCACACCCATCATCGCCACCACGGGGGTCGGGTTAATAGCCTTGCCACCGGTCTGGTTGTACAGGGACACGTTACCACCGGTCACCGGAACACCCAGCTCCATGCAGCCATCAGCGAGGCCGCGAACAGCCTCAGCGAACTGCCACATGACGTCCGGATCCTCGGGAGAGCCGAAGTTCAGGCAGTCAGACACAGCCACGGGGCGTGCACCAACGGTCGCAACGTTACGGTACGCCTCAGCCAAGGACGCGCGAGCACCCTCGTACGGATCCAGGTAGGTGAAACGCGGGGAGGCGTCGGTCGCCAGAGCAACACCGAGGTTGGTGTTCTCGTCCACGCGCACCACGCCGCCATCGTCCGGCATGGACAGGGCGGTGTTGCCCTGAACGTAGCGGTCGTACTGGTTGGTAATCCAGGACTTGGAGCACATGTTCGGGGACGCCATGAACGCCTTGATTGCCTCGCCCAGCTCCTCACCGCGCGGGCGGGAATCGTCAGCAGGCGAACCGGTGAAGTGGTTAGCCTGCAGGTCATCCTGCCACTCGGGGCGTGCGTAAGGACGCTCGTAGGTGGGGCCGTCGTGTGCAACGGTGCGGGGGTCAACATCCACGATGACCTCGCCGTCCCACTCGATGACCAGGCGACCAGAATCGGTGACCTCACCGAGGAAGGAGTACTCCACGCCCCACTTATTCATGATCGCTTCGAAGCGCTCCACGTTCTCGGGGGAGACAACAGCCATCATGCGCTCCTGAGACTCAGACATCAGAATCTCACCTGGAGTCAGAGTGGGGTCACGCAGCAGAACCTTGGTAAGGTCGACGTGCATGCCGCCCTCACCGTTAGAAGCCAGCTCGCTGGTTGCGCAGGAAATACCCGCAGCACCCAGGTCTTGAATACCCTCAACCACGGAGCCCTTGAACAGCTCCAGGCAGCACTCAATCAGAACCTTCTCAGCGAAGGGGTCGCCCACCTGAACAGCAGGACGCTTCGAAGGCTTGGTGTCATCGAACGACTCAGAAGCCAGCACCGACGCGCCGCCGATGCCGTCGCCACCGGTGCGTGCACCGAACAGAACAACCTTGTTGCCCACGCCCGATGCGTTCGCCAGGCGGATGTCCTCGTGGCGCATAATGCCCACAGCCAGTGCGTTGACCAGCGGGTTTGCCTGGTAGCAGGAATCGAACTCAACCTCGCCGCCGATGTTCGGCAGGCCCAGGGAGTTACCGTAACCACCAATACCGGCAACCACGCCGCCAATAACGCGGGCGGTGTCCGGGTGATCAATCGCGCCGAAACGCAGCGGATCCATCACAGCAATCGGGCGTGCACCCATGGAAATAATGTCACGCACAATACCGCCCACACCGGTAGCAGCACCCTGGTAAGGCTCCACATACGACGGGTGGTTGTGGGACTCAATCTTGAAGGTAACAGCCCAGCCGTCACCAATGTTGGTCACACCGGCGTTCTCGCCGATACCGACCATCAGGTCCTTCTTCATCTCATCGGTGACCTTCGCACCGAACTGCTTCAGATGAACCTTAGAAGACTTATAGGAGCAGTGCTCGGACCACATGACCGAGTACATCGCCAGCTCAGCCGCGGTAGGACGGCGACCAAGAATCTCCTTAATATCCTCGAACTCGTTCTCCTTCAGGCCCAGCTCAGCCCAGGGGAGTTCAGTGTCCGGGGTTGCCGCCGCGTGCTCGACGGTGTCGAGGTTAAACTGCTTTTCGCTCATAACTTCTTAGAATCCTTGTCGTGCGTTAGCGGGCGTTAATCAGGTTGGCAAGAACCGAGGTGAATACGCCGAGACCATCGGCGCCACCGCGCAGAGAAACCTCACCAAAACCGGAAGAGGAAGGACCGAAGCCAGGCTCCACAGCGTGCTCCGGGTGCGGCATCAGACCGACCACGTTACCGCGCTCATTGCTGATGCCAGCAATGTCGTTACGGGAACCGTTCGGGTTGAAACCAACGTAGCGGAACACCACGCGGCCCTCAGCCTCCAGCGCTTCCAGAGTCTTCGGGTCAGCAACATACTGACCGTCCTGGTTCTTCAGAGGAACAACAATCTCCTGGCCAGCAGCGTAGTTGCTCGTCCAGGAGGTGGAGTTATTCTCAATGCGCAGAACCTGGTCACGGCAAATGAACTTGCGGTGATCGTTCTTAATCATCGAACCGGGCAGCAGGTGAGACTCAGTCAGAATCTGGAAACCATTGCAAATACCCAGAACAGGCAGGGGAGCAGAACCGGAGGTACCAGCAGCGTTAGCGGCATCAATCACCGAATGCATCACGGGAGCCTTCGCAGCAATAGCGCCGGCACGCAGGTAGTCACCATAGGAGAAACCGCCAGGAATAATGACGGCATCAACGTTCTTCAAATCAGCGTCGTCGTGCCACAGCTCGACAACAGTACCGCCAGCCAGGCGGACAGCACGCGCAGCGTCACGGTCATCCAGGGTGCCGGGGAAAGTCACCACGCCAACGCGCGCATCGGCGAAAGCGGGGTTCGGAGAATAAGTAGAAAAGTCGCCAACCAGGGGGACTTCAGTAGGTGCGAGGGACTCAGCCATAGGTCTTAGTCCTCCAGAACCGAAACGTTCACAACGTCTTCGATGACAGGGTTCGACAGCAACTCTTCAGCAGCCTTACGGGCAACTGCGAGGTGCTCCTCAGTAGCCTCACCCTCGACGGTCAGCTCGAAGCGCTTACCCTGGCGAACATCCACGAAGGAATCGACGCCGATACGGGGAAGCTCGTGAGAAATAGCCTTACCCTGCGGGTCAAGAATTTCGGGCTTGAGCATAACATCAACAACAATACGGGCCATGTGTGGGCACTCCTTGGGTGCGTGGGTTCTGTATGAGCCGTATCTCATTCTACCCCAGTGAAGCAAAAAGTGAGATGGCGAGACCTACCAATGAACAAATGAGCGACCCATCACCTGTCTTTTTCTCATGCACTGGGCCAGCAGCAGAGCCTTAGAAACCCATCCGCGAGTAGTTCCCGACAAACCGGTGAACACCGGCCGCTAATCACCCAACGGGGGTAGATACTGCTCGCACACCCTCAGTAGGCGCTCACGCAGCTCAATCGAATACTCCGAGAGCTCACGCTGAATCCGCACGTACTCAGCCTTACCCTCGGTCGTCTCCACCGGAATCGGTTCGTACCCCCAGTCACGAATATCGTAGGGGGCCGCGCGCATATCCAGTTCGCGCGCATCCCACGCTAGGTCGAAACAATCCATGACCAGGGTCGAATCAACCAGCGGCAACAGTTTATATGCCCACTTGTACACGTCCATATTCGCGTGTAGGCACGCCGGCTGCTCCAAAAAACGCTGGGACTCGCGGGTCGGCTGCAGCTCGTTCATGGGTGCGGCCTGCGGCATAAAGAAACGGAACGCATCAAAGTGGGAGCAACGGATGCGGTGCTTCTCCACCACATGGTCCGTGCCCTCCGCACCCAGGCGCAACTGCAGGTAGTCGTGGCGGATATTGTTCTCCACTGACTTGTATGCCATCGCCCACTCGTGCATGCCAAAGCAGCCGAACTGCCCCTTCTTCGCCGCGGTATTGCGCAGAATTTCATGAGTAAAAGCAAGAGCGGTAGCGCGGCGTTCCACAAAATCGGTGACGTCCACGGTGACGGCGGAGGCGGCCTCTGCCTGGGTGCGCGCCACCTCGGGAGTGCAGCCAGCGTCAAGGAGCTCCTGTTCGGTTGCGGGCCGGTAAAAACGCCAGGAGGCGCGCTCGGGTGCATCCAGCAGGATGATGCCGGCGCCGGGGTGCCAGCGCTTAAACTGGCCGGGCTTGAGCGTGTAGTAGGTGAAGAGGAAGTCCTCCACGGGGTGCGCCTCGTGGCGGGCGCGACGCTGCGCAAACGGGTCGGCGTAGCGGCCGGCACGCGCCTCATGCGCTGACTGGGCGGCACGCCATTCGCGGGCATCCATCACCTGGGAAAATACAACACTACTCATGCTTCTAGCCTAAACTATGCATAAAAATACGACGAAGGGGCGGTGCCGAGAAAACCCGGTACCGCCCCTCCCGAAGCGTACAGCTCACAAACGAGCCCTAGCGGCCAGTACCACCGTAAACAGTAGCCTCGCCCTCAGTGTCCAAGCCGAACGCAGTGTGCACCGCGCGCACAGCCTCATCCAGCTTGCTCAGCTCAGTAATCACAGAAATACGAATCTCAGAAGTCGAAATCATGTCAATGTTCACACCAGCAGAAGACAGTGCGTCAAAGAAAGTGAACGAAACGCCCGGGCTAGTCTTCATACCCGCGCCAACCAGCGACAGCTTACCAACCGACTCGTTGTAAATAACCTCCTGGAAGCCCAGCTCAGCCTGCGCAGCCTTCAGCGCCTTCAGCGCAGCATCGCCCTGAGCCTGATCCAGAGTGAAGGAAATATCGGTCACGTTCGGGCGGTCAGTCGGCACGTTCTGAACAATCATGTCCAGGTTAACCTTCGCCTCGTTGATCAGGCCGAACACCTTAGCTGCCGAACCGGGAACGTCCGGAACGCCAACAACGGTAATCTTCGCCTGGCTACGATCGTGTGCAACACCAGAAATCAGGGGCTGTTCCAAGGGAATCTCCTTCAGATGGGTGGGGGTCAGTTCCGCGGAGTCCTCCGGGATCACAATGGTGCCTTCAAGGTTCGAGAACGAAGAACGCACATGAAGCTTCAAATTAAAACGGCGAGCATACTCGACACAGCGCAGGTGCAGAATCTTCGCACCATTTGCCGCCATCTCCAGCATCTCTTCACTGGTGACGGTATCCAGCTTATGCGCGGTCGGAACGATGCGCGGGTCAGCAGTGAACACGCCGTCAACATCCGAGTAAATCTCGCACACGTCAGCGTTCAGTGCAGCTGCCAGCGCAACAGCGGTCGTATCAGAACCGCCACGGCCCAGAGTCGTAATATCGCCGCTCTGACGGTTCATACCCTGGAAACCAGCAACAATCGCAATATTGCCGGCGTCAATCGACTCGCGGATACGCTCCGGCTTGACCTCTACCAGACGCGCAGAACCGTGCACGCCGTCGGTAATCATGCCAGCCTGAGAACCAGTGAAAGACTGGGCCTTAGCACCCAGGTCGTTAATTGCCATCGACAGGATTGCGGTCGAAATGCGTTCACCGGCAGTCAGCAGCATGTCCAGCTCACGGGAAGGAGTGACATTGCTGGTGACCTCTGCGGCAAGGTCGAGCAGCTCATCGGTGGTGTCACCCATAGCGGACACCACGACGACTACATCGTTACCTGCCTTCTGAGTGTCCACGACGCGGCGGGCAACGCGTTTGATACCCTCCGCATCCGCTACGGAGGAACCGCCGAACTTTTGGACGATCAGGCTCATTGATATCTCCAGGTCAGTTACTTGTGTGCTACCGGCAGACGCCGGCCTCTCGTTTATAGTAGACGGCGTTCAGCACAAGCGGCGAACTGTGCACCCGTATGTATTGTCCCGTGAAATATTACGTAGTATTACGCGGTAGTGATGCGGAATGTGGAGGTGGGTGCGGCAAGCCCGCGGAGGCGAGTTTTTATGTCCACGGGTTCACGTAAGTGACACCCGGCAGCGGCGGAACATCCGGCTTCGGGGTACGCAACGGGGCGTTCTGAATCGAGCGGATCTTCTCTTCATAGTCGGGGGTGCGGAACACCTCCGGCGCATTTTCTGCCTGCTCGGCTACGGGTGCTTCGGCGGGTTCGGAGGCGGTACTCGCTGGGGCGTCCTTGCCGGAGTCTTCGCCCAGATCAGGGGTGGCTTCTGCGGTGGTTTCAGTATTAGCAGAATCGGCGGGTGAGACCTCCTCGCCGGATTCCTTGTCGCCGAATTCCTCAGCCTCCTGCAGAACCTGCTCAATCAGCTGCTCATCAACTGTGCCCTGCACACCCTCAGCGGCGGGTGCCTCCCTGCGGGCACCGGCAGAATCCTCAGAATCCAGGTCATCAAACATGCTCGAATTCCAGCGGCGACGACTCTGCTTCGCCTCCTGAGCCTGAACCTGAGCCGCCTGCTCACGCTCCTGTTCCTCCTCGCGGTTCACGCGCTCAAAGTCCTCGGCGGCAGTATGAGCCACCGCTGTGCCCTCGCTAATAACGCGGCGGCCCTCCAACGCGCGGCCTAGGGTAATCTCGTCCGCGTACTCCAGATCGCCGCCGACCGGCAGACCCGACGCCAGACGCGATAGGCGCACACCCAGAGGCACAAGCATGCGTGACAGGTAGGTTGCGGTTGCCTCACCCTCAAGGTTCGGATCCATTGCCAGAATAATCTCCTGAATGCGCTCATCCGCCAGGCGGGACACCAGCTCACGAATACGCAACTGCTCCGGGCCCACACCCGCCAGCGGGTTAATGGCGCCACCGAGCACATGGTAGCGGCCGGTAAAAGAACGGGTGCGCTCAATCGCCACCACATCCTTTGATTCTTCGACCACACACAACACGGACGGGTCGCGGCGCTCATCACGACAGATGGTGCACAGCTTCGTCTCGGAAACATTGCCGCACTCTTCGCAGAAGCTCACGCTGGTCTTCACCGTGGAAATGGCGTTGGCTAGGCGCGCCATATCGGCAGCATCCGCATTCAGAATGTGAAAAGCGATGCGCTGAGCCGACTTGGGGCCCACACCCGGCAGGCGGCCGAGCTCGTCAATGAGGTTTTGAACTGCTCCCTCGTACATGGCTTCTCCTTCAGATGTGGTGTGTCGTGCTGGTGTGTTGTTCTTGGGCGACGTTATGAGTATGCACCCAACCCCCGACAGTTTAGGGGCGTTTCGCGTAGCGAGTATGCGGGTGGAATGAGTGCGCCCGCCATCGGTGCGATGGCGGGCGCGGCACCTACGACCCCGTGTTAGGGCTGGTGCAGGGGGCGTTCGTCAATGACGGTGCCCCCAATAATTTTTTCGATAGCGCGCAAACCGATAAAGGCGCTGTTTTCGAGCTTCTCGTCATCCTCAGAGACGTAGTCTTCATCGGATGCGGCGTGTGGCGGGCGAGCCGGTCCCGCCGGTGCGTTAGGAGTCGGCACGGTAGGTGCGTTAGAAGCTGGCGCTGCGGGCTTCACATCGCTTGCTGGAGTATTATCAGCCGCAGTCGTCTGCGGTGTCTCTGCCAACGGACCTGCCGCAGCAAGGGGGTCTGTTGGGGCAACCGGAGTAGCGAGCGGACCAGCCGGTGCTGCATGCGTAGCAGGCATTACAGGCGCTGCGGGCATCGCGGGTGCCTCAACCGGTTCAGTGTAGGCAGGCTCATCCTCAAAGGTGGGCTCCTCCTCATACGGAGGTTCCTCCAGGTGAGGGGGCTCCTGCGAGAACGGAGACTCCGGCTCACCCTGGGGATTTGGGGCATGCTGGGGTTCAGCAGCGCTCTCCTGCTGTGGAACCCCACTACCGGAGGCCGCAAAGGAATCACGTTCACCAAAACCGCCCGCCGGAGCAACCGGAACCTGCTGGGCTACCGGGGGCTCAGGTGCAAGCGGGCCAGCCGGTGCCTGCGGGGCAACCGGGGCAGCCTGCTGAGGTGCCTCCTCGGTGGCGCTCTGCGGAATCGTGGCAACCTCCCATGCACCCAGGGGCGCATCCACGCTCGTAGACTCGGGGGTGTTTGCGCCGGTCAGCGGCTGACCGTGGCGACGCCACGCATCCTCACCGCCGCGCAGACCATCAGCCAGTGGCGCCGGCTGCGCGGACTGCGGGGGAGTCTGCTGAACGGACGGTTGAGACGCCTGCGGGGCGACAGCCGCCGGAACTGCAGGCTGCGTTGCGGCAGCACTGGGGGCTGTGGACTGAGCTACAGGGGCAGGCTGAACTGCAGGCCTGGCCTGCTCACCGGGCTTCGCCACCTGAGCGTGAATGGTCACCTGACGGCGCAGGAACTCACTCACGCGGGCGGTCAGCTCGGGTACAAAGCCCTTAACCGCATGCAAAGTCGCAATGTCGGCGCTCACGTACAGGGTCGCGTCGTCCATCCGGGCTGGATGCACCTTCATCAGCTGCTCCGCCGCACCCGGAATGCTCATTCGGTTAAGGATGGCACGCCAATTACCCTGAACAGCCGCCAGCGGATCGTTCGGGTTAAGCTTCAAAGGCGCGGAGGGGGTACCCGACGCAGTGGCATCAGCTGCAGCAGAAGTCGGGGCATTCGGAGCCTCCGGAGCATGAGGTGCTGCAGGGGTGTTACCCGCCAGGGGAGCACCAACCTGAGGTGCAGGGGCCTGCACGGTCCGTGCCAGAGGTACAGTGCTAAGGGGCGCGCCCGCCAGCGGGGGAGCACCGGCGCTAGCCTGCTGAGAGCCGCTCTGTTGAGGGGGTACCTGCTGGGAAGTAAGCTGCTGCACGGGCTGAGCCGGCTCCTGAACCGCTTCCTGAATCGGGGTGCTAGGAACCTGCGCATTAGGAGTCTGAGTCTTAGGCGCCAGGCCAGCTGCCGCCATACCTGCCGCACGAGCAACAGACATGCCATCCTGCGCCGGAACTGAACCAGCAGAACCAGAAACCACGCGACGCTCCAACACCTGCAGTCGAGAAGCCAATGCCGCAACCTCAGTGCCACCGGCAGAATTCTCCACCGCAGGCAGAAGCAGACGAGCACACAGCAACTCCAGCTGAAGCTGCGGATTCGCCGCACCTGTCATACCATTCAAAGTCTCATGTGCCGTACCCGCAGCAACCGTCAGCTCACGCTCACCCAGAGCCTGAGCCTGCTGAGCCAAACGCTCCAACTGATCTTGCGGAATACCCTGCAAGATCTGACCGGCAGCCTGTGGAACAGCCTTCACCACAATCAAATCACGTAGACGCTCGAGTAAATCCTCCACAAAACGGCGAGGATCCTGACCAGTCGCCACCACACGAGAAACCGCACCAAAGAGAGTCGGCGCATCCTTCGCACCCAACGCCTCAATAACCTCATCCAGAAGCTGTGCGTGGGTATAACCCAGCAGTGCTACCGCACGGTCATACTCAATACCGCTCTGCGAAGACGCACCAGCCATCAGCTGATCAAGAATCGACAGCGAATCACGCACCGAACCGCCACCAGCACGAATCACCAGCTGCAGCACACCCGGCTCTACAGCCACCTGCTCTTGGTCGCACAGACCCTGAAGGAATGGCAGAAGAACCTCCGGCGGAACCAGACGGAACGGGTAATGGTGAGTACGCGAACGAATAGTACCCAGCACCTTATTCGGCTCAGTCGTCGCGAAGATAAACTTCACGTGCTCCGGCGGCTCCTCTACGATCTTTAGTAGCGCATTGAAACCCTCACGGGTCACCATATGCGCCTCATCAATAATGAAGATTTTGTAACGGTCACGCACCGGCGCCAAAGTAGCGCGCTCACGCAGGTCACGGGCATGATCCACACCGCCGTGGCTCGCCGCGTCCATCTCAATCACATCAAGGGAACCGCCACCATCACGCGAGAGCTCACGGCACGAATCACACACACCACACGGAGTAGGAGTCGGACCCTGCGCACAGTTCAAACAACGCGCCAAAATACGCGCCGACGTGGTCTTACCGCAACCACGCGGACCCGAGAACAGGTACGCGTGATTTACACGGTTCTTCTCCAGGGCGACCATAAGAGGTTCGGTCACGTGCTCCTGCCCGATAACCTCAGCAAAGGTCTCGGGACGATAACGACGATAAAGGGCAGTGCTCACGGCAACCTCTTCAACTCGGGGGTGCGGATAGGACAATCCATACCATTTTAGACGTTTTACCCCCAGCCCGAGTGGCCGACAGTCACCAGCGAACACATCACACCACCACCCCGGATGCTCGCCCGGGTGATATGTATGCCCACAGAAATACCGCAGACACGCCGAATTCCCAAGAACCCAAAAATCCGGTACACTGGTTCTTGCCTCTTACGTGGCGTTATCTTGGAAAACTCCCCCAGGACCGGAAGGTAGCAAGGGTATTCGAGCTATGACGGGTGCGTAGGAGGTTTTTTCATACCCAAAATTAGGCACCTGGATAGTTTGCACCCGTCATATGCACTGCGTGCCCGCTCCGCTGGCGCTCCGCGGCTTCGGATCCGGATTTGTTCTTCGCTCGCTCAGAATCCGAATCCTCAGCGGTTGCGTAGGAGGTTTTTCATGCCCAAAATTAGGCACCTGGATAGTTTGCACCCGTCATATGCACTGCGTGCCCGCT
>NZ_JAOVAM010000004.1 GCF_029850875.1 Rothia similimucilaginosa | reverse complement strand
TAGAGCGCCATCTTGGTAAGATGGAGGTCCCGGGATCGATTCCCGGTCGGGGCTCTCTCATTAATTCATGCGAGAGCACGTATTAATGATGTGGCGGTGTAGCTCAGCTGGTTAGAGCGCACGACTCATAATCGTGAGGTCGACGGATCGAGCCCGTCCACCGCTACGCCCCGATAGCTCAGTGGTAGAGCGCCATCTTGGTAAGATGGAGGTCCCGGGATCGATTCCCGGTCGGGGCTCAGATAAGCCTGTCTCTTCGGAGGCAGGCTTTTTTGTTTACCTATTTTATTTACCCAAAGCCCAGTCTGCAAGCGCTTAGCGAACGGCTCGATGCCGGGTAAAGCAAAGCCCCCGAGAAAAAATCGGGGGCTTCATCTTTATGCTCTAATCTAAGCGTTAGGAGGTGCGGCGCACAACCGGCAGCTGGGACAGTAGCTCGTAGGAGCGCAGACGGTCCTCGTGCTCCCACGCCTCGGTCATGACGATAAGCTCGTCAGCGCCTGTGCGCGCCACCAGGTCCTCAATACGAGCCTGCGCGGTGGTGGGGGAACCTACGATTGCCTCGGCGGTCATACGTTCAATGTGCATCTTCTCAGAGTCGGTCCAGATGGCGTCCATATCTTTCACGGGAGGTGCAAAAGACAGATTGCCTCGCACCACACCCAGGAAATGCTGCTGCTGGGTCGTGTACAGGTAGCGTGCTTGCTCATCGGTATCGGCGAGCATCGCGGTTGCACCCACCATGACGTAGGGCTGTTCCAGGTGCTCCGAGGGCTTGAAGTTCGCACGGTAGGTGTCCACCGCCTCCTGTAGCATCGCGGGTGCAAAATGCGAAGCGAACGCGTAGGGTAGACCCAGCTGCGCGGCAAGCTGCGCACCGAACAGGGAAGAACCCAGAATGTACAGGGGCACATTCGAGCCCTGACCAGGAATGGCGTGCACACGGTGCATGGGGGAGGGCTCACCCAGGAAACGCTGCAGCTGCTGTACTTCGGAGGGGAAGCTCATGGCGGCAGAATCGTCGCGGCGCAGAGCGGCGGCGGTCATCGGGTCAGTGCCGGGCGCACGGCCCACACCCAGATCAATACGACCGGGGTGGAACGCGTTGAGGGTACCGAACTGTTCAGCCACCACGTAGGGTGCATGGTTGGGAAGCATAATGCCGCCCGAACCCACGCGAATACGCTCGGTTGCGGCGGCAATCTCCGCCATGACCACGACGGTTGCAGAGGACAGCAGGGAGCCGGCATTGTGGTGCTCGGCGACCCAGAAACGCTCGTAGCCGTAGGATTCAGCCGCGCGGGCGGCATCGATGGTATTGAGCATGGTCTGGTGCTGACGCTGATCGGGGCGGTGCGGCATCAGGTCAAGCACCGAAATTTTTATGTTGGAAGACATAATTTTTCCTTCTTGATTGATTGCGGGTACCCGTTCAGCATACGCTTGCTCAGGCTGTAGGGGTAGGGGTGTGCCGGGCGCCTTCGCTAGTAGGTAAAAATGCGACGAAATACTGCACGCCTACATTCTGGCTGCCTGCATACCGGTTATCTGCACAGTGGTCTGTCCACTCTGTGCATTTGAGCTGAACACTGTGCATAAGAACGGTAGACTGAAACCATGAGCATTAACCCTGAGATTGTAGGCAGGGTCTACCCGTCCGAGAACACCTACGTTGTCGGCCGTGAAAAGATCCGCGAATTTGCCCGAGCAGTTCACGCAGAAAACCCCCTCCACCACGACGTTGAGGCAGCCCGCGCGGCAGGGTACGCAGATGTGATTGCCCCGCCGACCTTCGCCATTATCCTGGCGCAGGCAGCTGACGCGGCACTCATCAACGATGATTCCGCCGGTATTGATTTCTCTCGCGTGGTGCACGCCGACCAGCGCTTCACCCACCACCGCCCCATCGTTGCCGGTGATGAGCTGCGCACCGAAGTTCACGTGGACTCCGTACGCGTCATGGGTGCTGGCGCAATGCTGACCACCCGCGAAGAAATCGTTGACGCGCAGGGCGAGCCGGTCACCACCTGCATCTCTTCCCTGCTGGTTCGTGCTGAGGAGGAAAACTAATGGTGCGTTTTGAAGATCTTGAAAAGAGCCAGGACATCGGTTCGCGTACCGTGGAGATCTCCCGCGCTTCGCTGGTGCGTTATGCTGGCGCATCCGGTGACTTCAACCCGATTCACTGGAACGAGCGTTTCGCTCAGTCTGTGGGACTGTCCGGCGTGATTGCTCACGGCATGCTGACCATGGGTACCGCAGTGCAGCTCGTGAGTGACTGGGTGGGTGATCCCGGCGCGATTGTGGACTACCAGACTCGATTCACCAAGCCCGTTCCCGTGGCGGATGCACCTGGCGGTGAAAACCCCGACACCCCCACGAACGCCCTGACCATCAGCGGTAAGGTGGGTGCCCTGAATGAGGAAGAGTGTACCGCCCGCATTGACCTGACAGTCACCGCTCGTGATGAGGAAGGCAAGGAGCAGAAGGTTCTGATGAAGAGCCAGGCTGTGGTTCGTCTCTCGGCATAGAGTTTCTGCGCTTGCAGATAGCCGTGTGAAAGCAACCCTGTAAAAGCAACAGTGTGAAAGCCCCTGCGCTACCCCGATGCGGTAGTGCCGGGGCTTTTGTGCGTTCGGCTGCGCACTCGCCGGCGGGTGGTAGCACTTCTTTTTTGTGGGAGGCGCGCCGGAAAATGAAGATAAAATCATCATAAGGTTTTCGTGACTTTAACGTGTGGTGGGTGCTGACCCCGCACAACGGCCGGTATTCTTAAGTTATGACTGAAAAGCTGTTGAGCGAACTGACCACCGCCCAGGTAGGTGGCCCCGCCAAGACCTACGTCCGCGCCACCTCCGAAGCAGAAATTATCGAAGCAGTCTCCGCTGCAGATGCCGCAGGCGAACCCGTCCTCATCGTGGGTGGCGGCTCCAACCTGCTGGTTTCCGACGAAGGCTTCAACGGAACCGTCGTGCACATCGCCTCAGAAGGCGTAGAGGTGCTGCCCATCCCCGCATGCGGCGGCGCGAACGTGCGCGTGCAGGCGGGCACCATCTGGGACGACTTCGTGAAGCTCAGCATCGATAATGAATGGGTTGGCCCTGCGGCTCTCTCCGGCATCCCCGGCACCGTGGGTGCAACCCCCGTGCAGAACGTCGGTGCATACGGCGTTGAGGTGGGCGAGTTCATTGCCTCCGTACGTACCTGGGACCGCGAAAAGAATACTCAGAAGACCTTCGCGAGCGCAGATTTGCGCTTCGGCTACCGCGACTCGGTACTCAAGCGCGCAACCGTCAATGGCTCGCCCCGCTACGTGGTGCTGACCGTTGATTTCCAGTTCACCCTCGGTAGCCTGTCCTCCCCGATTCGTTACGCTGAGCTGGCGAGGAGCCTGGGCGTTGAGCCTGGTCAGCGTGCCGAATCCGCTCTGGTGCGCCAGAAGGTGCTGGAGCTGCGCGGCTCCAAGGGCATGGTGCTCAACCCCGAGGACCGTGACACCTTCTCCACCGGTTCCTTCTTCACCAACCCGATCGTTCCGCGCTCTACCCTGGAGTCCCTGCCTGAGGGTGCCCCGAACTTCCCGGTGGTCGTGAAGACTTCCCCGTTCACCGCGGGTGTTGAGGACCCCGATCACGTGAAGCTCTCGGCCGCTTGGCTGATTCAGCACGCAGGCTTCGATAAGGGTTTCGGCCTGGAGGGTGAGTCTCGTGAGATTGCTCAGGGTCGCGCAAGCCTGTCGACCAAGCACACCCTTGCGATTACGAACCGCGGCGGCGCATCCGCTGAGGATATCTTCGCTATTGCCCGTGCTGTGCGCGACGGCGTGCGTGAACGTTTTGGTGTGACCCTGGTTCCTGAGCCTGTCGTGGTCAATGGCGAAATCTAAACGCTTAACTTCTCGCCTCTCATGGCGCGAGGACACATAGAATAAACGCTTCGGGCGGTCTCTTTATTGGAGACCGCCCGAAGCGTAGTATTGACCGCTGAGCTAATGGCGAGGGGAAGAGATACGCACCTGCCCCGGCAGGTAGGGCCTGCGCTTGGGCGCTGTGCGCGTTGCCGCCAGGGGTGCGGCAGGAAGGTGCTCCATCAGCACCTGAACCGCGAGGGGAAGCTTCTGTGGTGGGCTGGGGGCGTGGAAAATCGGCTTATGGCGCGTGGGGCGGTACGGGTAGTATTCCGCGTCCTCGCTGTGGGACCAGACAAGGTTGCCGAACTCGCCGGGAACGGGAGAGAGTACGTTGGCGTAGTAGGCGCGCGTCTGCAGGTCGGTACGCTCGGAGGTGCCGGTATATACGCCGCTGGGTACACGGTCCTGCTCAATGACGAGGGCGCGGACTATGCCGCCTACGGTGCTCACAGCGTTGACGTGCAGAGCGAGGAATTCCCCGTCCTTGTGGTTGATGTGTACTTCTCCGTCTGCGAGGATTCGGGTGCCCATCATGATGCTGCTGGCGATTCCTTCGCAGAGGGCGTGGATGAGCGTCATGCGTGCCGGGTAGAGGTCGGCGATATCCCAGCCGATGAGTGCAGGCACAGCGGAATTGCCTGCGTATTCCCCGCAGGATTCATAGGAGGCGACGTCCACGTAACCGCGGGCGATGGGTTCGCGCTCATAGGGTCGGCCGTCGCGCTGCTCCCAGAAGCTGAGGGTGGTTACAGTAAAAATTGCTTGGCCATCGCGGACGGCAACGCTGAGTATGAAGTCCTGCGGGTAGCCATTCTTGGTGCGGGGTCGTAGAGGAATTGCTCGGGTGTATTCGTTGAATTCCTCGGGCCAATCCAAGTAGTAGCTCATGGTTGCCCCATCGTTGCGGTACACAGTGAGTTCGCCGGGTAGCAGTATGGCTTCAGGCACGCCTGCGGCACGTTCTGCAGCGTAGTGTTCGCTCACAGGCCAGGGGCTGAACTCTGTGCGGTAGGGGTTTGAGAGGAAGGAATCGAGCATAGAACGTATCCTCTCATAGTTTGAGGTTGTGGTGCACGGTTAGAGGGGCTTAAATAACAAATGAGCTGTCCCCTTCTGATTGCTCGGAAAGAGCGTTCAGGAGGGACAGCTCATCGTGTAGGGGGGGCAGCTCGTTAGAGGGATTTGCCGCGGCGTTCAGGGAGGAAGAACACGGTGGTCGCCGCTACCAGGAACGCGGTGGAGAAGAGCGTGAAAAGTAGCGGAGTTCCACCGAACGCGACCAGCGGCGGCACAATGAGCGGTGCCGTGATGGAAGCGATACGGCCAATACCGGCGGCGGCACCGGTGCCGGTTCCGCGCAGGTGGGTCGGGAAGATTTCCGGGCTCAGGGCGTAGAGAGCACCCCATGCACCCAGGTTGAAGAAGGAGAGCATGCATCCGGCGAGGATAATGAATACCTCGGTGTGCGCCATGCCGTAACCAGCCGCCGCCAGTGCGGAGCCAAGCAGGAAGGTCGCCAGAGTTGCGCGTCGACCCCACTTTTCGATGAGGTAGGCGGCGACCGCGTAGCCGGGTAGCTGGGCGAGGGTCATGATGAGCGTGAACGCGAAGGACTTCACGAGGCTGAATCCCTGGGCGTTCAGCAGCGCCGGAATCCAGATGAAGGCACCGTAGTAGGAGAGGTTGATACAGAACCAGATGACGCACAGGGCGATGGTCTTGCGGCGCTGACCGGTAGCCCAGATGGAGTGAATCTTCGCAGATTCTGCATTGTCGGCGCTTTCTACCGCGCCGTGTACGGAAGCATCTTCGGTCTGATTCTTGCCGGTTCGGGAGAAGAGCGCGGGGGACGCCTCGAAACGTTCAACGATTTGGCGTGCCTGGTCGTGCTTACCGACTGACTCCAGGAAGCGCACTGATTCGGGGGTGCCCATGCGGACTACCAGCGAGTAGATGGCTGGAATCAGACCGATGGCAAGCGCCCAGCGCCAGCCGTTCGCTTGCGGAACGATGAAGGTGCCGATGAGAGCGGCGAGAATCCAACCGAGAGCCCAGAAAGCCTCCAGAGCAACCACGACGCGGCCACGAATAGCGCGCGGCGAGAACTCAGAAATCAGGGTGGATGCCACGGGAAGTTCCGCTCCCAGACCTAGACCGACCAAGAAACGGAAGACGAGCAGCACGCCCAGGGAGGTTGCTAGGGCGGAGGCGCCGGTCGCCAGACCGTATACCAGCAGGGTGAGGGCGAAGATGTAGCGGCGGCCGAGCTTATCGGCGAGTAGACCGCCGAAGGTCGCACCGAGCGCCATGCCGACGAATCCGATGGATCCGAGCCAGGAGGCTTCGGTGGGGCTGAGCTGCCATTCCTTGATGAGTGCCGCCATGACGAAGGAGATGAGGCCGACGTCCATGGCGTCCAGTGCCCAGCCGAGACCCGAGATGCCCAGGAGCTTGCCGTGGGCGCGGGTGAAGGGCAGGTTTTCGAGGCGTTCGTTGAGGGTCGGTGCGGCGTTGCGTTCAGTGGCGGGCGCAGAGGTACCAGCGGGTGCAACAGCGTTGGTGCGGGGTGAGTCCGTTGATACGGGACGTGAGGAGGACACGGTATTGGGTCGCTTCCATAGTGTTTAGGCGTAGTGCCGGGTGAATTGTTCCCTTACAGTATATAAAGGTATTTTCGACTTGAACGCCGCTAAATGAAAAACTTTGAAGATGACGAAAAATCTCATACATGACGAAATCTTTCACAGCCGCTATACAGCAGTGAATGCTATTCTCTAACCACCGCCGCCTGGTGAAAGCCACCTACGGCATGTTTGGAAGGACCACCCCTGAAAACCATTGAAGATGAAGTCAAGGAAAGCGAAACCAGTCGCTTTCACCGCTGGCTTGAAGCCCGCAAGGAGCGCATGCACGCGCATCCGGTCATGCGTCATCTCTACAAGCCACTCGTCATCGGCATAGGCACCTTCTGCTTTATCGCCGGGCTGATTATGCTCGTCACCCCCGGCCCCGGCTGGCTGTTCATCTTTATCGGCCTGGGCATTTGGGGTACTGAATTCACCTGGGCACACCGCGCCAATATTTTCATGAAGCACGTGGTGCTCACCGCCTGGTACCGCTACCGCGCCTGGCGACAGCAGCGTAAGGAACGCAAAGCCGTACGTCAGGCAGAACGTAAGGCGGCCGCCACAAACCAGCGCTAACCTACTCACGCTAACCAGGCCCGCACTAACCCGGTCCGCGCAAGCTATACGCAGACACACAAAGCCCTCGCACCCATCCGATAAGAGAATGAGAGCGAGGGCTTTTCTATAGCTTGTCAGCGAGCTTTAGAGCTTGCCAATAGCAATCTGCAGCATACGGCGAATCGGCTCAGCAGCACCCCAGAGCAGCTGGTCACCCACGGTAAATGCGCTAATGTACTCGGGGCCCATAGCGAGCTTACGCACGCGACCAACCGGAATCTCCAGAGCACCCGAAGCTGCCACGGGGGTCAACTGCTCCATAGAAGCCTCACGCTCATTCGGCACGAAGCGGACCCAGGGGTTATCCTCAGCGATAATACGCTCAATCTCCTCCAGCGGCAGGTCCTTCTTGAGTTTGATGGTCAGCGCCTGAGAGTGCGAGCGCATCGCAGCGATCCGGACACACAGGCCGTCCATAGTGATCTTGTTATCGTCGGAACGGCCCAGAATCTTGTTGGTCTCGACCTCAGCCTTCCACTCTTCACGAGACTGGCCGTTACCCAAATCCGAGTCAATCCAAGGAATCAGGGAGCCGGAGAGCGGCACACCGAACTGGGTAGAATCCAGCTCACCGGAGCGCTGTTTCGCAAGAATCTTGCGGTCGATGTCCAGGATTGCGGATGCGGGGTCGTTCAGCTCCTTAGAGACCTCGTTGCCCAGGTCGCGGAACTGCGCGAGCACCTCGCGCATGTGGCGGGCGCCGCCGCCGGAAGCAGCCTGGTAGGTCATGGAGGTAGCCCACTCGACCAGGTCGTTCTTGAAGAGGCCGCCCAGACCCATCAGCAGGCAGGAGACGGTGCAGTTGCCGCCGACGAAGTCCTTCACGCCGGATGCCAGGCCGCGGTCGATGACCTCGCGGTTGATGGGGTCCAGCACGATGATGGAGTCATCGTTCATGCGCAGGGTAGAAGCGGCGTCAATCCACAGGCCGTCCCAGCCAGCCGCACGCAGCTTCGGGTGCACAGCCTCGGTGTAGCCGCCGCCCTGAGCGGTCACAATAATCGAGTGCTTACGCAGCTCATCAATGTCGTATGCGTCCTTCAGCTCGGACGGCTCAATCACACCGTCGAAGGTGGGCGCTGCGCCACCAACATTAGAGGTAGTGAAGAAGACGGGGGTAATGCCCTCGAAGTCGCCTTCCTCAACCATGCGCTTCATGAGGACGGAGCCCACCATGCCGCGCCAGCCAACAAAACCTACAGAGTCACCGGGATTAAAGTTCATGCTTCCCAGTGTACTCGCAGGCTGGTGAGTGGGGACTAACACCGTACAAAAAATCTGATATTCGGAACGGCCCGGTACGTATGCGAGAGCTACAGACGCTCGAGCCGCTGGAACGAGAAGTACATGGGGTTCTTTGTGCCCGCCTCATCGAGCAGGTAGCCCTTCTCGCTGTTCTCCCAGGCACTCTCGGAGGTGACCTGCCAGCACCCGTTCGGGGAGCCGCCTTCGCAGTTACCATGAGAATCTGCAAGCTGTAGTTCGGGCGCTCGCGTATCGCCGGTAATCTCGTTGCCTTCCTGGCAGTAGAAGAGGGTACGCTCCACCGTCTCCACCCGACCGAAGGCGGGCAGATCGGCGCGGGAGAGCGCCTCCGCGTAGACGGAGCCGCCACCAATAATCCAAGCATCAACTGCGGCGGTATCTGCTGAGGTATCTTCGACCGCCGTGCCCGCGGCGTCACGAGCCGCGTGTAGCGCCGCATTCAGCGAAGGCACCCACAGCGCACCATCGTGTTCTTTAGCCTCGGTGACCGAACGGCTAATCACAATATTTGTACGGCCCGGCAGGGGACGGAAACGCGGCGGGAACGACTCCCAGGTGCGGCGACCCATGATCACCGGAGCACCCAGTGTCACCTTCTTGAAATGCGCCAAATCCTCCGGCCCGTACCAGGGCATATCCCCGTTACGACCAATGATGCCGGCATCAGTTTGAGCCCAAATAGCGCCCAGACGGTACATCATGCCTCCTTACAATCTGTAGTTAGACCGCAATCGGGGCGGCAATACCGGGGTGGTGCTTGTAATCCACCAGCTCAAAGTCTTCATACTCGTAATCGAAAATAGAAGGTTTCTTGGTCTTAATAACTAGCTTCGGGTAAGGGTACGGCTCACGCGGCGGGTAGGGGTTACCTTCCGGGTCGGTGCCGTAGCCCAGCTGCTTCTTCACCTGCTCAAGGTGGTTTGAATAGATGTGGCAGTCACCGCCGGTCCACACGAACTCGCCCGGCTCCATACCCACCTCCTGCGCAATCAGGTAGGTCAGCAGAGCGTACGAGGCGATGTTGAAGGGCACGCCCAGGAACATGTCCGCGCTGCGCTGGTACAGCTGGCAGGACAGCTCCTTCACACCGTCCTGGCGCTCGTGTACATAGAACTGGAAGAGCGCGTGGCAGGGCGGAAGCGCCATGTTGTCCACCTCAGCGGGGTTCCACGCTGAAACAATATGACGACGCGAGCTCGGGTTATTCTTCAACGAATCGATAACCTTCGCAATCTGGTCAATCGTGCCACCATCGGGGGTTGGCCACGAACGCCACTGCACACCGTAGACCGGGCCCAAATCGCCGTTCTCATCAGCCCACTCATCCCAAATGGTCACGCCGCGCTCCTGCAACCAGCGCACATTCGAGGAACCACGCAAGAACCACAGCAACTCAATGGCAACTGACTTAAAATGCACACGTTTGGTGGTAATCAGCGGGAACGACTCACGCAAATCAAAACGCATCTGACGACCAAACACGCCGAAGGTGCCGGTGCCGGTACGGTCGGAACGCTGCGCGTCCGCCGCGATAGCGTCCTTGTTCTCCTCGAGGATTTCGCGCAGAAGATCTTCGTAAGGGGTGGGGATTGCATGAGTCATAAGAAAAACCTTGAATCCTGTTAGTAAGCGTCAGAAGCGGCACAATCAGCCGCCCCTCTATTGTAAAACCCTCGAATGGGCGCAGGTAGAGCAAACGCGCTGAGCATAAAGTCCAGCGCGCTCGCCGTTAGAAGATAAAAGTATATGGATGCTAGTCCAGAGCCGCGCGTACTCGCTCCACCGAGACAATACGCGGGGCATCGCCCTCAGTCACCTGCAGTACCAGGGTATCGCCGGGTTCCAGGTACGGGTCCTCGGTCGGAAGAACCTCCGCGGAACCCTCAAACAGGTACTCACGCAGCACATCCATCACCTGGGGTAGTACCGGGCGGTGAGTGCACAGTAGCGAGGAAGAATCCTTATCGAATAGCGACGCCACGGTACGGGCAACGCGCGCCGGGTGACGCTGAGCGCCAGCCTCTGACAGGGACTTCTTCTCCTTCACCGAAACACCGTAATCCACCGAGTACGGGGTCACGGTCTGCACGCAGCGCAACCACGGAGAAGAAATAATACGGCTCGGAGCCCACGCCGCAAAGAGACGGCTAGAAGCCAGCGCCTGACGCTTGCCGGTCGCCGCGAGCGGACGGTCATCCTCAGCAGCAGCCCAGTTCGAACGCGGCTTGGCCTTCGCATGGCGGGCAATCAGAATCGGGTGGGTACGCAGCGCATCCGCCTCAGCCAGGGCTTCCAGAGACTCCAGAGGTGCCAGATCATCCTGGTTGGTCAGCAGAGCGCGAGCCACGTCGGTGGTTACCCAGCGCAACTCATCCACTTCACCCTCATCAGCCAGGGCACGGGCACCATCGGGCAGTTCAGCAGCCCAATAGAAAACATCCTTCGGACGGCCACCCACCGGATAAGCGGTCACCGCCAGGGGCACGCCCAGAATAACCTGCAGGCCGACCTCTTCGCGAATCTCGCGAATAGCGGTCTCTGCCAGGGACTCGCCCGGATCCTGCTTGCCCTTAGGCCAGGACCAGTCATCGTAGCGGGGACGGTGAATAATTAGAACCTCAAGCGCACCATTGCGCATGCGCCAAATCAGAGCGCCAGAAGCAACAATATCCGCAGTGTTCGCGGGGGTGCGGTCAATGCTGTTGACCGCATCAAAACGTCGTGCGGAGTAGTAGATGGAGGGGGAATCCAGCGGTGCCATATCTCTCTCTGATCCTCTTCGCTAGGCTGCGCACAATGCCAGCGGGCACCATGCTCCACGTCTAATTGTAGGGGAGAGAAGCGTCAAGTTGTAATCTCAACGTAACCTGTTGTTTACTTTTGCGCTAAGTGCACTAGTCCACCCCAAGATTTTGCACGGCACACGGCAAACCCCGCCTGCTCCACGCTATCAAGTGTGAGAATAGACGGGGCTCACCACCAGAAATTACTGGCAGTCCAGCGGCAAATCCTTAGACCTTATCCACCACGTTCTTACGAGAACGCGAGCTCAGGTAGTAGGATTGCACATCCTGCAGCGGGTTGCCCTGGTCATCGGTATCGTGGCGGGTCCAGTTACCCTCAGAATCCAGGTGCCAAGTACGCGAAGAATCACTCATGTAGATGGTGAACATGTCACGTAGGTACTTCACGTGGCGCGGATCCTTCACCGGTACCAGAGCCTCAATACGGCGGTCCAGGTTGCGGTGCATCATATCGGCAGAGCCAATATAGACAATCGGGTCGCCACCGTTTTCAAACGCAAATACGCGTGAGTGCTCCAAGAAGCGGCCCAGCACCGAACGGACGCGAATATTCTCGCTCAGACCCTTAACGCCCGGGCGCAGCGCGCAAATACCGCGAACCACCACATCCACCGGCACATCGGCCTGCGAAGCACGGTACAGCGAATCGATGACGGCCTCATCCACCATGGAGTTGCACTTAATTTGAATCTTCGCTGGACGACCCGCCTTGTGGTTCTCAATCTCCTGATCGATGCACTCAATCAGGCCGCTACGCAGAGTACGCGGCGCCACCAGTAGCGACTGGTAGTTGGTCTTCGGCGCGTAACCGGACAGCTGGTTGAACAGGCGGGAAACATCCTCACAGATCTGCTCATTGCATGTAATGAGCCCCAAGTCCTCGTAGAAACGAGCGGTCGATGGGTGGTAGTTACCGGTACCAATATGCGCGTAACGACGCAGGTGGTTACCCTCGCGGCGCACCACCAGCGACAGCTTGCAGTGAGTCTTCAAACCCACGATGCCGTACACCACGTGCACGCCAGCGCGTTCCAGCTTACGAGCCCAGGAGATGTTCGCTTCCTCATCAAAGCGAGCTTTAATCTCCACCAGCGCCACAACCTGCTTGCCAGCCTCGGCTGCCTCAATCAGCGCATCCACGATGGGGGAATCGCCACTGGTGCGGTACAGGGTCTGCTTAATCGCCTGAACACGCGGGTCGGCGGCAGCCTGCGCCAAGAACGCCTGCACACTGGTTGCGAAGGAATCGTACGGGTGGTGCAGCAGCACGTCGTGATCGCGGGCGGCAGCGAAAACGTCCGCAGCCTTCGCAGTCTCGGTGGCGTTGAGCCAGCGGGACGTGTGCGCAATGTGCTTGGGATAGTGCAGAGCCGGACGGTTCGCACGAACAATCGCACTCATGCCCCGCAAATCCAACGGAGCCGGCAGACGGTACACCTCGGACTCGTGGATGTTCAGCTCAGAAATCAGCAGATCCAGGATGGTCGGGTTGATGGTGTCCTCAACCTCCAGGCGGACCGGCGGGCCGAAACGACGGCGCAGAAGCTCCTTCTCCAGAGCCTTCAGCAGGTTCTCGGCGTCGTCCTCTTCTACCTCAAGATCCTCATTACGGGTCACGCGGAAGACGTGGTGCTCCACAACCTCCATGCCAGGGAAGAGGGTATCCAAGTGCTCAGCAATGATGTCTTCGAGCGCAATGTAGCGGCTTTCGCGGCCCGCAGTGTTGGCGGCGCGCGAACCATCCACAGAGACCATACGGTCCAGCTGATCGGGCACCTTCACGCGAGCGAACAGCTCCTTGCCGGTCTGGGGGTTACGCACCAGCACCGCAAGGTTCAGCGACAGACCCGAAATGTACGGGAAGGGGTGTGCCGGGTCAACCGCCAGCGGGGTCAGAATCGGGAAGATATCCTGCATAAACTCCTGGCGTAGACGCTGCTTAGCGTCCGTATCCAGATCGTTCCAACCCACGATACGGATGTTCTGCTCCTCCAGAGCAGGTAGAACCTGATTATGGAATACATCAGCGTGACGAGCCTGCAGCTGGTGAGCGCGTTCAGCAATCTCTTCCATCTGCTCCTCGGGGCTCAGCCCGGCTGCCGAAGGCACCGCCAAGCCAGTGGCGATACGGCGCTTCAAACCGGCCACGCGCACCATGAAGAACTCGTCCAGGTTAGACGCCACAATCGACAGGAAGTTCAGACGCTCCAGCAGAAACAGGTTTGGGTCCTCCGCCAACTCCAACACGCGGGTATTGAAATCTAGCCAGCTGCTCTCACGGTCGAAGAAACGCTCCGGGCCAAACTCCTCTTCTAAGCTGAAATAGGAGCGCTTCTCACCCTTCTCAATGCGGTCACCGCGAGATTCGGCGCGCTCAATCTTTGAAATATCGTGGCCAATGTGAATGACACCGGTCATGGGCGCAGGCTCAGACGGCTTGGGCTTAGGCGCCTTATTCAGGCCATTGGGGGCGGGTACCATACTGTACTTGCCTTTCTGATCGGGGATAAGTCGTAAAGAAGCACGCCAAAGACTGCGTACAGAAACTATGCGGCAGGCTCATCCTGCTGCTCGGGAGCGTACATGCGATCAACCGTCGCCACACCAAAGCCCAAGGAAGTGTAGAGGGCATAGGCGGTGTCATTATCGGCGTCCACGTACAGGTCAATCGCGCGCAGCGGCTCGCCATTCTCATCCTCAGCGCACGCCAGGTACGCCAGCGCACGCAGAGTGAGGGTGCGGCCCAAACCGCATCCCTGAGCTTGCGGGTTCACGCCCACCACGTAAATCTCGCCGGAGGGGGACAGCTTGCCCTGCTCCTGACCGGTCGGAATCTTAGTCCAGGTGAATGCCGCAATGGCGGAGTCATCATCCACCTCGGAGGCGATGAAGAAACCCTCGGGACGAAACCAGGAGGAGCCGGTGCGCTCGCGCAAATCAGCAAGGGTGAGCTTGCCCTGCTCGGGGTGGTGCGCAAACGCTGCAGCGTTCACGCGTAGCCAGGGAAACTCGTCCACACTGGTGAAGGTGCGCATGCGTAGGTTTTCGGGCAGGGTTCGCGCGTCGGAGCGTTCCACAAGGTCTTCACGAGTTTGAGCGTCCAGAGGCAGAACCATCTTGTATAGCACACGCACCGGCTTGAAGCCGTGCAGGGTCGCAAAGGTGTGGGCGGGGCTTTCAATGCCGGTGTCGGTGGCGGTACCGTGCACCCAGAGACGGTGTCGCGTCGCGTCATTGCCCAGCTGGCGGACAGCATGGTCGAAGAATGCACTGCCGGCGCCTCGTCCGCGATATTCGGGGGCGACAGCTGCCTCAATCACGCCGGTATCTTCGTCATTGGTGGGGGTAAGCGCCACAAAGACGGCTGCGAGGGTGCCCTCGTCCTCTGCGATAAAGAAACGCGGAGGGGTCAGGGTGCTTTCGTGGAGTGCCTTACTCAGCTCAATGCGGGTCTGCTCAGAGAACGCCGAGACGCCGTCATGGCGGGCAACCTTCTGCGCGAAGGAATCGAAGCGTTCTAGTAGCTCTTCGGTGAGCTGCGGTTCTGCGTATACCGGGGTGCTTGCATCGGGCAGGGTGGAGGAATCGGGTGTCTGGTTGTGTACCATCATCGCCTTCTTTCGTAGCCTTCTGGTTCAACTCTACCGGGGATAGTTGCTCTTTGGAGAGTTTGTTCTCCGTCCTGGGCGAATATGACAAGAACCGGAACATTTACGCATTCTGGTACTCGGTGCAGCACCGGGGCAACTGGCAGAGTGGGTACACCAAATGAGTGGTTGGTGCCGCGAAATTTAGCGGGTGATATTGAAGGAATACCCAACATTACGGACGGTCGAGATCATCTGCTCGTACTCGGTTCCTAGCTTGGAACGCAGACGACGTACATGTACATCCACGGTGCGGGTGCCGCCGTAGTAGGAGTCATAACCCCACACTTCGGAGAGTAGCTGGGCACGGGAGAAGACCCGTCCGGGGTGTAGCGCCATGAATTTGAGCAGTTCAAACTCTTTGAAGGTCAGGTTCAGTGCTGTACCAGAAAGATGCGCGGAGTACGCCTGGGTGTCAATCACGAGGTTGCCTGCGCGTACCACTCGTTCCTGCTGGTTTTCTTCTTCGGTGGTTGCTTCCCTTTTAACGGCAAGACGTAGACGCGCATCCATTTCGGAAGGGGAGGCCTGGTCAGAGACAATATCGTCCACCTGCCAGGAGGCGGCAACAGCAGCCATGCCACCTTCATTTAGGAGTGCGATGAGCGGCAGTTGTACACCTGCGATGCGCAGTAGCTGGGCGCAGCGGTGTGCTTTGACGAGGGCGGTGCGGGCATCGACCATGAACAGGTCGAATGTTTCGGTTTCAAGGGCTGTATGGGCGGTGTCGAGGGAGAAAACGTGTACCTTGTGGCTAAGTAGACTCAGCGAGGGGATCATATCCTGTGCGGCGGTATCACTCAGAAGCGCAATACGGTACACACCCTCTCCTTCCCCGGTAAAATATTAGGCTCTTTCTAGTGTACTCGCCCGCCTATGCTGCAGCTGTGGAAGCGGCAAAGAGCAGGAGTAGGTATCGTATGCCGGACTGGTTACTTATTCGTCTGAGCAGGTTGTTGCCGAGAGCTCTGTCCAGTATGTCTTTAGCACTGATTCCGCGCCCCTTTTCAGGGGGAGTCTATGGTAGGTTTAAGGCATGGATAACAATCTTATGGCTCTCGAAGCTCTCTTCATGTCGCTGATGGCTATTATCTCCGTGTGCATCGGTATCGGTGCATTCGCAGTACTGCGTGGCCTCTTCAGCGGTCAGAAGTAGTCTTCCTGCACAGAGCAGAAGTATCGCCCACACAGGGCTTAGGTGGTGTCCCCATATGGTTCGTACCGCCTCGCCAATGACGGCGTAAACCCCCACCGGTCCCTTCCGGTTGGGGGTTTTATTTTTGCCGGGTTTGCTTAATAGCGCGGATCATAAAGCCCCGTAACCCGCCCGGTGCCTTGGGCGAACAGGTGGACATAATGGGCGCTTGTCATGATCCAGGCACTAAAATGGTGGGTATGGCTATTGAAATTCCGACGAATCTAACCCCCGAACTTGTTCCCCTTTCCTGGCTGCTGGGTACCTGGGAAGGTACCGGAACCATGTGGTACGAAGGTCAGGAAAACACCCCCTTCGGCCAGATCATTACTTTTGAGCAGGAAGGCCTGCCTTTTATCGAATACCGCGCCGAGTCTTTCCTGCTCGACGATGAGGGCCAGAAGCTGCGCCCCATCACCGTTGAGACTGGCTTCTGGCAGATTGACCGCCCCCTCACCGATGCTGACGGCGGCTTCGGTATCGTCCCCAAGGACATTGTTCCCGCCTTCGCTGACGCGGCAAGCGTAGAGACTCTCCGCAACGCCGACGACGGCTTCTCCCTGCTGGCGACCATTGCGCACCCCGGCGGCATTAGCGAAAACTACGTGGGCATGGTCAAGGGCCCTGTGATTCGTATGCAGACCGGTAACCTGTTGCGCGATGAGATTTCCCATGAGTACGCAGGCTCCGTGCGACTATGGGGCCTGGTCAACGGTAACCTCATGTGGGACTGGGAAATCGCAGATACCGAGGGCAAGCTGCACAAGCACGCCTCCGCCGAGCTACGTAAGACCTCCTCGATGACCGGTGCTTCCTTGGGCACATCGATGTTCGGGCCTTTGGGCGGTGGCGAGCCTACCGGCGAGCCCGGTGCTGAGTAGGCGAGCCCGGTGCTGAGTAGTTAACTTCTGTCTGCCCCGCTACGTGGCGGGGTAGACTCTTTGCGTGAAAGGTGCACCATCCGTGACTGAATCTTTGTTTGAAGCGTCTCAGGCTGAGGTATCCCAACCTGAGACTGCCCGCCCGGTGAGCCCCTTGTTGAGCCTGCATGGCGCTTTTGCTGCCTCCGGACTGGATACTGGCGTTGCCGTACACTACGGCAATCTGATGCTGGAGCAGCGCGCCCTCAGCTTTGACCGCTCCGCACAGGATCAGGAGCCGCTAGTGTTGGTGGATCGCTCCTGCCTGGGCGTGGTGCGTGTTGAGGGGCCGGATCGCCAGACCTGGCTGACCTCCATTGCCTCGCAGATTCTGACCGGCATGACCGCCGGGGAGAGTCGTGAGTTCCTGCTGCTTTCCTCTCAGGGCCGCGTGGAGTATGCACCCGCCGCAATTGAAGACGGCGAGGCACTCTGGCTAATTGTGGAGGGCGACCAGGCGCAGCTGCTGACCGATTACCTGAACCGCATGAAGTTCATGATGCGCGTTGAGGTGCAGAACCTCAGTGATGAGTATGCGGTGCTGGAGAGCGCCCGCAACCCGATCCTGCAGGACGGTTCGGTGCATCCGGCGCTTGCTGAGGGTAAGCCGCTGGTGTGGGAAGACCCTTGGCACACTCCGGCACCGGGCAGCTACCGTTACGATGAGGCGGGCGATCATCACCCGGGTGCGGACTATGTGCGTTTCTTGAGCATTGTGCCGCGCGCTGTTCTGCCCGCCCTGGCTGAATCTTCGGATGCCCGCTTTGCCGGTCTGTGGGCTGCGGAGGCTCTGCGTATTGAGGCGTGGCGCCCGCGCTACGGCACTGAAGCTGACGATAAGACCATTCCGCAGGAGCTGGATTATACCCGTACCGCGGTGCATTTCGATAAGGGCTGCTACAAG
Source organism: Rothia similimucilaginosa (assembly GCF_029850875.1). Lineage (GTDB taxonomy): Bacteria > Actinomycetota > Actinomycetes > Actinomycetales > Micrococcaceae > Rothia. The sequence goes on along the minus strand of NZ_JAOVAM010000004.1, from coordinate 194,940 downwards.
GGCCAGGAGACGGTGGCTCGCGTGCATAACCTGGGTCGTCCACCGCGCCGTCTGGTGTTCTTGGATATTGACGGTTCGGAGCACACCCTTCCGGCGGTAGGTAGTGAGCTGTTTGTGGAGGGTAAGTCCCGCCCGGTTGGTCGTATTACCTCGGTGGCGTTGCATTATGAGGCGGGCCCGATTGCATTGGCTGTGATCAAGCGCGGTATTGATCCACAGGCGCCTTTGCGTGCGGTTGATGGCGGCGACTTCCTGCCCGATGGTTCGCCGGCGCCGGCGACTGAGTATGCGGTAGCTCAGACGACGGTGGTTTCGCCGGAGTCCGGTGAGGTGGCGCGTCGTTCTTTGGCGGGTCAAGATTTCTTGAAGCGCTAGAGTATCTGGCTAGGCAATAGCATCTGACGACCTACATAAAACCGCGGAGGCGGACATTCGTTGTGAGTGCCCGCCTCCGCGGTTTTAGTATGTGCGCCCAGCTAATATGCTGAGGTTGAGGAGTTTAGCGGCCGAAGAGTACGGATGCTTCGTCCCAGCGTTCCTGAGGTACGGACTTCAGACCGTCCAGTGCCTCTTCGAGGGGTACGTACTTGACCTCGGTACCCTGAACGGAGACCATCTTGCCCCACTGCTTCTGAGTAACCATGTCTACTGCGCCCATGCCCAGGCGGGTTGCCAGCACACGGTCATAGCCGGTGGGGGCGCCACCGCGCTGGATGTGACCCAGGATGGTGTTGCGGGTTTCGATGCCGGTCATCTTCTCGATTTCGTGGGTGATGTAGTCACCGATACCACCGAGGCGGGGACGACCGTCCTTCTCAGTACCCTTGTTTGCCATGACCTCGTCAAAGCCTTCGGGGATGAAGCCTTCAGCAACAACAACCAGGGGAGAGCGGCCGCGGTCGTGTACTTCCTTGACCCAGCTTGCAACCTGCTCCATGGAGACCTTGACTTCGGGGATCAGGATTGCGTGTGCGCCTGCAGCCATGCCGGAGTGCAGTGCAATCCAGCCGACGTGGCGGCCCATGACCTCGGCGACCATGCAGCGGTGGTGCGATTCACCGGTGGTGCGGATGCGGTCCATCGCCTCGGTTGCGATGGACACTGCGGTGTCGAAGCCGAAGGTGTAGTCGGTTGCGCGCAGGTCGTTGTCAATGGTCTTGGGGACACCGATGACGGGCAGGCCTGCGTCTGCTAGACGCTTTGCGCCTGCGAGGGTGCCTTCACCGCCGATGGCGACGATGGCGTCGATACCGTGGCGTTCCATCATGATTTCGATATTTTCGGGGCCACCGTTGGGGCCGTCGAAGGGGTTGGTACGGGAGGTGCCGATGATGGTGCCGCCCTGGGACGCCAGACCGCGGACCTTCTGGCGGGGCAGGTCCATGTAGTCGCCTTCAACGACTCCGCGCCAGCCATCACGGAAGCCGACGAACTCGTAGCCGTACTTCTTGACGCCGTTGAGGACAGCGCCGCGGATGACAGCGTTCAGGCCGGGGCAGTCGCCGCCGGAAGTAAGCAGACCGATCTTCATATTGGCTCCTTGTGGATGTTTGCGCCTTGGGGTGTTGTGCGCGCGTATATAACTATGACCTCCGCGAATCTGGTACCGGAATGCGTACTGGTCGGGAGGTCGTTCTCTTAGTCTCTATTTTAGCGGTGTTTGGGTTGTGTGGGTAGTGGTGGAGAGGCGTGGGAACGCCAGGATTTCTGTATAAAAGTTCAGGTATTTTATACCTGTATGTTTGGGTTTGATATACAAATAGCCGCCTCTTCCCACGTATGGCACCAAAAAAGCAGCGGAGGCCTCCACACACCTGAAAAGATGTAGGAGGCCTCCGCAGTTTTAAAAATATTTTTAAATCTTTGTGGGGTTCTCGGTTTTTAGGACAAAAAACGGTCAATAGCCCTGTGATTGATCGTTTTGTACCGGTTCATCCCACACCTGAACCGCTGTCCCCACTGAACTGCAGTCCCTACCGAGGTGAGTTGTACGGTTCAGCGGGCGTGGTCAGAGGGGGACGGAACTAGTCGCGTGCCTGACCGAGGAACTTCTGCAGGCGGTCCAGACCCTCCGTCAGGTCCTCGTCGCTCAGCGCGTAGGAGAGGCGCAGGTAGCCGCTGGGGCCGAATGCCTCACCGGGAACCACAGCGACCTCAGCCTTTTCGAGGATGAGCTCAGCCAGTTCTGCGGTGGTCTGCGGGCGTACGCCTTCAATTTCCTTGCCGAGCAGTTCGCGTACATCCGGGTAGGCGTAGAACGCGCCGGTGGGTACGGGGCAGTGCACGCCTTCAATAGCGTTCAGGCCATCTACGATGGTGCGGCGGCGGCGGTCGAAGGCGGCGTGCATAATTTCTACGTCGTCCTGCGGGCCGGTCAGCGCGGCAAGGGCTGCGCGCTGGGCGATGTTGTTGACGTTGGAGGTCATGTGGGACTGCAGGTTGGAGGCTGCAGCGATGACGTCGCGCGGGCCAATCATCCAGCCCACACGCCAACCGGTCATGGCGTAGGTCTTTGCCACGCCGTTGAGAATGACGCACAGGTTAGCGAGCTCGGGTACTGCCTTCAGGATGGAGACTGCCTCAACACCGTCATAGGTAAGATGCTCGTAAATCTCATCGGTCAGCACGAAAATCCCCTTGGACAGTGCCCATTCGCCGATGGCGCGGGTTTCCTCTTCGGTGTAGACGGCGCCGGTCGGGTTGGAGGGGGAGACGAAGATGAGTGCTTTGGTGACGGGGGTGTAGGCGGCTTCGAGCTGTTCGACGGTGACCTTATAGTGCTGGTCGCTACCGGCGAATACCTCGATGGGGTTACCGCCTGCCAGGCGGATGCATTCGGGGTAGGTGGTCCAGTAGGGCGCGGGCAGTAGGACGTCGTCACCTTCGTCGATGACGGTTGCGAATGCCTGGTAGACGGCCTGCTTGCCGCCGTTGGTGATGACGACCTGGGAGGGGTCAATCTCCACACCGGAGTCGCGCAGGGTCTTTTCGGCAATTGCCTTCTTCAGTTCGGGAAGACCGGATGCGGGGGAGTAGCGGAAGTTCTTAGGGTCGTTGAGCGCTTCGCATGCGGCATCCACAATGTGCGCGGGGGTGGGGAAGTCCGGTTCGCCTGCACCGAAACCAATGACGGGGCGTCCCTGAGCCTTGAGTGCTTTTGCCTTTGCATCGACGGCAAGGGTGGCGGAGGGTGCGATGGCACCGATGCGGCTTGAAATACGCGCCATAGGGCTCTCTTCTCTTTCTTCGTGTGCGCTGCCGGCGTGAAGTCGACAAGGAAATAGGTGATGGGAATGCGCGTGTAGGACCAATCTGCGCGTGATAGGCGCGGGTGTGGGCGGCGTTCCTTGTAATAGGATAAGGGTCACCAGTGGTGATGCGGAACCCTTCGTGAATGTATCTCAAGAGGTTTTTCGAAAAATATTACACTCTAAAGTTGCATCGGCCCCGAAAGATGGTTTACAGTTAGTTCTGCACCCGCAAGGGTGTAATTGTTTGCCCCTCTAAAGCCGTGGCCTAGGAGGCAATGGAGGAGCAGCAAGTGAGAAGCAACTCTCACACCTGAAGTTAACGCTTCGAAGGGTGGTGGCTCAATTGGTAGAGCAGCGGTCTCCAAAACCGCAGGTTGCAGGTTCGAGTCCTGTCCGCCCTGCTTTTATTGCCTCAATAACATCTTCGTACGCCCGTTCCCCGGGCGTACTTTTTTAGACTCAGAAAGGGGCAGAAGAAATGGCATCGTCTGCTACCGCCGAGAAGGCTGTTAAGTCCGGCGCATCGTTGAAGAGCGATAAGAAGCTTGGTTTCTTCGGCCGTATTTTTGCATTCCTCCGTGAAGTTATTGCGGAGTTGAAGAAGGTTACTACTCCTACCGGACGCGAACTGGTTGGCTACTTCTTTGCTGTTCTGTTCTTCGTCGTGGTGATGCTCTTGCTCATTTCTGGTCTGGATTATCTTTTCGGCCAGGGAGCATTCTGGATTTTTGGTAACGGAACGATTCAGCGTAACTAGTACCGGTTGCATCCTTATCTGGGGTGCCCCATCAGTGATTTCCCTCAGTCCATTGGCGAGTGGGAGTCCCCTCTAGATGATTAACGATAGAAAGTAGGAGCGACGTGTCCGAGCAGGAACTGGTATCCGAGATTGAAGAGGTCGAGGTAGCCGCTGCTGAGGCTACTGAGGAGTCTGAGACTATTGAGCAGCAGGCTGAGGAAGCTACCGAGGCTGTCGAGGTAGCTGAAGCAGCTACTGAGGCGGCTGAGGAAGTCGACGCTCTGGAAGAATTTAAGTCTAAGCTGCGCCGTCAGATGGGCGACTGGTATGTGGTGCACACCTACTCCGGTTACGAGAACAAGGTGAAGACCGGTATCGAGACCCGTATCCAGAACCTGGAGGCTGAAGATGAGATCTTCGAGGTTCAGGTTCCCATGGAGACCGTGGTTGAGTTCAAGAACACCGTGAAGAAGACCATCCGCCGAGTACGCGTTCCCGGTTACGTTCTGGTGCGTATGGAACTGACGGACCACTCCTGGGGCGTTGTCCGCCACACCCCCGGTGTCACTGGCTTCGTGGGTCAGGATGCATACAACCCGGTCCCGCTGCGCATGGACGAAGTTTTCGACATGCTCCTGCCGGTCTTCGAAGAGCAGCAGCAGAGTCAGGGCCTTCCCGTTTCCAAGCCCGTTATCGAGTCTGACTACACTGTGGGCGAGAACGTCCGCGTGAAGTCCGGTGCTTTCGAGGGTATGGACGCTACCGTTTCGGAGATTAAGGGCGAGTCCCAGCAGATTGTCGTGATGATTTCCGTCTTCGGTCGCGACACCCCGGTGACCTTGAGCTTCACCGAGATCGAAAAGATTTAACGCTTCTAGCGTGTGAATATGAGCCTCGCACTGTTGGTGCGGGGCTCATATTTTGTGTCGGCTTCATAGGCGGTATTAGCTGTGCAGACGGGGTTTAGTCTTTCTACCAGCTGGCGCTGGATTAAGTCGTTGATTAACGCTAGAATGTTGGTTTGTGTATGCGCATGTCACGCTTTCATGTGGATGCACGGGTGACCGCGCCACGGTCACCGTCTTGCCGGCGTACGCTCCTGTGCGTCGGTTCCCAGCTAAGAAAAGGACCCTACATTGGCTCCCAAGAAGAAGGTCACTGGCCTCATCAAGCTGCAGATCCAGGCAGGCGCCGCTAACCCGGCTCCCCCCGTCGGCCCCGCACTGGGCTCGCACGGTGTAAACATCATGGAGTTCTGCAAGGCATACAACGCTGCAACTGAGTCACAGCGCGGTAACATCATCCCCGTTGAGATTACCGTCTACGAGGATCGCTCCTTTACCTTCATCACCAAGACTCCTCCGGCTTCCCAGCTGATCAAGAAGGCTGCTGGCGTTGCTAAGGGCTCCGCTGTTCCTCACACCACCAAGGTTGGTTCGCTGACCGAAGCTCAGGTGCGCGAGATCGCTGAGACCAAGATGCCCGACCTGAACGCAAACGACCTGGATGCTGCTTCCAAGATCATCGCAGGTACCGCTCGTTCCATGGGTATCACCGTCGAGTAATTTCGGTTCGCCGAATAGCCGAGTAATCGGCACCGTAGATTTTTCTACACAGAACTTGTAAATGCCCGTCGTATGGACGGGATGTGGCAGAGCCGAGCGCGGCTCACGAGACCACAACTGCATAAGGAGAAAAGCAGATGGCAAAGCGCAGCAAGGCGTACCAGGCAGCTGTAGCCAAGATTGAAGAGGGTAAGCTCTACACCCCCGCTGAGGCAGTCGCCCTGGCGAAGGAAACCTCTTCCACCAAGACCGACGCAACCGTTGAGGTTGCAATGCGTCTGTCCGTTGACCCCCGTAAGGCAGATCAGATGGTTCGCGGCACCGTGAACCTGCCCAACGGCACCGGTAAGACCGCTCGTGTGGTCGTTATCGCAGCAGGCCCCAAGGCTGCTGAGGCTGAGGCAGCTGGCGCTGACTTCGTTGGTTCCGACGAGCTGATTGCAAAGATCGCTGGCGGCTGGACCGACTTCGACGCAGCGGTTGCAACCCCGGACATGATGGGTAAGGTCGGCCGCCTGGGTAAGATCCTGGGTCCCCGTAACCTGATGCCGAACCCCAAGACCGGTACCGTGACCATGGATGTTGCAAAGGCTGTTGCAGACATCAAGGGCGGTAAGATTGACTTCCGCGTTGACCGTAACTCCAACCTGCACTTCATTATCGGTAAGGCTTCCTTCACCGCTGAGCAGCTGGAGGAGAACTTCCAGGCAGCTCTGGAAGAGGTTAACCGCCTGAAGCCCTCTTCGGCTAAGGGTCGTTACATCTCCAAGGCAACCGTTGCTACCACCTTCGGCCCCGGCATCCCGGTTGATCCGGCTGCCGTTGCTGCATAAGATATGTACCTGCAGCTTCTAGCATGAGCTAGTAGTCGCCCTCGACGTTTAGGCGTCGGGGGCGATTTTTTATGCCTGCTCTCTGCCGCTCTGCTCGTATGTTCTGGAATATATCTGCGACGAGCCCGTTAAAGTAAACAGTGCACTCACCTCGTTCTTATCAGCCTAGTTCAGCTCGCCTGATGGGCGGGCTAAAACAGACCTCAAGGATTTATTCATGACTCAGCCTTTACCGGCTTCTTCTACTCCCTCGGCGCAGGCTACCGCTCGTCCCTTCCCGATTCCGGTCAACTACTTTGCGATGGCACTGGGTACCGGCGCCCTGGGTGCGGCATGGCGTGCTGCCGCCTCCGCGGGTATGACTCCCGCCTGGGTGGGTGAGGCGATTCTTGCCTTCACCGCTGTGGTGTGGCTGATTCTGATTGCCGCCATGGTTGTTGCGCTGTTGAATTTCCGCCAGTGGTTGCGGGAGCAGTGGGCGCATCCGGTCCGGTGCTGCTTCTTTTCGCTGATTCCGGCGACGACCGCGCAGATGGGCGCAACGGTCTTCCCGTACCTGTCCTACCTGGGTTATGCTCTGGCGATTCTTGGTGCTCTGGGGCAGCTGTACTTTGCCTCCCACCGTATAGCGGGTATGTGGCGCGGTACCCATGTGGCGGAGGCGACCACTCCGGTACTCTACCTGCCGACAGTTGCGACGAACTTTGCGACGGCAACCGCGATGGGCATGATGGGTTGGAAGGACGCGGCGATGTTTTTCTTCGGCGCGGGCCTGATCTCGTGGTTCAGCGTTGAGTCTGCGATCTTGAATCGTCTGCGTAACCTGGCTCCGATGAATGTTGGTGAGCGCGGTCTGATGGGTGTGCAGTTGGCTCCGCCGTTTGTAGGAGGTAACGCGTATCTTGCGGCTAATGGTGGCATGGTGGACTGGTTCTTCCTCATCATGACCGGTTACGGCATTTTGCAGCTGATTTTCCTGATGCGCCTGCTGCCCTGGATTATGGAGGGCGGCTTCTCCATGAGCCTGTGGGGTTTCTCCTTCGGTATGGGTGCAATGGTTTCTACCGGCGTGCATTTAAGCGCCGCGAACGTGGTGAACCCGCTGGGTATTGTGCTGATGGTGATTGGTACCGGTTTCTTGGTCTTCCTGTGGGGCGGTGTGGCGTATGTGACGTCGCAGGGTCGTCTGCTGGTGCGCCCGAGCTAGGGTGCTCGCATGAGACTCCGGTGTGAGGTTCACGCACCTTTTTATGACGGCGCTTATCTTCTGCGCCCGTACCGGGTGCGAGTTTCGGCGATAATGGGGGAATGACTTCTGCATCCTACTCATCTGCCGTGGCGGAGCCTTTTGAAGGCCTGCGTATTCGAGGCGTCGCTAAGACCTTTGGCCCCGATACGGCGGTTCTGAATGAGATCGACCTGGATGTGCATCCCGGTGAGCTGATTTCTCTGGTTGGTTCTTCGGGTACGGGTAAGTCCACTCTGCTGCGCATTATTGCCGGTTTGGAGGATCCGAGCGCGGGTCGGGTGACCTATGCTGGTCAGCCTCTGGAGCGCGGCTCGGTGGGTGTGGTTTTTCAGCGCCCTATTCTGTACCCGCACTTGAGCGTTAAGGACAATATTCTCTTCCCGACCCGGCTGGGTGCGTTTTCAGGTGGGGTTGATATGGACTACTACCGTGAGCTGCTGGAGGCGTTGAAGCTTGAGGGGTTGGAGTCTCGTAAGCCTTCTCAGTTGTCGGGTGGTCAGGTTCAGCGTGTGGGTATTGCGCGTGCTTTGATTCGTCGTGCTCCGGTAGTTCTTTTTGATGAGCCGCTGGCGAGTGTAGATGAACAGATGAGCGCGAGTATCCGCGCGGATATTGTGCGTCTGCATCAGCGCTACGGTTTTACGGGTCTGTACGTGACCCATGATCAGAATGAGGCGCTCATGCTGGGACAGCGGGTGGCGGTTATGGACGCCGGCTACCTGGTGCAGGTGGATACTCCGGAGCGGCTGCTGGCGCATCCGCATACTCTGCAGGTGGCGAAGCTTATGGCGGCGCCGGCCCTGAACCTTTTGGCTCTTGAGGATTCGGAGTCTCTTCCTATCGGGTGTGAGCTTGCGATTCGTGCAACCGCTTTGTACCCTGTGGCGGCAGATGCTGCTCATGCCCTGCCGGTGCAGGTGCTTGGCAGCCGTCATCTGGTGGGTGGAATGCTGTACTGTGCGCGTCTGCTGGAGACGGTTTCCCTACCTCTGGAATCTCGGCGGGCTTCGGCGGATTCTGAGCTGAGTGCCCGAATGTATACACGAGTGCGTGCCGGTCAGGAGCTTGAGTTCTTTATCCCAGATGCGCAGGGCGGCTCCTCCCTAAGTGTTGGGGAGCAAGTGCACCTGGGTGTGGCTGCTGAGCGTTGCTTCTTGTTCTCGGAAGGAAAGCGTTTTTACCTCTAGAATGCATCTTTGCTGGCTTTTAGCTGAGGAGAAAGAGCGGGTTAACCAGCTTACAGAAGAGATTTAAGTGATTAACCCCGCTTAATCACGTTTTTAACTTGCGATTCAGGCTTTGACCTGAGATGATGAGTAAACCAAAGACCGCCGGTCTAGAACTATGTCCTTTATCGCCACCTCGGTGGAGGCAAAGAACAGGGTTCTGATAAGAGCAGATTTCACTAGAAATCGCCGCCCGCGTAGGTAACTCGAAGTGAATAGCCGTTGCCCTCATTTAGGGTGCCGTCTACCGCGCCTCGTACGCCTACGCGTCGGGGCATTTTTTATTGCTTGCAATAAATGCTTCGAGGCTCTACCGGCGACCTTACAAGAATCGGAAGAAGGAACTACCATGGCGACTCAGGAAAAGATCGCTGCAGTATCCGAGCTGAAGGAACTCTTCGAAGCTTCGAACGCAGTCATCCTGACCGAATACCGCGGTCTCACTGTTGCACAGCTCAAGGAGCTGCGCCGCGCACTCGGTGCAGAGACCGAATACGCCGTGGTGAAGAACACGCTGGCTGCTATCGCAGCTAAGGAAGCTGGCATCGACGTATTCGAAGGCCACCTCCAGGGTCCCTCCGCATTGGCATTCATCAAGGGCGACCTGATTGATGCTGCTAAGGGCCTGCGTGACTTTGCCAAGGCTAACCCCCAGCTGATCGTGAAGAACGGTTACTACGAAGGTGCCGCTCTGACCGAGGACGACGTCAAGCGCTACGCTGACCTGGAATCCCGCGAGGTTCTGCTGTCCAAGGTTGCAGGTGGTGCAAAGGCTACCATCGCACGCATCGCACAGGTTGTGGACGCACTGCGCGTCAAGCTGGAGGAGCAGGAAGGCGCAGCTCCCGCTGCTGCCGAGGAGGCTTCGGAAGAGGCATAAGCCCCTTGCGTGCCACTGCACCAGCGCTGAGATACTCAGCAGCGTAAACGCGAACAGCGTGTAACGCACCCTAAATTTGACCGACCCTTTCGGGGTAGGTACTGAAGATTTACACCGCGGGCGTCAGCCCGCACCAGATAGTGAAGGAGCCAAACAATGGCTAAGCTGTCCATCGAAGAACTCATTGCAGCATTCAAGGAACTGTCCCTGGTTGAGGTTTCCGAGTTCGTTAAGGCATTCGAGGAAGAGTTCGACGTCACCGCAGCAGCTCCCGTTGCTGTTGTAGCAGGCGGCGCAGCAGGCGAGGCTGCTGAAGAGAAGTCCGAGTTCGACGTTATCCTGGAGTCCGCTGGCGACAAGAAGATCGCAGTGATCAAGGAAGTTCGTGCCCTGACCTCCCTCGGCCTGAAGGAAGCAAAGGACCTGGTTGACAGCGCTCCCAAGGCTCTGCTCGAGGGCGTTTCCAAGGAAGACGCTGAGAAGGCTAAGGAGCAGCTCGAGGCTGCTGGCGCAACCATCACCCTCAAGTAATCGACTTCTTCTCGATTCTTACGCGGGGCGGTGCATCTTCTGGATGCGCCGCCCCGCGGCATTTAATGGCCCCAAACCCGCCCCGGCATGAAGACTTGGGCAGGTCTGGGGCCTTGCCGTATCCGTTCTTTTCTCCTGTAGCATACGGGAACTTTTGCGCCTGCTGTCGGTGATGACCTGGTGAAAGCCGCTGTGACCGCCTTGGGCCTCGGATGAGAGAGGCTGAGAGCACTGTGGTGCCTCTCTCCTAGAGCCCGGTAACGGGGGAGTGGTGCCGTATGATGGGATGAGATAACCCAGACATTTCCTATGCACAAAAACGGATAGACATGAGCGAGCAGAAGAAAAAGAAGAAGAGCGTAACTCAGCGACCTGACCGCGATCTGGCGGCTGAAGCACAGCAGGTTCTGGATGCTTTCGGTGCCGGTGTTCGTGAAGACCGCGACTACCCGACACTGCACCTGGCACCTCCGGTGGGCCGTCTGAACGACCCGAACGGTCTGGTCTTTGACGGTAAGCGCTACCACGCCTTCTACCAGTACTCGCCCCTGCATCCGGAGCGTATGGTTTACTGGCGTCACGCCGTGAGTGAGGACTTGACTCACTGGACCGATGAAGGGACCGCACTGGTTCCCGATAGCCGCTACGACTCGCACGGCTGCTACTCCGGCTCCGGCATTAAAGTTCCCGGCGGTTTTGAGTTCTTCTATACCGGTAATGTGAAGGATGAGAAGGGCAACCGTGAAACCTACCAGGTCCTGGCAACTGCGGGTGAGGACGCGAAGCCGACTCGTCAGCTACCCCCGCTGATTTCCGGTCCTGAGAAGGGCTACACCGCGCACTACCGTGACCCGCACGTCTTTGAACGCAACGGTGAGTGGTGGATGGTCATTGGTGCTCAGCGTGAGGATCTGACCGGTGCCGTGGTCGTGTACACCTCCGCCGACCGCCGCGAGTGGACCTTCCGCGGTGAGCTGGGTATCAAGGATAAGAGTCTCGAGGGCACCTATATGTATGAGTGCCCCTCCCTGTTGAGCATGCGTGATGAGCTGACCGGCGAAATTCGTGACGTGCTGATTTTCAGCCCGCAGGGCATGCAGACGCTCGGCGAGAAGTACAACAACATTTTCCAGAGCGGCTACATTGTCGGCTCGCTGGATAACGAGACTCTCAAGTTCACCGTGGAGACCTCCTTCACCGAGCTGGATGCAGGTTTCGAGTTCTACGCCCCGCAGACCATCTCCGGCACCGGTCTGACCTCCGACCCGAAGGCACCGCATACTGCCAGTGGCGATGCCCCTGTGATGATTGCTTGGCTGGGCAATGCTGATCAGGACGACCTGCCCTCGTGGACCCACCGCTGGGTGCACATGTTTACTTACCCGCGTGAGCTGCACCTGCGCAACGGCAAGATTTTCCAGCGCCCGGTTCCGCAACTGAACGACGCGATGAAGATGACCCCGCTGTACCGTGAGGAAGAGAAGGGTAAGCTCGTCGAGCTGAAGAATGCCCTGACCTTCCGTCTGCGCGGCCGCGTGAATATCTCTGATGAGCGCGTGAAGTTGAAGATCAAGGACACCCACGGTGTGGCTCTGAGCATCGTTCTGGATAAGGACTTTGTGCAGATGGACCGTGGCGGTACCCGCTACACCGAGGGTGGTAGCCTGCGCCGTCGAACCCTGAAGCGTTCGAAGATTCGTGAGTTTGACCTGCTCGTGGACGGTTCATCTACTGAACTGTACGTGGGCGGTAAGCTGGTTGCCTCCATGGGTGCTGAGGTTATGGCCGCTCGCACCTTCTTCAGGGGCGATAAGCGCCGCGTTCGCCTGACCGGTGGCGAGGTGCTGTCCCTGGAGTATGGCCGCCTCTAGCTGTTTTCTGGGCGTTGGGAGTCACCTATGCAGGTAGTTTCCGGTAATTTCTGAATATGTCTGAGGGCTCACTCCTCCACATGGAGAGTGAGCCCTCGCATTTAAGAACTTTCCCGTGATACCATGTTTTACATCTGATATGTCAAACGTATGACATATACATGACATGCACATGCAGACATGTCACCCCACCCCATTCACAAAGCATCATACGGTGGTGCCCCAAACAAAGGAGAGCGAGCGTGGACCACAAGTCAGTGGCACAGCGCGTGCTGAAGGACGTCGGTGGTGCCGGCAACATCGTTGCAGCTGCACACTGCGCAACCCGCCTTCGCCTCGTACTGAAGAATCAGGACAAGGTAGACCAGGCAGCAATCGACAACGACGAGGATCTCAAGGGCAGCTTCCTCAATGCTGGTCAGTTTCAGATCATCGTCGGCCCCGGTGACGTCAACGAGGTACACAAGCACCTCATCGCCGCTGGCGCACCCGAAGCATCTAAGGATGATCTCAAGGAAATCGCCTCCAAGCAGGGTAATATCGTTTCCCGCTTCATCAAGACCATCGCTGACATCTTCGTGCCGCTCATCCCGGTGCTGGTCGGTGGCGGTATGCTGATGGCAATCAACAGCGTGCTGACTTCTAAGGGTATCTTTGGTCCCGAGAGCTTCATTGCAATGCATCCCGAGTGGGCTGACTTTGCAGACATCATCAACCTGCTCTCCGCAGCTCCCTTCGCTTTCCTGCCCGTGCTGGTCGGCTTCTCCGCCACCAAGGTCTTCGGTGGTAACCCCTACCTCGGTCTGACCATGGGTGCCGCAATGGTTTCCCCGGCCCTGATGAACGGCTACAACGTCGCAGCATCTCTGGCGGGTGCTGAAGGCACCGACCCGATGAAGTACTGGAACCTTTTCGGTCTGCAGGTTCAGCAGGCGGGTTACCAGGGTACCGTGCTGCCCATCATGCTGGTTGCATTCATCCTGTCCCACATCGAGAAGTTCTTCCACAAGGTCCTCAAGGGCACCATCGACTTTATCTTCACCCCCACTCTGACCATCCTTATTACCGGCTTCCTGACCTTCCTGCTGGTCGGCCCCCCGATGTTCCAGCTGGGCACCTGGCTAGGTGAGGGCATTAACTGGCTCTACACCGTTGCTGGCCCGCTCGGCGGTCTGCTCTTTGGTACCTTCTACGCATTCATCGTGATGACCGGTATGCACCAGGCATTCCCGCCCATCGAGATGAGCCTGTGGGCAACCGGAGGTTCCTTCATCTTTGTCGTCGCGTCGATGTCTAACGTGGCTCAGGGTGCTGCGGCAGCCGGTGTTGCGCTGACCACCAAGAACAAGAAGATTAAGGGCATTGCTTCGGCATCTGCACCCTCGGCATTCCTAGGTATTACCGAGCCCGCAATGTTCGGTGTGAACCTGGCTCTGCGCTGGCCCTTCTACATTGCTATTGTTTCCGCAGGTATCGGTGCAATGGTTGCTTCTATCCTGAATGTGAAAGCAATTGCTCTGGGAGCCGCTGGTTACATCGGCTTCCCCTCCATTAGCCCCACTACCGGCGCGGGCTGGGCTGGCTTCTTCGGCTGCCTCATCCTGACCACCGTTATCGCCTTCGTTGCCTCCTTCATCTGGGGCAAGAGGGTCGAGGCTGGCAACACTGAGGAAGCTGAGGCACCCGCTGTTGCTGCCGCGGCTCCCGCCGCCGCTGTAGCATCTGAGGTTGGCGAGAGCGTCGAAATCGGTTCCCACATGGTCGGTTCAGTGGTTCTGCTGGCTGACGTTAAGGATCCTACTTTCTCCTCCGGTGCACTGGGTGCGGGCACCGCAGTGGAGCCCACCGAAGGTAAGCTCTACGCACCGGCTGACGGCAAGATCACCGTTGCATTCCCCACCGGCCACGCATACGGCCTGCGCACCGAGGATGGTTTGGACCTGCTGATGCACATCGGCATGGACACCGTTGAGCTCGACGGCAAGCACTTTGAGCCCAAGGTTGCTAAGGGTGACACCGTCAAGCGTGGCGACATCATCGCTGAGTTCGATATTCCCGCTATCAAGGCTGCTGGCTACCCGCTGGCAACCCCCATGGTGATTACCAATGCCAAGAAGGCGGCTGCTTCGGTTGAGGATATTCAGGCTTCGGGCGCATCGGTGACCAGCGTAGATTCGCTTCTGAAGGTTGCGCTGAAGGCAAAGGCTAATGCATAGTCTGCACTCTTAATGAGTATAACCTCAACGTGATGTACACCCTGTACCGCTCTTCCTAGAGCTGGTGTGGGGTGTACATTTTTTCCTATAAAAGTGTGAAAATATCTATGAATAAATATGCGCAAAAATTATGCATAATAGTGCAATATAAGCTTAAGTTAACACACATTTAATGGATGACCATAAAAAATGTATTGATAACGTATGATTCATTAGCCAGGAGTGAATAATCCAGCTAATATTTATGTATATTTTCAAGCTTTTGTCAAGAGTGAATATGACCTCAGCTTCCTATACTGTCGGCACCGCCGAGCCTGATGAATATGCAAATGCGCTCGAGGTGCTGATTGCCGCATTTGATGGAGATTCCGACATGATGGCAGTCATTGCAGGCGGTAGCCATCGATAGGAACTTGTCAAGCTCCGCGCTATCATGACTCTGCAGATCTACGGTAACTTTCAAGGCTGCGGACGTATCGACATTGCTACTGATGGCTCTAGCGGCAAGATTGTGGGTGTCTGCCTCTGGGGCACCCCCGAATCCCACGAAGGTTCTTATGCTAACGAGCTCAAGCAGATTGGTACCTACTACAAGGCTCTCGGCTGTAAACCCTGATGTGATCCATTATGATGGAGCTGCATCTGCTCAAGTACCGCCCCGCACACAAGCGCTGGTACCTCTTCAACATCGGTGTTCTTGAAGAGTACCGAGGCAGTGGTATCGACTCCCAGCTCCTTGATTACGGTACTGAACGCATCGGCGACTACCCCGCCTACCTCGAGACGTCAACCTATGACAGTGCACGCCTCTACGAGTGCTACGGATTCCACTCTCTTGGGCCGCTATACGGTATCTTCTCTGACGCACACGCCGTCGACATGGTCCACCCCGGCACCGCTCGACCGAGATTGTTCAGTGTAACTTCTAAAACTTCCGGGCGCTAACACAAACCAATAAATGTATATAAAAAATCCGCCCCACTGTGAGCACTCGCACGGTGGGGCGGATTTTTATCTTTAAAGGATAGAGGAGCTTCTTATTGGAGCTCATCAGGGGCAGACATATCAGGCTGAATCTGATCCAGATTCGGGATAGAGCGCACCGTTGCTCCCAGGTAGAGCTCAACGGGAAGTATATCTTCAGGCTGGCTGATTGGGGGAGTGTCTGCCTCAGTACATTCTCTCTGCTGTAGCTCAATGAGCTCCAACAGACGCTGTGCGGTACGCTTCGCTATACCATCAATCGGCTGAACCACGGTCGCAAGCTCCGGCATGAGCAGCTGAATGCTCTGAGTGCCGTCGTAGCCAATCACTTGGAAATCCTCGGGAACGCGGATTCCGCGCGCACGCGCCCAGCCCAGGGTGAGAGCGGCGTAATTATCGTTCGAGGCGAAGACCGCCTCCACTGACTCGGGGCTCTCCGCACGCTCATCCAGGTAGCGGTAGAGCACCTCACGCTTGATGCCCAGTGGGGGGCGGAAGCCCAGCTCCACGAACTCCGGCATTAGATTAGTCTCAAGCATTGCCTCACGGTAGCCGCGCTGACGCTCATTGTGTTCACCCAGGGTCGAAGTCACGTGCACAATACTCTGCGCGCCTGTGGCGATCAGATGCTCCGTGGCGGCGCGAGCGCCTCCGTAGTTGTCGGAGCGGATGTTCGGGTAGAAGCCGCTTTCAAGGCGGTCTACGGTCACCAGGGGAGCTTGGGCGTGGGGAATGTTCACTAGCGCATCGGAATGGGCGCCGCTGATAATGCCGTCTACCTGGTTGGAGAAGAGCATCTCCAGGTAGCGCTTCTCTTGTTCGGGGTGGTCATCGCTATTGCAGAGAATGACCCGGTAGCCTGCTTCGGCCAGGTAGCTCTCGAGACGGTACACCATCTCCCCGTAGAAGGGGTTTGCGACCGTCGGGAAGATGAGGCCGACCGTCTGTGAGCGCTGACCCTGCAGGCTGCGGGCGATAGCGTTGGGCCGGTAGCCGAGTTCCCGCATTGCGTTGTGGACTTTGGCGCGGGTGCTTTCGCTGAGGTAGCCGCGGTTATTGAGGACGCGGGATACAGTGGTGGGAGAGACCCCTGCGCGGGCTGCAACATCGCTGAGTTTGGGCTTAGCCACAGGGGCTCCCTTCGGTGTGCTAAACGATTGACATATCTCTCTCTACTATACCCTCTCCACAGAATCTACCTGAGCCCAGAAAGCATGAAAAAGCGCTTTTCTACTGTGCCTTCCACTCCACCGGTTGGCAACCCCGGTCTACAGTACCGGAATAATCGGCACTCGAGCCCCCACCTCATGGGCAGAACCGCAGACCGAAGAATCATCTAACACCGCACAATGAGTAGCTGCTGCCAACGACGACAACATATGCGACGCTGACTTCGGTAGAGGATACGACACACCATCACGCACCAACACCGGTAACAGACGAACCCCCGCTGGCTTACGCAAAGTATCAACCGGCTCACCCAAAACAGCCGAATCCAGCTCCGGTAGGGACATGTCCCTCATACCAGCCAAAAGCGGTGGCAAATACGAATACAAAGCCGTGTATGCTGCCAAAGGATTACCCGGCAGACCCAACACAAAACGCTCACGACCAGAATTTGGGCCCGTCTCCGGAACCTGCAAGCGCGCGGCCAAAGCAGGATGACCCGGACGCACATCCACCGACTCAAACAGGTACGTCGCACCCATATCGTTGAGCACCTTACGCACCAAATCAACACCCGAGGTGCTCGACCCGCCTGTAAACACCAGCACACGAGCTGTAGATGTAGCTAAGAACGTGCGGAACTCAGACTCAACATCCGCCAAACGAGTTGAAGGGCGTGCCTCACAGCCTGCAGAAATAATCGCATGCTCCATAAAGCCGCCAAAAGCATCACGCACCTGCCCCGGCGCAGGCACACCAAAGGTAATAACCTCGTTACCCGTAAACGCACAACGCACCGGAATCGGGGAGTACACCGGCAACTCATCAAAACCATTCATGCCCAAAAACGCCGCCATACGCGCAGAAATACGGTCACCATGGCGCGCCAACAACTCGCCACGTTCCAACTCAACACCAGCATGGCGAATATCAGTACCAGGAGCCGGAGTCTCAAAACCCTCCGCCATATCCAGGTAATGAATACTGGACTGAGTCTCCAAATGAGCAGCTACACCAGGGCGAGACGAAGCCTCCGCACCCTCATACAGGCGCGAATGCTCCTCGCGCACAATTGCCTCAGTACCCTCAGGAATCAACCCACCCGTCAGAATCGGGGTGGCTTCCCCCGGTGCAATAGGAACTGTCAGACGGTGAATATTTGCGCGAGAATCCTCCGGATACGCCGGGGTCACCAGACGCCACGGAGGCGTACCCGCCACAGCGTAACCGTCCATCGCCGAAGAGCTGTAGTGGGGCACCGGCATCATCGAATAAACATCATCCGCCAAATAGTGGCCAATCGTCACCAGCAGCGGTAAAGACTCCGTCTTCACATGGTGAGCAATCTCCAGGCCCTGCTCATGCAAAATCTGGCGGGCCTGCTGCCACGAAACAGAAGGAATATGGTGAGACATCGTACCTCGTAAAAGTGTGTGCGGGACGCGCAACAGCGCGCGAGCTCAAAAACGCTACATGTACACGGCATCTAAAGCCAAGACTTATCACCTAGGGTACTCGTAGTCAGACCCTAATATCACACTGCGGTATCTCAGCTGCTAATAGCTTGACCAGAGCGACGTCGTATAACCCAGCGCCTGCGCCTGCTCCCACGTATCAACATCGGCGGTATCAGCGGCAGACATCTGAACCGCAGTAGGGTTCAGACGACGCAAAAAAGAACGAACAGAAGCGTCGGTGGTGCCGGCCGAAAACACCGAGCGAATCGCCCCAAAACGGTAAATACCAACCAGCGGCTGATAGATACCCTCAGAAACCCCCCAGAAACCTGCCGATGTTTCAGAATCAGTGAGGGAGAGAGCTGACTGTTCTGCATAAGCCTGCTCGACACTCTGCGCCGCAGTGATTAGTTGCTGAACCGCCGGGGCAATACGCGGAGTATCCACACCCAAAATCAGACACCAGTCGGGCACAGGAATCTGCGAGCGCTCACAATCGGCCGCAATACACTCCAAACCGGCATGAATCGCCGCGGCAGGCCCGGAAAACGGCGGATCCTCACGAGTACGTAACACCCCAGACGGCAATGGCAAGCTCTCAGGGCCCACCACCACGCGTGGGGATGCGGCGGCCACCGCCTTCAGAGCACAATCCAGCAGAGTGCTCGTACCATCAGACAAGGACGCCTTCGGCACGTGGTTCAGGCGGCGAGAAGCGCCTCCGGCGACAACGACTGCGGCGCATGAAAAATCGCCCTCAGCGGGAAGTACAGAACCGGGCATCTTATCCGCCCGCATTATCCACCCGCAAAGGGAGGCAGAACGTCCACACGATCGGCATCCTGTAGGGGCGCCTGAGTATCCGAACGGGCACCATTGACCAGGAACGAGCACTGCTCCATCACCTGCGCAAGAGTCAGACCCGAAGGGGTCGTACCCTCCAAACTCTGACCCAGATACTCAATCAGCGCACCAAGAGTCGCAGACGACAGCTGCGCCAGGGGCACCGACAGCTGCGCGATACCCGCCGCTGAACGTGCGGCAGCAAAAAAATGAACCTGCATAATGCTCCTCAATCCTAAGTCAGGGAACAGCCGAAAATCACGGGTGCAAGATGCCGGTAAAAAGCCTTATCCGGCACCTTCGGCTGATGAATCAGCGGTTTTTCTAGCCACCAATAGCGCTCATCGAGCGGCTCGCCTTAGCGAACTCCTCAATATCGAAGTCAGCGTCTTCTTTACCGTGGGCGCGCGGCTTAAACCACATGCCCTCACGCCAACGCAGAGCTAGCTGCTTATCGTTGGCACCAGAACGCAGAAGCTGCATCAAATCGGTCTCGGTGTCGGAGAACAAACAGGAGCGAATCTTACCGTCCGCCGTTAGGCGGGTGCGTGTGCACGCATTGCAGAACGACTCCGTCACCGAGGCAATAATACCCACACGCCCCAGCGACTCGGTATCGTCAGCCGGGAAGCCAGCCTCATCCAGGGCAGTACCGAGCGGGTATACCTCCCACAGCTGGGCGGGGGAGTCGCCACGCGCCTCCGCCACCGAACCCAGAACGTACTCAGCCGAGAGTTTCTCGCGAATTTCAGCGGCAGTAATCGTGCCCTCACGGGTCCAACGGTTATCAGCGTCCAACGGCATCTGCTCAATGAAACGCAGCTGATAGCCGCCCGCCAACGCCCAGCGCAGAAGCTCCGGAGCCTGGTCATCATTCAGACCCGGCATCAGCACAGCATTAATCTTGATGGGCCACAGGCCAGCCTCCGCTGCACCGTCAATACCCTTGAGCACGGCGTCGAGCTTATCTCGGCGGGTCAGCTCGGCAAAGGTCTCACGGCAAATCGTATCCAGAGAAACATTGATACGAGTCAGACCAGCCTCCGCCAGCGCGGAGGCACGCTTCTCCAAACCAATACCGTTCGTCGTAATAGCAAGCGGAACATCCGGATGCGCCTGATGGATGCGGGAAATAATATCCACTAAATCGGCGCGCACCAGCGGCTCGCCACCGGTAAAGCGGATCTCCTCAACGCCCAGCTCAGTAATCGCAATGTCGGCAAGGCGCGCAATCTCCTCGGCGGAGAGCAGATTCTCCTTCGGGAGCCACTGTAAACCATCCGCCGGCATGCAATAAATGCAACGAAGATTACATTTATCGGTCAGAGAGATACGAAGATCAGTCGCCACACGACCCCAACGGTCCAAGAGCGGACCGCTATTCGTAATATTCGGGAGCTTACGCTGTACCTTGACGCCACTCTCAGATTTTTTGGGCGTCACAAAAGCAGCCCCATTATCCTCCGCAGAAGATAAGGTGCTTAACATTGGGCCCGCAATGAGCTCAGAAGAGGCCGAATTTGCCGTGTACGCCATGTAAAACCTATGTGGAAAATTTGCATATTTCAGGTGACAATATGATTATTCCATGTTCCGGCGCCCGGTACATAGTGTGTGCAGGGTAAGTTACAACTGCGCCACCGCAGACCATCACGAGGAAAACAACACGTACAAGCTAGGGACGTACGCAAAACCTCGCACAGAGCCCGGACGGGGAAACACCTCACCACCGCAAGAGTACGAACCACTAAGGAAACAAATTTCATGAAGACCCCCCTCGCAGCTCTCAGTGCGCTCGCTGCTGCAACCCTCGCCCTCACCGGATGCGGCGCCACCCAGGGCTCCTCCTCCGCATCTGCAACGACCAGCCAGACTACCTCCGGCAAGATTGAGGTCTTTGCCGCAGCCTCCCTGAACAACGCCGGTGCAGACCTCGAAAAGGCGTACGAAGCCGCCAACCCCGGCGTAGACATCACCTTCGTCTACGAAGGCTCCGCAAAGCTCGTCAACCAGATCGAGCAGGGTGCAACCCCCGACCTGCTCATTACCGCAGACACCAAGAACATGGACAAGGCAAAGAAGCTCGACCAGTTCTCCAATTCCGAAACCAACGTTCTGGTCACCAATAAGCTCGTGCTCGTCACCGCCGAAGGTAACCCCGGCAAAATCAACAGCCTCGAAGACCTCAAGACCACCGAAGGTGTCGTCGCCATCTGCAAAGAAGATGTTCCCTGCGGCACCATCGCCCACCAGGAACTGAAGAAGCACGACATTACCCTCAAGAACGCAACCACCGAAAGTAAGGTCACCGACGTAGCAACCAAGGTCACCACCGGCAACGCCGATGCGGGCTTCATCTACACCACTGACCTCGCCGCAGCCAAGAAGAAGGGCGCCAACCTCGGCTCGGTCGAACTAACCGACGTGGAACGCAACGAATACCCCGCAGCGCTGAGCAAGACCGGCTCCTCCTCCGAGACCGCGAAGAAGTTCAACGAATGGTTGAAGAATTCCGACGAGGCGAAGAAGATTCTCACCGAGTACGGCTTCAGCACCGCAAAGTAATTCAACTCAGTAGGGAACAACCCGAGTCTCATCACCCATGACAGACACCACCGCTACCCATCGCAATGCCGGAACCTCACGCACACCCGGAAGCAGACTCTTCGCCTCCGTGCCTGTGCTCTCCCTGGTTCCGGCGTCGCTGGGTATTTTTCTCATTGCCGGACCGCTCCTCGGGCTCTTCCTTAACATCCCCTGGAGCCAGCTCGGTAGTATCTTCACCCCGCAGGTGCTCGGGGCGGCGAATCTCTCCCTTAACACCGCCGCCGCCTCCACCCTCATCTGCGGGCTTCTCGGTGCGCCTCTGGCGCTTGTGCTCTCCAAAGTGCTCAACCGCTCACGGCTACACCGGTTTGGGTCGGTGCTCTACGCCATCATCTACACCCCGGTCATTCTCTCCCCGGTGGTCTCCGGCCTCGGGCTACTCTTCTTCTGGGGACGCAAAGGCATGATTGGCACCTACCTCTACCAGGCAGGAATCTCCATCCCCTTCACCCCCAACGCGGTAATTATCGCCCAGGTCTTCGTCGCCCTACCCTTCTTCGTTGCCACCGCGGTCACCACCCTGCAGGCTATTCCCCGCGAATACGAAGAAATTGCCCTCGTTGAAGGCGCTAAACCCGCAGAAATCACCTTCAAAGTGCTACTACCCCTCGCCGCTCCCGGTCTCGTTACCGCATTCCTGCTCTCCTTCGCCCGAGCGCTCGGCGAATACGGTGCAACCGTCACCTTCGCTGGTAACGTCCAAGGTAAAACCCAAACTATACCCCTGGCCATCGACCTAGCCATTAACAGCAGCGACATTCCCAGCGCCCTCGGAAGCGCCCTGATTCTCATTAGCCTCTACTTGGGAATCTTCGGGGTCCTCGGCCTAATTCGCGCTCTAAAAAAACTACGCGAAAGCACTCGATAAGCTGCTCCGCCGCTTGCACCGCACGCCACCCGACACACACCGGTCCTTAGGCAAAACTGCATTTACCAGCCCACAAAAACACACCTACACTAGTCATAACCACCGCCGCACGATTGGAATCGCCATGATTTCCCCCGAATTCAACGGAACCCCCAGCACCGAGGAATACCGCGCCTACCTGGCGCTACTGCTGCGTGAAGTCTTCATCGGCACCGCAGAAACGGTTCCCCTCTACCACGCGGCAGGACGCATCCTCGCCCAAGACATCACCGCACGCATGGATGTACCCAGCTTCGACAACTCCCAAATGGACGGCTACGCACTCACCGCCGAAGCCGCAGACCGCGAAGACCGCATCTTCACCGTCGGGCGCGAAATTCCCGCCGGACGCCCCCTCCAGCGTTCCCGATCCTCCGACGACCTGACCTACCCGATCATGACCGGCGCACCCATCCCCAAGGGATACGACGCAGTCATCCCTGTTGAACAGTCCGAACGCATCGAATACCCCAATCTACCCGAATCCTTTGGCCGCTCCAGTGAAAAGGTCAAACTTGCTCCCGGTAAACCCGGACAATTCGTGCGCCGCCGCGGCGAAGATGTCGTCACTGGCCAGGTCCTTGCACGCGCCGGTGAACGCATTACTCCCGCTCTGCTTGGTGCGCTAGCCTCCCAGGGATACGCACGCCTGACCGTCGCGGCGGGTCCCCGTGTGCTCGTGTGCACTGGCGGCGATGAGATTCTCTCCGGCGTTGAAGAAGATGGAAACGCCACCACTCAGGAACTCGCTCAAGGCCAGATTTTTGACGCCAATGGCCCCATGCTCACTGCTATGCTCCGCGAAGATGGCGCTCAAGTACGCCGTATTGCTATCGGTGATGACCCTATTGAGCTACTGCACCGCCTCACGGCAGAATACGAAAGCTTCAAACCGGACATCATCATCACCTCGGGTGGTATCAGCCACGGCAAGTATGAGGTGGTCCGCAACGCCATCGCCAAGGTGCACGAAGCGGACATTCTGGTGCCCGTCTCTTGGTTTGGACACGTCAGCCAACAGCCCGGCGGCCCCCAAGGCGTGAACCTGCTCGACTTCAAGGGGCACCGTGTGCCCATGATTTCCTTCCCCGGAAACCCAGTGAGCACGCTCATCTCGTACGCGCTAATTCTGCGCCCTTACTTGCGTGCCGGCGGCCCCTACGGTGTGCCCTACGCGGTTGCCTCCGAACAAGCGACCTTGAATAACGCACCGCGAGGCGTGCTCGTCACCGAAACCCCGCTTACCGCTCCGGCGACCAAGCGCCAGTTCCTGCGCGGCACCCTCGCCATGGTCGAGGTCGAGCCCGGAACCTACCGGGTGGAGCTCTATCCGGACGTCCTCTCAGGCTCGCATCTGCTGCACCGCGCAGCACAAGCAGATGTGCTCATTGAGCTGGCACCCGGAACTACCTACACCGGGGGAGAGGCAGTACCCTACCACCGTACTCGCCTCACCGATCACTAGCGAAATACCCCCCCCGCATTGTTCCTTGCGTGAACGACAAGGAATAATTGAGACTCATACTAAGTAATGATTCGCGGCAGAAGAATACCTCGCAGAAGCCAGGAGAAACGATGACCTCTACCTCGCAGCCCAACCAGGAACTGACCCACGTGCGCGCCGACGGCTCAGCACACATGGTGGACGTTACGGAGAAGTCGGTCACCACCCGCACTGCCCTGGCTGAGGCAATCGTACGCACCCGCGAAGACGTTATCGCCATGATTTTTGACGCTGACCTTCCCAAGGGTGATGCGCTTCCGGTTGCACGTGTTGCCGGCATCATGGGCGCTAAGCGCACCCCGGAAATCATTCCCCTCTGTCACCCGCTGCCCCTGGGCAAGATTACGGTGGACTTTGAGCGCGGCACCGACTTCGTGCGTATTGAGGCTTCAGTGAAGACCCGTGGCGTCACCGGCGTGGAGATGGAAGCACTGACCGCCGTTTCCTCGGCGGCACTGACTGTTTTCGATATGATCAAGGCAGTCGATAAGTACGCCGTCATCACCGACATTCGTGTTCTGGAGAAGAGCGGCGGCAAGTCCGGCGACTGGTCCGTCTGCAAGGACTCCTAAGCTGCGGCGGCGCACCCCCCGTCACCTGACAGATATAGAAAAGGAATTCCAATGAGTAGCGAAGACTACACCATGCAGGAGAACCTCACCGGCCTGGTTATTGTCGCCTCCACCCGCGCAGCCCGCGGCGTATATGAGGATAAGTCCGGCCCTATCGCTGTGGAGTGGTTGCGCTCGCGCGGCTTTGACACCCCGGACGCAGTGGTCATTGAAGACCGCGATATTATCGAGTACTTCAACGCCTTAGTGGCCGAGGGTAAGAAGAACGGTAACCTGCCGACGTTCATTCTGACCAGCGGTGGTACCGGTCTGAACTCTGACGACCAGACCGTGGAGGCGGTTCGCCCCCACCTGGATAAGGAAGTGCCCGGCATTATGCATGCCTTCTGGATGAACGGTCTGAAAAATGTTCCCGCGGCGGTGCTTTCACGCGGCGTGGCGGGCGTGATTGACCGTACCTTCGTGATGACTCTGCCCGGTTCGCGCGGTGGCGTGAAGGACGGCGTGGCAACCCTCGATCCGCTCGTTGAGCACATTTGCCGTCAGATGGAGGACTACCATGACCACTAAGTCGCAGAACGAAGAATCACTGGACCACTCGGGCGCGCACGGTGCCGAGCCGAGCGGCTCGACCGTGGTGTTCACCGATATTACGGAGGCGCCCCTGGAACCGCTGTACGCGGCGGCTAAAGCTGAGGTCATGACTGATGCCATGGGTGCCCTGGTAATTTTTGACGGCATTGTGCGCAACCATGATCACGGTAGCGCGGTGCGTGGGTTGTCCTATAGCGCGCATCCGCAGGCTCGTGAGTATATTGCGGAGGTTGCCGCCGAGGTTGCTACCGAGCTGGACGGTGTACGTCTGTGGGCTGTGCACCGTGTGGGTCCGATTGCTATTGGCGAGTCGGCTCTGACCGTAATGGCGGCAGCGGCTCACCGTGGCCGTGCATTTGATGCCTGCGAGCTGGTGGCTGATCGGGTGAAGGCTCGTGTGCCGATTTGGAAGGAACAGGAACTGCTCGATGGAAGCATCGAGTGGGTTGGTGTGGATACTTCGCCTGCTTAGCCTTCTGAATATTCTGAATATAAGCCTGTCAGGGGGATTTCTCTCGGGCAGGCTTATTCTCCTTGATGCTTGGATCCCTAATAAAGTTCAAGCCACCTCTACTATTTGATGCGAGGAACCCCCCCCATGTCTTCTCACACCTCTCGTAGCGCGAGCGAGCTCTCTGCCGCTGAGCGTGCGTTCTACTCTCGTCAGCTGATTCTGCCCGAAATGGGGTATGAGGCTCAGCTGGCACTCAAGGGTGCACGTGTTGTGGTGTTGGGCGCTGGTGGTTTGGGTGCTCCCGCGCTGTTGTACCTGGCGGGTGCTGGTGTCGGTCAGATTGTGGTGGTTGATGATGACGTCGTGGATGATTCGAATCTGCACCGCCAGGTGATTCATACGCACGCCAGGGTGGGTAATTCTAAGGCTGAGTCTGCCGCTGAGTCTTTGCGCTCGCTAAATCCTTTTATTGAGGTTGTACCGGTGCGTGAGCGTTTGACAGAGGCGAATGTTGATGCGCTTTTGTCTGACGCTGATTTGGTGCTGGATGGTAGCGATAATTTTGAATCGCGTTATGTGGTGTCGGCGGCGGCTGCGCGTGCTGGGATTGCGCATGTGTGGGCTGCGATTCTTGGTTTCGATGCGCAGTTGAGTGTGTTTTGGGCGGGGCACGGTCCGGTATATGAGGATTTGTACCCTCATGCTCCTGCTGCCGGTAGTGTGCCTTCGTGTAGTACCGCTGGTGTGGTGGGTGCTATGGCTGGTGTGGTGGGTGCTGCTATGGCTATGGAGGCAGTGAAGCTGCTGACCGGGGTGGGGGAGCCGCTCATGGGTGAGGTTGGCCTATATTCGGCGTTAAGTGGGAGGTGGGAATATATACCTCTTGTGGCTAGTGTGCAAGCTGTACCTAAGAAAAGTGTCGTTTTGTCCCAAGAAACGAGTTATATGCCCAAAAATTCTGTAACAATTCGTAATATTTCTCAGGATTTTGCTAGCTCTTCGACGGATTCGATGCCTCGTCCCATAAGTGCCCAGGACTTTAAAAAGCTGTCATCGGATGAAAATATTGCCCTTTTGGACGTTCGTGAGCAGGTGGAATTCAAAGCTTTTGCTATTGAAGGCGCTATTAATCTTCCTCTGACTGAGTTGCTGGAGGCCAGTCGAAATAGTGGTTTAAAGGCCCTGATTGAGCGTAAAATCCCTGCAAATGCCCAGAAAATTGTTATTTACTGCACTGGATACGCTAGAACGGTTGAGGCGGCTCGCGAAATTGCCCCTTTGGTAGGGCCTTCTGTGTATATGTTGGAGGGTGGAATTTCTGCCTGGCTTACGGTCTAAAACACCCTTATCTCACATGAATTAAGTAAGGTTTTTATCTTGTATTTTCCATGCCAAATATCAGATATATTGGGCAGTATGGAACAAGCATCACAGATTAAGGGCCCGGACGGCCCCCTTACCGATCAGCTGATCAAGTTCGGTAAGTTTTTCTCCCGCTGGGATGAGACTGAAGACGGCCGCGCCGTCTTCCGTGAAGGCGGCCGCGAGGGTGACGCCTTCTACCGCGACCGTTGGAGCCACGATAAGGAAGTTCGCTCTACCCACGGCGTGAACTGCACCGGCTCCTGCTCCTGGAAGGTGTATGTCAAGGACGGCATTATCACCTGGGAAGCACAGGAAACCGACTACCCCTCGGTTGGTCCCGATCGCCCCGAGTACGAGCCCCGTGGTTGCCCCCGTGGTGCCTCATTCTCGTGGTACACCTACTCTCCCACCCGCGTTAAGTACCCCTACGTTCGCGGTCTCCTGCTGGAGATGTACCGCGAAGCGAAGGCAATCCACAATGATCCCGTGGACGCCTTCCACTCCATCGTGTCTGACCCCGCCAAGCGTGCACGCTACGTTAACGCACGCGGTAAGGGTGGTCTGGTGCGCTCGACCTGGGCTGAAGCTCTCGAACTGATGGCTGCTGCTCACGTGCACACCATCAAGTACTACGGCCCCGACCGTAACACCGGCTTCACCCCGATTCCGGCAATGTCCATGACCTCCTTCAGTGCGGGTGTTCGCTACATCCAGCTGACCGGTGGCGTGATGACCAGCTTCTACGACTGGTACGCCGACCTTCCCGTGGCTTCCCCGCAGGTCTTCGGCGACCAGACCGATGTGCCCGAGTCTGGCGACTGGTGGGACGCTGCATACCTCATCATGTGGGGTGCAAACGTTCCGCTGACCCGTACCCCGGATGCTCACTGGGTCTCCGAGGTCCGCTACCGCGGTACCAAGGTTGTCACCGTGAGCCCCGACTACGCCGATAACACCAAGTTCGCTGACGAGTGGCTGCCCGCCCAGGCAGGTACCGACGCAGCACTGGCTATGGCGATGGGCCACGTTATCCTCAAGGAGAACTACGTCGACCAGCGTGTCGAGTTCTTCGAGGACTTCTCCCTGACATACACCGACCTTCCCTTCCTGGTCACCCTGGAAACCCGTGAGGACGGCGTGAAGGTCCCCTCCAAGTTCCTGACCGCAGCAAAGCTCGCTGGTGAGGCTGAGCAGCCGAACGCTGACTTTAAGCCCGTGCTGATGGACCGCGAGACCGGTGAGGTCTTCGTGCCCAACGGCACCATGGGTCACCGTTACGCTCAGGAAGACCAGGGCAGGTGGAACCTGGATCTGCAGGGTCGTAAGCCGATTCTGTCGATTCGCGACCTGCCCCAGGGCCAGACAGCAGCTGCAGAGATTAAGATGCCGACCTTCGATAACCCGAAGGGTCACGGCGACGTCATTACCCGCGGTGTGCCTGTAGCATACGTTGAAGGCCACGAAGTCACCACTGTCTTCGACATCATG
Organism: Rothia similimucilaginosa; assembly: GCF_029850875.1. GTDB lineage: Bacteria > Actinomycetota > Actinomycetes > Actinomycetales > Micrococcaceae > Rothia. The sequence goes on along the minus strand of NZ_JAOVAM010000004.1, from coordinate 166,637 downwards.
CTGGCACAGTACGGTGTGGGCCGCGAGGGCCTGCCCGGTACCTGGGCTAAGGACTACGAGGACTGGAACGTTCAGAACACCCCGGCATGGCAGGAGCAGATTACTTCTGTCCCCGCCGAGGCTGTTATCCGCGTTGCCCGCGAGTTCGCTAAGAGCGCCCTGGATTCCGGTGGCCGCTCCATGATTATCTTCGGTGCAGGTATCTGCCAGTGGTACCACGCTGACACCACCTACCGCGCTATCCTCGCCTTGCTGAACCTGACCGGTTCCCAGGGCCGTAACGGTGGCGGTTGGGCTCACTACGTGGGCCAGGAGAAGGCACGTCCGCTGACTGGTCTGACCAACATTGCTAACGCTCTGGACTGGAGCCGTCCGCCGCGTCACATGATCGGTACCGGCTTCTGGTACATGCACACTGACCAGTTCCGTCAGGATGCATACTCCACCGATTACCTGCAGTCCCCGCTGGCTAAGGGTGAGTTGCGCGATGTTCACACTGCTGACGTTGTGGCACGCTCCGTGCGCATGGGCTGGATGCCGTTCTTCCCGCAGTTCCCCGAGAACTCGCTGGAACTGGCTGATAAGGCAGAGCAGGCAGTGGCACGCGGCGAGGCTTCCTCGAACGCGGACTACATTGCACAGCGACTGAACTCCGGTCACTTGGAGTTCTCCGTTGAGGACGTCGACAACCCCATCAACTGGCCTCGTACCCTGACCCTGTGGCGTTCGAACCTGTTCGGTTCCTCCGCTAAGGGTGAGAGCTACTTCCTGAAGCACCTGGTCGGTAGCATGGACAACGTTCAGGGTTCCGACTCGGAGAAGCACCCGAACGAAGTGAAGTGGGTCGACGACGCACCTCAGGGCAAGCTGGATCTGCTGGTCACCTCGGACTTCCGTATGACCTCCTCGACCCTGCTGTCTGACATCGTTCTGCCGACTGCTACCTGGTACGAGAAGCACGATATCTCCTCGACCGATATGCACCCGTTCCTGCACGCGTTCTCCCCGGCAATTGATCCGCCGTGGGAGGCAAAGACCGACCACGAGACCTTCAAGGCTCTGGCATACGAGTTCACTCGCCTGGCTAAGAAGCACCTCGGCGTCCGCAAGGACATCGTTTCGGTTCCGCTGCTGCACGACACTCCCGGCCAGATTGCTCAGCCTGGCGGTCACGCACCCGACTGGAAGAACACCCCCGGTATGGTGGGCGTGCCCGGCAAGAACATGCCGAACTTCGTCACCGTCGAGCGTGACTACGGCGCACTGTACGATATGTACACCACCGTTGGCCCGCTGTTCGATAAGCTCGGTGCCACCACCAAGTTCATCACTTACGATCTGAAGGACGAAGTCGCGAAGATGGCTAAGGAATTCGGTGTGATGGACTCCGGTAAGGGCGCAGGCCGTCCGGCACTGGATACCGACGTGAAGATTTCTGAAGCAATCCTCATGATTTCCGGTACCTCTAACGGTGAGGTTGCTGTTAAGGGCTTCAAGGAGCTCGAGAAGCAGACCGGTCTGCACCTGATGGACCTGGCAGAAGGTAACGAGGAACGTCGTATTACCTTCCCCATGACCCAGGCCGCACCGCAGCCCGTGATGACTTCCCCCGAGTGGTCCGGTTCGGAGACCGGTGGTCGCCGTTACGCTCCGTTTACCGTCAACATCGAGAAGAAGAAGCCGTTCCACACTCTGACCGGCCGTATGCACTTCTTCCTCGACCATGACTGGATGCACGAAATGGGCGAGGCTCTGCCGATTTACCGTCCGCCGCTGGATATGACTGGCCTGTACAACGAGCCTGAGCTCGGTACTACCGACGGTGTTTCGGTTGCTGTTCGCTACCTGACCCCGCACAATAAGTGGGCAATTCACTCGCAGTACTTCGACAACCACTACATGCTCAGCATGTTCCGTGGCGGTCCGACTGCGTGGATGAGCCCGCAGGATGCTGAGAAGATTGGCGTCAAGGACGGCGAGTGGATTGAGTGTGTGAACACCAACGGTGTCTTCGTGGGCCGTGCGGTTGTTTCGCACCGTATGCCCGAGGGCGTCTGCTTCGTTTACCACGCTCAGGAGCGTATGGTTAGCCCGAAGTCTGAAGTCACCGGTAAGCGCGGTGGTATTCACAACTCGGTGACCCGTATTCTTCTGAAGCCCACCCACATGATTGGTGGCTACGCTCACCAGGCGTTCGCCTTCAACTATCTTGGACCGACCGGTAACCAGCGAGACATCGTCTCGTACATCCGTCGCCGTAAGTCCCAGGAGGTAACTTTCTAATGCGCGTTATGGCACAAGTTGCTATGGTGATGGCGCTCGATAAGTGCATCGGCTGCCACACCTGCTCCGTGACCTGTAAGCAGGCATGGACGAACCGAGCCGGTACCGAATACGTCTGGTTCAACAATGTTGAGACTCGTCCCGGTCAGGGTTACCCCCGCCGTTACGAGGATCAGGAGAAGTGGAAGGGTGGCTGGGTGCTGAACAAGCGCGGTCGTCTGGAGCTCAAGAGCGGTAACCGCTTCCAGAAGCTCTTCACGATTTTCGCTTCCCCGATTCAGCCCGAGCTGAACGACTACTACGAGCCCTGGACCTACGACTACCAGAACCTGACCAGTGCTCCTCTGGGTGATGATTTCCCGGCTGCTAAGCCGGTCTCCCTCATCACCGGTGAGGACACCAAGGTTGAGTGGGGTATGAACTGGGACGACAACCTGGCTGGTGCGACCGAGTACGGTCATCTGGACCCGCTGGTGGAGAAGGTCCGTAAGAAGGCTGAGGACAAGATTAAGTTCGAGTTCGAGCAGACCTTCATGTTCTACCTGCCTCGTATTTGTGAGCACTGCTTGAACCCCTCCTGCATGGCTTCTTGCCCCTCCGGCGCTATCTACAAGCGCGCTGAGGACGGTATCGTGCTGGTTGACCAGGACCGTTGCCGTGGTTGGCGTCAGTGCATCACTGGTTGCCCTTACAAGAAGGTGTACTTCAACCACAAGACGGGTAAGGCTGAGAAGTGTACCTTCTGCTACCCCCGTATTGAGGCTGGTATCCCGACTGTATGTGCTGAGACCTGTGTTGGTCGTATGCGCTACATCGGCATCTTCCTCTACGACGCAGACCGCGTGACTGAAGCTGCTTCGGTTGAGGATGAGAAGGACCTCTACGAGGCTCAGCTGTCGCTGATGCTTGATCCTTCGGATCCTGCTGTGATTGAGCAGGCTCGTAAGAACGACATCCCCGATGCGTGGATTACTGCGGCTCAGAAGTCGCCCGTGTACAAGCTGGCGAAGGAGTGGAAGGTGGCTCTGCCCCTGCACCCCGAGTACCGCACCATGCCCATGGTTTGGTACGTACCCCCGCTGTCTCCGATTGTTGACCTGCTCAAGGAGCAGGGCCACGATGCGGAGAACAGCAACAACCTGTTCGGTGCTATTGAGTCTCTCCGTATTCCGGTTGAGTACCTTGCTGAGCTGTTCACCGCAGGCGACACTGAGGTTATTACTAACGTTCTGCGCCGCCTGGCTGCGATGCGTTCGTACATGCGTGATATCAACCTCGGTGGCGAAGGCAACGAAGAGATTGCTCAGGCTGTTGGTATGACCGGTCAGCAGGTGTACGAGATGTACCGCCTGATGGCTATCGCTAAGTACAACGAGCGTTACGTCATTCCGAAGGCTCACATGGAGGACGCCCACAACCTTGAGGAAATGGGTTGCTCCCTGAGCGTGGATGGCGGACCCGGCATGTACGGCGATGCGTTCAACGACATGGAGGGTCGCCCGACTCCCGTGTCCACCGGTGTCTACGAGGCTAACAACAAGGTTAGCTTGTTCAGCTGGGACGGTTCTTCCCGTCCTGATGGCCTCTTCCCGAACACCACCGGAAAGAAGTAATAAGTGGCTGGATTCTTTTCCAAGCTCATGGGCAAAGCCAGTTCCGAGGCTGCTGTCTCGGAGCCGGCTCAGCCGGAGAACCCGTTCGATATCGATTACGGTCCCGGCGAGGATATGGACTCGGTAATCTACCAGGTGAGCGGTATGCTCCTGGGCTACCCCGATGAGGAAACTCTGAAGGTTCTGCCTGAACTGGTGGAGATTACCGCTTCCACCCAGAATGAGGCTTTCATTGCTGCCGTTGATGCGGTTCAGCAGTGGCTGACTTCTAAAGACCTGGAGGATGTGCAGTCCGAGTACGTGCAGGAATACGACCTTTCGCGTCGTCATTCTCTGCACCTGTCCTACTGGACCGATGGTGATACCCGCCGCCGTGGTGAGACTCTTCTGCGTTTTAAGCAGATGTACCGCGACTCCGGTATGTTGACCGTTTTGAACGGTGAGCTTCCGGACTACCTGCCGCTGGTGCTGGAGTTTTGTGCGTTGGTGGATCGCCGTAAGGGCCGTTCCGCTTTGCAGGCGTACCGTCCGTCCCTTGAGCTTCTTCGTCTGTCCATGAAGGACGGAAATCTGCCCCACTACGGGTTGTTGCAGAGCATCTGCGATACCCTTCCTGGCGTCTCTCCGGAGACTCAGGAGGAGGTTCAGAAGATGGCTGGCTACGGCCCTCCCGTCGAGACCGTTGGCTTGAATGGTTACGCTGATCATCAGCTGCTCCAGCAGGCTTCGGCTCGTTCTAACTAGTTTTATCCCTTGTGAGGAGACAACACGTGTACGTACTTGCTTCTGAGAACGCAGGACATGCTGCACAGGCTGTAACCGATCCGGGTATTGTGGACATCCTGCTGTGGGGCGTTCTGCCCTATGTTGCGCTGGTGGTTCTGATTGGTGGCACCATCTGGCGTTACCGTACTGACCAGTTCGGATGGACTACCCGCTCGTCCCAGGTCTATGAATCGAAGCTGCTGCGCATCGCTTCGCCCCTGTTCCATTACGGTCTTGCGGCCGTTTTCCTTGGTCACGTTGGTGGCCTGGTGGTTCCCAAGTCGTTTACCGACCTGTTCTTGTCGGAAGATGCTTACCACATGACGGCGCTGGTTGCAGGTTCTGCAGCAGCGATTGCGACCATTATTGGTATGTTCATTCTGATTGGTCGCCGTGCTTCGAACTCTCGTGTTCGTTCGGCTACCACTCGTAATGACGTCCTAATGTATGTCGTTTTGGTTCTAGTGATTCTCGCTGGCACTGCGGCTACTCTGCTTTCGGCTGTGAACCCCTCGGGCGGTTTGCCTCCGGTGAATGGTCACGAGGTTCACTTCAACTACCGTGAGACCATCGCTGTTTGGTTCCGTTCGCTGTTCTACTTCCACCCTGAGGTAGCTTTGATGGTGAATATTCCCGTGGCTTTCAAGATTCACATCGTGGTGGCTATGGTTCTGTTCATCATTTGGCCGTTTACCCGCCTGGTGCACGCACTGACTGTGCCCCTGCACTACCTCTTCCGCCCCTACACCGTGTACCGCTCTCGTGGCGGCCAGCGTGTTGGTGCACGTCGAGGTTGGGATCCGGTTGGTACTCTCCCGCGTGAGCGCGCCGACCGCTAATACACATATCCATATTGCAAAAGAGGAAATATGAGCACCCCTGCTGCACCGAGCTACGACCTGAAGAATGGTCAGCTCCGTAACGTTCTGCTTGCAACCTTCGCCTCTACCATTGGTTTCTGGGCGTGGACCGTTGTTGGCCCGCTGGCCAAGATGTATGCAAAGCAGATGCACCTGGACGCTGGTATGACCAGCCTTCTGGTTGCTATGCCGATTTTCATCGGCGCTATCGGCCGTATTCCCGTTGGTGGTCTGACCGACCGCTACGGTGGTCGTATTATGTTCACCGCTGTTCTGGCGATTAGCGCACCCCTGGTCCTCCTGGTTGGTGTTGCTGGTCAACTGAACTCGCTGCCCATGCTGCTTGTTGTGGCGTTCTGCCTGGGTATTGCGGGTACCGTGTTCGCTGTGGGTATTCCCTTTAGCTCCGCATGGTATGACGCTTCCAAGAAGGGTTTTGCGACCGGTGTGTTCGGTGCCGGCATGGTGGGTACTGCAATTTCTGCATTCGCTACCCCCCGCCTGGTGCAGGGTATTGGTTACTTCCAGACTCATGTTCTGATTGCTGTTATCTGTGCTGTAACCGCTGCTATCTCTTTCTTCTTCTTGAAGGATTCTCCGGCAACCATCGGCCGTGAGGTTACTCCGCTGATGCCGAAGATTGTTCAGGCATTCAAGGTGAAGACCACTTGGCAGCTGGGCTTCCTCTACGCTGTTGTGTTCGGTGCGTTCGTGGCATTCTCGAACTACCTGCCCACTTACCTGAGCAACATCTACAGCTTCAACGCTAACGACGCTGGTATGCGTGCGGCTGGCTTCGTGGCTGCTACCGTGATTGCTCGTCCCTTCGGTGGTGTTCTGGCTGATAAGTTCGGTCCGAAGATTATCTCCCTCATCTCCCTGGGCGGTGTGGTGATTCTGGCAGTTATTACCGCGTTCCAGCCTGATGCTGAGCACGTGTATGGTGCTGTCTTCATCCTGATGGGTGCTCTTCTGGGCCTGGGCCACGGCTCGGTCTTCGGCTGGGTGGCTCGTGCAGCTGATCCGAAGAACGTTGGTGCGGTGTCCGGTGTGGTTGCTGCTGCTGGCGCTCTGGGTGGTTTCTTCCCGCCGCTGGTGATGGGTGCAACCTACAACCAGGCTGAGAACAACTACTTCATCGGTCTGATGTTGCTGGCTGTGACTGCGGCTCTGGCTTTCCTGTCGGCATTCCTGGTGCCGCACGGTGGCAAGCCTGACCACGCTAAGTAGGGTCTTCTAATACATCCTTCTGTGGGATGTACTGTGAAGTTTGCTTTGATTGCGTCCGGTTCGTTTTCTCTTCGGAGAGAACGAGCCGGGCTCTGTGCGTTTCTGCTGTTTTTCGTCTAGCAGGGGGAGGGGGTTTAGCGGGGCAGACGACTTTGATGTTTAGGTATGTCGAATGTTGGTAAAGCTGGCGAAACTTCATGGAGATGTGGGACACTTAAGATGTTCGACTCGTCGCAATAATGCGACGTGACCCCTCTACGGTTTGCGCCGACCAATAGGAGAACCCTATGTCCTTTATTGATCGTCATCTCGGCCCCCGTTCCGCAGACGCAGAGCAGATGCTCGAAACCCTGGGATACTCTTCCCTGGATGCGCTGATGGACGCTGTTGTCCCCTCCCAGATCCGCCTTGACGGCGATCTGCAGCTGCCTGCTCCGCTGTCGGAGCATGAGGCTCAGGCAAAGATTGCCGGCTATGCAGCGAAGAATAAGGTTCTTGCCCAGATGATTGGTGCCGGATACTACGATGCTGTAACTCCCGCGGTTCTGCGCCGCAATATTCTGGAAAACCCCGGTTTCTACACTTCTTACACCCCGTACCAGGCTGAGATTTCTCAGGGCCGTCTGGAGGCTCTGCTGAACTTCCAGAACACTGTGATGGAGCTGACCGGCCTGGAGATTGCAAACTCCTCCCTGCTGGATGAGGCTTCTGCTGTAGCTGAAGCAGCTGTCATGATGCACCGTGCAAACCGCAAGGTGAAGAACGGCTTCTTCGCTATTGACTCTCGTTGCCTGCCTCAGGTTATTTCGGTGACTCGTGGCCGCGCAGAGATGCTCGGCATTCCTTTTGTGATTACTGACTTCTCCGAGGGCCTGCCTGAGGGCGATTTGTACGGCATTATCTTGGCGTACCCTAGCAATGAAGGCGAGATTCGCGATATTGAGCCGCTGATTAAGGCCGCTAAGGAGCGTAACGCTCTGGTCACCGTTGCTGCTGACCTGCTGGCTCTGACCCTGCTGAAGTCCCCGGGTGAGCTGGGCGCTGATATCGCTGTGGGTAACACTCAGCGTTTCGGTCTGCCCTTCTTCTTCGGCGGTCCGCACGCTGCGTACATGGCTGTTCACAAGGGTATGGAGCGCACTATGCCTGGCCGTCTGGTGGGTGTTTCTAAGGACTCTGCTGGTAAGCCCGCGTACCGTCTGGCTCTGCAGACTCGTGAGCAGCATATCCGCCGTGAGAAGGCTACCTCTAATATTTGTACTGCTCAGGCTCTGCTGGCGATTGTTGCTGGCGCTTACGCGATGTACCACGGTCCTGAGGGTCTGCGCGCTATCGCGAACCGTCTGCACACCAACGCGGCTAGTGTTGCTACTGCGCTGAAGGCAGCAGGTTACGGTATTGCTCACGACACTTTCTTCGACACCGTCGTGGTGGAGGCTGCTGGCCGTGCCGATGAGCTGGTTGCGAAGGCTCTGGAAGCTGGCGTGAACATCCGCCGCTTCGACGAGAACCGTGTTGGTATCTCTGTGGGTGAGTCTCACGGTGAGGAACTGCTCAAGAGCCTGGTTGAGGCTCTGGGCGGCACCCTGGGCGAGGCAGATGCACAGTATGATCTGCCCGCTGAGCTGCTGCGTACCGATGACTACATGCAGCACCCGATTTTCCACAAGTACCGTTCTGAGACCGAGATGATGCGCTACCTGCGTCACCTCGCTGATAAGGACCTGGCGCTTGACCGCACCATGATTCCGCTGGGTTCGTGCACCATGAAGCTGAATGCAGCGGCTGAGATGGAGCCTATCTCCTGGCCTGAGTTCGCAAACATTCACCCGCTGGTCCCGGAGGACCAGGCTGTGGGCTGGCACGAGTTGATTAAGGACCTGAGCGAGTGGCTGGTTGCTATTACCGGTTATGATGCTATCTCCTTGCAGCCGAACTCGGGTGCAACCGGTGAGTACGCTGGTCTGCGCGCTATCCGTTCCTTCCACGAGGCTAATGGTGACCACGAGCGTGACACTGTACTGATTCCGCTGTCTGCTCACGGTACCAACGCAGCATCTGCCGCTCTGGCTGGTCTGAAGGTTGCCGGTGTGGCAACTGCGGCTGACGGTTCGATTGATGTTGACGACCTGAAGGTAAAGATTGAGAAGTACGGCCCCAAGGTTGCCGGCATCATGATTACCTACCCCTCTACCCACGGTGTGTTTGAGGAGCAGGTTGCTGAGGTCTGCCAGTTGGTCCACGAGGCAGGTGGCCAGGTATACCTGGATGGTGCGAACCTGAACGCTCAGATGGGCTTCGCTCAGCCCGGTAAGTTTGGTGGCGATGTTTCGCACCTGAACCTGCACAAGACCTTCTCCATTCCTCATGGTGGCGGCGGCCCCGGTGTGGGCCCTCTGGCTGTTCGTGAGCACTTGGCGAAGTTCCTGCCCGGTGACGCATACCATGCTGATGCTGAGGGTAAGCTCCCCAACGACGCTGCACTGCCGATTTCGCAGGCGTTCTTCGGTTCTGCAGGCGTTCTGCCGATTAGCTGGATGTACATTGCGATGACTGGTGCTCAGGGTCTGAAGGACTCTTCGCAGTACGCGGTTCTGAACGCTAACTACATTGCGAAGAAGCTCAATGACAAGTACCCGGTGCTGTACACCGGCCCCGGCGGTCTGGTCGCTCACGAGTGCATCCTGGACTTGCGTCAGCTGACCGATCAGACTCACGTGACAGCTGAGGATGTCTGCAAGCGTCTGATGGACTTCGGCTTCCACGCTCCGACCCTGGCGTTCCCGGTTCCGGGCACCCTGATGGTTGAGCCGACTGAGTCTGAGTCGAAGGAAGAATTGGACCGCTTTATTGAGGCAATGGAGACCATCTACGACGAGATCATCGAGGTGGCTGAGGGTAAGGTCGCTGTGGAGGATTCGGTTCTGCGCAACGCACCGCACACCGTTGATGTGGTGAGTGCCGATGAGTGGGATCGCCCCTACAGCCGTACCCAGGCAGCTTTCCCGGTCCCGAGTCTGCGTGCTAATAAGTACTTCACTTCGGTGGGTCGTATCGACGGCGCTGGCGGTGACCGTAACTTCGTGTGCGAATGCCCCCCGATGGAGGCTTTCGACCTGGAAGCATAAGGAGCCTATAACGCTCCTGGGTAGACTGTAGCGGTCTACCTGCCTCACCCGTTCTCAGATTTCTGGGGCGGGTGGGGGTCGCCTCCGCAGCGTATCTCGTGTCTGTGGGGGTGAATGAAATCTATGACGATTGAACGATAACAGCACAAGGCTGTGCGTGAGGAGAATCTAATGTCCCCTAAGAAGACCTCTCTGTACTCTGTCCACGAGAAGCTTGGTGCTTCTTTCACCGACTTTGGCGGCTGGGATATGCCCCTGAAGTACGCTAATGACGTTGCTGAGCATGAGGCTGTCCGTACTAGTGCCGGTATTTTCGACTTGTCTCATATGGGTGAGTTCCGCGTGACCGGTCCGGATGCGGGCGCGTTCCTGGATTACGCTCTGGTGTCGAATATGTCCATCCTGAAGGTTGGTAAGGCAAAGTACTCGATCCTGGTCAACGACAAGGGCGGCGTGATTGACGACCTGATTACTTACCGTCTGGGCGATGAAGAGTTCCTAGTTGTTCCGAATGCTTCGAATATTGAGACTGACTTTGCGGCGATGAGCGAGCGCCTGGGTGATTTCAATGTTGAGTTTGTGAATGAGTCGGAGCAGACTTCTCTGGTGGCTGTTCAGGGTCCTCGTGCTGAGGAGATTCTGCTGGCTGCTGGCATGTCTGATGATGAGGCTGTCCGTGAGCTGAAGTACTACGCTTCGGTGCCGCTGACTGTTGCCGGTGTTGATGTTCTGCTGGCTCGTACCGGTTACACCGGTGAGGACGGTTTCGAGCTGTTTGTTCCGAATGAGAACGCTGTTGAGCTGTGGGATAAGCTGACTGCTGCTGGCGAGCCTTTCGGCATGATTCCTGCCGGTCTGGCTTCTCGCGACTCCCTGCGTCTTGAGGCTGGTATGCCCCTGTACGGTCACGAGCTGGGTCTGGACATTACTCCCTTTGAGTCCGGTCTGGGTCGTCTGGTTGAGATTGCGTTGGAGAAGAAGGCAGCTGACTTCGTTGGTCGTGAGGCTCTGGCTGAGCTGGCTAAGAGCGAGTCGAAGCGTATCCTGGTTGGTCTGAAGGCTCAGGCGAAACGTCCTGCTCGTGCCGGTTCTAAGCTGGTGGACGCTGAAGGTAATGAGATTGGTGAGGTTACCTCCGGTATTCCTTCCCCGACTTTGGGTTTCCCGATTGCTATGGCACTGGTGAACCGTGAGTTCTCTGAGGTTGGCTCTACCGTGGATGTTGATATCCGCGGTAAGCGTGCTCCGTTTGATGTTGTGACTCTGCCGTTCTACAAGCGTGAGAAGTAAGAGTTTTTCTGCAGATAATCTGTAGGGGAGAGGCGTCGTGCCCTGTGTAGGCACGGCGCCTTTTATTCGATGTGCTGCGGTGCTGAGTGGTGGGGGAGTGTCGAGGTGTTCTAGGCCTTAGTTTGTGATGGTTCTGAAGTGCGTTAGGATTAGAGCGGTCAGTCAAGGGTGATTGTCCGCACGTAGAGACCGCAGATTGATGTGTGCTTCCTCTGTTGAGGTGCACGTATCTTTTGGTGCGGTGCACAGACATTTTTATTTGAAGGACAGAACATGGCTATTAACCAGAGTGCACCCAGCAGTGCCCAGAAGAAGGCAGAGGCTCTGCCGTACGACATCAGTGTTTTTGAGATGTTCAGCATTGGTGTGGGTCCTTCGAGCTCACATACCGTGGGGCCGATGCGCGCTTCGAACCGTTTTGTGGCGGAGCTGATTGATGAGGGCATGCTGGACTGTGTAACGGGCGTACATGTTGACCTGTATGGTTCGTTGGCGGCTACGGGCGCTGGTCACGGCACGATGAGCGCTGTGTTGAAGGGTTTGTGCGGTTTTGTTCCGGAGACGATTAATATCGCTGATTCTGAGGCGATGATTGAGCGTAATAGTGTGGACGGCACGTTGCCTCTGGCAGGTTACCCCTCCTCTGCTTATGGTGTGACTGCGCCTGGTGGCGAGGAGCAGAAGGTGTATGGTCCGGTGGTGAAGTACCGTGAGCTGGATATGACTCTGCGTCCGCTGACGGTTCTTCCGCGCCATACGAACGGCATGAAGATCGCGGCGTTTGCGGGTGAGCAGCTGCTGTTGGAGCGTACCTACTATTCCATTGGTGGCGGCTTCATTGTTGAGGGTGATGAGGAGGCGACCGGTGGTGCGTCGCTGATGAACCCTCCGTATCCGTTCGGTTCGGCTACTGAGCTGCTGGAGATGGCGAATGAGGCTGGGTTGTCGATTGCGCAGTTGAAAATGGCGAATGAGTGTTCTTTGCGTTCTGAGCAAGAGGTCCGCGATGGCATCTTGCATATCTACCGTGTGATGAAGGAGTGCATTGGCTCTTCTCTGGCACGTGTGGGGTATTTGCCGGGCCCGCTGAAGGTGCGTTGCCGTGCGGGTGCGTGGCATCGCGATTTGATGGTGGAGGATCCTTCGAAGTCTCCTGAGTTCGCTATTGACTGGGTGAATCTGATTGCTTTGGCGGTCAATGAGGAGAACGCTTTTGGTGGTCGTGTGGTGACCGCTCCGACGAATGGTGCTGCGGGCATTATTCCGGCGGTGTTGCATTATGCGATGAACTACACGCAGGGTATTCGACATTGCGGTCAGGCTGCTCGTGATCAGGCGGTTGTTGATTTCTTCTTGGCTTCTTCTGCTGTGGGTGTGCTGTATAAGAAGCGTGCGTCGATTTCTGGTGCTGAGGTTGGTTGCCAGGGTGAGGTGGGTAGTGCCTCCTCGATGGCTGCTGCCGGTTTGGCACAGGTGATGGGTGGTACTCCTGAGCAGGTTGAGAATGCTGCTGAGATTGCGATGGAACACAACTTGGGTCTGACCTGTGACCCGGTGGGTGGTTTGGTGCAGATCCCTTGTATTGAGCGTAATGCGATGGCGGCGTCGAATGCAGTGACGGCTGCACGTATGGCGTTGCGTGGTGATGGTACGCACCGTGTGTCGTTGGATCAGGTGATTGAGACGATGCGTCAGACCGGTTTGGATATGTCTCACCGTTACAAGGAGACGTCTATGGGCGGTTTGGCGGTGAATGTGGTGGAATGCTAGGTGCATGCCGTGGCAGGTTTGCACTCCTGATGCGGGTGTGGTAGACAGATGGGCTTTCTTCCTGTATTGTTAGTATTTACGCTTTCCCTAACCTTTGTGCCTTCATATAGCGGTGGGCACGGGCTGAAGGTGACGTTTTCCGTCCGACTCTATAGCTTCTAGCACCGTTTATATCGGGGGCTGAGGTTGTCGTGTCGCCGGTAATGTCGCCGGGAGGCTGATTGCTAACAGACATGTCTGTGGAAGGATCCCCATTTTGGTCGCTTCGAGCACCTCGAATCATGATGCCGCTAACGGTGCGGAGAACGTCTCCCGCCGAATTTCATTCGCGAAGATTAATGAACCACTGAAGGTTCCCAACCTGCTTGCTATCCAGACCGATAGCTTCGACCGCCTCGTGGGTAACGAGCGCTGGGTGGAGCGTCTGGAAAAGGCACAGGCTGCAGGTGACAATTCTGTCCCCGCTCAGTCCGGTCTGGCTGAGATTTTTGAAGAAATCTCCCCGATTCGTGACTTCCAGGAGACTATGCAGCTCTCCTTCTCTGAGCCTGAGTTTGCTGACCCCAAGTACTCTGTTGAGGAGTGCAAGGACCGCGACGCAACCTACTCGGCTCCGCTGTACATCAAGGCTGAATTCATGAACCTCGCTACTGGCGAGGTCAAGCAGCAGACCCTGTTCATGGGCGACTTCCCCCTGATGACCGAGGCTGGTACCTTCGTTATTAACGGTACTGAGCGTGTGGTCGTTTCTCAGCTGGTGCGTTCCCCCGGTGCTTACTTTGAGAAGGCTCCGGACCGTACCTCAGATAAGGACATTTACTCTGCCCGCGTGATTCCTTCCCGCGGTGCATGGTTCGAGCTTGAGATTGATAAGCGCGATCAGGTAGGCGTGCGTCTGGACCGTAAGCGTAAGCAGTCTGTGACTGTTCTGCTGAAGGCTCTGGGCTGGACCGAGTCTAAGATTCTGGCTGAGTTCGGTCAGTACGACTCCATCCGTGCAACCCTGGAGAAGGACTCCGTTAAGGACCGCGACGAGGCTCTGCTGGATATCTACCGCAAGCTGCGTCCGGGCGAACCCCCGACGGTTGAAGCGGCTCAGGGTCTGCTGGACAACATGTACTTCACCCCGCGCCGCTACGACCTGGCGAAGGTTGGTCGTTACAAGCTGAACCGTAAGCTCGGTGTGGACGTTCCCATGGATTCCCCCGAGGCTTCCGTTCTGAGCCAGGACGACATCGCTCAGATGATTCGTTACCTCTGCGCTCTGCACGCAGGTGAGACCACCATCCCCGGCGTCCGTGACGGCGAGGAAATCTCCCTCAAGATCGATATCGACGATATTGACCACTTCGGCAACCGCCGTATCCGCACCGTGGGTGAGCTTATTGAGAACCAGATCCGTACCGGTCTGTCTCGTATGGAGCGCGTGGTTCGTGAGCGCATGACCACCCAGGATGTGGACGCTATCACCCCGCAGTCCCTGGTGAACATCCGCCCCGTCGTGGCAGCTATCAAGGAGTTCTTCGGTACCTCTCAGCTGTCGCAGTTCATGGACCAGAACAACCCGCTGGCAGGTCTGACCCACAAGCGTCGTCTGTCCGCACTGGGCCCGGGCGGTCTGTCCCGTGACCGTGCAGGCATGGAAGTTCGAGACGTCCATCCCTCGCACTACGGTCGTATGTGCCCCATTGAAACTCCTGAAGGCCCGAACATTGGTCTGATTGGTTCGCTGGCAACCTACGGTCGTATCAACTCCTTCGGTTTCATTGAGACTCCCTACCGCGTGGTAACTGACGGCCGCGTGACCGACGAGGTCCGCTACCTAACCGCTGACGACGAGAAGTCCGTCGTTATCGCACAGGCAAACGCACCGCTGAACCCCGACCGCACCTTCGCTGAGAATGAGGTTCTCTGCCGTGCGGGTGACGGTTCTGGTGAAGCTGTTATGGTTGCTCCCGGCGCCGTGCAGTACATGGACGTTTCCCCGCGTCAGATGGTGTCTGTGGCTACCGCCCTGATTCCTTACCTGGAGCATGATGACGCTAACCGAGCACTGATGGGTGCTAACATGCAGCGTCAGGCTGTGCCCCTGCTGGAGTCTGAGGCTCCCGTGGTTGGTACCGGTATGGAGAAGTATGCAGCACTGGATTCCGGTGACTCTGTGCTCGCGAAGAAGCCCGGTGTGGTTTCCTCCGTTGACGCTAAGACCGTTATCGTCCGTAACGACGACGGCTCTGTCTCCACCTACCCGATTATGAAGTTCTCCCGTTCGAACCCGGGTAACTGCTACAACCAGCGCGTTGTGGTGAAGGAAGGCCAGCGCGTCGAATACCGCGACGTTATTGCTGACGGCCCCTCCACCGACGGTGGTGAGCTGGCACTGGGTAAGAACCTGCTCGTGGCATATATGCCGTGGGAAGGCCTGAACTACGAGGATGCGATCATCCTCTCCCAACGCATGGTTTCTGAGGACGTGCTGACCTCGATCCACATTGAGGAGCACGAGATTGACGCTCGCGACACCAAGCTGGGCCCCGAGGAGATTACCCGCGACATCCCGAACGTGTCCGAGGACGTTCTCTCGGCTCTGGACGAGCGCGGCATCATTCACATCGGTGCTGAAGTTGAGGCTGGCGACATCCTCGTTGGTAAGGTCACTCCTAAGGGCGAGACCGAGCTGACCCCCGAGGAGCGCCTGTTGCGCGCAATCTTCGGTGAGAAGTCTCGCGAGGTTCGTGACACCTCTCTGAAGGTCCCTCACGGCGAGTCCGGTACCGTCATTGGTATCCGCATCTTCGACCGCGAGAGCAATGATGAGGACGATCTGCCCCCGGGTGTGAACCAGCTGGTCCGTGTGTACGTGGCTCAGAAGCGTAAGATTACCGACGGCGACAAGCTTGCAGGCCGCCACGGTAACAAGGGTGTTATTTCCAAGATCCTTCCGATCGAGGATATGCCCTTCCTGGAAGACGGTACCCCCGTGGACGTTATCCTGAACCCGCTGGGTGTGCCCGGTCGTATGAACATTGGTCAGGTTCTGGAAGTCCACACCGGTTGGCTGGCTAAGCAGGGTTGGAAGATTGAAGGCGAGCCCGAGTGGCTCAAGCACATGCCGAACTTCCCGAAGGAATCCGGCCCGACCCGCCTGGCAACCCCGGTGTTTGACGGTGCCCACGAGGACGAGCTGTTTGACCTCATGGATCACTCAAACCCGAACCGCGATGGTGACCGTCTGATCAACCGCTCCGGTAAGGCACGTCTGATTGACGGCCGTTCCGGTGAGCCGTTCCCGGACCCGATTTCGGTTGGTTACCAGTACATCCTGAAGCTGCACCACCTGGTGGATGACAAGATTCACGCTCGTTCCACCGGTCCGTACTCGATGATTACCCAGCAGCCCCTGGGTGGTAAGGCGCAGTTCGGTGGTCAGCGCTTCGGTGAGATGGAAGTGTGGGCGCTGGAGGCATACGGCGCCGCATACACCCTGCAGGAAATCCTGACCGTCAAGTCCGATGACGTGGCGGGCCGTGTGAAGGTTTACGAGGCTATTGTGAAGGGCGAGAACATCCCTGAGCCGGGTATCCCCGAATCCTTCAAGGTTCTTATCAAGGAAATGCAGTCTCTGTGCCTGAACGTCGAGGTGCTCTCCACCGACGGCAAGACTATTGAGATGAGCGACTCGGAGGAAGAAGGCTTCCGGGCAGCAGAAGATATGGGCGTAAGCCTGACCCACGACGAGCCTAGCTCCGTCGACGAGGCATAAGCACCGCCTCCTTCTAGGGTGGGGAACCCCGTATGCGCTCGCGTGCGTTGTGGGGTTCCCACCCGCTAACCTAAGTCTTCAGAAACTTACAGAAAGAGATTAGGACCGATATGTCCAACGAATCTTCGCTTGGTTTGATGCGAATTGGCCTCGCCACCGCCGACGACATCCGTCGTTGGTCTTTTGGTGAGGTTAAGAAGCCCGAGACCATCAACTACCGTACCCTGAAGCCCGAAAAGGACGGTCTCTTCGACGAGCGTATCTTCGGCCCCACCAAGGACTGGGAGTGCTACTGCGGTAAGTATAAGCGCGTACGCTTCAAGGGCATTGTGTGTGAGCGCTGTGGTGTTGAGGTGACCCGCTCTAAGGTACGTCGTGAGCGTATGGGTCACATTGAGCTGGCTGCTCCTGTTACCCACATTTGGTACTTCAAGGGTGTTCCTTCCCGTCTGGGTTACCTGCTGGATCTGGCTCCGAAGGACCTGGAGAAGGTCATTTACTTCGCTGCGTACATGATCACTAAGGTTGATGAGGAAGCTCGTCACGAGGACCTGCCGATGCTGCAGGCTGCTCACGACCGCGAGAAGCAAGAGCTTGAGGCTGCTCTGAACGCTGATGTGAACGCTATTAGCCGTGAGGTTGAGGCGGAGCTGGCTCGTATTGAGGCAGAGGGCGGCAAGGCTGCTGAGAAGCGTAAGCTGCGTGATAACGCTGAGCGTCAGCTCGCGTCGGTGCGTAAGCGTTACGAGCGTGAGGCTGAGCACCTGGATCGTGTATGGGATCGCTTCAAGAACCTGAAGGTCGCTGACCTTGAGGGTGACGAGGCTCTGTACCGTTCCATGATTGATAAGTACGGCCTGTACTTTGAGGGTGCAATGGGCGCAGAGGCTATTAAGAAGCGTCTGGAGTCCTTCGACCTGGAGGCTGAGTCTGAGGCTCTGAAGGAGATCATTCAGACCGGTAAGGGTCAGAAGAAGACCCGCGCTCTGAAGCGTCTGAAGGTTGTTAACGCCTTCCTGACCACTAATAACTCCCCGCTGGGTATGGTCCTGGATGTTGTTCCGGTTATTCCGCCGGAACTGCGCCCGATGGTTCAGCTGGACGGTGGCCGCTTCGCGACTTCCGACCTGAACGACCTGTACCGTCGTGTGATTAACCGTAACAACCGTTTGAAGCGTCTGCTGGAGCTGGGTGCTCCCGAGATTATCGTGAACAACGAGAAGCGTATGCTGCAGGAAGCTGTGGACTCGCTGTTCGATAACGGTCGTCGTGGTCGCCCGGTGACCGGCCCCGGTAACCGCCCCCTGAAGTCTCTGTCTGACATGCTGAAGGGTAAGCAGGGTCGTTTCCGTCAGAACCTGCTCGGTAAGCGTGTTGATTACTCGGGTCGTTCCGTGATTGTGGTTGGTCCTCAGCTGCAGATGCACCAGTGTGGTCTGCCCAAGCAGATGGCACTGGAGCTGTTCAAGCCCTTCGTTATGAAGCGTTTGGTGGAGCTGAGCCACGCTCAGAACATTAAGAGCGCTAAGCGTATGGTTGAGCGTTTCCGCCCGCAGGTTTGGGACGTTCTGGAAGAGGTTATTGCTGAGCACCCGGTTCTGCTGAACCGTGCACCTACCCTGCACCGTCTCGGTATTCAGGCGTTTGAGCCGAAGCTGGTTGAGGGTAAGGCTATTCAGCTGCACCCGCTGGTTTGCTCCGCGTTCAACGCTGACTTCGACGGTGACCAGATGGCAGTTCACCTGCCGCTATCTCCCGAGGCTCAGGCTGAGGCTCGTATCCTCATGCTGTCCTCGAACAACATCCTGAAGCCTTCGGATGGCCGCCCTGTGGCTGTCCCTTCGCAGGATATGATCATTGGTCTGTACCACCTGACTAGCTCCCGCGATGGTCAGAAGAACGAGGGTCACGCATTCTCCTCGGTGGCTGAGGCTCTGATGGCGATGGATCGTCACGAGATTGAGCTGTACACCAAGGTGAAGATTCGCCTTGATGGTGACCAGTTCGTTGCCCCCGAGGATTGGGAAGCACCGGAGGGCTACCAGCCCGGCGATTCTGTGCTGCTGGACTGCACCGTTGGTCAGGTTCTGTTCAACCAGGCTCTGCCGAAGGATTACCCCTGGTTCTCTGGCGTGGCAGATAAGAAGGGCCTGGGTAGCCTGATTAATGATCTGGCTGAGCGTTACCCGATGGATGTTGTGGCTCGTGCGCTAGACAACCTGAAGAACTCCGGTTTCTACTGGGCTTCCCGTTCAGGCGTGACCGTGGCTGTTTCCGATATTGCTACTCCTTCTGAGAAGCCGGCAATTATGGAGCGCTACGAGAAGCAGGCTGCTGCAATTCAGGATGACTTCGAGATCGGTACCATCGATGACGAAGAGCGTCGTCAGGAATTGATCAAGGTTTGGACCGAGGCTACCGACGTGGTTGCAGAGGCTATGCGTGAGAACTTGAGCTCTCACGGTGGTCTGAACACTATTTACCGTATGGTGACCTCCGGTGCACGTGGTAACTGGATGCAGGTCCGTCAGATTGCGGGTATCCGTGGTCTGGTGTCGAACCCGAAGGGTGAGATTATGCCTCGCCCGATTAAGTCCTCGTACCGTGAAGGCCTGTCGGTTCTGGAGTACTTTATCGCAACCCACGGTGCACGTAAGGGTCTGGCTGATACCGCGCTGCGTACCGCTAACTCGGGTTACTTGACCCGTCGTTTGGTGGACGTTTCTCAGGATGTTATCGTTCGTGAGCACGACTGTGGCACCCGCCGTGGTCTGGTTCTGCCTCTGATTGATGAGGACGGCGGTCTGCACCCGGACGTCGAGACTTCGATTCACGGTCGTACCCTTGCGGTGGATGTGAATGATGAGTCTGGTAACGTTCTGGCTGCCGCGGGTTCCGATGTCTCTGATGAGCTCATTGAGAAGCTCTTCAAGGCAGGCGTGAAGGAAGTTCGCGTCCGTTCGGTTCTGACCTGTGAGTCTGCTATTGGTGTGTGTGCACTGTGCTATGGTCGTTCGATGGCTTCGAACGTTCTGGTGGACATTGGTGAGGCTGTTGGTATTATTGCGGCTCAGTCGATTGGTGAGCCCGGTACCCAGCTGACCATGCGTACCTTCCACACCGGTGGTGTGGCTTCGGCTGACGATATTACTCAGGGTCTGCCCCGTATTCAGGAGCTGTTCGAGGCTCGTACTCCCAAGGGTGTTGCCCCGATTTCTGAGGTCTCCGGTCGCGTGACCATTGAGGATACCGAGAAGTCCTACAAGATTGTGGTGACCCCGGACGATGGTTCTGAGCCTCAGTCCTACACTGTTCTGCGTCGTGCGGCCTCTAAGCTGCAGAATGGCGACCACGTTCAGGTTGGCGATCAGCTGGCTACCGGTTCTGTTGATCCGAAGGAGGTTCTGCGTATTCGTGGTCCTCGTGAGGCTCAGAAGCACCTGGTGAGCGAGGTTCAGGGTGTGTACAAGTCGCAGGGTGTGGAAATCCACGACAAGCACGTTGAGGTTATTGTTCGCCAGATGCTGCGTCGCGTGACCGTGATTGAATCCGGTGATACCGATCTGCTGCCTGGTGAGCTGGTTGATAACATTGCTTTCCAGACTGCTAACCGCAAGGCACTGGTTGAGGGTAAGAAGCCCGCAGCTGGTCGTCCGGAAATGATGGGTATTACCAAGGCTTCGCTGGCTACCGAGTCCTGGCTGTCGGCGGCCTCCTTCCAGGAGACCACCCGCGTCCTGACTCAGGCTGCTATGGAAGCGAAGACTGACCCGCTGCTCGGCCTGAAGGAGAACGTGATTATCGGTAAGCTGGTTCCCGCCGGTACCGGTCTGGCACGTTACAACAATATTGAGGTTGAGCCCAGCGCTCAGGCTACTGCTGAGAGTATGCAGACTCTGGACACTTTCGGTGGTTACCAGAGTGCGTTCCAGATGGATAACGAGGTGTACACTTACGGCAACGGCGGCTTCATGGCTGTTTCGCTGGATGAGTACGGTCGTGGTCTGGACTAAGGCTTCTGCCGTGAGGGGCAGGTTGAGGGTTTAGACTCCCGGCCTGGTCTTCATTAGAAACGCGGATACTCGAGTTTGTCTCGGGTATCCGCGTTTTGTTTTATGAGGGGTGGAGGATTCTTTTAAGCGTGGCTATAATACTCTTTATCCTTCAATATGAGGTTGTATATTCTATGCCTAGTGGGTGAATTTATTTATAAAAATATTGAAGTGCATTATTTTTTATAATGGGAAAATTACTTGACTGCGCAAGAAATTAGGTGTCAGTCAAATATTCCCCATCTCCCTAGAAGACACACCAGGACTGCAATATATAGAATGTTGACTCGTTTTTATTTGAAGTTTATGTAGAATAAACATTCTTGATTTGAGCAATGCGAATTCAACTGGAAAGCCTTTTGGTTAGGTTATAGTCTTGAAGGCATGCATATCGCTCCAATCACTTCCGTACGGGTGATTTTCGCGGTACCCGACTGCTTTCCGGAGCATCTCAATCTCAGATGTCTGAACAGGATTCTTCTATGTCTGCAGGGGAGCGAAAGCACTCCTCTGTTTTTCGCGTTTTAAGGCGCCCACCCACTCTCTTGCTTGCATTGGTGTAGCATACCTTATTGTGGCTTCCGCAGTTCTTCTACCGGTCAGGTTGCGACCGCGGCCCCTGTTTCTCAGAGCGCTAGTGCTACCCCCTACCTGGTAGATGCGGGTGCGGCGGATGTTATCGGTGAGCCCAGTGAAGTCGGCTTCATGGGTTATGACGACTCTTTCCAGAAGGGCAGCGGTGTGCATAATCGTCAGTATGCTCGCGCTTTTCATACGGTGGATCGCGCCTCCGGTAAGCGCAACCTCATTGTTGTCCTGGACTCTCTGACTGGCTGGCAGTCGCTGCGTGATGAACTGGTCAAGAGTATCCGTGCATAGTTTGGCTTCGCATACGATGAGTCGAACATTATGATTACCGTGACTCACACCCACACGCCCCCCCCCCCGGTGGTATTACGCACCAGAGCCTGTACAACATTACGACCCTGGGCTTCCATCAGGAGGTGCTCAATGCTAATGCTGGTGATGTTTCCCCGAATACTTGGTTGAAGCCTGGTCAGGGTCCCACTAATGACCAGTTCAAGAATGTGAAGATTCAGGGTGAGAAGCAGTCTAATGCTGTGCGTTCTCAGCTCAAGAGTGCGGGTACTCCGGTGGGTAAGGGGCTGGATTTGCGTATTTCGTACTTCAATTTCTCGGGTATGAACGTGGATGCCAAGTACACCGGTGGTGGCCATAATGAGCGCACCTGTCAGGGTTTCTTGAGTACTTCGTTTGGTTCTGGTTCCACTGAGGATGGCGGTGGTGGCTGGGATGCCTATAGGGAAGGCTCTGGTTGCCCCTCTATGCTGGTTACTTTGGTGTTCACTCCGAGTGCAGCGCAGACGCGTTGCCAGCAGCCGAAGGGCATTCTCTTCTCTGCAAAAAATGGAACGGTCATTCAGGAAAAGTATCCAGTGCAGATTATGAGCTTCGGCGTCCCAGGTGACGGTTCACTGGAAGGTGTCGGCTAATACTCATAAGGGGTAGTACCGCATCCGCTACTACGGCAATGCCAATAAAAATTCGAAGACTATTACCCTGTTTGAGGGCCAGACTCGAGTCTTCCAGGTGGCGTAGCCCAGCAGCCGCTGTGGTGGACCTATAACTGGATACTCCCTTGCGGGAGGCGGATGTAGCTACGCGCTCGCCTCCCGCATCTGTTGATGCTGCCGAGAATCATCGAGAGGGTTCTGGGTGGTCTTCTGCTTTAACTTACTCCAAGGAGGCAAAAGAAACAGAGCGAGCCGAAGAGGCAGTGGGGGAGCAGTAAATCCCAATAATGTAATTTAAGTGAGGCACATCATCAGCTTTTGCTCTTAGGTAGGGGCTTAAAAGCAAAGAATCCCCGCTCTGGCGCTAGATTAAGTGGGATTTAACCTGTATAGTCTTATGCGAAGTACTTGAGCTCGGTGCACAAGGATCCACCCCCGGTGGGTTTACGCGGGATATTTCCCGAGGGTACGGGCATGATGAATCAATGGCAGTATGGATACCGTCCTTTGGTGTTGCTTTTTGCTGACACCTAAATGCCATTTTTAAGCGTGCCCAAAAACTTTTTCACCTCTGAAGGTGGGGAATTTTAGCCCTGAGAACTCGCCGAGATGTCGAGGAACCTATAGAAACCAACCGGATATGCATCCGAGCGTTTCTGATAACCGAGAGCACCCATCCAACGTGATGGGGGCCAGTAAGTTTATACGGGATTTTCTAACGAGGAACCCGATCAAGCAACGGAGAAAACGTGCCTACTATTCAGCAGCTGGTCCGTAAGGGCCGGACTCCCAAGGTCGTTAAGACCAAGGCGCCCGCACTGAAGGGCAACCCCATGAAGCGTGGCGTGTGCACCCGTGTGTACACCACCACCCCGAAGAAGCCGAACTCGGCACTGCGTAAGGTCGCTCGTGTCAAGCTCAACGGCGGCGTCGAGGTTACCGCATACATTCCCGGTGAGGGTCACAACCTGCAGGAGCACTCGATTGTGCTCGTTCGCGGTGGTCGTGTGAAGGACCTCCCCGGTGTTCGCTACAAGATCGTTCGTGGCGCTCTGGATACCCAGGGTGTTAAGGGTCGCGGCCAGGCTCGCTCCCGCTACGGCGCTAAGAAGGAGAAGAAGTAATGCCTCGTAAGGGTCCCGCTCCCAAGCGTCCCCTCGTAAACGATCCTGTTTACGGTTCTGCTCTGGTCACCCAGCTGATCAACAAGGTTCTGCTGGACGGCAAGAAGTCCGTCGCAGAGCGCATCGTCTACGGTGCCCTCGAGGGCGTCGAGAAGAAGACCGGTTCTGACCCGGTCGCAACTCTGAAGAAGGCTATGGACAACATCAAGCCTTCTCTCGAGGTTCGCTCCCGCCGCGTCGGCGGTGCAACCTACCAGGTTCCGGTTGAGGTTCGCCCCGGCCGTTCCACCGCTCTGGCTCTTCGCTGGCTCGTTGGCTTCTCCAAGCAGCGCCGCGAGAAGACCATGACTGAGCGTCTGATGAACGAGATCCTGGATGCATCCAATGGTCTTGGTGCCGCTGTGAAGCGTCGCGAGGACACTCACAAGATGGCCGAGTCCAACAAGGCCTTCGCACACTACCGCTGGTAATTCTCCGTTTAGAGCCTGCCGAGTCAATTCGAGTCGGCAGGCTTTCGGAGTATCTCATTTAGGGAGAATAACGTGGCACTTGACGTGTTCACCGACCTTAACAAGGTCCGCAACATCGGTATTATGGCGCACATCGACGCCGGTAAGACCACCACCACTGAGCGCATTCTGTTCTACACCGGTATTAACCACAAGATCGGTGAGACCCACGACGGCGCTTCCACTATGGACTGGATGGCTCAGGAGCAGGAGCGAGGTATTACCATTACCTCCGCAGCAACCACCTGCTTCTGGAAGGACAACCAGATCAACATTATCGACACCCCCGGTCACGTCGACTTCACCGTTGAGGTTGAGCGCTCCCTGCGCGTCCTCGACGGCGCAGTTGCTGTGTTCGACGGCAAGGAAGGTGTTGAGCCCCAGTCTGAGACCGTTTGGCGCCAGGCTGACAAGTACGATGTCCCCCGTATCTGCTTCGTCAACAAGATGGACAAGATGGGTGCTGACTTCTACTTCACCGTTCAGACCATCATCGATCGCCTGGGCGCACGCCCGCTGGTTATTCAGCTCCCCATCGGTGCTGAGAGCGACTTCCTTGGTGTTGTCGACCTGCTCGAAATGAAGGCATACGTCTGGCCCGGCGACGCCAAGGGCGACGTGACCATGGGCTCCTCCTACGAGGTTCAGGACATTCCTGCTGACCTGGTTGAGAAGGCTGAGCAGTACCGAGCTGAGCTGGTTGAGGCTGTTGCTGAGTCCAGCGAAGAGCTCATGGAGAAGTACCTCGAAGAGGGCGAGCTGACCATCCCCGAGATTAAGTCGGGTATCCGTCAGCTGGTTATCGCCGGCGAGGCATTCCCCGTTCTCTGCGGTTCTGCATTCAAGAACCGCGGTGTTCAGCCCATGCTGGACGCTGTGATCGAGTACCTGCCCTCCCCGCTGGACGTTCCGGACGTTGTCGGCTCCAACCCCTCCAACGAGGAAGAGAAGCTGACCCGTAAGGCATCTGCTGATGAGCCCTTCGCAGCGCTGGCGTTCAAGGTTGCAGCTCACCCGTTCTACGGTCAGCTAACCTATACCCGCGTTTACTCCGGTGTTGCAGCTCAGGGCCAGCAGGTCCTGAACTCCACCAAGGGTAAGAAGGAGCGCATCGGTAAGCTCTTCCAGATGCACTCCAACAAGGAGAACCCTGTTGAAGAGATCACCGCAGGTCACATTTACGCTGCGATTGGTCTGAAGGACACCACTACTGGTGACACCCTGTGCGACCCCGCACACCCGATTGTTCTTGAGTCGATGACCTTCCCCGATCCTGTGATCTTCGTGGCTATTGAGCCCAAGACCAAGGGTGACCAGGAGAAGATGTCCACCGCTATCCAGAAGCTTTCCGCTGAGGACCCCACCTTCACCGTTTCGCTGAACGAAGAAACCGGTCAGACCGAAATTGGTGGTATGGGTGAGCTGCACCTGGACATCATCGTTGACCGTATGAAGCGTGAGTTCAAGGTTGAGGCTAACGTTGGTAAGCCTCAGGTTGCTTACCGCGAGACCATCAAGAAGGCAGTCGAGAAGGTCGACTACACCCACAAGAAGCAGACTGGCGGTTCCGGTCAGTTCGCAAAGGTGCAGGTCTCCTTCGAGCCCCTGCCCCTGGATGGCGAAGAGCTGTATCTGTTCGAGGACAAGGTCACCGGTGGCCGCGTTCCTCGCGAGTACATCCCTTCGGTCGACGCTGGTATCCAGGACGCTATGAAGTTCGGTGTCCTCGCTGGCTACCCGATGGTAGGCGTGAAGGCAACCCTGATCGATGGTGCGTACCACGACGTCGACTCCTCCGAAATGGCGTTCAAGATCGCTGGTTCGATGGTCTTCAAGGAAGGCGCTAAGCGCGCTAACCCGGTCCTGCTCGAGCCGCTGATGGACGTTGAGGTTCGTACCCCCGAGGAGTACATGGGCGACGTTATCGGCGACCTGAACTCCCGCCGTGGCCAGGTTCGTTCTATGGAGGACGCATCCGGCGTTAAGATTATCAAGGCTATTGTGCCCCTGACCGAAATGTTCGGTTACATTGGCGACCTGCGCGGCAAGACCCAGGGTCGTGCAGTGTTCTCGATGGCATTCGATAGCTATGGCGAGGTTCCCAAGAACGTCGCTGACGAGATCATTCAGAAGAGCCGCGGCGAGTAATTTCCGCGTCTTATCCGTGGGCCACGGGCTAAAAACCTGTGGCCCACACCAAAATTTTCAATTAAATCCATTATTGAGAGCATGAACAGTTTCATCTCTGCGGCGTAATCCGCTATTGTAGACGCTAGACCGTTTTATAACGGGATGCGCCGGAGCGAAGATCCGCGTGCATGTTTTCAATCGTTCTAGGAGGAACACTCTTGGCTAAGGCTAAGTTCGAGCGCTCCAAGCCTCACGTTAACGTCGGTACCATTGGTCACGTTGACCACGGTAAGACCACCCTGACCGCAGCAATCTCCAAGGTTCTGGCTGACAAGTACCCGGACCTGAACGAGAAGCGCGACTTCGGTATGATCGACTCCGCTCCCGAGGAGCGCCAGCGCGGTATTACCATTAACATTGCTCACATCGAGTACCAGACCGAGAAGCGCCACTACGCACACGTTGACGCTCCCGGCCACGCTGACTACGTCAAGAACATGATCACCGGTGCGGCTCAGATGGACGGCGCAATCCTCGTGGTTGCAGCTACCGACGGCCCCATGGCACAGACCCGCGAGCACGTTCTGCTCGCTCGCCAGGTTGGCGTCCCCACCCTGCTGGTTGCACTGAACAAGGCAGACATGGTTGACGACGAAGAGCTCCTCGACCTCGTCGAGATGGAGGTCCGTGACCTCCTCTCCTCGCAGGAGTTCGACGGCGACAATGCTCCCGTTGTTCGCGTTTCCGCACTGAAGGCTCTCGAAGGCGATCCCGAGTGGGTTGCTAAGGTCGAGGAACTCATGGACGCAGTCGACACCTACATTCCGGACCCCGTTCGTGAGAAGGACAAGCCCTTCCTCATGCCCATCGAGGACGTCTTCACCATTACCGGTCGTGGCACCGTTGTTACCGGTCGTGCAGAGCGCGGTACCCTGAAGATCAACTCCGAGGTCGAGATTGTCGGTATCCGCCCGATCCAGAAGACCACCGTTACCGGTATCGAGATGTTCCACAAGCAGCTCGACGAAGCATGGGCAGGCGAGAACTGTGGTCTGCTGCTGCGCGGTCTGAAGCGTGACGATGTTGAGCGTGGTCAGGTTGTCGTGGAGCCGGGCTCCATCACCCCCCACACCGAGTTCGAGGCAAACGTCTACATCCTCTCCAAGGATGAGGGTGGCCGTCACAACCCCTTCTACTCCAACTACCGTCCTCAGTTCTACTTCCGTACCACTGACGTGACCGGCGTTATCACCCTCCCCGAGGGCACCGAGATGGTTATGCCCGGTGACAACACCGAGATGACCGTTACCCTGATCCAGGAAATCGCAATGGAAGAGGGCCTCGGCTTCGCTATCCGTGAGGGTGGCCGCACCGTTGGTTCGGGTCGTGTTACCAAGATCATCAAGTAATTGCCGTAAATTTACGACAATTCGCTAAAGATCTGCCGGAGCGGAAACTCTCCATCAGGTAGCGATACTCAAGGACCCCCGCATCTGCGGGGGTCCTTTTGTTATGCCCTTTTGAAGAACTAAGGAGGCCGAAGCGCCGTCTGATTTTTAGCGGTGGAACCCATACACGACAGCGGTTATGGGCTTATAGCGGCCGCTAAAAGCCACTGGGATCCGCTGAGAAACCTCTGAGAGGAGCTAGAGAATAAAACCGAATGCCATGGTAGAAAACGCCAAAGCTAAGGGTTGCGAGAGCCATCTATGCTGTACGGCTGATATTTCTTCTTAAGGACTTACCAAAGGCCTCCTACAGCCCTGGCTCCGACGCCGAGGCTGCAGTTACAAGCCGTACCGAATCTTCTTATTTTCCTCCTACTGCGAAGCCTCACAGGGCCCTACGCGCAAAGAATACTATCCCCCTATAAGTGACACTCAGGAACCATGCAAGCGCTCTTGCCGAGCACAAACGGAGAGGGTGAAGATAGAGGATCTGAGGAGCGAAGAACAAAAGCTTATTTCTTGGTGCGGAGAAAAACTAAAGCTGGTTGCTTGAGAGTAAAGAAAAACGGTTCCCAGCCCGAAGGCTGGGAACCGCAATTCGAATGACTGCCCCCTCGGAAGGGACATAGGTAGTCCTACTACAGAATGCTGCAGTAGCATAGCCTATATCTGCAGCAGGCTAGATATTTTCTTCGTCACGAGGCTGGTAGCCCTGCGGAGAAACCTGGCGTTGCTGCACCTGAGCGTTAGCCACCTGGTTCTGAGGGTAGGTACCTTCAGTCTGGGGCTCCTGGGGGTAGCCAACAACCTGAGCGGGACCTTGCTGGGATGCGACAGCATCCTGCTTATTCTGTCGAGCCAGCAGACGCCAGATAACGCCTGCGATGAGCAGAATAGAGATGATGAACAGGGTGAGCGGGTTCAGACCGGTGAGCAAAATCGCTAGGTCGAGGGTGACCAGGGCGGCCGCAATATAGGTCCAGACTCGGTCGAGCAGCAGAGCGCTCAGAAGAGTCAACGCGATACCGAGTACCAGGACCACGATATCCGGACCGTCAGCAGGAACTGCCCACGTTACCAGGGTGAGGAATACCTGCAGACCCAAAGCCCAGTACAAGGGAGCGTCCGATACCTGCGTATCCAACGGCTTCTTTACAATGAGGTTGCTGAGGACCTTCGCAGCGGTGAACGCCAGGAGCGCCAGAAGAATAACCTCAAGAATCACACTCAGCGGGTTGTAGTCTAAGTAATCAAGGACCAGACGGGCAATGAAAAGGCTGAACGCAACAGTGCCAATAGCTGGCAGACTCTTAGGCTTAGAGACCGATACGAAGGATAGAGCAAACAAACCCCAAAGAAGGGCGTTGAGCTCCACCTGCTCGTAATCGAAAATCAAGCCGAAGAACGTCATGAATCCCAACACGCACAGCGCCGGAATCATCAGCAACGTATTGACCGGAGCGTAGATCGCTTGGGCCAGGGAGCGGCGCGGCGTAAAACGCGGATAGGGCGAACCGAGCGGACCGTGCATCGGCAGCTTAAGCGTCCTATTACCGGCCGGGACAGAGATGTACGGGCGAATAGTAGCCTTTGCACCAGAGACCTCGACCGGGAGCATCACCTTCAGAACGAAAAGGATAATAACGGCAAAGAGCGTGTAGTACCCCAGAAGAGTGACTTCCATGATGCTCTTCTTAGCGTGGAAGAGATTCCACAGGGAGCCAATGCAGAAAATGGTAACGCTGATGGAAGCGCCAATCTGCATGTAAGGCGCCTTGAAGAAGATTGCCACCGCCCAGAGAACAATCAGGAGAGCCGGAGTAGCTACTGAAAGCAGAAGCTGATCAATATCTGCCATAGTGTGGACTGCGCTCAGTACAGCGCCAAGGGTGAAGAAGCTCGCTGCTGCGTACGCCTCGTAGATTCGCTTGGAACGTGCGTAGAGCAGTACGCTACACAGAGCTTGACCAACCAGCAGAACAATGAACAGGAAGTTGACTACAGAATCCTTCACGTTGCCGCTGATGGCGAGCAGAACAACAGACCAGCAGATGGGGAAACGAGCAATAGTGAGTAGCTCGGAACGGACCGAAGAACCTGCAGCAATGAAAAGGCCAAGTGCCACGTAAATGACCGTCAGAACGGCAGGCAAAGCTACTGCAACATATTCTTTCTGCGGACCGAAGAGCAGATAGTGTCGAGAGCCAATCATAGCGATGGCGAGGGCTGTGTAGAGCGCGATACGCACGGCGCTGACCACGGTGGAGCGGACAGAACCAACAATATCCGGAAGTTGCAGGGCCCGACCCAGCAGAAGAGCGCTCAGAGTGCTGACGAAAAGAACGGCTCCAGCGAACAGGGAGAAAATGATCCGGAAGCGGTCATGTACGGCACCGTCAATAATGCTGATGCTATATCCTGCAAACAACGCGAAGACGCCCAAGATGAGGTATGCCGCCATCTCATTGAGTCGGTAGCTCGCATTCTGCGCTGCCCTATTCTGAGAGAACGCAAAGGTCAGTAGCGCGATAGCTGAGCAGACCATAGCAAACATCAGAGGCGATTCAGAAGTTTGCATCTCGGGAATGAGAGCAAGGAAGAGCTGAATCATGCCGATGGCATAACCAATATTGCTGAGCACAGCTCCAGCAGTTCGCATCTCAGGGGCTTTAGCACTGAGCAGGTAGATAACAATAGCAGCGGCAAAGAAGAGATAGAAGGTGCCCTGACTATTGGGGGAGAGATACATGGCAATCACAGGAATGACTGCCGCAAAAATCATGAGCACCAGAGGCTGAACTGCCTTGCGGTAGAGCAAGAAACTCACAATGCACAGGACGCCAATAACCCAGGGAGCGGGGAAGAGCCCCTGCTGGCCTTCTGCATAGGGAAGGAAAGTGCTCCAGCGTGTTACATGTGCCGAGCTGTGAGTCGCATAAGTTGCGTAGAATGCATCCAGGACCGTCAAGAAGGAGAAGAAAACACCGATGCACGCGTCAACGGCAGGTAGCCATGCCTTCTTGCCAGTACGAGGCTGAAGAGCATCCTGAGCCCAGGGAATAGGGGGCATCTGCTGATTCGGAGCGACATAATACTCGTGAGAGTCAACCATCTCACCAATGTTCTGCTGCAAACGCGGGACAAAAGCGTATACGGAAATTATGTTCACAAGCAGAACTGAAACAAAGAAAATACTCGGGAACCATGGGCCGTGATTCAAATCCAGAACGAAGCACAGGACTGAAGCAATGGGGTAGATACGAGCCTGAGCGTAGTTATCCGCTGTACCGTTCAGCCAGGTGAACAGAATGGCGTGCACAGACATAAGCGCAAAAGCAATACCCGCGTCCGTGTAGCTCAGATCGTTAGTGAAGAAGAAAATAGCGATGGCCGTAGCCGGAACGAAAATACGAGAAGAATCAACGAGACCTTCGCGGATGCCCTTCGGCGCAGCGTTCGGCGCAAAGTGCAAAATCAGTCCCAGTACGGTGGCAACAACGGTCAACGAGACGAAATACCAGACAAAAGGCAGGTAGGCGACTTTTGTTGCTGACAGAGAGTCCGAAACGATAAACGAAATCAGCAGGTACGCCATCACGCGGTTGCGCATGAGAGTACAGGCTCCCACAATGGCGGCTGTGCCAACTAGGGAGGTGAGAAACCAGATGTAACGTCCCTCTGTCCAAATCTCAAGGACATAGACGGCGATACCGGTCAGAGGGATAAACGCCAGACCGGTCGCTGCAAAAGAGTAGGAGGCGATACGTAAACGCTCAACGAAACGGTAGGTGAGCAGACCGGCAGAATAGAAGAGGACGGCTCCGAGACCCAATGCGACGACGCGGAAAATAGCAGTCTCATCCTTAGAAGAGGTAACCGAGGTGACGAAAAGACCAGCGGCACCTATAAGCAAGAGCGAGCCAATGTACAGAACAATATTGAGGAAGATGTCTTCATTGACTCGGCGTCGTTGTACAGGAGGCTGAGAATATACGCCCGCTACCGTAGAGGGAGTATGCGTACCAAGAGCCGGTTGCTGAACATGCTGAGGGCTCTGGGTTGATGAGTGAGAGCTAGAGGGCGCCTGATGAGGTTGTGTCGGCTGAGACATAGTTTCTCCTTAGGCTGTAGTGATACTTCTACAATACGAGAGCTTTCAGCACTAAAACCTTTATTGCGGGCAATAAAGCGCATGGAACTTACTGAAAATAGATTGAAAGCTCCCTGAGAGCTACATCGGGGGGGGGGCACCCCCCCGGCTGATAGAGATAGTTAAGTGTTCTTAAGCACTTAACTCGTGTTTGTATTGCGCAAGCGCTCTATCTCTGAGAGAATTGACGACGTTGTCAAAGCGTCTACCTGCACTAAAGGTAGGCCCACGTATGACCCGGTCCGAAGGATGACGGGATGAGTCTGTCTAGAAAATAGGCGACACGCCCGAGTTCGGGGGTCGGTACTCAGGCGGGGTGAGGAACCCGGCAAAGCCGGATTCAGTCCGTTCTGAGTGGCGCACGTGATGAATATATCGCGTTCCTTAAGCGCTATAACAAAGGGGCAAAAGCTCCGATACAGGGAATACATCAAGAAAGAGAGTCCGACAGATGGCGGGACAGAAAATCCGCATCCGTCTGAAGTCCTATGACCACGAGGTCATCGATTCTTCGGCACGGAAAATCGTCGAAACGGTAAAGGGCGCAGGCGCAACTGTAGTTGGCCCCGTGCCGCTGCCGACCGAGAAGAACGTTTACTGTGTTATCCGTTCTCCCCACAAGTACAAGGACAGCCGCGAGCACTTCGAGATGCGTACGCACAAGCGTCTGATCGACGTTGTTGATCCGACCCCCAAGGCTGTTGATGCCCTCATGCGTCTCGACCTGCCGGCAGACGTAAACATCGAGATCAAGCTGTAGAGGATCGCATCTAATGACTAATAAATTCGAGCGCCAGGTGAAGGGCCTGTTGGGCACCAAGCTCGGCATGACCCAGGTCTGGGACGAGGACGGCAAGTTTGTGCCCGTCACCGTCGTTAAGGCTGATTCTAACGTTGTTACCCAGATCCGTAACCAGGAAACTGACGGCTACGAAGCTGTTCAGATTGGTTTCGGTGCAATCGACTCTCGCAAGGTTACCAAGCCCCTGGCTGGTCACTTCGAGAAGGCCGGTGTTACCCCCCGTCGCCACATCGTCGAGCTGCGTACCGCAGATGCTTCTGAGTATTCCCTCGGTCAGGAACTGACCGTTGAGCTCTTCGAAGCAGGCCAGAAGGTCGACGTCGTTGGTAAGACCAAGGGTAAGGGCTTCGCAGGTGTTATGAAGCGTCACGGCTTCAAGGGTGTTGGCGCGTCTCACGGTCAGCACAAGAACCACCGTAAGCCCGGTTCCATCGGTGGCGCATCCTACCCCGCACGCGTGTTCAAGGGTATGCGCATGGCTGGCCGTATGGGCGCAGCACGTCACACTACCTTGAACCTGACTATCCAGGGTGTGGACGCAGAGAACAATGTCCTGCTGATCAAGGGCGCAATCCCCGGTCCCAAGGGCGGCGTTGTTCTGGTTCGTACCGCTGTGAAGGGAGCCTAATACATCATGGCTGTTAAGACCCTTAAGGTAGACCTGCCCGCAGAGATTTTCGACGCGCAGGCATCCGTGCCCCTGCTGCACCAGGTTGTCGTTGCACAGCTCGCTGCTGCACGCCAGGGCACCCACAAGACCAAGAACCGCGGCGAGGTTTCCGGTGCAGGCCGTAAGCCCTTCAAGCAGAAGGGTACCGGTAACGCACGTCAGGGCTCCATCCGCGCACCGCACATGACCGGCGGTGGCGTTGTTCACGGTCCGACCCCGCGTAACTACGCACAGCGCACCCCCAAGAAGATGATTGCCGCTGCACTGCGCGGTGCTCTCTCCGATCGCGCTCGTCACGACCGCGTCCACGTTGTCGAGAACTTCATCTCCGGTGAAACCCCCTCGACCAAGGCTGCAAAGGCTGCATTCGCAGCTATCACCGAGCGCAAGAACATCCTTCTTGTGATTGCTCGTGCAGAGGACGTTGTGGCTCTGTCCGCACGTAACCTGGAGAACGTCCACGTTCTGTACGCAGATCAGCTCAACACCTACGATGTGCTGGTTTCGGACGACGTGGTCTTCACCAAGGCAGCATTCGACGCATTCGTTGCTGCAGCTCAGAAGAAGGAGGGCGCTAAGTAATGAGCGTTTCCACCAAGTCTGTATACGACGTGATCCTCGCTCCCGTCGTTTCCGAGAAGAGCTACGGTCAGCTCGACGAAGGTAAGTACACCTTCGAGGTCGCAACCGATTCCAACAAGCTGGAAATCAAGCAGGCCATCGAGAAGATCTTTGACGTCAAGGTTGCTTCCGTCAACACCATCAACCGTCAGGGCAAGCGCAAGCGCACCCGTTTCGGTTGGGGCGCTCGCAAGAACACCAAGCGTGCGATTGTGACCCTCAAGGAAGGCACCATCGACATCTTCGGCGGTCCGCAGGCATAAGTCCCGCGGAGACCACTTTAACGAAGGAAGAAATATCTAAATGGGTATTCGTAAGTACAAGCCGACGACCCCGGGTCGCCGCGGTTCGAGCGTTGCTGATTTCTCCGAGATCACCCGCTCCACCCCGGAAAAGTCCCTGCTTCGTCCGCTTCACAAGACCGGCGGCCGTAACAACACCGGCCGCATCACCACCCGTCACAAGGGTGGCGGCCACAAGCGCCAGTACCGTCTCATCGACTTCCGTCGTCACGACAAGGACGGCGTTAACGCACGCGTTGCACACATCGAGTACGATCCCAACCGTACCGCTCGCATCGCGCTGCTGCACTACTTCGATGGTTCCAAGCGCTACATCATCGCTCCGAACAAGCTCGCTCAGGGCGACATCGTCGAGTCCGGCCCCGCAGCTGACATCAAGCCCGGTAACAACCTGCCCCTGCGCAACATCCCCGTTGGTACCGTGATTCACTGTGTCGAGCTCCGTCCCGGTGGCGGCGCAAAGCTGGCTCGTTCCGCAGGTGCTTCTGTACAGCTGGTTGCTAAGGAAGGCAAGTACGGTCAGCTCCGTCTGCCCTCCGGCGAAATCCGCAACGTGGATGTTCGTTGCCGCGCAACCGTTGGTGAAGTTGGCAACGCTGAGCAGTCCAACATCAACTGGGGTAAGGCAGGCCGTAACCGCTGGAAGGGCATCCGCCCGACCGTCCGTGGTGTGGTCATGAACCCGGTTGACCACCCGCACGGTGGTGGTGAGGGTAAGACCTCCGGTGGTCGTCACCCCGTTAACCCCAACGGTAAGCCCGAGGGTCGTACCCGCCGTCCCAACAAGGAAAGCGACAAGCTCATCGTTCGTCGCCGTCGTACTGGCAAGAAGCGCTAAGGAGCCTGAAACATGCCTCGTAGTTTGAAGAAGGGCCCTTTCGTTGATCAGCACCTCTACCTGAAGGTTGCAGCTCAGAACGAGAAGGGCACCAAGAACGTAATCAAGACTTGGTCGCGTCGCTCGATGATTATCCCCGACATGCTCGGTCACACCATCGCAGTGTACGACGGTCGCAAGCACGTGCCGGTGTTCATCACCGAGTCGATGGTTGGTCACAAGCTCGGTGAGTTTGCTCCGACCCGCACTTTCCGCAGCCACGTGAAGGACGACCGTAAGGGCAAGCGTCGCTAATCGGTTCACACCGATAAGCTAACGTTTCCCTTTCGGCAATAGACGAAAGAGAGATAGGCAATGGAAGCCAAGGCATCAGCGCGTTTCGTTCGCGTTACGCCTATGAAGGCCCGCCGTGTCGTCAACCTGATCCGTGGTAAGCAGGCGGAAGAGGCTCTGGCGATTCTGAAGTTCGCCCCCCAGGCAGCTTCGGAGCCGGTATACAAGATCGTTGCTTCGGCAGTAGCTAACGCTCGTCAGAAGGCAACCCAGCAGGGTCTGCCCTTCCGCGAGGAAGAGCTGTTCATCAGCGAAGCATTCGTGAACGAGGGCCCGACCATGAAGCGCATTCAGCCCCGCGCTCAGGGTCGCGCATACCGAATCAACAAGCGCACCAGCCACATCACCGTGGTAGTTGCTACCCCGGAGAAGGAGGAGGGCCGCTAAATGGGTCAGAAAATTCACCCGAACGGTTTCCGACTGGGCATCACCACTGACCACGTCTCCAAGTGGTTCGCTGATTCCAATAAGCCCGGCGAGCGTTACGCTGACTTCGTCCGCGAGGACGTAAAGATCCGCGAGCTGCTGGCAAAGAACCTGGATCGCGCAGGCGTTGCAAAGGTCGAGATCGAGCGCACCCGTGACCGCGTGCGTGTGGACATCCACACCGCTCGTCCCGGTATCGTGATTGGCCGACGTGGCGCAGAAGCAGACCGCATCCGCGGCGAGCTCGAGAAGCTCACCAACAAGCAGATTCAGCTGAACATCCTCGAGGTTGCTAACCCCGACCTCTCCGCTCAGCTGGTTGCACAGAGCATCGCAGAGCAGCTCGCATCGCGTGTTGCATTCCGCCGTGCCATGAAGAAGGCAATCCAGTCCGCACAGCGTGCAGGTGCAAAGGGTATCCGTATCCAGTGCTCCGGCCGTCTGGGTGGCGCTGAAATGTCCCGTTCCGAGTTCTACCGCGAAGGCCGTGTGCCCCTGCACACCCTGCGTGCGAACATCGACTACGGCTTCTTCGAGGCTAAGACCACCTTCGGTCGCATCGGCGTGAAGGTCTGGATCTACAAGGGCGACCTGACCGACAAGGAGCTGGCAGCTCAGCAGGCAGCAAACAACCGCCGTGGCAACCGCCGCGATGGTGACCGCCGCCGCCAGGGCAACCGTGGTCCTCGTCGCGAGCGCCGCAACGAGAACGCTTCGGCAAAGGTCGAGGCCAAGACTGCAGAGAACGGTGAGGCATAAATGCTTATTCCCCGTCGAGTAAAGTACCGCAAGCAGCACCACCCCAAGCGTAATGGTCTCGCAAAGGGCGGCACCGAGGTTAGCTTCGGTGAGTGGGGCATTCAGGCCCTGTCGCCCGCATACGTGACCAACCGCCAGATTGAGGCTGCACGTATTGCAATGACCCGTCACATTAAGCGTGGCGGTAAGGTTTGGATCAACATTTATCCCGACCGTCCGCTGACCAAGAAGCCCGCTGAAACCCGTATGGGTTCCGGTAAGGGTTCGCCCGAGTGGTGGGTCGCAAATGTCAAGCCGGGTCGAGTCATGTTTGAACTCTCCGGTGTGTCCGAAGAAGTGGCTCGCGAGGCAATGCGCCTTGCAATCCACAAGCTCCCGATGAAGGCACGTGTTGTGCGTCGCCGCGAAGGTGGTGAATAAGCGAGATGGCAGTAGGATCCAAGGACCTGAGCATCGATAAGCTCGCAGAGCTCTCCAACGAAGAGCTGGCTGCAAAGCTGAGCGAAGCGAAGAAGGAACTCTTCAACATCCGCTTCCAGGAAGTCACCGGTCAGGCTAACGCAGGTCGTCGCCGCACTATCAAGCGCGACATCGCACGTATCTACACCGTGCTGCGTGAGCGCGAGCTCGGTATTCGTCCCGCAACTGAAGGTGAGTCCAAGTGAGTGAAGTAAAGAACGAAGAGCGCGGCTACCGCAAGACCCGCCGCGGCTACGTTGTCTCCGACAAGATGGACAAGACCGTTGTCGTCGAGGTCGAGGATCACGTGAAGCACGCACTGTACGGTAAGGTCGTTCGCCGTAGCTCCAAGATCAAGGCACACGATGAGCAGAACGCTGCTGGCATCGGTGACCTCGTTCTGATTGCAGAGACCCGTCCGCTGTCCGCTTCCAAGCGCTGGCGTATCGTGGAGATCATCGAGAAGGCTAAGTAAGCCCTTTTCATGATTCTCTGTTAGAGCAGTAAAAGAACCCCTCTCCTACCTAGGTAGGAGAGGGGTTCTTTTCGTAACCTTCGTGCGAGAAGAACTGTGGTGGGGCGCGCCCTATGGCATGGGCTAATAACAGACGCTAAGACAATGTTTGTCATAAATGTCTTGATACGTCATACGAGAGAGTAATATTTTTCTCTTGTTTTGATGGTGCAATCCATGCGTAGACGCTGCTAGAGAAGAAAGCGCATGTGGAGACGGAATTGTGATGAAAAAATGAAGAATAATGCGGGAGTAAGGTGTCTAGGAACTATGACACCTGATGAAAAGCACTTGAAATAACCTAACTAGGCACTTAATATCAACTTTATAGTTGCTTAGCATAACCTTGCCCAATAATCAGTGGGGTGGCTTTGCATCTTCCAGAGGTTGCACGACCTTTGGAGAAGTACCACTACATATTATCGAGGATCAGCATGATTTCTTCGCCCAAGCCCTCACGTAAGCTGCTCGCCATTGCAGGCGCACTTTCCGTTGTTGCAGGCTCTTTCGCTACCGTTCCCGCTACCTTTGCGGCAAACGTTTCCGCATCCGTTCCCGGCGGAAACTCCCAGACTTCTACTGAGGAATGCCGTCACATTGCAGTGAGCGCTACCCAGTACCAGGGTCTGCCCGGCCAGTACCAGCTGGCATACTCGGCGGCAACCTCCTCCCTCTACACTTCATTCTCTTCCGGACGCCCGCCGATTCTGACCGGTGGCGTCGGCACCTGGAACGTTGCATCCACCCCGAGCCTTTCTACTGTCTACCAGTTCCCGACCGCGGACTTTATTGGACGTGGTGCTACTGCACCGACCGGTAAGCAGATCGAATCTCCCTACGGTATTGCCTACGACGAAGCAACCGGATACGTATGGGTGACCCAGACCCGTGTCAACAAGGTATCTGTCTTCGATCCCGCGACCAATAAGATTATTTGGAGTAGCGCAGAAGGCGACGTCAATCACCCGCGTGAGGTACGCATCGACCCCTCTAGTGGCAAGGTCTTTGTATCTGGCTCTGGCGGCATTAGCGTCTTCGATACTACCTCGCACACCCTGGTCAAGAAGATTGAGTTCACCGACGCCAAGGGAGAATCGGACATCGCAATGAACATGCACGTGGACTCCGCCGATGGCAAGCTCTACGTGCCCTCCCTGAGCGCCGGCACCGTGAAGGTGATTGACACCAAGAGCTACGAGGTCGAGAAGACCATTCAGCTGCACAAGGAAAATGCTGAAGCTGCTCTGAACGCATCGGACGTCACTGTAGACAAGTCCCTGAAGGAAATTTACGTCAGCTCCCAGGGTGACCGTAAGGGCACTAACTCCGGTATCACCGCCTACGACCTGGAAACCGGTGCCTACAAGAAGACCATTCCTTTCGGTACCCAGGCCCTCGCCCTCGCCTCCGATGAAGCCCGTGACCTGCTGTACGTGACCGATTACGGTACCGGCAATGTCGGTGTTATTGATGCACGAACTGGTACCGTTGTTTCTCAGGTGTCTACCGGCGCAACTAGCGGTGCAAATGATGTTCTGGTCACCGCAGATGGCAGCGCATACGCTGTAGCCCGCAGCATCGAAGGCACTTCCGCTATCGAAACCGACTACACCATCGATAAGACCACCGGCGAATATCGCACCTCTAGCACGGAGCCCAAGGGCAAGGACAACGCAGATTCCCCGATCGTTCCCGGCGTTATGGTGAAGATCAACACCACCGTTGAAACCACCGCGAAGCCTACCGCGCAGACTTCTTCTGAAGAACTGGTGAAGACCTACGCCGACGGCGCTAAGCTCTACGCTGTGAAGGACTGGACCACCGGTGAAACTCTGAAGCTGCGTGGTGAAGGTTTCAAGACTCAGGACGGTTCAAAGGGCTCCGTACTTGCAGTCAAGCTCAACAAGGGCCGCATCTCTGCCAAGGAAGAGCCGAAGTTCAACGGCGTTGACGGCAACAGTGCGGGTGTCTGGGCGTACATCCAGGCAGATGAGAATGGTAACTTTACTGCTGAACTGCCGTACCCGACCACTGAGAACTCCAACCTGACGGAAAACCTGAAGAACGGCGATAAGGTATCGGTCTTCCTGCTCTCCGGCTCCATGGTTGAAGGTGATACCGCACGTGGTGGTGAAGCGCTCTCCGCAACTGTTGCAGAGAAGAAGGCAGACACCACTGAGACCTGCGCACCGGCGGAAACCACCCAGGTCGCCGCTGCTCCTTCTGGCGTGACTACCACTTACCCCGTCGGTACTAAGCTGAGTCTGCCTGATAGCAACGAGCCCAC
This sequence comes from Rothia similimucilaginosa, assembly GCF_029850875.1. GTDB lineage: Bacteria > Actinomycetota > Actinomycetes > Actinomycetales > Micrococcaceae > Rothia. The sequence goes on along the minus strand of NZ_JAOVAM010000004.1, from coordinate 126,976 downwards.
CCCGGCTCCGAGTGAGTCTGCTAAGCCTGAGCCGACTACTCCGGCTCCGAGTGAGTCTGCTAAGCCCGAACCGAGTACCCCGGCACCCTCCGAAAGTGCAGAATCCAACGAGATTGTGCACGAGTACAAGGATGGCGCAAAGGTCTACTTCCCCAAGACCTGGGACGGCCAGAAGCTGACCTTCCGCGGTGAAGGCTTCAAGACTCGGGATGGTAAGGGCTCCATTATCGCTGTCAAGCTGAACAAGGGCGCTATCTCTGCAAAGGAAGAGCCTAAGCTTGAAGGTGTTGAAGGCAATAGCGCAGGCATCTGGGCTTATATCAAGGCGGATGAAAACGGTAACTTCACCGCAACCATCGACCGCCCCACTGTAGCGAACTCTAACCTGTCTGAAGAGCTGAAGACCGGCGATAGCGTTGCTATCTATCTGCTCTCCGGTTCCCTGGCAGAGAACGATAACGCACGTGGCGGCGTTGCTGTAGAGTACACCTTCAGCACCGAAAATAAGGTACCTGCACCTGAGGCATCGGAGCCGAAGGCATCCGAGTCGGCCAACGCACCTGTAACCAACCCCTCTGATGCTCCGTCTGCACCTGCAGATGCCAAGGAACAGGCAAAGGAGCAGCCTGCTAATGATCAGTCCAAGGCTCCCGCGGATTCTTTGAAGTCCGAGGCGCAGAAGAAGGACAGCACCGCCCCGAAGACCTCCGGCTCTTTGTCGCAGAATGTTACCTCTTCCAGCAACGGCTCCACCTCTTCGAACCCCTCGAAATCTTCACTGGCTAACACCGGTGCTTCGGGCGTCGTCGTTGCAGCTGGAGTTGGCGTTCTTGCCCTGATCGTTGGCGCAACTGTGCTTGTAGCACGTCGTCGCAAGGCATAGTCCGTACCCCACGGTAGCTCACGATACTACCGCTCTGTAGTAACTAAAGAGGTAGGGCGGGATCTGCAGGATATTTAAGAACCCGATTTATCCTCTGAAACTGCCGGTAGACATTGAAAGGGGCGGTACCCATCAAAGCGATGGGTACCGCCCCTTTCAGCTTGTCCATATGTCTGTTATAGAGGTGGAAGGCCTAGACCAGAGTCAGAAGTAGCAGCGAGACGGGGGAGAGAGAAGGAATGAGAGAAATAGGGGAGGGCGAGGCGGACCTTCTGCATTCGCCCGTCCATATTTGACCAGTTAACAGCCCGTAAAAGATGAAATGTAGGGTTCTGGTACCTCAGATATAAAGAAAACCCGCACCGAAGTGCGGGTTTGTGTCAAAGCGAGGTTCGGTCCCTAGACAAACGGATTAGCGAGGAAAAAGGGACCCAAGAAATCTGTCCGATAAGGACCGAACCTCTTATTTGACGCATGCGTCTCTTCTATTATGGTACATCTTGCTGATTTTCGCACCTTGAAGCACATTTATTACCAAAAAACTTGATTTTTGAAAAAACGACCCTTAATTTCTAAATTTTTAAGCAGATTTTTTCAGAGCACTGCTTTGGTGGAGTTCAAGGGTGGCGAAATATGGCGCCATTGCTATGAACAAGGCAGAGGACTACCCTGCAGATTAAGGTTCCCCGCGTGCTGGATGTGCGCTTTGATGAATACTGCGAGGCTCTAGAAGAGAATTGGTAGGGAGAAGCCTCTTGTCCATGACGGTACCGCGAAGTATATGTGTCCTGGCTACTGAGTGAAGAGCGGTCGATATACCTAAAAACAGTCCCGGCCTTCCCTCTGATGCTGTGTGTGCGCTTGTGAGGTGGGAGAGTAGGACTGGGGTGATCTCTTGCTAGCTGCGGCAAGTCTGTCGTGGAAGTACAGTAAAGCGTAGTAAAATATAAATATCTATCTTCCTTGTTTTACACATTGTTTGATAGATTTCTCGAGGCCCCTTCAGTTTCTTATGCGTCAGGAACTACACGAAGGGGCCTCCTGCTTTAAGTGTCAAATAATGGACCTTCTCAATCGATGGTGATGTGGGATATGGGGTTTTACTCTATAAACCCGGCTATCTCCAGAGATAGGGTGGAGGAGACCGAAATCATAGTCGATCAACTCTTGCGCTACATACCTGCTTCCTGTACAGTGTTAAGACTGTGTGGCTGTATCCAAATAGCTGCACAACCACGGGCTTCTCGTGCCAGTGCATAATGCCGCTACTTACGGGTGGGATACGCCCGCTTCACGCGGGTCCAAATGCTTCTGGCATGGGTTTGCCCCAGGCGTTTCCGCTAACCCCTTCCATAGAGATGGGGCCCGGGGCGTCAACCAATCCCGTAAAAATGTTCCGCAAGGCTGGCTCGCGCCTAAAGCGAGTCGGAACCGGCGAGACGACAGGAGAAATATGATTCAGCAGGAGTCGCGACTGAAGGTCGCCGACAACACTGGTGCGAAGGAAATCCTGACCATCCGTGTTCTCGGTGGTTCCTCGCGTCGCTACGCAGGCATTGGCGACATCATCGTCGCAACCGTCAAGGATGCAATCCCCGGCGGTACCGTAAAGAAGGGTGACGTTGTCAAGGCAGTCGTCGTCCGCACCAAGAAGGAAACCCGTCGTCCCGACGGTTCCTACATCAAGTTCGACGAGAACTCCGCAGTGATCCTGAAGAACACTGATGGTGATCCCCGTGGTACCCGTATCTTCGGCCCCGTGGGTCGTGAGCTTCGAGATAAGAAGTTCATGAAGATCGTTTCGCTGGCTCCGGAGGTGCTCTAATTCATGGCTAAGATCAAGTCCGGCGACCTGGTTCAGGTTATTTCCGGTGCAGATAAGGGCAAGCAGGGCAAGGTTCTGAAGGTTCTCCCCAAGGAAAACCGCGTGATTGTTGAGGGCGTCAAGGTCGTCACCAAGCACACCAAGGCTAACCCCCTGACCGGCGCAGCAGGCGGCATCCAGAAGGTTGAGGCACCGATCCACGTTTCTAACGTTGCGATTGTTGACCCCGAGACCAAGAAGCCGACCCGTGTTGGTTTCCGCCTCGAGACTGTAGAGCGTGACGGCAAGGAGCGCACCGTTCGCGTGCGCGTTGCTAAGCGTTCGGGTAAGGACATCTAATGACCGAAACCAAGATCACCCCCCGCTTCAAGACCAAGTACGCTGAGGTCGTCGTTCCCGCTCTGCAGGAAGAGTTCAAGTACGAGAACGTCATGCAGACCCCGAAGATCGTTAAGGTCGTCGTAAACATGGGTGTTGGCGAGGCAGCTCGCGACGCAAAGCTCATGGAAGGCGCAATCCGCGATCTCACCGCAATCACCGGTCAGAAGCCGATTGTTACCCGCGCTAAGAAGTCCATCGCACAGTTCAAGCTGCGCGAAGGTATGCCCATCGGCGCACACGTCACCCTGCGTGGCGACCGCATGTGGGAATTCCTGGACCGCCTCGTCACCCTGGCACTGCCCCGAATCCGCGACTTCCGCGGCCTCTCGGACCGCCAGTTCGACGGTAACGGTAACTACACCTTCGGTCTGACCGAGCAGTCCATGTTCCACGAAATCGATCAGGACTCGATCGACCGCGTGCGTGGTATGGACATCACCGTGGTGACCTCCGCGAAGACCGACGAGGAAGGCCGTGCAATCCTGAAGGCACTGGGCTTCCCGTTCAAGACCAACTAACGACTACGTTGTAGGTCCAGACCCCGTTACCGCGGGGTAGGGAAACCACAACGAGGAAGGGCTAAAGCCCACAATGACTATGACTGATCCGGTCGCAGATATGCTGACCCGTTTGCGTAACGCAAACTCCGCATACCACGACACCGTATCCATGCCCTACTCCAAACTGAAGGCTCGCATTGCTGAGATTCTGAAGGCTGAGGGCTACATCGCCGACGTGAAGGTTGAGGATGCAAAGGTCGGCAAGACCCTGACCCTCGTCCTCAAGTACGGTCCGTCCCGCGAGCGTTCTATCGCTGGCGTGCGTCGTATTTCCAAGCCGGGCCTGCGTACCTACGCAAAGTCCACCAACCTGCCCCAGGTTCTGGGTGGCCTCGGCATCGCAATCCTGTCCACCTCTTCGGGTCTGCTCACTGACAAGCAGGCTGCGAAGAAGGGCGTGGGCGGCGAAGTCATCGCTTACATCTGGTAGTCGGTTAGAAGAGAAAGGAAGAGAATAATGTCACGTATTGGACGTCTCCCCATCTCGGTTCCCGCCGGCGTTGAGGTTAAGGTCGATGGCAACCTGGTCACTGTTAAGGGCCCGAAGGGCGAGCTCTCCCACAAGGTAGCTTCCCCCATCACCGTGGCTCTGAACGAAAACGAGATCGTTGTATCTCGTCCGAACGACGAGCGTCTGTCTCGCTCGCTGCACGGTCTGACTCGTACCCTGATTCAGAACCTGATTATCGGCGTTACCTCCGGTTATGAAAAGAAGCTGGAAATTGTTGGTACCGGTTACCGTGTGACCCCGAAGGGTAACGACCTGGAGTTCGCTCTGGGCTACTCCCACCCGATCAACATCACCGCTCCTGAGGGTATTACCTTCGCAGTGGAGGGTGCTAACAAGCTGACTGTGTCGGGTATCGACAAGCAGCTCGTTGGTCAGGTTGCAGCAAACATTCGTGGTCTGCGTAAGCCCGATCCCTATAAGGGTAAGGGTGTTCGCTACGCAGGTGAGCACATCCGCCGCAAGGTCGGAAAGGCTGGTAAGTAAACATGGCTATCAAGTCGAAGGCAGCGCAGCGTGCACGTCGTCACGCTCGCGTCCGCAAGTACGTTTCGGGTACCGCTGCGCGTCCGCGCCTGTGTGTCACCCGTTCGACCCGTCACATGTTCGTTCAGGTTATCGACGATGTTAAGGGCGTAACCCTGGCATCCGCTTCCACCATGGAATCAGAGCTGCGTGCAGCTGACCTGGACAAGACCGCTAAAGCAAAGCGCGTTGGTGAGCTCGTAGCAGAGCGTGCCAAGGCAGCTGGTGTTGAGGCAGTCGTGTTCGACCGCGGTGGTAACAAGTACCACGGCCGTGTTGCAGCCGTTGCAGACGGTGCACGCGAGGGAGGTCTTGCACTCTAATGAGCGAGCAGAACGTAAAGGAAACTCAGGTGAGCGAAGCAGTAGTAGCTGAAACCGCTGAGACCTCCAACCAGCGCGAGGAGCGCCGCAACAACCGCGGCGAGCGTCGTGGCCGTGGTGAGCGCCGCAACAACCGCGCTCGCGAGGAGGAGAAGGACAAGTACATCGAGCGCGTTGTGACCATCAACCGCGTTTCCAAGGTCGTCAAGGGTGGTCGTCGCTTCAGCTTCACCGCGCTGGTCGTCGTTGGTGACGGTAACGGCCTGGTCGGCGTTGGCTACGGTAAGGCTAAGGAAGTTCCCGCAGCAATCTCCAAGGGTGTCGAGGAAGCAAAGAAGAACTTCTTCCGCGTTCCCCGCATCGAAGGCCGCACCATCCCGCACCGTGTGCAGGGTGAAGCAGCTGCAGGCGTTGTGATGCTCCGTCCGGCAACCGCTGGTACCGGTGTTATCGCAGGTGGCCCCGTGCGTGCAGTACTCGAGTGCGCAGGCATTCACGATGTGCTGTCCAAGTCGCTCGGTTCCTCGAACCAGATCAACATCGTTCACGCAACTGTTGCAGCACTCAAGCAGCTCGAGGAGCCCCTGGCAGTGGCAGCCCGCCGTGGCCTGCCCACCGATGAGGTTATCCCGAGCTACCTGCGCAACACCAAGTCTGAAAAGGCAGGTGCGTAGTAATGGCCAAGCGTATTCAGCCCAGCGACGCAAAGCTGGAAATCACCCAGGTCAAGTCCTATGTTGGTCAGAAGCAGAATATGCGCGACACCCTGCGTTCCCTGGGCCTCAAGCGCCCCGGCAACAAGGTAGTCCGCACTGCTGACCCCATCACCGTTGGCATGGTTAACACCGTTGCTCACCTGGTGAAGGTTGAGGAGGTCAAGTAAAGATGGCAGAAGCTATCAAGATTCACGATCTGCGCCCGGCACCGGGTGCCCACAAGGCAAAGACCCGCGTTGGCCGCGGTGAAGGCTCCAAGGGTAAGACCGCAGGTCGCGGTACCAAGGGTACCAAGGCACGTTACCAGGTTCGTGTAGGCTTCGAAGGCGGCCAGCTGCCGCTGCACATGCGCCTGCCGAAGCTGCGCGGCTTCAAGAACCCCTTCCGCACCGAGTACCAGGTTGTTAACCTGGACCGAATCCAGGAACTGTTCCCCAACGGTGGCGACGTCACCGTGGAGGCACTGGTTGCTAAGGGTGCCGTTCGCAAGAACGAGCTCGTGAAGGTTCTGGGCAACGGCGAAATCTCCGTTAAGGTGAACGTTGTTGTCGACAAGGCATCGGCTTCCGCTATCGAGAAGATCGAGGCCGCTGGCGGTTCTGTAACCGTTAAGTAGTCTTCAAGACGAGAAAGCCCCCGTCCGTACACTGTACGGCGGGGGCTTTTTGCTGCTCGAAAAGACTCACAACAGGGGTATATTCCTGTATTCGTATATTTGAACGCTTGGTACACGCCACATTTAGTGTTCAGAAATCACGCTAAGAGAATATAAAAGCTACATAATCTGCTAGGGAGTTATCGTTACCCGCTCCAAACACGATAGACTGGAAGATGTGTTTACTGCGCCCTAAAACTCCTCGAGAGGGATGGGCGCCCCATAGACTTACAGGAGGACATGTGCTGAGCGCATTCGGGCGAGTCTTTAAGACCGCCGATTTGCGGCGTAAGCTGCTGTTTACCCTGGCAATGATTGTGCTGTACCGCGTGGGCACTTTCATCCCCGCGCCAGGCGTTTCCTACGGAAATGTACAGCAGTGTCTGAAAGCCAATGTTACGAGCGGTGGCGTCTACGATATCGTCAACCTCTTCAGCGGTGGCGCACTGCTGCAGCTTTCGATCTTTGCCCTCGGCGTGATGCCGTACATTACCGCGTCCATTATCATCCAGCTGCTGCGCGTGGTCATCCCGCGATTCCAGGAGCTACACGATGAAGGCGCGCAGGGCCAGGCAAAGCTCACCCAGTACACCCGCTACCTGACCATCGCTCTTGCTCTGCTGAACGCAACCACCATCGTCTCGATGGCGCGCTCCGGCGTTTTGCTGGGTAACTGCCCCGGCATCATCCCCCAGGACGATGTACTGCACATCCTGCTGATTATCGTCACCCTGTGTGCAGGTACCACCGTCATCATGTGGATGGGTGAGCAGATTACCGAGCGTGGCGTCGGCAACGGCATGTCCCTGCTGATCTTCACCTCAATTGCTTCCTCCTTCCCGAGCGCTCTGGGCTCCATCCAGCGCACCCACGGTTGGGGTATTTTCGCAGCTGTCTGCGGCATCGGCCTGCTGGTTATGCTCGCTGTGGTCTATGTGGAGCAGTCCGTTCGCCGTATCCCTGTGCAGTACGCAAAGCGCATGATTGGTCGACGCACCATTGGCGGCACCAACACCTATATTCCACTCAAGGTCAACATGGCCGGCGTGATCCCGCTGATTTTCGCCTCCTCCCTGCTGACCCTGCCCGGTCTGCTTGCCCAGTTCAACACCCCGACCGACGGCTCCACTCCACCGGACTGGGTTAACTGGATCAACGCATACCTGGTGCGCGGCGACCACCCGCTGTACATTGCTCTCTACTTCTTCATGATTATTGGCTTCGCGTACTTCTACGTGGCGGTCACCTTCGACCCGGTAGAAGTAGCGGACAATATGAAGAAGTACGGTGGCTTCATCCCCGGTATTCGCGCCGGTAAGCCCACCGAGCGTTACCTCAGCTACGTACTCAATCGAATTACGTTGCCTGGTGCACTTTACCTGGGTGTAATTTCCATGATTCCCCTGGTAGCGCTTATCCTATTCAACGCAAACCAGAATTTCCCGTTCGGCGGCGCCTCGCTGCTGATCGTGGTGGGTGTTGGTCTTGATACTCTCAAGCAGATCAATGCTCAGCTCCAACAACGAAACTACGAAGGACTGCTCCGATGAACCGTCTGCTCATCGTCGGCCCTCCCGGTGCAGGTAAGGGCACCCAGGCCGTCAAGATTGCTGAAGCGCTGAAGATTCCCACGATTTCTACCGGTGATATCTTCCGCAAGAACATCAAGGAAGAGACCGAACTGGGCAAGGAAGCAAAGTCGTACATCGACTCCGGCAACCTGGTTCCCGACTCTGTCACCAACAACATGGTGCGCGCACGCCTGGAGGAAAGTGACGTCGTCAACGGCTTCCTGCTCGACGGCTATCCCCGCAACACCTCCCAGGTGCACGAGCTGGACTCCATCCTCGAGGCCAAGGGCGAGAAGATCGACCGCGTTCTCCTGCTGGTTGCAGACAACGACGAACTCGTCGAGCGTCTGCTCAACCGCGCAGCAGAGCAGGGTCGTACCGATGACAACGAAGAGGTCATCCGTCACCGCCTGAAGGTCTACGAAGAAGAAACCGCACCGCTGATCGCAATCTACCGCGAACGCGGCATCGTCAAGGAAGTTAATGGCCTCGGCGAGATTGCTGAAGTCACCAAGCGCATCCTCGACGCTCTGAAGTAATCTTCTGCTGTACCCCCGCAATTTGAGGTGCATGATGCATCACAAAGACTTGCGGGGGTACAGTGCTGTCTGTAGAGTTCTAAGCTTGGGCGTACCGCCCCACATACCTAAGGAGCCAGAATGGCACGAGTCGAAATTAAAACCAACGCACAGCTTCAGCAGATGGCTCGTGCAGGCGTTATCACCAGCCGCGCGCTCGATGCGGCAGTGGCTGCAGCCCGCCCCGGTATAACCACCGCAGAGGTCAACGCCGCCTTTGAGCGCACCATGCTGGAACTGGGTGGAACCTCCAACTTCTACGGCTACTACGACTACCCTGCAACTGTATGTACCTCCGTCAACCATGAGGTTGTTCACGGTATCCCCGGCGACTACGTGCTCAAGGACGGTGATATTCTCTCCATCGACGGTGGCGCGTACGTCATTGATCCCGCTACCAACCGTCAGTGGCACGGCGATTCGGCGCGTACTGTACTGGTTGGTAACGTGAGCGAAGCACGCGCCGAGCTTTCCGCTGTCACCCGCGAGGCAATGTGGCATGGTATTGCCGCTCTGGCAACCGCAAAAAAGGTCGGCGAAATCGGCCTTGCCATCGAAGCGTATGTGACCGAAGAATACGGCGATAAGTACGGCATCATTGAAGACTACGTCGGTCACGGTATCGGCTCCCAGATGCACATGGCACCGGACGTACTGAACTACGCTGTGCGTGACATGGGTCCGAAGATTAAGCCCGGCATGGCTTTCGCTGTCGAACCGATGCTTGTCACCGGCTCCATCGAGACTAACGTGCTCTCCGACGACTGGACTGTTGTGACCGTTGATGGCTCCGATGCATGCCAGTGGGAGCACTCCGTTGCTGTGCACAGTGAAGGTATCTGGGTCCTGACTGCAGAAGACGGTGGCGCAAGCGAACTTGCTCGCTTTGGCGTAACCCCGGTTCCGATTCCCGCCTAAGTCTCACCGCTAGGGTAGGGGAACCCACCTTTAGCTGCCTCACCTCCACCTGAAGAAACCGGCGAATCCGGTCCGGTGCGTGATAACGTATCCGAAAGCATCCACATCACAAGGAAGAAGCTCCATGAGCGAAACTCTCAACAGCGGCGAGACAACCGCACCCGCTGCGACCAAGGTGCCGGTTGAAATCTCGAATATTCGCCCCGCACCCGGCCAGATCACCCTGAAAGCACCGCGCCGTGCGAAGCCGCCCAAGCATATCGCTGACTTCGACATGGCTGGCCGCCGCGAATTTCTGAAGGAACTTGGCCATCAGTCGTTCCGTGCATCCCAGCTGTCCAAGCACTATTTTGAGCGTTTAGTCACTGACCCTGCCGAGATGACTGACCTGCCGGCTAAGGACCGCGAGCAGATAGTTGCACAGGCGATGCCTCAGCTTCTGACCCCGGTCCGTACCCTCGAGGCTGACGGTGGCGACACTCTGAAGGTTGTGCACCGCCTCTTCGATGGTGCGCTCATTGAGTCCGTTATCATGCGCTATGACAACCGCGTGACCATGTGCATCTCTTCGCAGGCTGGTTGCGGTATGAACTGCCCCTTCTGTGCGACCGGTCAGCAGGGTTTGACCCGTAACCTCTCCACTGCAGAAATTGTGGAGCAGGTCGTTGCCGGTGCTCGCTATCTGAAGCAGATGAAGGGCCTGGAAGAAGCAGAAGGTGGTTCTGAGGATACTCGTCCGCTGCGTGTTTCCAATATTGTCTTCATGGGTATGGGCGAGGCGCTCGCTAACTACAAGGCAACCATGGGTGCTGTGCATCGTCTGATTGACCCTTCGCCGGAGGGCCTCGGTATTTCTGCTCGTGGTCTGACCATGTCGACCGTGGGCCTGGTGCCGGGTATTCGTAAGTTCGAGCTGGAGAAGCTGCCCATTACTTTGGCGCTGTCTCTGCATGCTCCGGATGATGAGCTGCGTGATGAGCTGATTCCGATTAACCAGCGTTGGAAGGTCGACGAGACTCTGGACGCTGCGTACGACTACTACCGTACGACCGGTCGCCGCGTCTCCATTGAGTATGCGCTGATTCGCGATATTAACGATCAGGGCTGGCGTGCGGATCTGCTCGGTAAGAAGCTGGCTCAGCGAGGCCGAGGCTGGGTGCACGTGAATCCGATTCCGCTGAACCCGACCCCGGGTTCGAAATGGACGGCATCCCGTAAGGGCGTTGAGCAGAACTTTGTGGAGCGTCTGCGTGCCCACGGTATTCCGACGACTATTCGTGATACTCGTGGTTCCGATATTGATGGCGCATGCGGTCAGCTTGCCGCTAAGGAAGACTAGGCAACTGAGCTTTGCTCGATAAGGTGTGCCCCTTTCCGCCGGTTGGCAGTCCTTAAGGCTTTCTGGAGTGGGGGGGGGGGCTTAAACCTTTTAAACCTTAAGTGCCTGATGTCATAAAAATCACGGTTGTTTTTCCCCGCTCTTTGCCGTAGAGTTAAGAGTTGGTTGTTTGTGCCAGTGTTAAGTGCACCTTAAAACGCCCTAGCACCTCACCGCGGTGAGCTCACAGACAGAAGATACATTTGCCCGCCGCACCTGCGACGGGCACCGACGTTAGCGGAGGATATGGCTAAGAAAGACGGCGTCATCGAGATTGAAGGCTCTGTGGTTGAAGCTCTGCCCAACGCGATGTTCCGTGTTGAGCTGGATAACGGCCACAAGGTTCTCGCACACATCTCGGGCAAGATGCGTCAGCACTACATTCGCATCCTGCCTGAGGACCGAGTAGTAGTGGAACTGAGCCCCTACGACCTTTCCCGAGGTCGTATCGTCTACCGTTACAAGTAAACCCGAGATAAACGTCGCCTTTGGCGGCGTTTAAATCGTGTTCAAAGGGATAACGCAGTTCCCCAACGTAAGTGAGGGAACCTCTTATCTCGCCAGTAATCAAGTTGCAATCAAAAGGAATGCGATGAAGGTCAAGCCGAGCGTTAAGCCGATCTGCGATAAGTGCAAAGTGATCCGCCGTCACGGTGTGGTCATGGTGATCTGCGAAAACCCGCGCCACAAGCAGCGCCAGGGCTAATCCCTAGTAGCTGACTTTGTAACCGCCTCAACAGAGGGCGGAATTGTCATAGGCACCGCTCCGAAGCAACGCCCAAAAAGGCGCCTTCGGATACCTCCGGACTCAGAGGCCGGGGACCGAGGCAGAACAACTCGGGCAGTGATGCTATAGACCTCTGGAAAACAACAAGGAGAAGCCAGTATGGCACGTCTCGCTGGAGTTGATATTCCCCGCGAAAAGCGCGTGGAAGTTGCTCTCACTTACATCTACGGCGTGGGCAAGACCCGTGCACATGAAACCCTCGCTGCTACCGGCGTCAACCCTGACACCCGCGTCAAGGACCTGACCGACCAGGAGCTCGTGGCACTTCGTGACTTCATCGAAGGCAACTACAAGGTTGAAGGTGATCTTCGCCGCGAGGTTGCAGCTGACATCCGCCGTAAGGTTGAAATCGGTTCCTACCAGGGCCTGCGCCACCGCCGCGGCCTGCCGGTTCACGGTCAGCGCACCAAGACTAACGCACGTACCCGCAAGGGCCCGAAGCGTACCGTCGCAGGTAAGAAGAAGTAAGCAACGTTGCTCTGTTGGATATCCCTATCCGACCAACGTATTAGAAAACCTTTGTAGGAGAATCAAAAATGCCTCCCAAGACTCGCGCTGCGGCAGCTCGTAAGACCAACCGCCGCAAGGTTAGCAAGAACATCGTTGCTGGTCAGGCTCACATCAAGTCGACCTTCAACAATACCATCGTCTCCATCACCGATCCCACCGGTGCAGTGATCTCCTGGTCCTCCGCTGGCGACATGGGCTTCAAGGGCTCCCGTAAGTCCACCCCCTATGCCGCACAGCTGGCTGCTGAGGCTGCTGCAAACCGCGCCAAGGAGCACGGCGTCCGCAAGGTTGACGTGTTCGTCAAGGGTCCCGGTTCCGGTCGCGAAACCGCAATCCGCTCCCTGCAGGCTGCAGGCCTCGAGGTCGGTTCGATCCAGGACGTTACCCCCGTTGCACACAACGGTTGCCGTCCCCCGAAGCGCCGCCGCGTCTAATTAGGTCTCGACCTAATCCCTCGACGGGCACACTCCGCAAGGAGCCGTACCCGGAGAGTACAGACACCCGTCTGCTTCCTAAGATATGTTTTCCCCAACCTGTGGGCTCATATAGCGGAGCTCACCGAAAGGAAACAAAGTGCTTATTGCACAGCGCCCCACTCTGACTGAAGAGGTCGTAGCGCCCAACCGCTCGCGCTTCACCATCGAGCCTCTGGAGCCCGGTTTCGGCTACACCATGGGTAACTCCCTTCGCCGTACTCTGCTGTCTTCCATCCCCGGCGCCGCTGTTACCAGCGTCCGCATTGATGGTGTACTGCACGAGTTCAGCACCGTTCCCGGCGTGACCGAGGACGTCACTGAGATTATCTTGAACATCAAGAAGCTCTCCATCTCTTCTGAGAACGACGAGCCCGTCGTGGCCTACCTGCGCAAGCAGGGCGAAGGTGAACTGACCGCAGGCAACATCGAGGTTCCCGCTGGCGTGGAGATCCACAACCCGGAACTGCACCTGGCAACCCTGAACGCCTCGGCAAACTTCAACGCTGAGCTGGTTATTGAGCGCGGTCGCGGCTATGTGACTGCAGCTCAGAACAAGGCCGGCGATGGCGAGATTGGCCGTATCCCGGTTGACTCCATCTACTCCCCGGTTCTGAAGGTTACCTTCAGTGTGAACGCGACCCGTGTTGAGCAGCGCACCGACTTCGACAGCCTGACTCTGGATGTCGAAACCAAGGAAGCCATCGCACCGCGTGACGCTGTTGCTTCTGCAGGCAGCACCCTGGTCGAGCTCTTCGGCCTGGCACGTGAGCTGAACATTGCCGCTGAGGGTATCGAAGTTGGCCCGTCGCCCGCCGACGAGTCCATGGCAGCTGATCTGGCACTGGCGATTGAGGAACTGAATATGTCCGTTCGTTCCTACAACTGCCTCAAGCGCGAGGGTATCCACACTGTGGGTGAGCTCGTGACCCGCAGTGAAGCTGACCTGATGGATATCCGTAACTTCGGTGCTAAGTCCATTGACGAGGTCAAGGCAAAGCTCATCGAACTCGGCCTGTCCCTGAAGGACTCCCCTCCCGGTTTCGAGCCTGCTGCACGCCCGCTTGATGACGAAGACGGTTCCGGCGAATAATTTCGACCGAATAGTTCACCCGGTTCCACCGGGATCAGTCAAACTTGATTCCCTAAGAGGCTCCGCTGCTGGGGCGTTAGGGAACGCAACTATGGAGATTTAACTATGCCTACTCCCACTAAGGGTCCCCGCCTCGGCGGTTCCCCGACCCACGAGCGCCACATGCTCAACAACTTGTCGGCGCAGCTGTTCCAGCACAAGCGCATCACCACCACCCTGACCAAGGCAAAGCGCCTGCGTCCGGTGGCAGAGCGCTTCATCACCTTCGGTAAGAAGGGCGACCTGGCTGCTCGCCGTCGCGTGCTGCGTTCCATCACCGACAAGTCCGTCGTGCACGAGCTCTTCACCGTTATTGCTCCGGCAATGGCAGAACGCCCCGGTGGTTACACCCGCATCATCAAGATCGGTAACCGCAAGGGTGACAACGCTCCCATGGCAGTCATCGAGCTCGTAATGGAGCCCGTTGCAACCCAGGGTGCAGTTGCTGAGGCAACCAAGGTTGCTGAGAAGGCAGCTGAGGGTACCAAGGCTGAAGCTGCTGAGGGTCTGCCCGCAGGTTCTCACGCACCCCTGGAGTCCGGCGAGGCTCCCGAGGGCTTCGAGGTTAAGGGTAACGCCGATTCCATGAAGTACCACGTGCCCGGTTCCCGCTGGTACACCAGCACCAAGGCTGAAATCTGGTTCGACTCCGCTGAGTCGGCAGAGGCTGCAGGTTATGCCCCCGCAGGTGGCGCAGCAGCACAGAAGGTTTCCGAGTAATACGGATTCCAGCTGATTTAGGCTAAGCCTAAAATATGCCAATCCGCCGTCCACTATTGTGGGCGGCGGATTGGCATATCTGCATATTTTAAGATGAATCTATTCCTGAGGGTACCCAATCTTCAAGAACTTTGCCAATATTTTCGTACACTATTACTGCTGAAAGGCACACCAATGCAGAATGCTACTGCTTTAGAGAATTACGAAGAGCAGCTTTTCATTGCTACGCACCGCGTACGAATTGATTGCGCCTACGACGGTTCCCTTTTCAGCGGATGGGCTGCCCAACCGAACCTTGTCACGGTGCAGGGAGTTATTGAGAACGCTCTTGAGCTGATTTTGCGTGCATCTCACCGCGTGGTGGTCGCGGGCCGAACTGATGCCGGTGTGCATGCGGAAGCTCAGACCCTGCATTGCGATCTGAGCGATGAGGATTGGACTCGCCTGCAAGGTCGAACGGGGGAGGATGACCCGACGGCTGCCCTAGGTCGCCGCCTCACCGGTGCTTTGCAACGTTGCCTCTACGATGCGGAAGAGCAGTTGAACTTGCCGAAGAACGTCCGCGGTATTATGCGGGGTGCTATTCAGATTCACCGGGTCGCTGAGGTTCCCTTCGATTTTGATGCACGCTTCTCTGCTACCGGCCGCCGCTACGTTTATCGCATTGTAGATGGTGCGGCGGACGGTCTTAACCCTCTGCAGCGCACCTACACCTGGGCAGTGCCTGAGTATCTGGATTGCGCTAATCTTAATGAATCGGCACAGCAGCTACTCGGTCTGCGTGATTTTCTCTCTTTCTGCAAACCGCGTGAAGGTGCGACCACGATTCGTGAGCTGCGAGAGCTTAGCTTCACTCGCACAGAGAGTGGTCTTATTGAGGTGCGCGTGGTGGCTGATGCCTTCTGCCATCACATGGTGCGTTCGCTCGTGGGTGCTCTGGTGCTCTACGGTACAGGTAAACGTGACGCCGCCTGGTTGCGTGAGCGGATTGAGAACCCTGGACGCGAGGCTTCGCTGACTTTGGCACCTCCGCACGCGCTTGCTCTGGCTGAGATTTACTACCCTGCGCCGGAGTTGTACGGAGAACAAGCTGAGCGTGCTCGAGCAATGCGTGAAGACCACGAGGCACAGAGCGTTTAACGCCCTGTGTATATTGAGCACCGTCATGTGCTGGAAGTGATAAGGGGCTCAACGTAGGAGCACAACCGTCGAGGGTGAATTACACGAATGGAATTTAAAAATGTGTTTAAGACAAAAAAGCCCTATTTTTAAGGCTTTGGCGGTGGATTAAGCACTCGACGTCCTGTATAGTGTTGATATGTTGTGCGTGTTCTACCCGGGCGCACTCTAAATCGCTGTCTAGTTGCAGGACGTTAAGGCGGTGTAGAGTACGGGCAGAACGGGCGGCAGCTCGGTCCTCACCCGGGTGTTCGTCATGCACGTAAGTAAAAGGCGCGATACCCAACTAAGCGCCGTATGTACATTTCGAGACAAAGGCCAATATTTTGCGCACTTATACTCCCAAGCCCGGCGAAGTCGAGCGCCAGTGGCACGTCATTGACGCCACCGACGTTGTTCTCGGCCGCCTCGCAAGCCAGACCGCTATCCTGCTGCGCGGTAAGCACAAGCCGACTTTTGCTCCCCACGTTGACACCGGTGACTTCGTTATCATCGTGAACGCTGAGAAGGTTGCCCTGACCGGTGCAAAGCTCGAGCAGAAGCGTGCATACCGCCACTCGGGTTACCCCGGCGGTCTGAAGTCCGTGAACTACGCAGAGCTGCTTGAGACCAACCCCGTTCGCGCGGTTGAGAAGGCTGTTAAGGGCATGCTTCCCAAGAACAAGCTTGCTGCACAGCAGCTCAAGAAGCTGAAGGTCTACGCTGGCCCCGAGCACCCGCACGCGGCACAGCAGCCCAAGACCTACGAATTCAACCAGGTCGCCCAGTAATTCGGGCCTACGAAGAAACAATAGGAGAAATCGTGGCTCAGAACGAAGAGCAGATCGTAGTCGAGGAAGAGCTGACCAGCTACACCTCGGAGTCCGCTGCCCCCGCAGTGGCTAAGGCAGCACGTCCGGCACTGACCGTTGCAGGCGCAGCAGTTGGTCGCCGCAAGGAAGCAGTGGCACGCGTTCGCGTTGTGCCCGGTTCCGGCAACTGGACCATCAACGGTCGTAGCCTGGAAGAGTACTTCCCCAACAAGCTTCACCAGCAGGACGTCAACCAGCCCTTCAAGCTCCTGGAGCTCGAGGGCGCATACGACGTAATCGCACGCATCAACGGTGGTGGCCCTTCCGGTCAGGCAGGCGCTCTGCGCCTGGGTATCGCTCGTGCACTGAACGAGATTGACCGCGAGAATAACCGCCCCGCACTGAAGAAGGCTGGCTACCTGACCCGTGACGCACGCGTCATCGAGCGTAAGAAGGCTGGTCTTAAGAAGGCACGTAAGGCTTCGCAGTTCTCCAAGCGTTAATCGCTGGTTTTACGAAGCACTACGCCCCGTCTATCCCATTGGGAGAGACGGGGCGTTCTGCGTATCTACCGGCCTTAAACGTTAAGGGTGTTTGTAACTGTTACGTTTGTTCATAGAAGAGCACACCGGTAGAGTTAAAGAGTCAAAGCAGACAGGAAGAAAAGAGTACTCATGGCAGAGCAGAATCCCTCCACCAAGCCCGAAGAGCAGGCAGTGGAGGCTCCTCAGACTGAAGCCGAGCAGCACACCGCTGAAGGCGCACACGCATACACCGATTCTGAGAAGAAACAAGCCATCAAGGAAGCTCTGAAGCCCCAGGCACGCCGCACCTCCGTCGTTGAAGACTACTCGGCAGAGCTGGACGAAATGGCTTCCCTCACCCGCGCCCTCGGCAAGGACAAGAAGGACGACAAAACCTCTCAGGCATGGAAGAAGGGCTACCCCTACGACACCAAGCTCAGTCGCAAGGCATACGAGAAGGAAAAGCGCGCCCTGCAGATCGAGCTGCTGAAGCTGCAGCTCTGGGCTAAGTCCACCGGTCAGAAGATCCTCATCATTTTCGAAGGCCGTGACGCAGCAGGTAAGGGTGGCTCCATTAAACGCTTCACCGAGCACCTGAACCCCCGTGGTGCTCGCGTTGTCGCACTGGAGAAGCCGACCGATATCGAACAGACCCAGTGGTACTTCCAGCGTTACATCAAGCACCTGCCCTCCGGCGGCGAAATCGTTCTGATGGACCGCTCCTGGTACAACCGTGCCGGCGTTGAGCGCGTTATGGGTTACTGCACCCAGGCACAGTACTTCGAGTTCATGCGCGAAGTTCCGGACCTGGAGCGCATGCTGGTGAACTCCGGTATCCACATCATCAAGTTCTGGTTCTCCGTCACCCGCGAAGAGCAGCTCGCACGCTTCACCTCCCGCCGTACCGACCCGGTTCGTCAGTGGAAGCTTTCCCCCACCGACCTAGCATCCTTGGACAAGTGGGACGACTACACCGCGGCGAAGGAAGCAATGTTCTTCTACACCCACACCGGTGACGCCCCCTGGACCGTTATCAAGTCCAACGACAAGAAGCGAGCACGTCTGGAAGCAATGCGTTATGTGCTCTCCCAGTTCGACTACCCCTCCAAGGATGAGGGTGTCGTGGGTGAACTCGATTCGCTGATTGTCCGCTCCGCATCACACGTCTTCGAGGACGAGTCCGGTGACTCCCCCGACGGATTCCCCGTCGTCAAGTAAGCGTTGATAGATAGGGGAGAGCAACAACTCAACCCTACGGCGATAGAACAGCTAAACAGCTTGCATTATGAAGGTGCCTGTCTCTCTTTTCCCAACCGCGGGAACGGAGAGCAGGCACCTTTGTGCGTCTGCAGAAACATTAGCTATGAAGCAGATATGTAGCCGCTGAAAATCACTTTCTGATTATGAAGAATTTACGGTGTATGCACCTAAGCAGAGTTATGCGCATCGTAAAATAAAAGGGTGACTGAACGACTTTTTGGAACCGACGGCGTACGCGGTCTGGCAAACGATGTAATTACTCCCGCCCTGGCTATGGAGCTCGCGCAGGCGGCTTCTATTGTTCTGGGCTTTGACACGGTAGAAGAGGGTGTACGCCCCCGTGCCGTGATCGCAAATGACTCCCGATCCTCTGCAGACTTTATTGTCTCTGCGATGAAGGCTGGCTTCGCTAGCGCAGGTGTTGACGTGCTGGATGCCGGTATTGTCCCCACCCCCGCAGCAGCTTACCTGGTGGCACACACCGGTGCTGACTTCGGCGTGATGATTTCTGCATCGCACAACCCCGCAGCAGACAACGGTATTAAGTTCCTGGCCCGCGGCGGCCAGAAGCTGGAAGACTCGGTTGAAGACGCTATTGAGCGTGTTTACCGCGATAAGTCCTTCCGCTACCCGACTGGTGGTGCTGTGGGTACCGTCAAGCCCCTGGAGAACGGTACCGAGGCTTACGTGGAGCACCTGGTCTCCACCCTGCCCGAAGGCACGCCCCTCGCAGGTATGAAGATTGTTCTGGACTGCGCAAACGGTGCAGCCTACACGGCATCCCCGAAAACCTTCGAAGCACTGGGTGCAGAGGTTATCGCACTGGCTGTAGAGCCTAATGGCACCAACATCAACGATGGCGTGGGTTCCACTCACCCCGAGAAGTTGCAGGCAGCTGTCGTTGAGCACAGTGCGGACCTCGGTATTGCCCACGACGGTGACTCTGACCGTTGCCAGGCAGTTGACGAAAAGGGCAACCTGGTAGACGGCGACCAGATTATGGCTATTCTGGCTGTTGCAGCTAAGCGCGAAGGTAAGCTCGTAAAGGACACCCTCGTCGCAACTGTGATGAGCAGCCTTGGTCTGGAACTGTACCTGCGCGAGCACGGCATTACCCTCGGCCGTACCGCTGTGGGCGATCGCTACGTCCTCGAGTCTATGCGCGAGCACGGCTACAACCTCGGCGGCGAGCAGTCCGGCCACGTCATTATGAGCGACTACGCAACCACCGGTGACGGCGTTCTGACCGGCATCCAGCTGGCTGCAGAGGTTGCCCGAAGCGGCCAGACCCTCTCCGAGCTGGCAACCCGCATGCAGCCCACCCCGCAGCGTCTGATCAATGTTAAGGGCGTTGACCGTCTGGCGGTCAAGACCAACGAGGCACTTGCTACCGCTGTGAGCAAGGCTGAAGGCATACTGGGTGACAGCGGCCGCGTGCTGCTGCGTGCATCCGGCACTGAGCCTCTCGTTCGCGTCATGGTTGAAGCTGCAACCCAGGAGCAGGCTGATGAGGTTGCTCAGCAACTGGCAGACGTGGTGGCTAAGGAACTGGCACTCTAAACGTATTCTTCCCTAGCGGAGGATTGAGAAAGGGTTGGGAAGGTAACACTTTCCCAGCCCTTCTGCATTATCTTGAGTGGGTGCAGGGGGAAGAGGGTACGGAAAACCCCCGCATCCACAGGGGATACGGGGGTTTGAAACTTAGTGGTAGAGAGCAGAGCAAATTACTTCTTTGCCAGAGCGTCGCGGATCTCCTTCAGAAGGTCGAGCTCGGTCTCTTCCTTTTCAACAGCCTCGTCTTCAGCTTTCTGCTTAGCCAGTGCGATTTCAGTCAGCTTCTGAACCGGGATAACAACTGCGAAGTATACAGCAGCTGCAATCAGAACGAAGTTGACAACAGCGGTCAGGAACACACCAATCTTGACCTGGCCGAAGACCAGGAAGTCGTCGAAGTTGGGGGAGCCAATCAGCATGGAGATAGCCGGCATCAGGACGGCCTGGACAAGCGAGGTCACCACAGCGGTGAAGGCCGTACCCATAATCAGACCAACTGCGAGGTCGATGACGTTACCGCGGATTAGAAAATCTTTAAAACCCTTAAGCATGAGATATAGAATAGCGCCTTTTAGATGTTCCAAATGCCATATTCTGAGAAAATTTTCGCTGTAAAATATGTGTTTTTCTTCACAGGACTTCTAATGTGCCCAGTACTTAAGGTTTAGGTCGCATGAAGCTGAGTGAAAATCTCTAAAACCTGCGAAAAACCGCGGATTTGCAGGACTTATACGCGAAAAAATATACATCTACTGTGCCTATTTAATTCCGACACGGAAGCTAGAAATATGACACGCATCACCACCCAGCGCACCGGGTAAAGCCGAAAGATTAGCTCAGAGCCTAGTTCGCACTTGCATAATCGGGTGCCGCACCCGTACCGATAAACTCCTCAAAAGTCTTCGCGCCCGAAGACACATACTCCTGAGCAATCTGCACACCCACATAGCGATAATGCCACGGCTCAAAATGATAACCGGTTACCGACTGCCGACCATTAGGGAAGCGCAAAATATATCCGTAACGCGGAGCGTTCTTCGCCAACCACTGACCAGCCAGCGTATCGCGGTAACACTCCTCCAAGCGGCAACCCTCAGGAGAGGCAAAATCAATCGCCAAGCCCGTCTGATGCTCCGAATAGCCGGGACGAGCCGACAACTGGTCCGCCACTTGCTGACCGTTCACCGAAACCCAATACTGATAGGTCTGCTGCTGCACCGCATACGAACGATACGCGCTAGAAACAAGCATAGTCACGCCATCAGTAACAGCCGCATCAATCATCGTATCTGCCGCCTTAGCCGCCTCAGCGCGCAATTGATGACCATAGAACTCCACCAGGTCACTCGGCTCCCAATCCTGCTGCGCAAAGGGGCGCATTTTATTCACGAGGCAACGCAATGAGTGCGGCTGAGACTCAACACTCGGCTGTGCAAGCGCCAATGGGGAAGAAGATGCGCTCGCAGAAGCCGAAGCACTGGTAGCAGAAACAACAGGAGAGGGTGCGGCAGAAGAGGCCGCCGAAGCCGTCGCAGACTCAGCGGCAGAAGCGCTCGCTGCAGAAGATGAAGAAGACGCTCCCTGACCCTGCGAACCACAAGCCGCCAATAAGGCGGTACCGCCAACACCCAAAGCGGCACCCAAGAGAGTACGGCGGTTCACCGCAGAACTATCAAAAGACTCCTGGGCGGTAGACGTACGGTGCAGGGACTTCACAATAACTCCTCATCATGGCGTAGATGCATACAAAAGCGCCGGAAGCCTAAACCCGCCCCGGGAGGGAGTGGAGCCTCCGGTGCCTTCTACTAGAATGCACCACAAACGCGCTACACGGGCAATTAAAGCCGCACACGAACAATAAAAACCTAAAGAACCTCTAGTTCTTACGCAGAAGAACCTGCTCCACGGTATGCTCGGCGCCCTTCTGTAGAATCAAATGCGCACGAGCACGAGTAGGCAAAATATTCTGCAACAGATTCGGCTCATTCACGCTCTTCCAAATGCCGGTCGCAACCTCAACTGCCTGCTCATCGCTCAACTCCGCATAACGCTTGAAATACGACTGAGGATTCGTAAAAGCCGAAGAACGCAGAGTCAAGAAACGACTCACATACCAGCGCTCAATATCCTCAGTGTGGGCATCCACATAAATAGAGAAATCAAAGAAATCGCTCAGCGTCAGATCAGAAGTCTCCGGCCCCTCAGCATGAGAAGGCGCCAAAACATTCAAACCCTCAAGAATCAGCACATCCGGTGCCGTGACCTCAATATGCTCATCCGGCATGATGTCGTAATACAGGTGCGAATACTTTGGCGCCACCACGCGCTCAGCACCGGACTTCACCTGCGACACAAAATTCAACAGAGCACGGCGATCATAAGATTCCGGGAAACCCTTACGGTGCATAATGCCGCGACGCTGAAGCTCCGCGTTCGGGTACAAGAAACCATCCGTCGTCACCAGCTGAACATTAGGAGTAGACGGCCAACGACTCAAAAGAGCCTGCAAAATACGCGCCGTGGTCGACTTACCCACCGCAACAGAACCCGCCACACCAATAATGAACGGGACACGCCGCTGAGACACATGCAGAAAATCATTTGTCATATGGTTTAGGGAAGAAGCAGCAGTCACATACAGATTCAAAAGACGAGAAACCGGCAGATAAATACGCTGCACCTCTTCAAGGTCGACAGTTTCACCCAGACCTCGAAGAGATTCAATTTCCTCAGCGCTGAGGGGAACTGAAATCTCATCGGCTAGGTGCGACCAACGGGAACGGTCAAGATGCATGAAGCGGTCATCGCCAGAAATATACGGTGCGGTGCTCATTTATCTAAGTGTACGAACTTTCAGCCCGCGGGGAAAATACCCGCCCTCACCGTTTGTTTCACGAAATAAATTTATGAGAAGAAAAGGACACAACCGAAAAAGGTAGGAAAAGCCATAGTAAACGTGACGCATAACGGTTTTTCACCGTGCGCATATTCGGATACTTGTGGGATAAACTTATAGCATGTGTGGAATTGTAGGATATGTAGGTCTGGACACTGCTCCGGACGGTAACAAGTTTGACCACAACGCGTACGATGTGGTCCTCGAAGGTCTGCGCCGTCAGGAATACCGCGGCTATGACTCTGCCGGTGTGGCACTCGTATGCCCCGACGGCATCGTATTCCGTAAGAAGGCAGGCAAGCTCCTGAACCTCGAAAATGAGGTCAAGGAAAACCCCCTGCCGGAATCCCAGATTGGTATCGGTCACACCCGTTGGGCAACCCATGGTGGACCCACCGACAACAACGCTCACCCCCACGTCGTCGACAACGGCCGCCTCGCCGTCGTACACAACGGCATTATCGAAAACTTCGCAGAGCTGCGTACCGAACTGCTCGCCGAAGGTGTAGAGTTCGCATCTCAGACCGACACCGAGGTAGCTGCAGCAACCATCGCAAGCATCTACAATAAGCTCGGCACCGGTGACCTCACCGAGGCAGTGCGCGTCGCATCCAACCGCCTCGAAGGTGCATTCACCATCCTGGCAGTGCACGCAGACCACCCGGACCGCGTTGTGGCAACCCGTCGTAACTCCCCGCTGGTCATTGGCCTGGGCGAGAACGAGAACTTCCTCGGTTCGGACGTCTCCGCGTTCATTGACTACACCAAGGAAGCCGTCGAGATGGGTCAGGACCAGATTGTGACCATCACCGGCACCGACTACTCCATCATCGACTTCGAAGGCACCCCCGCAGAAGGCAAGCCCTTCCATATCGAATGGGACGCAGCAGCAGCTGAAAAGGGCGGCTTCAATTCATTCATGGAGAAGGAAATCCACGAGCAGCCCACCGCAGTTGAGCAAACCCTCATGGGCCGCCTCGACGAAAACGGCAACCTCACCCTCGACGAACTGAACATTGACGACTCGGTGCTGCGCACCATCGACAAGATTATCGTAGTCGCATGTGGTACCGCAGCATACGCAGGCCAGGTGGCACGCTATGCCATCGAGCACTGGTGCCGCATCCCCACCGAGGTTGAGCTGGCACACGAGTTCCGGTACCGTGATCCCATCGTGAACGAGAAAACCCTCATCGTGGCACTCTCGCAGTCTGGTGAAACCATGGACACCCTGATGGCAGTGCGCCACGCACGCGAACAGGGCGCAAAGGTTATCTCCATCTGCAACACCCACGGTTCGACCCTGCCCCGCGAATCAGACGCCGCGTTGTACACCCACGCAGGCCCCGAAATCGCAGTGGCATCCACCAAGGCATTCCTGGCACAGATTACCGCAGCATACCTGCTCGGCCTGTACCTAGCACAGCTGCGCGGCAACAAGTACAAGGACGAAATTGCTTCGATCCTCGCCGAGTTGCAGAACATGCCCGCAAAGATCCAGAAGGTCATCGACAACGACACCCAGGTCAAGGAACTGGGCGTCGAAATGAAGGATGCCTCCTCCGTGATCTTCCTCGGCCGCCACGTGGGCTTCCCCGTCGCAATGGAAGGCGCACTCAAGCTCAAGGAAATCACCTATATCCACGCTGAAGGCTTCGCAGCAGGCGAGCTCAAGCACGGCCCCATCGCACTGATCGATGAAGGCCAGCCGGTCATCGTAGTGGTTCCTTCCGCAAACGGTCGCGATTCTCTGCACGGCAAGGTCGTCTCCAACATCCAGGAAGTGCGCGCTCGCGGCGCCTTCACCATCGTCATCGCCGAGGAAGGCGACGAGGCCGTCAAGCCCTACGCGGACCGCCTCATCACCGTCCCAGCATGTCCCTCGCTGTTGCAGCCCCTGCTGGCAACGGTGCCCCTGCAGATTTTCGCATGCGCACTGGCAGAAGCTAAGGGCCTGGACGTTGACCAGCCGCGTAACCTCGCAAAGTCCGTGACCGTGGAGTAATCTTCGGAAATCGCCTCAGCGATAACGAAAGGGCGGTGGTTGAGTTCTTAAAAAACTCAACCACCGCCCTTGTCGTTTAATCTGGTGGTTATTCGTGGATGATCCAACAAAAATAGACGCTGTGAAACAGGTATCAATCATGCGTCATATTTGACGCCATCCCACCTAAAAGAAACGAATCTCGCTAGACTTAAAACAAGAGAAACCGCAAACAGGACGCGGTCACCACCCCTAACGTAAAAGGTGCAGCTCATGATTATGGGAATCGGCGTAGATACCGTCAACATTGAACGATTCGAACGAATTGTCACCGAAACACCCGCCTTCGTCCGCCGCATCTTCACCCCCAACGAACGCACCCGAAATGTACGCTCCCAAGCCGTACGATTTGCCGCCAAAGAAGCCGTCGCAAAAGTACTCGGAGCACCCGCCGGACTCAACTGGCAAGATTGCGAAGTCGCCACCGCCGAAAGCGGCCAGCCCTACCTTATAGTTCAGGGCACCATCGCCAGCCGTGTCAAAGAACTCGGCATCAACCGCATCCACCTCTCGCTGACCCACGACGAACCTGTTGCCATCGCAATCGCAACCGCCGAATACCTCAGTGACGCAGAACTGGCGCACCTGCAAAAGTTCAACCCCGAAAGCTACCGACTCAGCGTCATCGCCGGTGACGATACTACCGACGAAAACTAACGCAGAGTCACATCAACACAACACCCGGTGACCCCCCTAAGGCCCGTACGATGCAACCCAAGGAGACAGCAATGAAGCTCATCTATACTGCTTCCCAGGTACGCGAAGCAGAAAAGCCCTACATTGAAGCCGCCGACTATGACGGCTACCTCATGCAACGCGCCGCAGACGCCGTCGCAGCCGAAGCGCAGGAGCTGCTCCACGGTAAAGACAAAGCAAAAATCCTGCTACTCATCGGTCCGGGCAACAACGGTGCAGACACCATCTACGCCGGCGCCCGCCTCAGCGCCAAGGGGCACCGCGTTGATGCAGTCATTTTCGACTCCAGCGAAAAGAACCTCGAACTCATCGCCCGCGAAGGCGGCGAAGGCACCCGCGTGCTCGACCCCGAACACGCCCTTGAACAGCTTGCAGGCTACGACCTGACCATCGATGGCATCCTAGGTACCGGCTCCAGCGGTGCCGTACGCGGTAACGCCGGCGAATACCTGGGAGTCCTCCGCGCCGCGCAGCTCGACGGTAAGCTCAGCGCAGTCCTCGCCGTTGATACCCCCTCCGGGGTCGATAACAACCGCGGAACCGTGCACGAACCATCCTTACGCGCCGACCGCACCGTCACCTTCATCGGTCACAAGCTACCGGCAGGCACCAGCCATAGCGTCCACTCCGGAGATATTAAACTCTACGACCTGGGTGTGCCCGAAGCCCTCGACGCCCACAAGCCCGCCCTGCGCGTTCTCGACCGCGAAGACTACCGCGAACTCATTGAAATCCCCGACGAGCACTCCCACAAGTACACCCGTGGCGTACTCGGCATGCTCACCGGAAGCCTCGAATACCCCGGTGCAGCCCTCATGAGTGTGCGTGCTGCCCTCAACACCGGCGTTGGTATGGTTCGCTTCGGCGCCAACTCCCACGAGCTCCGCCAGCTCATGATCGCTCACAACCCCGAAACCGTCTACTTCAGCGGCGCACCTGCCCTGCAGAGAGTTACCGTGTGGGCCGGCGGCTCTGGCTCCAGCTACGACTCGCTGGACAAGAACCGCTACCTGCTCCACTCACCCGAACCCGCAATCCTCGATGCTGGTGCCTGCGACCTGGCGGCAGAATACATGGCAACCGGTAAGCACCTCGGATCCCACAAGATCCTCACCCCGCACGCGGCAGAGCTCGAACGATTCCTGCGCATCGTGCACGAGCTCGCGCCCGAAACCTGGAAGAAGCACCTGGGTGACGCCATCGTACCTAGCCGCAAGGACATTGACGCAGAGCCCTTCCGCTGGGTGCGTGCCGCCTCCGAACTCTCCGGCGCCACCGTCATGCTCAAGGGCGGTTACACGCTCATTGCGGCACCCAACGGCGCCACCTACAGCGTTGCCGGAGGAAGCCCCTGGCTCGCCACCGCAGGCAGCGGAGACACCCTCACCGGCATCTATGGCGCGCTGCTTGCCCAGACCGTAGCCGCCTTTGAAGCCCGAGGAGAAATCTTGGAAGACTGCACCTACGCCTCCATCGGTGCGCTCGCAGTCTACCTGCACGGTGAAGCCGCACGTGCCAGTGCCACCGGAAGTGTCAAGGACGCGCTGTTGGGCCCCGCCCCGGCAACCCGCGTTGCGAAGATGCTCCCCGAAGTTATTGCGCGACTCATTGCCGAATAGGGCAGAGATACCCAGCGTGCCTTCACCCTAATGCCTTCAAGAGGCCCTGGAGCGTCTATAAGAGAACTAAACAGAATGCCACACAGAAGGGGCGTGAATCCACCGGAAATGGATTCACGCCCCTTCTGTGGGTTTATATCAATGGATGATGCCAAGCTGCCTGTGCCGGAACAGTGTCTTCAAAAACAGCATACATTCCAGTGGGAGACCCCCCAACTCTTCTTAGTACGCGCCTTCCTTAGCGAAAACCGCACGGACAGTACGCAGAAGAATAATGAGGTCACCGGTAAGCGACCAGTTCTCAACATAGTAAAGATCCAGACGAACCGATTCTTCCCAAGAAAGGTCACTACGGCCCGAAACCTGCCACAGACCGGTAATACCGGGCTTCACCAGCAAGCGGCGGTACGCAATATCCTCGTACTGCTCAACTTCCTCAACCAGCGGAGGACGCGGACCCACCAGCGACATATCGCCAATGAACACGTTCCACAGCTGAGGCAACTCATCAATCGAGTACTTACGGATGAACTTGCCAATGGGGGTAATACGCGGGTCGTCCTTCATCTTGAAGAGCACGCCATTACCCTCGTTCTGCTCCATGAGGCGCTTCTTAACCTCTTCGGCATCAGTACGCATCGAACGGAACTTCACCATCTTGAACATTTCACCGTTCAGACCCACGCGGTTCTGCAGGAAGAAGACCGGACCGCCATCACGCTTGACCAGCAGCGCCACCACCAGGAACAGCGGAGACAGCAGAATCAAACCCAGACCCGAAGACACAACATCCACAGTGCGCTTGAAGAACGCAGACAGACCGGTAATACGCGGCGTGGACACGTGCACCAGCGGCAGACCATTCAGCGGCTGCATGTGCATACGCGGACCAGCAATATCGGTCGTCGCAGGAGCCATAATCAGCGAAATATGCGCGTCAGCAAGCTTCCAACCCAGCAGGCGAACCTGATCCGGGCTCAAGTGGTGACCATCCGTAACAGCGACCATATGGATGTCGTTCTCGCGGATAGCTTCCATAATGTCAGCCGGAGAAGTGCTGTAACCAAGCACCGGAATCGGTGCGCCAGCAACAGTGGTACCCGGGGTGAAACCGGGCAGATAGAACGCAGCGGGGGACAGGCCGGAAGCAACCACACCCTCCAGGTTCTTGTACAGGTGCTGACCGGTCGTCACATCAGAAATAATCATGACGCGAGTCAACGCACGACCGCGAGAACGCGAACGCACCAGACCCTGACGAATCAGCCAACGCTCAACGAGCAGAAGGAACAGACCCAGCGGGTATGCAATCAGTAGGTACATGCGGGTGACGTCAATCTTGAGGAAGAACGCCACAATAATCAGCAGACAGAAAAAGTAAGTAGCGCCGCGAGTAATGAGACGGTACTCCTCGTTGCCGAACCCCATGATGCGCAGGCTGCGGGAGCCGTTCACCTGGAGGATAAACCACCAGCCGACGACCATACCAACGCCCAGGAAGATGTAATCAATAGCGGGAATACGGCCATCCAGGGCGTTAATAGGCCAAACGTTCACATAGGGCAGGTCAGCATTCTCCCACCCGAAACGAATTAGATGCGCAGCGATAACCGCAATAGCAATGGCGAGAAAATCGCCAAAGTAAAGGGCTCGCTGAACCTTGGGATGCCAGCTTCGCCTGACGACGAAGTCTGAACCCCACATTTTTTTAAGACGATCTTGTACTTTCAACGGTGTAATCTTCCCCGGAAATTTGTCCTGTGTCGTGGACTGAGAGCGGCGAATAGGCACATTTACCCCTAATTATCGGTGAATAGGGAATCGTATCCTAGTCAGTGTTCTGAATGAATGAGTGAACCAGTAATCTTGCTGAGTGAATAGTGGCAGAAACTACGGTAAAGGCGCTGGTAAGGCGCCTAGTGGAACGCTATATGAAGCTAAAGAGCGCATAAACGTGTTCCGTAAACTATTCTACGGGGTCGGGGGTCTTGTGGCGCGAAGAATGAAGGCACAAAGCCTCTTGGGTGTGATGAAATCAATCACAGACAAAGAAGGAAAAAAGGGCCTTCGGGAAGAATACCTAGTGGAGCTAAGAAACCCCAAAACCAGCAGTATGTTTCACGCACTTGCAGGAAAACAATAACCGACAGATAAAAGACAAACCCCAAAGACCCCACACCCTAAACGCAGGGTGCACAAGAGACGTTAAGGACGCTCAAGCCCCGCACGATCCAAAATGAAATCAATCATCGGCTCATAACGACGCGGCGGAACGTTATCGTCCATCGGCACGCACACCGGCAGATTCCCCTGCTCAGCCGCCACAAACAAACCCGGATCATTACAATCCGCAATACCAATCGTCAACAACTTACAGGTCGAAGAAGCATAACCAGCCATGCCGTGATCCGAAACTACCAGATCCGGAGTCACACCGCGAGCCTTCAACTGATCCAGCGCGATGCGCATCGGGCCAGGGAAATGCGTATGCTGCAGATTGCCGTACTGCTCAAACATCACGACATTCATAATCTGGCGGACATCGCCATCCAGGAAGCGCTCGCCCTCCTCAATCTGAAGAACCTCAGCGCCGGCAGCCTTTGCCGCCGCTGCCATCACCGCATACATGGGGAACAGACCCGCTGGGTGACCGGTCGCAAACAGAATACGAGAACCCGCACGCACCGCATCGCCAAAGATGCGGGCGTACTCCTCCAGCGCGCTGATGCACTGCTCGGCACCAATAGTGTCCTGACCGTGAGTATGCGAACGATCCGGGTTCAGGCCCGCGCGGCGGACCATCACCTCAAACACCGAATCATAATCCCACTCGCGGTTCCACTGCACACCAAACTCAAGGTGCTCATTACCATCCAGGAAACCCTGAATATGGTCCAGGTTATTCTCTCGGGCGGTCGCCACCTCACCGGTAATACGCACCGAATCCAGGTACGCGGCGAACTCATCGCGGCTCATGGAGAAAGACATTAAAACTCCTCACAACGTGAAAAATACATTACTGCGAGATACCCTGACGTACCTCGGCATAAGCTTTAAGGGTTCGGCGCGCCGTCTGATCCCAACCCATCGTACGGGCACGCGCCGCGGCGTTCGCACCCAACGAATGACGCAGATACGGGGCACGCACCAGACGCTCAATAGCCGCAGCCCAACGCTGCGGAGTACGAGGCGCCACCAGCAGACCCGTACGGTGGTTCTCCACCGCATAGCGCAGACCGTCAGCATCCGTAGCGAGCACCGCCGCGCCGCATGCCTGCGCCTCCAGCGCCACCAAACCGAACGTCTCAGATGACGACGGGGACGCCACAATATCGGCGGCACGGAAAATATTCGCCAACTCAGACGCCGGAACTGGGTCCTTCAAATGCACCCGATCTACGACACCCAGCTCAGCTGCACGTTGCAACAGGCGGCGCTCATAATCCGAACCGGAACGACCAATAATATCCACGTCTACCTCCAAATCATCGGGGAGCAACGCGAGCGCCTCCACCAGCAGATGCGGGCCCTTCAACGCCTGAGGCCTACCGGCAAAAATAATGCGGGAACGAGTCTCAGAGGTGTCATTGAGCGGATGCACGCCAGGAATCGTATGGAAAATCGAGGTATCAACACCCGGTGGGATAATGGCCAGCTTCTGCGCCTCCGTACCGTAGTACTCGCCCATCTGCTGTGCCTCCAGGGGAGTATTCACAATCACCCGGCTGGCGGAGCTACTCATCAGGCGCTCGGCGGTATAACGTTCCTCAGGCTCGGGTGCTTCACCTTCGCCGCGGCGCGTATCCTTAGCGGCAGCCGTCGTATGCGGAGTAAAAAGAACAGGAATCGGGAATCCAACGCCCTGAGCCGACCACAGCTGGGATGCACGAGCCGCAGCCTGACCCGACAGCCAATAGTGGGCGTGAATAATATCCGGGGTGTACAGTGCCTGCTCCACACATGCCTGCGCAAAATCATCGGTGACCGCAACCAACTCGTTCTTCGAAAGACCACGGGCGGATGGAAGATCAAGGCTGTGGTGCACAATGCGTTCGCTGGGCTGAGGAGGCTGATGGAACAGCGAATCAGCCAGAAGCGCCTCACCGCGGTCCAGCGTGAAAACCTCAATCCGCAACTCGGGATTCAGCTCCAGCATGGCATGTACCGACCGGGCAATATAGACGTTCATGCCGCCTGCATCTCCGCTACCGGGCTGCGCAAAAGGGTCGGTGTGCATGGAATACACGTGAACCGTCCGAACCGGCGGCAGAGTGCTCATCGATGCTTTCCTCTCTCAAAGGTGTACCTGACCTAGTGTAGCGCGATAGGACTTTCGCACACCGGGAGGTCTAGAATTTAGTACAAGAGAGGCTGCCCAAGTACAGCCTGTAGTACCCGCCCGTCAGAAGGACCGTGAAGGACCGTGACTCACCCTCAGCAGCCTGCCGAACCGATCTACTGCCCGCCCTGCACCCCGGTAGAGGTAGAGCGAAGCGCCACGATTGACCTTGATGCGCTAGAACATAATGTGCGCCGTCTCAAGGAACTTATTGGCGACCGCGTGCTCATTGCAGTGATTAAAGCGGATGCGTACGGTCACGGCGCGTACCCGGTGGCACGTTCGGCTATTGTCGCCGGTGCTGACCTGCTGGGTGTGGTGCACGTGAACGAGGCGCTGGAACTGCGTGCTGACGGTATTGATGCGCCGCTCATGGCGTGGCTACACACCCCCTCCACCGATTTTGAGGCTGCACTGCAGGAGAAAATCCGCCTGGGTGTTTCTGGTTGGGACCTGGAGGCGGTAGCCGCCGCCGCTGAACGCGCCGGCGAGCGCGCTATCGTGCATCTGAAGGCTGATACCGGTCTGGGCCGTAACGGTGCCACCGCTTCGGATTGGCCGGCGTTGGTGGCTCGCGCCGCATCCTTGGAGGAGTCTGGGCTGATTGCGGTTGAGGGTATTTTCAGTCACCTGGCGGTTGCGGATGAGCCGACCCGCGCCGAGACTGCACAGCAGCTCGATACCCTGGATGCTTTTGTGGCTCAGGCTCGTGAAGCCGGCCTGGACCCGAAGATTGTGCATCTGGCGAACTCTCCGGCGACCCTGACCGCCTCGCTGGATGGTTGGGATACGGAGGAGCGTATGCTCGGTGACGGCGTGCGTTGCGGCCTTGCACTGTATGGTCTTTCCCCGCTGCCGGAGGTCACCGCTGAGGAACTAGGCCTAAAGCCCGTCATGACGGTGGGTAGCTATATTGCCGCCGTGAAGGAAGTTCCTGCAGGTCAGGGTGTTTCCTACGGTCTGCGCTACCACACCGGAAAGCCGACCACCCTGGCGCTGGTGCCGCTCGGCTACGCTGACGGCGTGCCGCGTATTGCGGAGAACGCGCCGGTGCGCATCTATCCGGGCGCGCAGAACGTGGAGAACGGCTGCGTGCCTAATAACGCGGAGGGTAAGACCTACCGCGTGGTTGGTCGCATCGCCATGGACCAGATGGTCGTTGACCTGGGCGAACCCGGCCTGAGCGACCCCGAGCTGGGTTACCTTGGTGCTCCCGCAGTCCTCTTCGGTGCCGGTGAGAACCCGCCCGTGGAAGAGTGGGCGGATGCCGCGCAGACTATTAACTATGAAATCGTAACCCGTATTTCACCCCGCGTGGAGCGCCTCTACATCGGTGGCTCCTGGGTTGAAGCTGAACTGAACGAGCTGTGGGGCACCGGTCAGGAGCAGGAGGGCTAATGAGCACTGAGTACATTTCTACCGTCTTCGACCTGGATGTGACCGGCCCCGACCATACCCGCCGCCTGGCGCTCACTCTGGCGCAGCACCTGAATGCCGGGGACGTACTGTTGCTCTCGGGTGAACTTGGCGCGGGTAAGACCACGTTCACCCGCTCCCTGGGTGAAGGGCTGGGCGTGCGCGAAGGCGTTATCTCACCGACCTTCGTGCTCTCGCGCGTGCACCCGAACCTGACGGATGGCCCCCGCCCCGGTGGCCCCGACCTGGTGCATGTGGACGCCTATCGCCTCTCCAGCGCTGAAGAGCTCGACGACCTCGACCTGGAGTTCTCCCTGCCGCGCTCTGTGACCGTCATCGAGTGGGGCCGCGATAAGGCTGAGCACCTGAGCGATTCTCGCCTGGAGCTGGACTTCACCCGACTGACCGGTGCGGATGCACGCTTCGCCTACTCGGGTGCCGAAGAGTTCAGTTGGGACGACGAAGACAAGGACGAAAGTGACGAGGACGCGGATACCCCCGAACCTCGTCTGCTGCGGGTGCGCGCCTTCGGCCCCCGCTGGGAGCATGCTTTCGACGCTCTGAAAGAGGACCTGCAGAGCGCCTAGAGCCCGCGCGTTAGAATGATAGGGTGCTAGTACTTGCCCTTGATTCATCCGCCACCGCATCCGTGGCG
Source organism: Rothia similimucilaginosa (assembly GCF_029850875.1). Taxonomy (GTDB): domain Bacteria; phylum Actinomycetota; class Actinomycetes; order Actinomycetales; family Micrococcaceae; genus Rothia. The sequence goes on along the minus strand of NZ_JAOVAM010000004.1, from coordinate 93,560 downwards.
CTCGCCCGTGTGCACGGCTCCGAAGCCGGTGCATCCTTCGAAATCCTCGCCCGCTATGAGAGTGAAGATACCCGCTCCCATGCCGAGGTGATGGGGCCCTACGCGCAGGCTGCCCTGCAGGACGCTGGCGTGCGCGGAGAAGAATTGGATGTGATTCTGACCGGTACCGGCCCGGGGCCTTTTACAGGTTTGCGTGCCGGTATCGTTACTGCGCGTACTCTGGGTTTTGCCTGGTCGGTGCCGGTGTACGGCTTGATGAGCTTGACCGCCCTGGCTGAGCATGCTGTATCTGGCGCAGCTACCGGGGAAGCTAGCGCAGTCGCCGGGGAAGAAAACACAGAACGAGCGTTCGCTTCTGCTGATCTTGTCGAAGGTGCTGAACTGCTCGTACTCTCCGACGCGCGCCGCCGCGAAGTCTACTCCGCCCGCTACCGTGTGAACGCCGAAGGTTACAACCTAGTGGGCGGCCCAAACGTATGCCCCGCCTCCGAAATTCTGCCCGGTGGGGATCCCGCCTACGCATACGGTTACGGTGCTGGCCTGTACCCCGAAACTCTCGAAGGGCACGGCTGGGCCATCATCGATTCTGCCCGTCAGGTTCACCCCCACGCCGAGTACCTGGTTGCCGCCGCGGCACGCCTGGGCGTAAAGAACCTGAGTGATGACACCTCCGCCCAGTACCTGCGCGACTCGGACGCGAAGATCCCCGCCGCAATGCTTGCCCGCCAGCAGAAGCAGGGCGCACAAATTGCTGCACAGACTGCCGCGCAGGAGGAGAGCTAAATGAGTGCTACCGAAAATATCGCGCGAGATGACCTGGCACTGAATAACCTGGCTCTGGGTGCCCGTCTGCGCATTGCCGAACTTGCCGACGTGCAGGCCATGCACCGCATGGAAACCATCCTGTTCCCCGTCGACGCCTGGCACATCGACATGTTCCTCGAAGAGCTGACCCACCCGACTCGCACCTACTACATACTTGAATTGCCAACTGAAGGTTCGGAAGATAACGAGGGCAGCTGGCGCGCTGTCGGCTACTGCGGAACCATGGTCGTAGCTGACACCGCCGATGTTCAAACCATCGGTGTGGTTCCCGAGTATGAGGGCCACGGCTACGGTCGCACCATGCTTGAGCAGATGCACGAGCGCGCCCGCGAGCAGGGTGCCGAGCGCATCCTGCTGGAGGTGCGTGCCGACAACCCGCGCGCCCAGCGCCTCTACGAACGCAACGGCTACCGCGCGATTCACGTACGACGCGGCTACTACGATGACGGAACAGACGCCATCATTATGGAATGCACGTTCTAAATAGTCCGTTGGGTTAAACGGCAATCCCCGCAGTAGGGGCATGCTTCCGCCGCCCTCTATATCTCAGCATCTCTGCATCACAGCATCCCTACACCACTGCAACTAGAAGCACTACGCGCAGACAGCGCAACAGAAAGACGAACTATGAGCACTCGCGAACCCCTCGTTCTGGGCATCGAATCCTCCTGTGATGAGACCGGTATCGGCATTGTGCGCGGTGCACAGCTGCTCAGCAACACCATCTCCTCCTCTATGGAGGAGCACGTGCGCTTTGGTGGAGTAATCCCCGAAATCGCCTCCCGCGCTCACCTGGATGCCATGATTCCCGCGCTCAAAGCGGCACTTGCCGAAGCGGACATCACCCTCGATCAGGTGGACGCTATCGCCGTCACCGCGGGCCCCGGACTGGCGGGCGCACTCATGGTGGGTGTCTCCGCGGCCAAGGCGCTCGCTATTGCCACCGGTAAGCCCCTCTACGGCATTAACCACCTGGTCGCCCACGTTGGTGTTGGCCTGCTGGAAGATAACGGTACCGAGGACGGCTCCGACCTGTTGGCGAACGCCGGTTCCGGTGGCCTGGGCGCACTGCTGGTCTCTGGCGGTCACACCGAAATCCTGCAGGTGCGCGACATTACCTCCGATGTGCGTCTGCTCGGCGCGACCCTCGATGATGCCGCAGGCGAGGCCTATGACAAGGTCGCCCGACTGCTCGGCCTGGACTACCCGGGCGGCCCCGCGATTGATCGCGCCGCCGCTGACGGCAACCGCAACGCCTTCGTGTTCCCTCGCGGCCTGTCGAACCGCAAGTTCATGGGCACCGCCGAGGAGCCCGGCGCGCACCGCTACGATTTCTCCTTCTCCGGTCTGAAGACCGCTGTGGCGCGCGTGATAGAAAGTTTTGAAGCAGCCGGTGAAGAGGTTCCGGTTGCCGATATTGCCGCGTCCTTCCAGGAGGCGGTCGTGGACGTCATCACCAAGAAGGCGATGCTTGCCTGCCGCGAGCAGGGCATGAAGACTCTGCTGCTTGGCGGCGGCGTGGCGGCTAACTCGCGCCTGCGTGAGCTGCTTGCCGCTCGATGCGCCTCCGAGGGGGTGCGCCTGATTATTCCGAAGTTCACCCTGTGCACCGATAACGGTGCGATGGTTGCGGCGCTGGGCGCTCGCCTGGTCGCCGCCGGTCGTGAGCCCTCGGGAGTGGAATTCACGACGGATTCCTCGCTGCCGGTGACCACCGTTTGTTTCTAAGCGGTCTGCTTCTAAACGGCAATGCGAGCACGTTGAAGCGGCTCGCCTCGAAAATGCTCATAAAAATGCCTCGGCACAGTCTCCCAAAGGACTGCGCCGAGGCATTTTCTGTATTCAAGCTTTAGTTACGGGGGAGGGTCTAACGCAGTGCTCGCGCGCGGGACTGCGTGGCGACATCTAGCGCCACCTCACGCAGAGAGCCGGTCTTCTCAAAGACTGCACGCTGACGATCCGCGCCCGTACCCTCGGCGAGGATGCGGCGTACCTGAGTTAGCTCTACCTCGCAGTCAAGGTCGCGTGACACCGGCTCCAACTTGGGTAGAAGCAGCTCAAAATCTTCATGCAGAGTACGCTGTGTCGGCTCGTTAGAGACCACGATCTTAGCCTCCAGACCGTAGCGGGCAACGCGCCACTTATTCTCCTGCGCGTGCCAGGGGGCGAGCACCTCAATGCTTTTACCCGCCTCAATACGGCGGGAGAAGTATTCCACCAGGCACTGCGTGAACGCCACGATCGCCGCAACATCCGGCAGGGAAGCGAGGCCATCGCAATAGCGCATCTCAATGGTGCCGTAACGCGGAACCGGGCGAACATCCCAACGGTCTTCGCTCGAATCGGTAATCACGTCAGTTGCCACGAGCGAATCCAGGTAGTCGCTGTACTGCTCCCAAGTATCAAAGTGGAAGGGCAAACCGTTCGTCGGGAGCTGCTGGTAAAGCTGGGTGCGGTGCGAAGCGTAACCGGTATCGACTCCGTCCCAATAGGGGGAAGAACACGAAAGCGCCAGCAGGTGCGGACCGTAGTTGGTCAGCGCGTCAACGAGCGGCAGAACCTTATCGCGAGAGTCAATGCCCACGTGCACGTGCACACCGTAAATGACCATGTGATGGCCCCAATACTGGGCTCGTTCGACCACACGCTGGTAGCGTTCCTTCGCCACGACCGGCTGGTCAGCCCAATGGGAGAAGGGGTGAGTGCCGGCGGGGTAGAACTCAATGCCGAGCTCATCGGTAATTTCACGCAGGGTATCCGTCAAATCCTGCAGCTGACGGCATGCCTCAGCGACGGTGCGGCAGATGCCGGTCACCACCTCGAGGGTGTTTTCCAGGAATTCGCCGGTTACGTGCGCCCGGTCGGAGGCGGGCTTGAGCAGTTCGGGGTGGCGCTCGCGCAGAATGGAAAGCACCTCGCTGGCGCGCTGTGTCAGTTCGCCGCTTTCACGGTCGATGAGCGCAATCTCCCATTCCACGCCGAGAGTGGACTGCGGGGAGGTAGCAAAGTCGATCATATTGCCTTTCCTGCGTCTGGAAATAGGGTCGTGCATGGTGCCGACTGCGGAAGTTATTATCGGTGGGCTCTACCCGGTCGTGCGCTAACTGATGAGAGATCGCTTTCGCGGGGGAGTACCTCTACTAGGCACCGTATCTAGTGTACGGTCTTGCGGTGCCCAGCGCCCTGTCGAGCGCAGAATCCGGAACGGGAAACGTCACGAATCGTTAAGAACGGTAACCCGTCCTCGGGGCTGGGCAGTCAGGGCTGAGCAGCCAGAGTTGAGTAGTCACGGCTGGGCAGTTAGGTTTGGTGAGGTTAGAGCGGGCGCACATGCCAGCCGACGCGTCGTGAATCCCTACCCAAACCGATGCGGGTAAAGACCAGCGTTGCCGGACGGTACGAGGACTCCTGCGCACCCGCCTGTGCATCTGAAGAAGAAATATTGTTCTTTTTCTTTTTCCTCTTGAAAGGCTTAGAACCCGCAGAACCCAGCAGACGCGCACGCAACTGCTCCGGAACAATATCCACGCCACGCTTCTTAATCGTCAGCGCAGTAAAGCCCTGCTCGCGCACCCAACGCTTCAGCTGCTTCTCCTGCAGAGGAATCTCCTCCAGCACCTCGTAGCAAGCAACCAGCGGATGCTCCACCAGCTCGGCAGAATACAGATATGCAAGATGCTCATCCAGCAGATGTGCGCCAATGCTCTGCGCAAACTCAGCGACTAGATGTGAACGCACAACCGCCGGGGCAGGCTCCAATAGGTAATCACCAGGCTGAGGTAGAGACGCCGGAACATCAACGCTCTGCTTCGCCTCTTCCGCCGTCAATGGGCTACGGAAGCTCACCGCCTCATACGCCGGCATCAGGGCACCGGTTTCGGCGGTGCCTTCATGAGGGATAGTCTCTTCCATAGGCAGCTCATGCACTGAGGTGGCCGTGCGAGCCACCCCCTCCTGAGCTAGCGCGTTAAACCAGAGCACCAACTCGGCAAGCGAACCCTCCGACTGAATCCACTCCGCCTCAACGCACGGGTTGGGGTTTGCCTCCGACGCAATATCTTCTGGTGAGGGGATGCCCTCATGCGGAAAACCGGGACCCAACTTCACGCCCATCGGCACGCCCGTACGAGCCAGATTCAGCACGAACGAGAACGGGGGAGAGAACGCCTCCGGATCAAAAAGACGCTCCGTATGAGCCTTCTTCGCACCCCGCAACTCGCGGCGTGCCGGGTCCATCCACACCATGCCCACCGGCTCACCGGCAGCGTCCAGAAGCTCACCGTGCACATAGCCGGTCACATCCCCCGAATACACGCGCGCCTGCGGGCAAAACTCAAGATTCTTCGCCGCAAAAGAAGCCGTCAGCGGGTCCAACTCCACCGCAACCACGGCACCGCGATCTGCCGCATACACGGCAGAATCTGACGCAATACCGCAACCCAAATCAGCCACCGTGCCGGCAACCGGGCGCAGACGCTGGGCGCGATAATGCGCAATCACCGGGCGGGTCGCCTGCTCCGCCGCCTCCTGAGTCAGCATGAGGGTGCGGGCGCGCTCGCCGAATTTGGCGCGTGCACGGGTACGAGCCTGCGCCAGCGAAATAATCTGTGCAGACTCCTCGGGGCTGAAACCTTGCGAACGCAAAGAAGTAACGGTGCTGAGCGTATCCGAGCCCAGCGGGTAGAGCTCATCGGCTGCCGCGAGCGCTTCGGCGCTGAACGGAAGCGTGGCGGCGGGAGTAAAAGGGGATGCGGGAATAGGCATGCTCCTCATTTTACGGGGTGCCGGTTTCGGCAGGTGGGGAGCCTGATTCGCCCAGCTTTTTGCTCAGCGTTCGCCTTGCGGTGAAACACTCCGACAGAGGGGCGCTTTTCTTGACCGAAAGCACAGGTGAAACTAGAGTTGAGGTAGCACTCGAGACAGTTATCGGGCGCGCCACTGCGCCGCTATCTCGCATCAAACGTAAATCCACAACCCGGAGGAACCGATTATGGCTATCAAGCCCCTGGAAGACCGCGTCGTTATCAAGATTGAGCAGGCTGAGCAGACTACCGCATCCGGTCTGGTCATCCCCGAAACTGCGAAGGAAAAGCCGCAGGAAGCACGCGTTGTCGCCGTTGGCCCGGGCCGCGTGGATGAGAAGGGCAACCGCATTCCCGTAGACATCAAGGAAGGCGATGTTGTCGTTTTCTCCCGCTACGGTGGCACCGAGGTCAAGTACCAGGGCGAAGAATACCTGATTCTTTCCGCACGCGACGTTCTGGCAATCGTCGACTAATACTTTCAGATGCTCATGCGCCGTACCGCTCATCCGGTACGGCGCATGAGCTATCATCTGCCCCTCAAAATTTCCTTTTCTGTGACGCACTAGGAGTAGCGAACACATGGCTAAGCAGCTTGAATTCAACGATGCCGCCCGCAAGTCCCTGCAGGCTGGCGTCGATAAGCTGGCAAACGCGGTCAAGGTAACCCTCGGCCCGCGCGGGCGCAACGTTGTGCTCGACAAGCAGTGGGGTGCACCCGTCATCACCAACGACGGCGTGTCCATTGCTCGTGAAATTGAACTGGATGACCCGTACGAGAACCTGGGTGCCCAGCTGGCGAAAGAAGTCGCCACCAAGACCAACGACGTAGCCGGTGACGGCACCACCACCGCAACCGTGCTCGCACAGGCACTGGTCAACGAGGGCCTGCGCAACGTCACCAGCGGCGCGGCACCCGCCGACGTCAAGCGCGGCATTGAGGCTGCCGTGGAGGCGGTCTCCGCACGCCTGCTCGAGAACGCACGCCCTGTGCAGGGCTCGGAGGTGGCTCACGTTGCCGCTATCTCCGCCCAGTCTGAGCAGATTGGTGAGCTGCTGGCTCGCGCCTTCGAGAAGGTCGGCCAGGACGGCGTCATCACCATTGAAGACGGCTCCTCCACCGAAATCGAACTGGACATCACCGAAGGTATGCAGTTCGACAAGGGCTACCTCTCGCCCTCCTTCGTCACCGACGCTGAGCGCGGCGAAGCAGTGCTGGAGAACAGCCTCGTGCTGCTCTACCAGGGCAAGATTTCCACCATCGCAGAAATCATGCCCGTGCTCGAGAAGATTGTTCAGGCCAAGAAGCCGCTGACCATCATCGCAGAAGATGTTGACGGTGAGGCGCTCTCCGCACTGGTCGTGAACAAGCTGCGTGGCACCATCAACGTGGTTGCTCTGAAGGCTCCCGGTTTCGGTGACCGCCGCAAGGCAATCATGCAGGATTTGGCAATTCTGACCGGCGGTACCGTCGTGACCGGTGAGCTGGGCATCGACCTGCCGCAGGTCACCTTGGAGCACCTGGGCTCGGCACGCCGCGTGACCGTCACCAAGTCCCACACCACCATCGTGGATGGCGGCGGCGCCCCTGAGGCAATCGAGGATCGAGTGCAGCAACTACGCCGCGAAATTGAGCGCGTGGATTCCGAATGGGACCGCGAGAAGCTCAAGGAGCGCCTGGCTAAGCTCGCCGGCGGTGTGGGGGTCATCAAGGTTGGTGCCGCAACCGAGGTTGAGGCGAAGGAACGCAAGCACCGTATCGAGGATGCTGTGTCCTCCACCCGTGCCGCTCTGGAAGAGGGCATCGTCTCCGGTGGCGGTTCCGCACTGGTTCACGCGTTGAAGGCACTGGACGGCATGGACCTGGGTAATCACGACGCAAACGTGGGTGTACAGATCGTTCGCCGTGCCCTGGCTCAGCCGCTGCGCTGGATTGCTGAGAACGCTGGCGAAGACGGCTACGTCATCGTCTCCAAGGTCTCCGAGTTGCCCGTGGGTCACGGTTTCAATGCCAAGACCGGCGAGTACGTGGACCTCATCGAAGCTGGCGTGATTGACCCGGTGAAGGTGACCCGTTCGGCTCTGCAGAACGCCTCCTCCATCGCGGCTCTGGTGCTGACCACCGAGACCCTGGTGGTTGAGAAGCCTGAAGAAACTGAAGAAGACTAAATAGTGTGTGTGCCCGGTACCGCCCCCTCCACTATGGAGGCGGTACCGGGCACTCGCTGTCGGTAGGCTCGGGCGCGCTCGCGTTCGAAGGACGCTAGAACCTGCCGACAGCCTCCCGCTGAAGGACGCTTACTATGAGTGCTTCTCAGCAAAGAAATCTTTAGCGGTTTACTATAGAAGGTAAGCTGTTCCCGTTTGCGCTCAAACCACCTTGTGGGGTGCGAGCAGACGGTTCGTACCGCATCTTGACATATGCAACGTATAGGCTGAGCTTCTCACCGATGAAGCCAGCATCCGAAAGGTAGACAATGACCATTCCCACCGCTCTGTCCGAGGATCCCTTCGGCTTCACCGGCCTGACCTACGATGACGTGCTGCTGCTGCCCGGTAACACCGACGTCATCCCCTCCGATGCGGACACCTCTACCCGCCTGTCCAAGCGCATCACCCTGAACACCCCCATTATCTCCGCCGCAATGGACACCGTGACCGACTCCGCTATGGCTATCGCTATGGCACGTCTGGGCGGTATGGGCGTTATCCACCGCAACCTTTCCATCGAGGACCAGGCTGCACATGTGGACCGTGTTAAGCGCTCCGAGTCCGGCATGATCATTAACCCCGTTACCATCGGTGCTGACGCAACCATTGCCGAATACGACGAGGTCTGCGGCTACTACAAGGTCTCCGGTCTGCCCGTCGTTAGCGAAGAGGGCGTGCTGGAAGGTATCATCACCAACCGCGATATCCGCTACATCTCCCGCTCCGACTACGAGGGCATTCGCGTCCGCGATATCATGACCCCCATGCCGCTGGTCACCGCGCACCCCAGCGTCACCAAGGACGAAGCATTTGCGTTGCTGTCCCACAACAAGATTGAGCGTCTGCCTCTGGTCGACAACGCAGGCAAGCTCGCCGGTCTAATTACCCTCAAGGACTTCGTCAAGACTGAGCAGTACCCCAATGCCACCAAGGACGAGGACGGCCGCCTGCGTGCCGGCGCCGCTATCGGATTCTTCGGCGACGGCTACGAGCGCGCAATGACCCTGGTTGAGGCAGGCGTTGACGCACTGTTCGTGGACACCGCAAACGGTCACTCCCAGGGCGTGCTCGACATGATTGCCCGCCTGAAGAAGGACCCCGCCGCAGCACACGTGGACGTCATCGGTGGCCAGGCTGCAACCCGCCTGGGCGCGCAGGCAATCATCGACGCTGGCGCTGACGGTGTGAAGGTTGGCGTTGGCCCCGGCTCCATCTGCACCACCCGCATTATTGCCGGTGTTGGCGTTCCCCAGGTGACCGCTATTAACGAGTCCGCTAAGGCAGCAATCCCGGCGGGTGTGCCGCTGATTGCTGACGGCGGTATGCAGCACTCCGGCGAGATTGGCAAAGCACTGGTTGCCGGCGCTGACTCCGTGATGCTCGGCTCCCTGCTGGCTGGTACCACCGAGTCTCCCGGTGAGCTGATCTTCATGAACGGTAAGCAGTACAAGGCATACCGCGGCATGGGTTCGCTTGGCGCGATGCAGACCCGCGGTCGCCACAAGTCCTTCTCCAAGGACCGCTACTTCCAGGCTGACGTCTCCAGCGAAGAGAAGCTAATTCCCGAGGGTATTGAGGGTCAGGTTCCCTTCCGCGGCCCGCTCTCCGCAGTGATTCACCAGCTCGAAGGTGGCCTGCGTCAGACCATGTTCTACGTTGGTTCCCGCACTATCGAGGAGCTCAAGTACAAGGGTCAGTTCGTGCGCATCACCCCCGCAGGTCTGAAGGAATCGCACCCGCACGACATCATGATGACCGTTGAGGCACCGAACTACCGCCGCTAAAACGCCTCACCAACGATGATTCGCCGCACGGTGTGCACACCATGCGCCGTTGAGCCCGCCCCATACCCGTTCAGGGATCGGGCGGGCATCGGAGCGAATAACGCCCAGCGGCACCCCTCAAACCGAATTCGAAAGGATTCACCCCATGTCTGAAATTCAGATTGGCCTCTCTAAGAACGCCCGCCCCACCTATTCCCTGGATGATGTAGCGCTGGTGCCTACCCGCCGTACTCGCGACCGCCGTGACGTTGACACCTCCTGGCAGATTGATGCCTTCAAGTTCGACACCCCGATTATTGGTGCGCCCATGGACTCGGTCATGTCCCCGGCGACCGCCATCGCACTGGGTAAGCTGGGTGGCCTGGGCGTTCTAAACCTCGAGGGCCTGTGGACCCGCTATGAGGACCCGCAGCCGCTGCTGGACGAGATTGTTGAGCTGCCCGAGGCGGACCCCGCCTCAGCGACCACCCGCATGCAGCAGATTTACTCCGAGCCGATTAAACCGGAACTGATCACTGCACGCCTGGAAGAGATCCGTGACTCCGGTGTGGTTGTTGCCGGCTCCCTGAGCCCGCAGAACACCCAGGAGCACTACGAAACCGTGGTGAAGGCTGGCGTTGAGCTGTTCGTCATCCGCGGTGCATCTGTCTCTGCTGAGCACATTTCGACCTCGCACGAGCCGCTGAACCTAAAGAAGTTCATCTACGAGCTGGACGTTCCGGTCATCGTTGGTGGCGTGGCTGGCTACTCGCAGGCTAAGCACCTGATGCGTACCGGCGCAGCCGGCGTGCTGGTGGGCTTCGGCGGCGGTTCTGCACAGACCACCCGTCAGGGCCTGGGCATTTCTGCACCGATGGCAACCGCTATCGCTGATGTGGCTGCAGCACGTTCGGACTACCTGGATGAGTCCGGCGGCCGCTACGTGCACGTGATCGCTGACGGCTCCCTGGGTCGCTCCGGCGACATGGTGAAGGCGCTTGCACTGGGCGCTGACGCTGTCATGCTGGGCGCTCCGCTGGCTCGCGCATCCGAGGCTCCCGGCCAGGGCTGGTACTGGGGCAACGAGGCGCACTCGCTGGACTTCCCGCGCGGCGTGCGCACCCCGCTGGGTGTTGTCGGCTCCCTGGAGGAGGTCCTGTACGGTCCTTCGCACCACGTGAACGGCACCAGCAACATTGTTGGTGCGCTCAAGCGCGCAATGGCTAACTGCGGTTACCTGGATCTGAAGAAGTTCCAGAAGGCTGACCTGACTGTGGTTCCCTCCTACCGCGGCTAATGTAGCTTCAAGAATCACCGCCCGGTGGTTGGTGGGTTTATCCCTCCGACTACCGGGCGGTATTGTTTTGACCTGCTCTTTTAGGTAGGGGTTGAGTCACTGCCTTTGGGAGAATGGAATTTATGACATATTGTGAAACTTTCTCATTTTTATGGTGACTGAGATTATATTTTCACTGTAGTATATCTGGCAAGGATATGGCTAAAGTCTATATTCCTTGAAAGAACTTCTGCAAAACTGCAAGTTCAATACCATATGGATATACCTATCGAAGGAGATTAGAAATGGGTATCTTCGCCCCCCTGGTAAAAAGGTGCTTACCGCTATCGCCTTGAGCGCGACGGCACTGACTGCCGTTCCTGTCGCAACTGTCCCGGCTGTGGCGACTGTTGTTGATGTGCATGGTGGTACTTGGGACTATGGCTCATCTGTCTGGGGTGTGTGGTCTCGTTATTACCACAAAGAAGAACGGCATAGCGCAACCGTTTGGGGAAGTAACTGGGTTTACTCCGGATGTCAGAAGCCCTTTACCACTGCTAGGGCTTGGTCTGGTCGTTCCTGGGACCACACTAACGAGTCTTACTATAACAACCATTGTTAGAGATGAGCGCGTTGGATGTTCTATAGCGTATTAGCAATATGGCCCTGCAAATGATGCAGGCGGCTAATATACAAAATATTTGGCGGGCCGTCTGAGTGAATCTATCAGACGGTCCGCCCATGTGACAGAAATGAATCCCCATGCTTAAGTGTCGATTCCGATTTGGCCGGTATGTATCGGTCCTCACCTCAGTTTATCTATGGGCGACCCTCGCCTCCATTGTGTTCCCTTTCTTCATGCTTCTGAGTATCAACTCGGAGATGTCTCTTGGGCATACCCGTAACCTCCAGATTGCTTCAATCAGTGAAGGCGTAGATACTCGCAAATTTCTAGAGGATATGTGTCAGGAAGCGGAGAAGAACAGTATCGCTATAGCTCGTCGCACCCTTGATGTGTCAGATACTCGGCACGGTATCGTACTCGAATTCTGTGGTGCCGAAAATACTGTACGTGGGTGGGAACAAACAGGATACCCTTCCTATACCCCTGAAGACCGCGTTGAGGTCAAAAGGTTTAATCCGGGCAAGGTTGCAGAAGCGCGAGGTCTCTACAACCTTTATGGCGGTAGTGAGCAACAACGCGCCCAGCTACTCGCTACCCTGCGTGAAAATGGTGCGCATACAACGGAATACGATGTTCTCAATCTCCGAAGTATTGCAGGGTACTACATGGGAACCCCAGGCGGGTATGCCTTTATTGCAACATGCCTAGCCCTTAGTACGGCTCTGATTGGTGCCATATTCCGGCAGACGAAAAAAAGCGCGCGCCTGCGTCTGCATGGAGCATCCTTAAACCGTGTCTACGGTGCACAGCTGCTAGAGTCGGGGCCTGCTATTCTTTGTGGAATTCTGAGCCTCTATGCCCTTTTCTATATATTCCTCGCCCTGTACAATTCGTGGGCTTTTGCGGCTTTGACACTGAAAGTTCAGCTTATTCTGCTGTGCTGGATGTTAGGCCTTATGCTTCTGTTGCATTATGTGGCTTGTGCACTTACTGTAGCTATACCTATTGGACAAGCCCTTAAAGGAAAGGTACCCACGCGTATTACCTATGCGGCTAGCTGGGCGTGCCGCTCTTTGGCGCTTATTCTTGTTGTTGCTACTCTGACCACTTTGGCTTATGCGACTCAGCAAGTCCATGCACTCAATCAAGCCCGCCCCGCGGTGCTTCAGGGTAACGGATATAGTGTGTCCTTTAATGGTTTCCGATATAAGACTAGTGACATCCAGAACCTTCAAGGCTGGAGTAAAGAACAGATAGAATCTGATAACGTCATCCTCGCTAGTGCAGAGAACCTTGTCTATACATCCTATGAATCGATTGAAGCTTATAGAGCCGGAAAGAATGAATCAGGCTCTCTGAAATCTGATCAGAGCTTGGGCCGTACCTTCCTGTACGTGAATCGTGAATATCTGGACAGTAATCCTGAATCCCTGCCAGCAGGCTTACCTCCTCTTGATGACCTGGAAGGTCGTAGCGGTCTTAGCGTCTACTATCCCCAGGAATTGGAAAAGCACACTGATGATATAAGGCACCTTGCTTCTAGTACTTTTGACTCGGCTGATAGCTCTTCTTCCTCGAATAATTTAGAAGCTTCACGTGCTGAGCTTTCGGAGTTGAGGGCATATGAGTCTGTAACGAGATCCTATACATATGGTGACGGTACTAAAGCGAACTACTTTGTGCAGAACCCCATCATTGTGTATGTCCCGAAAACTGTGCTGACTGACAGAACGGAGATGCTCGTTGCCGCCTTCAGTCAGAACGGGGCATTTATTAAGGACCGGCAGAAAGCTCTTGATTCTCTGAAGGGTAGTGCAGCTCGAAGCTACGTAGGTGAAATTCTGCCGGTGAGCGAAAAATATTTTAGTCTCACAAGCAGGATGCAGAGCGAACAACGCATTAGCTTGTATGCGCTCATCATCCTTTCCGTTTTGTGTCTTGTGACCCTTCTGGAGTACGCACGTGTGTACTGCGCAGAACATCAGCAGCGTATCGCTCGTTCCTTTACCTACGGTATGCATCCGACCCGGACTTTCCGTGGGGTTCTCATTGGGGAGGCGGTTTTGACGATTCTTGTCATTAGCTATGGAGTCCTCCAACTAACGAGTTTGGCCCACGAGCAGTATCTCAATGCTGGGGCTGAGACTGCATCTGTTATTGCAGTACTGGCAACGGTACTCTTCACATCCACTGTTATTGTGTCGATTGGTACGAGTTTATGGTCCTTTGGTAGAGGCTACCGAGTTACTGTTGCCAATCATGCGCGAAAGGAAATGTACTGATGACGTCCATCTTAAAAACAGAGAATCTGCTGGCCGTAAGCGGGGGGTCTGTGCGTATTGCAGGACATCCTATTTTTGCTGATGTCCATATTGCTGTAGCTCCGGGGGAAATGATAGCCCTTACCGGTGCTTCGGGAAGCGGTAAGACCACCCTACTCAATTGCCTGGGAACCCTCGCAGATTTTAGTGAGGGCGAGTATTCATTCCGTGGTGCACGGTTAAGCGGAGCTTCAGCGCGAACCCGCCGTCATTTCCGCCGTGATAGTCTAGGGTATCTCTTCCAGAACTATGCCTTAGTAGAAGGGGAGAGCGTTGAAAAGAATATCCTCGGACCGCTCGCGGTTATGCCGCGTTCGCAGCGTCCGAGCCGCAAAGAGCTAGAGTCCGTCCTCGCCCGGGTCGGTTTGTCTGGGCGAGAGAAGTCTCTTATCTACCAACTCTCGGGTGGTGAGCAGCAGCGCGTGGCGCTTGCTGGGCTTATGTTGAAGCAGCCTTCCCTGATTCTGGCAGATGAGCCGACCGGCGCGCTGGACGCCGAGAACGAGGCGCAGGTGCTTGATATTCTGCGAGAGCTGGTGAACGCCGGGGCCTGTGCCATTATTGCTACGCACAGCGATGCGGTGGCGGACTTCTGCGACCGGCGTATTGATATGTCTCAGTTCAAGGGATAAACGAAGAGGATTGTTTTTTGCAATGTGCCGCCTGGCTATGGAGTCGTTAACTCCGTCGCCGGGCGGTACTTTCTTATACAGGGTTTATTTTTACTTGCTGAAAAGAACGGTCATTCGCTGAAGGGTTCCCGCGCCGCGGGCGTTCAACCCCACAATGCGATAGCGTAAAATAGATATATCCCCGCGCAAGTGCGCGGATTAGTACCAACACGTTGAGGTAATTTTCGTGACCAACTCTGTGAACCTGGACCAGCTCGAAGAGCGTCCCGTCCTGGTGGTAGATTACGGTGCACAGTACGCACAGCTCATTGCTCGTCGCGTGCGTGAAGCCGGTATCTACTCCGAAATCGTCCCCCACTCCATGAGCACCGAGAAGATGCTCGCCAAGAATCCGGCAGCCATCGTGCTCTCCGGTGGCCCCTCCTCGGTCTACGCCGATGGTGCACCCAAGGGTGACAAGACCCTGTTTGAAGCCGGCGTGCCGATTTTCGGTATCTGCTACGGCTTCCAGGTCATGGCCCAGACCCTCGGCGGCACCGTCGCCCAGACCGGTCTGCGCGAATACGGCGCAACCGACGCTGTGGTCTGCGCTGAGAACTCTTCCTTCCTCACCGGCACCCCCACTACCCAGAACGTGTGGATGTCTCACGGTGACTCCGTGACCGAAGCCCCCGAAGGCTTCGAGGTGCTGGCAAAAACCCCCGGTGCATCCGTGGCAGCCTTCGTGGACGAGTCCCGCAAACTCGGCGGCGTGCAGTGGCACCCCGAGGTGAAGCACTCTGACTATGGCCAGGTTGCCCTGGAGAACTTCCTCTACAACGTGGCAGGCCTGAAGCCCACCTGGTCCACCAGCAACATCATCGAAGAGCAGGTCGCAAAGATTCGCGAGCAGGTCGGTAGCGACCGCGTCATCTGCGCGCTCTCCGGCGGTGTTGACTCCTCCGTGGCGGCAGCACTGGTGCACAAGGCTGTTGGCGACCAGCTCACCTGCTTCTTCATCGACCACGGTCTGCTCCGTGAGGGCGAGCGTGAACAGGTCGAGCAGGACTACGCAGCCTCCATGGGTATCAAGGTCATCACCATCGACGAGTCGGAGCGTTTTCTCTCCGCCCTCGAGGGTGTCACCGAGCCCGAGGCGAAGCGTAAGGCTATCGGCCGCGAGTTCATCCGCTCCTTCGAAGAGGCACAGCGCAAGCTGATTGCTGAAGCAGGCGAAGAGGGCGCAGACATCAAGTTCCTGGTCCAGGGCACCCTGTACCCGGACGTTGTTGAGTCCGGCGGCGGCGACGGCACCGCAAACATTAAGAGCCACCACAACGTGGGCGGCCTCCCTGACGACCTGACCTTCGAACTGGTTGAGCCGCTGCGCACCCTGTTCAAGGACGAGGTTCGCGCTATCGGTCGTGAGCTCGGCGTTCCCGAGAAGATTGTGGCACGTCAGCCGTTCCCCGGCCCCGGCCTGGGCATCCGCATTGTCGGCGAGGTTAACCGCGAGAACCTGGAGACCCTGCGTGCCGCTGACGCTATCGTGCGTGAAGAGCTGACCGCAGCAGGTCAGGACGAGCACATCTGGCAGTGCCCCGTGGTTCTGCTGGCTGGCGTTCGTTCCGTGGGCGTTCAGGGTGACGGCCGTACTTACGGTCACCCGATTGTGCTGCGCCCGGTCTCTTCGGAAGACGCAATGACCGCTGACTGGTCGCGCCTGCCGTACGACCTGCTGGCTAAGATCTCGAACCGTATTACGAACGAGGTCAAGGACGTTAACCGAGTGGTGCTGGACGTTACCTCCAAGCCCCCGGGAACCATTGAGTGGGAGTAATCCTTCCACCGGTAGGCTCGTAGCTGCTTGAGGTAGTGAGAGTCTATAAAGAAAGCCGCCCGGTGCATCCTGTTAGTGGATGCGCTGGGCGGCTTTCTTCATGTGAGCGTTTCTAAAAAAACTCCGTAGCTTAGATTTTTCGCATAAATTTTAAAGAAAAACGCCGAAATATTTAAAACGAGAGTTCAAATAAAAGAACTAAAAAATCTCCACAAAACCACACGGGGAAATGAAAACCCTTTAATGCGGGTGATGCGGGTGACGAATCGAATCACGCCAATGAGCGCTCGAACCCAATCCAAAATGCAACGCAAAGAATATTCCAAAGCAACAGAACCCAAACGCGCACGCCATGTAGACGCCATAGGTCAGCATCATGAACTCAGAATCATGGTTCACATCCGATGCCACAATTAGGGCCAAAGAGAAACCCAAGATCACAAGCCACATGGCGCTCGCAGCCGCAATCAGCCACGAGATAATGCTCAATACCGGGTGAGGCACCCTAAAGGTCTGCTCAGGGCCCTCGGGGGTGGGCACGGCGGCTACAGAAGCTGTAGCAGGGGTAGTAGACATAGCGGGAGAACGCCACGGAATATGCGCATCAGCATGCTGGCTAGAAGCCTTCGCCGGACGCTGCGGGACACCACCAGATTCGGGAGGGGATGAAAGATACGGCTGTTGCATTGCGGGCTCCTGCATATTTAGCCTCACGGGAGAAGAAACAGCTTAGTTCCTAATCTCGTAAGGAATGAGTGTCAGTGATAGAACGAAAGAATATGGTGGAAAATATATTCCCTCTATATTTCAAGATTAGAAGCGAACCGTCTAAAAAATGAGAGTATCAGCGAATAAGATGCAATATGACGCAAAAATTTCGAAAAATACAAGGAAAAATTAATAAACCTCAATCTGAAGGTTCAGGGTAGGGTTATTAGACAGGGACCTTAACCGTAAAACAACGGCACAGACACAGCAACAGCGAAAGGAACGAGCATGGGAATGATCCTCCCACTCCTCTACTTAGGGGTAGGCTTCGGGCTCGCAACGTTGCTACCCGAGCACTGGGGCAACCACCTGAAAGAAAGCGCCTCCGCCCTGCTGACCTGCTGGATTATCCCCACCGTCATCGTTTATATCGTCGCCACCAGCCGTCCCGAACTCTTCTTCATGGCAGCCTCCACCATGGTGCTCATGGCGCTTCTCGTACGCTGCTCCGGCTTTTTCACTAACGACCCGGTGCAACGGCTCGCCCTCGTCTACCTCAACGCCGGAATCTTCGGAATCCCCGTAGTCGCCAGCTTCTGGGGTGAGGAAGCCGTACGCCTATACGTCGGCGCGTATATCGGCAACTCCGTCATGGGTAATATTCTCGGCACCTCACTCATGCGCAGAGAAACCAATACAGATGGACTCACGACTAGCCGCACCAAGCCCACACAAAAAGCTGCCGTTAGTGCGGTACTACGGTCCCTGCTCACTAACCGCCCCATTGTCGCCGTAGCAATCGGGCTGATATGCATGCCCACCGGACCGTTTCTCAACACCCACGCCGCCGGTATCTACCGGCTCATCACCTGGGTCTTCAGCTTCGTCGGGCTCATGGTGCTAGGCATGTGGCTGAGCACCGCCCGACTGCACCGAACCGACCTAAAACAAGCCCTCGGGTGGGCAGTACTTCGTGTTGTGCTCGTGAGCGTCTACAGTGTCGGCATACTAACCGCTGCATACTGGATGCACACGCATACCGGAGTGCACCTCGATCAGCTACTGGCACACCCGCAGGTACTTTTTATCCTCGGAGTGCTACCGCCAGCCGCTAATATCGTCATTCTGGAAACCCACTACCGGCACGAGGGGACTGCAGCTCCGGTTATTGCTGCCGGGGCAGTCGTCAGCCTGGGAATGATAGCGCTCGCCGTGCCGATTCTGCAGCTGATGTTCTCCGGCTAAGCGGCACTAAGAATGCACGCCGGAATAATAAAGGACAACACAAAAGGAGGGCGGGACATAAGCCTCACCCTCCTTCTGCTGTCTAATACCTTATCGGCACGCGGTAGCACTCAACGAGCTACAGCGCTTATCGAACGATGTAGTACACCTTCGCCTCGTAGGGGCGCAGGGTCGAATCCGCGTCGTCCTTGTAGTTCGAGCTCACCAGCTCAACACGAGCACCAGCCTCAAGAGCCTCAGCAAGCACATCGAAGTCGCGCTCCTGCTCCTCGGCAGTGAAGTTCGAAACCACCAGCAAAGACTCGTTCGCGGGGCTGCCGTCCGCACCACCGGTACGGGTGTACGCGTACACAGCCTCGTCTTCGTTGTGCGGAACCTGAACCGAGTCCACCGGAGTGAAGGCCGCGTAAACCATCAGGTCCTTCAGCTTGCCGCGGCGCAGAGCCACCAGCTGCTGGTAGTGGTAGAAGATCGAATCCTCATCAGCCAGAACAGCCTCAGCGTTAATCGCCGGGTAGTTCGGGTTCACGGCAATCCACGGGGTCACACCCTCGGGGCTGAAACCACCGTTAGCGGATGCATCCCACTGAACCGGGGTGCGAGCATTGTCGCGGCCCTTAATGTAGATTGCCTGCATCGCCTCTTCGTGGCTCAGACGCTTGTGGTCAATGTGCATATCCTCGTAGAAGCGGATCGAGTCACCATCGCGGTAATCCTCAATCGAATCGAACTTCACGTTGGTCATGCCCAGCTCTTCACCCTGGTAAATGTACGGGGTGCCCTGCATGAAGTGCAGGGTGGTCGCCAACTGCTTAGCGGACAGGGTACGGAACTCATCCGAATCGTTACCGAAACGAGAGACAACGCGCGGCTGGTCGTGGTTGTTCCAGTACAGCGAACCCCAGGCGTTACCCGCCAAGGTGGTCTGCCAGTCGTTCAGGATGCGCTTGAGCTCGGTCAGCTTGTACGGCGCGTAGGACCACTTGCCGCCCAGATTGCCGTTCGGGTCGTTATCCACGCCCATGTGATCGAAGTGGAAGATCATGTTCAGCTCACCGGTGTGGTAGCCAGCCCACAGCTTAGCGTCCTCGGGGCTGGTTGCGCTGGTCTCGCCCACGGTCATCACATCGTAGCGGCTGAAGGTCTCACGGGTGAGCTCCTTCATCCACGGGTGTACCATGGTGCCGTTCGCAATGACGAACGGAATTGAGGAAGTGTGCTTCTCAAAGTCAGTGGAGGGGTCATCCGGGTAGCCCTCGGGCTTGGAGATGATGTTGATAGCGTCCAGGCGGAAGCCGTCAACGCCCTTGTCTAGCCACCAGCGGACCATGGAATACAGGTCCTCACGAACCTTCTCGTTCTCCCAGTTCAGATCGGGCTGTTCCTTGAAGAAGATGTGCAGGTAGAACTGGCCGGTCGCCTCGTCCCACTCCCACGCCGGGCCGCCGAACTCGGATGCCCAGTTGTTCGGAGGAATTGGGTTGCCGTCCTCGTCGAAGCCCTTCGGGTCCTTCCAAATGTAGTAGTCGCGGTAGGGGTTGTCCTTCGAGGAACGGGACTCCTTGAACCAGGGGTGCTCATCGGAGGTGTGGTTTGCGACCAGGTCCATCAGGATCTTGATACCGTGCTCGTGAGCGGTTTCGAGCATCTCGTCGAAGTCTTCCATGGTGCCAAAGTCACTCATGATCGCGAAGTAGTCAGAGATGTCGTAGCCGTTGTCCACGTTCGGCGAATCGAACACGGGGGAGAGCCAGATGACGTTGATGCCCAGCTTAGCCAGGTAGGGCAGCTTCTCGGTGATGCCCTTAAGATCACCGATACCGTCGCCGTTTGCGTCGTTGAAGGAGCGGGGGTACACCTGGTACACCACGGCTTCCTTCCACCACTGGCGGCCTTCGTAGGAGGGAACCTCGTATGCCTCGGAGTTGCTCATAATTGCCTTTCTATACCGGCTAACCAGCCAAAAAGAGAACAAGTTGTCTGTGAAAAATAAAAGACGGTGAAAAATAAAAGATAGAAACCCACGCCGGTGCGGGAAACCCCAAACTATGGGGGTTTCCCGCACCCAAATGCAAGAGCCTTACTTACGCATTACCGAAAAGGTAAACCTTCACCTCGTAGGGACGCAACAGGGTACCCTCGTCGGTGAACTCGCGGTTCTCGTCGCGGTAGTTCGAGCTGATCAGCTTCGGGCTGTTCTCAGTTGCTTTCAGCTCAGCAGGGGAGAGAGCCTGCGAGTTGGTCAGCACCACTGAGTCCAGGTTGCCGCCCGCATAGTTCAGCTGAACGGTGTCATCGGTAAAGTTAGCGACAACCAGCAGGGTGCGCTCGCCGGTTGCTTCGGCGTCCTCGTCGGAGTTCACGCGCAGGTAGGCGTAGACCTGCTCGTCTTCTTCATCCAACAGGCGGTACTCACCGGTCAGGACAATCGGGTGCTCGCGGCGCAAGCTAATCAGGTCGCGGTAGTGGTAGAACACGGAATCCGGGTTAGCGAGCTCTGCCTCTGCGTTGATTTCGGTGTAGCGCGGGTTCAGCTTCAGCCACGGGGTGCCGGAGGTGAATCCTGCGTTCTCGCCGGCGGTCCACTGCATGGGGGTGCGGGCGTTGTCGCGGCCGGAGGTGCTGATGTAGCGCAACATATCCTCCGCGGAGACGCGGCCCGACTCTTCAACGTACTTGCGCCAGGAGTCGTGAATCTCCAGGTCGTTGTAGTCCTTCACATCGTCAAAGAAGACGTTGGTCATACCCAGTTCTTCACCCTGGTAGATGTAGGGGGTGCCATGCATCAGATGCAGTACGGTGCCCAGCATCTTGGCGCTGACGGTGCGGTACTCAGGGGAGTCGTTACCGAAGCGGGAGACGGTGCGCGGTTGGTCGTGGTTGTTCCAGTACAGGGAGTTCCAGCCGCGGCCGTGCAGACCCTCCTGCCAGTGGGTGAGGACCTTCTTGAGGTCAACCAGGTTGAAGCGGCGGTCGGACCACTTGCCGGTCACGCCACCTTCGGAGGCGTCTACGTCCATGTGCTCGAATTGGAACACCATCTGCAGCTCATTGCGGTCGAAACCGGTGTAGAGCGCGGCGTCGTCCACGGTCACGCAGGGGGTTTCCCCCACGGTCATGACCGGGTACTTGCTCAAGACCTCGCGGTTCATCTCCTGCAGGAATTCGTGCACGCGCGGGCCGTTAGCTGCGACAGCCAGGGAGTTGTCGAGGCCGCCAGCGAGGACCGCAGGGTCCTCGGGGAAGGAGAGGTCCTTAGAAATCAGGTTGATGACGTCCATGCGGAAGCCGTCCACACCCTTGTCCAGCCAGAAGCGCATGATGTCGTAGACCTCTTCGCGGACCTTCGGGTTCTCCCAGTTCAGGTCGGGCTGCTTGATGGAGAAGTAGTGCAGGTAGAACTGGCCGGTCGCCTCGTCCCATTCCCACACGGAGGGGCTGAAGCAGGAAATCCAGTTGTTCGGCGGAATCGGGTTGCCGTCCTCATCGAAGCCCTTGGGATCGCGCCAGATGTAGTAGTCGCGGTAGGGGTTGTCCTTGGAGGAGCGTGCCTGCTTGAACCATTCGTGTTCGTCGGAGGTGTGGTTGACAACCAGGTCCATCATGAGCCTAATGTCGTGCTTGTGCGCGGTTTCGAGTAGCTCATCGAAGTCTTCCATGGTGCCGAACTCAGTCATGATGGCGCGGTAGTCGGAGATGTCGTAGCCGTTGTCATCATTCGGCGAGGCGTAGATGGGGGAGAGCCACAGCACCTGAATACCCAGCTTGGCGAGGTACGGAATCTTCTCGGTAATGCCGGGCAGATCGCCGATGCCGTCGCCATTGGAATCGTTGAAGGAGCGGGGGTAGATCTGGTAGACCACCGGTTCCTGCCACCACTGGGTTTGGGTCGTCATGATTGTTCCTTCCCTTGGTATGGTTGCGTGGGGCCGCTCTGTGGGCGGCTAAAGTCTGATTAGCGCTGGTTGGTGAGAGGCGTAAGGAGGCTCTGCGGTGCCCAGCTGGAGGGGTCAATGTCCAGGAGCAGACCGCTGTGATCGGAGATCGCTTCGGGGGAGTTGTCGCGGAAGACTACCGCGTGAGAGTTGACCGTGAGCAGTCGGTCGGCGAAAACGAAGTCGATGCGCTTGGCGTCAGTGTTACCTTCCCAACCGGCGATTTCGCGGTGGACGGTATTCTCACCGTCCGTGTGCTCAGCCAGCATGCGGGTGTCAATCATGCCGCTGGAAGTCACATATGCGTAGCCTTCATCGCTCAGATGCGCGGCAGAGTTAAAGTCGCCGCCGAGTAGCACGGGTGCGGTGAGGGCGCATTCTGCGAGTGCCTGCGAGAGACGGGTGTATTCCTGCGCGAAGAGGGGTTCGCCGTCGAAGTCCCACCAGGACATGTGGGTGGTGGCACACCAGAAGGTGCCCGTCTCAGTTTCGATGAGCGCAGCTTGGGCTGCACGGCGCTGTACCTGGTGGTAGACGTAGTCGGGGGACATCTCGATGGGCTTGATGCCGCGAATCGGCAGGCGCGAGAGGATTGCGACGCATTCGTCGTAGAGGTCCCAACCGATGTGGGTTTCGGTGAGGGTCCACTCATAGCTTGCACCCATTTCGTTGAGTGCCTGTACGAGTAGCAGGGCGTAGTTATCTTCGCGGACCGGCACGCCTGCGCCGCCGCGGTAGTTCAGGGGCTCCTTCACAACGGGGGTGGAGGTGAGCTGGTTGACTTCCTGCAGCGCAATGACATCTACCTGCTGTTCAATGATGAACTTTGCAAGGATGCGGATTTTCAAAATCTGGTGGATTTCGCACCAGCTATGGGTGTTGAGGGTGAGGAAGCGCATATAACTAAGTCCGGGGTAGTGTATGAGAAAGAAGTTTGAGGGACGCACCCCGTTGTTGAAGGTTGGGAGCACAGCGGGGGCTCTGGACCTATGGGTGCACTGTTTATGCTATCGATTCTGTGCGCTGGGTAATAGGGAAAAAGTCTCATCTGCAGCAAGTATTTTTAACCAGTGCCGGGAGATGTTTCAGGTTCTGAAAAACTCTTTCAAAACTTCATAAATTGGTATCTCTGACTACGTAAAAGCTGGCATTATTGTTTCTGTCTAAAAACACATTCGGCATTTAGCGCACGCAGGTCATGTGGCGCCGATTTCATACACTTCCAATTAATTAGAGGTATAAAGATACGGCGCTCGAATGCATGAACAGCAGGTTGGCAATGAACGCCAACCCCTGCGTCCGCGCACTCGACAACCCGAAAGGGCGTATAGCCTCATGATGGAAAAAGTACAGAGGTTCGGCTCTGCCATGCTGGCACCCGTTCTTCTCTTCGCATTCGCTGGCCTCGCGGTCGGTATTGCGATCATTGCACAGAACGGCGACCTAATCCCCCTCGCCGCTGACAAGAACAGCCCCTGGAACCACTTCTGGTCTGTTTGGGAGTCTGGCGCATGGACCGTCTTCAACCAGATGGAACTGCTCTTCGTGATCGGTCTGCCCATTGCACTGGCAAAGACCGCTAACGCACGTGCAGTGATGGAAGCTGCCATGGTCTACCTGACCTTCAACTACTTCGTTGGCACCATGCTCAAGGTATGGGGTAAGGGCGAAGGCGGCACCGGTTTCTTCGACCTGGACTACAC
Source organism: Rothia similimucilaginosa (assembly GCF_029850875.1). Taxonomy (GTDB): domain Bacteria; phylum Actinomycetota; class Actinomycetes; order Actinomycetales; family Micrococcaceae; genus Rothia. The sequence goes on along the minus strand of NZ_JAOVAM010000004.1, from coordinate 69,695 downwards.
CACCGACATTTCTGAGAGCGCGGCAGGTACCGGTCTGAAGATGATTGCCGGTATCAAGACCATGGACACCGGTATCTTCGGTGCCATCATCATCTCCGCAATCGTGGTGTGGGTACACAACCGCTGGTTCGACAAGAAGTTGCCGGACTTCCTCGGTATCTTCCAGGGCTCGCAGTACGTTTACGGCGTCTGCTTCTTCCTGATGATGCCCGTGGCATTCCTGTTCTCCTGGCTGTGGCCCTACGCTCAGCACGGCATCTCCTCCCTGCAGGGCTTCTTCATCGCATCCGGCGCAATCGGTGTGTGGGTTTACACCTTCCTGGAGCGCTTCCTGATTCCTACCGGTCTGCACCACTTCATCTACTCCCCGTTCGTCTTCGGTAACGTTGTTACCCCGAACGGTATCGCTAAGGACTGGCCGAGCCACCTGAGCGAGTTCGCTAAGAGCGACAAGCCCCTGAAGGAACTGTTCCCCGGCGGCGGCTTTGCACTGCACGGTAACTCCAAGGTCTTCGCACCCATCGGTATCGCCGCAGCGTTCTACACCACTGCTCGCCCGGAGAAGCGCAAGGAAGTTCTTGCTCTGCTGATCCCCGTCAGCCTCACTGCAATCCTGATCGGTATTACCGAGCCCCTCGAGTTCACCTTCCTGTTCCTGGCACCCCCGCTGTTCCTGGTCCACGCAATCCTGGCAGCAACCATGGCAGCAATCATGTACCAGCTGGGTCTGGTTGGTTACATGGGTGGCGGTCTGCTGGACTTCCTATTCCAGAACTGGATCCCGCTGTGGGCAAACCACTCCGGCACCTACCTCATGCAGATCGGTGTGGGCCTGTGCTTCACCGTCCTGTACTTCGTGATCTTCCGCTTCATGATTCTGAAGTTCGACTTCAAGACCCCCGGTCGTGAAGAAGACGGCGGCGAGACCAAGCTCTACAGCAAGGCAGAGTACAAGGCTGCTAAGGCTGCTGAGAAGGACGGCGGCGCAGCAGCTCCCGCAGCTGACGGTGACCTCTACGCACCTCGCGCAGCAGGCTTCCTCGAACTGCTCGGTGGCGCAGAGAACATCACCACCGTGAACAACTGCGCAACCCGCCTGCGCGTCTCCGTTGCTGATGAGTCTCTCGTCAGCACTTCGGACGCAGACTTCAAGAATGCAGGCGCTCTGGGTCTGGTCCGCAAGGGTAAGGCATTCCAGGTTATCGTCGGCATGGACGTTCCCCAGGTTCGCGAGCGTTTCGAGACCATGGTGAACGAAGCTAAGACCCTCTCCTAAGAGGATTCAGCTTTCAGCCGCCTGACGGCATGACGCCTCATAAGGTATAGACTTCGCCGGCGGTATCGGATAACACCGATACCGCCGGCGAAGCTGTACCCGGATACATACCCGACGTATACCCAGCTCAAATCTGTAGACACACTCACCCTAAGTGAGAGATGACTATCCTCACCCACCCTGGCCGATAACCCTAGAGCGTGTACTATTTATATATTGCTCACCATCGGATTCAGGAGCTTTGAGTGGATTTACAAGACGTCGTGAATGCGAACCAGCACCGATTCAGTGAAACTGAGCGGGAAATTTTGGCATTCATGCTGGAAAATGAAGAGTTCGTTGCAGAGTCAACGATCAACTCCCTGGCGCATAAAACTTATACTTCGACCAGCTCAATTATCCGTTTGACGAAGAAACTGAACTTCTCCGGATTTGCTGAGCTGAAGTACTTCATTAAGTCATCTCTGAACCGCAGCGAACCCTTCAATCCACGGTTCATTGAGAGCGGCCGCGAAGACATTCAGCGGACCTACGACTACCTCGAGCATATGGAGCTGAGCGGACTGCTTAAGCGCATTCATGAGGCTCGCACAGTGTACTGCTTCGGTACCGGCTACGCTCAGCGTAACGCCGTGCAGGAATTTGCCAAGTCCATGCAGGTTTGCGGTAAGTTCTGCCACGTCATTCCGGCACGTAATGAGTTCGAAAGTGCCATGAACAATATGACCCAGGACGACGTGGTCATCATTGTGTCCTTCTCCGGCCAGACCGAGAACATGCGTGAACACATTAAGATGCTGGCGCTACGCCGCATCCCAATGATTGCGGTGACCGCCATTGGCGTGAACTACATGTCCTCGCACGCCGAGTACTCTCTGCACTACCAGACCACTCCCACCCATATCAGCACCCACCGCAAGCCCTACTATTCGTTCGTGGCGCTGTCGGTGCTGCTGGACTACATCGTGCGCCGCTACATTGAATTCGTTGAACACGAGCGCCGTGAAACCCTGCAGGACCAGGTGGACGACGCTCTCAACAGCGGGGGCGAAATCGACGCCTGACAAGGCGTGACTGTGCCCGTCTGCTCCTTTACTCACTCCTCCTGAATCCGACCGAATCCGCCTGAGACCATCTGAAAGAGACACCCTGTGACCGCAATTTTCGCGCTCATCGATAACACCGAGAAGATGCGTAAGTACCTGTTCTGGTACCTCATGATCATCCCCGCACTGCTGTTGCTGTGGATTGTGCTGGGCGCAGCGAACTCCCAGATGGACTTCCAAGCAGCCCTGAAGATTCCCTTCTTCACCGTGGCGTTTCTGAATGCCTGCCTCAGCCTGCTGCTGGGTGGCACCCTCAAGCTCGCAGGTGCAGAGAACGAACGTACCGAACGGGCCTACGCCCTGTACCTGACCGTACTGCTGGTCATTATTGGTAACCTGCCCGGCGCAATCCTGAGCTTCTTCCTCTTCCGCTCCCTGCGTTTCGGCAACCTGGAAAGCGAACTGGCGCCCAAGTACCGTTGGGTGCTTCTGCCTGCCCTGTTCTTCTACGTATTGGTGACCGTAGTGCTGTTCGCCGTCAATATCGCAATGTGGTCGAAGTAAGCGCACAGGCACAGTAAGCACAAAAGTGCAGTAACCATACAGGCACACACTGACACTCGCCCTTTTGAGGCACACCGGGCAGAGGACCCCGGAAGAACTACAATCTTCGGTGTGTACGCGCAAACGTACACCGTACTGATCCACAAGGACACTCGCACCGTGAACCAGATTCCAGAGCCTACCGACGCGCACCACGCACCCGGCACTCCGGCTGATACTGCTCAGCCCGCCGTAGCCGCCGCGACCTCAGCAGAGGAAACCCACGAAGTAGCCGACGAAATCAACATCGCCGAGCTGCCCGCACACCTGAACCCCGCCCACGAGGACTTTGACCCCTCGGCGGGGCTTGAGCGCTGGACAGAACAGATGGACATTTACACCGGTCCCGACGCGATGCTCGACTTCAACCAGGTCGACTACGTGCACATCGACCTGTCCGAGGCGAACCCCTCCGGTTTGGCTCAGCTACTCGCTGGACGTAAGACTCGCCTCTCCACGATTCTGCGCGAAAAGTCGCAGCTGGAGGCAGGCATGCGCTCCGCACGCACCCTGCGCACCAAAATCTACGAGCTTGCCACCGACCACGGCCTGGACTCCGGCTACTTCGTGGCGGGTACCGCCTCGTGGCTTTCGCACGACACCCGCGAGAATACCGCCGCCTACGAGAAGCGCTTCATCGCACCGATTCTTATGGCACCGCTGAGCATCACTCCGCACCCGAAGGACGATGACTTTGAGCTGCGCCTCGCCGGTTCCGCACGCCTGAACCCCGCGATGGTCCGACAGATCAAGCAGGAATACGGTATCGATCTGGGCACCATGGATGTGGCGCAGCTGGCGAACTCCATGTCCCGTCTGGACCCTGAGCCGGTCATCGAACGTATGCGCGCCTCTGCAGGCCGTATTCCGGGCATGACCATCGAGTCGAAGTACTTTATCTCAACCTTTGCTGACCTGAAGGAAAGCCTGGGCGAGCTGCCGCATACCGCCATCACCCCGCTGGTTCGTGACCTGGCGGCGCTGAAGGTGCCCGGCGTGAAGCCCCGCGAGCTCAACGCCCACAACCTGCAACCACCCCTGGATCAGCGTGACCCTGCAGAGGAAATGCTCCTGCTGGATGCGGACGCAAACGCTCAGGAAATTGTTGACACAGCGGTCAGTGGATTCTCCTTCACTATCACTGCGGCGCCCGGCACCGAGCCGCTACGTACTGCTGTGAATATTGCTTCTGCCCTGATGGGGCGCGGCAAGTCAGTGCTGGTGGTGGGCGAGAAGCGCTCCACTCTTGCCGATTTTTCGGCGCTGCTCAAGCGCACCGGCATTGAGAACCTGCGATACGATCTGCTTGCCGAGCATAATGCTGAGGCTCAGCGCGCCGAGTTCATCCGCGCAATCGTGCGTAATGAGGGCGCCGAAGAACCGAACTCCGAGGACCTGAACGAAGAGCTCATGGCAACCCGTGCCGCGCTGCTTGACCATACTCGTGCCCTGCTGAACAAGGACTCGAACTGGCAGATTTCTGTCTACTCGGCGCTGCAGCGTCTGGCTGAGCTGACCGCCTCCGAGGACGGCCCGGCAACCCGCGTGCGTTTTGACCGCCCTATGCTTGATTCGCTCATGGAGCGTGAGCAGGTGCGTGCCGAGCTGGTGCGTCTGGGCGAGATTGATGGTTTTGCGGCAGCTTCGCGTACCTCCCCGTGGTACCGTGCCCGCCTGGTCAATGACGAGGAAGCTGCCGAGGCATACGCCCTGGTCATTACCCTCAAGTCGTCCTTGCTCAACCTGCGTGAGACGATGAACCACACCAGCGCCATGCTGGGTTTGCGCCCGGGTCGTACCATCGCTGAGTGGGAGTCGCAGCTGGCGATTCTGATGCGCATCCGTGAGACGCTCAAGCGTTTCCGTGCGGATGTCTACGACCGCCCGGTGACCGACCTAATCGCGGCGACTGCCTCCGGTTCGTGGCGCCGTGAGAACGGCATCGAGATGAGCAGTATGCAACGTTCCCGCCTGCGCCGCGCGGCGAAGGAGTACATCCTGCCCGGAGTGAATATCGGTGAGCTGCACGAGCAGCTGAAGGTGGTTCAGTCGGAGCGTGCCGAGTGGATTCGCCACATTGAGGCGCCCCGCACCCCGCAGATTCCGGAGAACCTGGATCAGCTGGCTGACGCCCTGAACTCCCTGGTTTCTGAGCTGGCGGGCCTGGGCATTGTCCTGGCTGACACCATTGAAGGCACCGACTTTGTGCGCACCAACCTTGACACACTGGATGCGCGTCTGGACGCCCTCATGGCGGACCGCGTGCTGCTGATGACCCTGCCGGAGCGTGACGCCCTGACCCAGAAGCTGCGTGAGCGCGGTCTGTCGGAACTGCTCGATGACCTGTACGCGCGTCAGGTTCCGACCGAGGTTGTTTCCGCTGAGCTGGAGCTTGCCTGGTGGCAGTCTGCCTTGGAATTCTTGCTACAGCATCACGAAGGTAAACTGCTGGACGGTGACCGTCTGCGCGATGCAGAGTCACGTTTCCGCCGTGCCGATTACGCCCACATGACTAGCGCTCCGGCCCGTTTGCTGGCGAAGGTTGCTCGCGTGTGGACTGAGCGTATTGAGTCTGAGCATGACCAGGCGGCGTACCTGAAGAGTCAGCTGCGTGGCTACGAGTTCATGCTCGAAGAGTTGCTGACTCACGCCCCGGTCATGGTGCGTACCCTGTTTCCGCTGTGGACTGCGAGCCCTTTCGCCCTGGCGCGTAAGGTTCCCTCCTCCATGCGTTTTGATACGGTGCTGCTGCTGGACTCCGAGTCAACCCCGCTGGCGGCGAACCTGCCGGCGATTACCCGCGCCGACCAGGTGATCGCCCTGGGCGACCCGCATTCGGGTTACCCCTCGCCGTTCATCGTGTCTGCGCCGACTTTCGGTGCACCTGAGCCGACCGATGAGCAGCTGGACAGCACCTTCGACGTGCTCGCTACCGTGCTGCCCAACCGTACCCTGGCGATGCTGCACCGCAGCATGGACTCGGTGATTCTCGACTACCTGAACCGTGAGTTCTACGGTTCGCAGCTGCATGCGGCTCCGGTGAGTCGCGCCTCCGCCCAGCCTGCCGGTTCGCTGACCGTTGAGTGCATTGATACTCGCGGTAAGGTCAGCGATAACGCGAACCTGGATTCGCCCGGTGTTGAGGTGGAGCGCGTCACGAACCTGGTGCTGGAGCACGCGTACCGCACCCCGGACCGTTCGCTGGCGGTTGTGACCGCTAGCCCGAAGCACGCTCAGCGTGTGGCTGAGTCGGTGCGTCACGCCCTGAGCCTGTACCCGCAGCTGGCACCGTTCTTTGCCGCCGGCGAGGAGTCTTTCCGTGTGGTCGACCTGACCCGCGCTGAGAGCCTTGAACGCGATACCGTGATTTTCTCCCTGGGTGTAGGCCGTGCCCGCCTGGGCCAGGCGTCGTACGATTTGGGTCAACTGTCTGCCGAGCACGGTCGCCAGGGCTTTGTGGTTGCGTTGACTCGCGCACGCCGTGCCCTGCGCATCGTTTCGTGCATTGACCCGTCGGAGCTGGACCCGCAGAAGCTACATCATGGTGCGGTGGACTTCTACCATCTGCTGCGTGAGCATGCGGAACGTCAGGAGCGTGAAGAAGTGGAGGCGAAGGCACAGCGCGTACCGGAGAGCCTGCCGCGTAACGCATTCTTGGCAGCTGATAATGCGGACACCCCGGATTTGGGCGACTGGCTGCTGAACGATTTGGTAGCGCGTCTGCAGGATTGCGGTGTGCGTGTGAGCCGCGGTGAGGGCGATATCGCTCTGATTGCGCACGCCCCGGAGAAGCTGGCGGCTGAGCCGGTGCCTGCGTTGGGCGTGGCTCCCGTGGTCTCGTCGAACCCGAGCGTCCCGGCGGCTATGCCGCTGGTGGCGTGCTCTGATGGCGAGCAGAATTATGCGCGGGCTTCGGTGCGTGAGCGGACCCGTCTGCTGCCGGAGCGTCTGAGCCGCACGGGCTGGAACTACATTACGCTGGGCACCCTGGAGGTGTTCGCTGACCCGGATGCTGTGGTGGCGCGTGTGCTGCACTACCTGGATATGGATGAGGGCGCTGAGGTCCGTGGCTAGTTATTCGTCGACGCCGAAGCCTCGCCGCGGCCACCGCCGTGTGAGCGGCGGCGGCTCGGTGAGTGGGGCTGAGCCTCTGCTGGTGGGTGTAACGACGCCTCCGGCGGTGGCTTCGGGTACTTTGTCTGTTGCGGGGACTTCCGCGAAGAAAGCTGATGCTCAGAAGCGGACCTCTCAGAAGGTGGGTTCGCAGAAAGCGGCTACCTCCGCGCAGCCACTGCCACCGGAGGAGCGTGAGCGTCTGGAGTGGATGCGTCAGCAGTGTCCTCCGCACTGGGGTAACAATATCGTGTAGTGCATCCGAGCCGGGAGTGCTTCTTGAACGCCGAGGGGCGGGGCAACTTGTGTTGCCCCGCCCCTCTTATGACTGGTGTGGAACTTTCGCTTAGGAGTTGCCCTTATCGGTGCTGTAGAAACCGGAACCCTTGAAAGTCACGCCAACGGTGTTATAGCGCTTGCGCAGGGTTTCTTCGCCGCACTGCGGGCAGACGCGCAGTGCATCGTCGCTAAAGGACTGGCGCTGTTCAAAGACGTGATTGCAATTCTTGCACTGGTAAACGTAGACCGGCATATTGTCCTTCTGTATCGATTTTTTAGCTGAGCGGGTTTAATAACAGTGGTTTGAGTGTACCGCTTTTGAAATGCTCTGGGCTATTTGCGGTTTCTTCTCAAAAGCTATTGCTGGTTTCTTTTTGCCTTTTTCTTGAGCGACTTTGTTGGAGTGTTCCTGCATATCTTTGAGCTTTTGCATGAAGATTTGGGGTGTCAAGCAGGAGGTGGGCGGTGCTGGTCAACCGGCTACACTGATGACTGCTGAGAGGCATGGAAAATGCCTTCTTCGGTGAGGATGACTGGCAGAATAGCGTCCCACTGGTCGTAGGGAATAGCTTTATAAATTTCATCGGTAAAGACCACACCGATGGTCTGCTCATTCAGCTGCTGTGCGCTGAGCAGGGGGATAATGCGGTCGTAGTAGCCGCCTCCCTGACCGAGGCGGTGCCCGCCAGCATCAAAGGCGAGAGCGGGGATGAGGCGCACATCGGCGTTCACGAAGGCTTGCTCGTCCTGTTCTTCGCCCTCGGGTTCGGGGATTCCCATGGGACTGAGCGGATGCTCAACGGCGGGGTCCCAGTGCACCCAGGCGAGCTTGCGGCCGGGACGCACGACGGGTACGAGGATGCGGTGTCCCTGCTGATGGAGAGCGTTTAGTGACTGAACGATGGGCGGTTCAGATTTGGTGGGCAGGTATGCCGCGATGGTGCCGGGGGAGTGGAGGCGCTGCGCGACCGCCTCAAGAATGTGGCGGGTGAAAAGGTCAGCCATCTGCTGCTGGTCATGTTCGCCGCGGCGGCTGCGTGCGGTGAGGCGGTGCGGGCGAATCTGGGAACGGAGAATGTCTTTATCCAGGGAGATATCTTCTGCGCTGGCACCGGTGTCGGAGTTGCTGATTGCGGCTGCGGTATTGAGAAGCATGGTGTGTCCCATCGTCTTGCGGGTGAGGTCTTAATATAGGGGCGGGGGAGAGTGGCTCTATGGGTTAGGTTGGCTGGTTTGAATCGTGGTGCCTCTGCGCTGAGGGGCGTTTAAGGTGGGGCGAAAACATCTATGCGGGCGGCAAAAAGTAACCTACTCTGCTGGGCTGTAGAATCTACTTTTTAGTATAGGGATTACAGAAAATAGCATTGGGTTCTGAAGAACGTATTTTCTCTACATCCGGAAGAATGTAGCTTCACTGATATGTAGTTAGTCACGTTGAAGATTTTTTCATGTCATAGTGTCGATAAATCAGCTTAAGTACTTTATAACTTAGGGTATTCTTGTGGCATGGCTACTGAAATTAAGTCTGTTACTAAGGCAGTTATTCCTGCTGCTGGTCTGGGCACCCGATTCCTGCCCGCCACGAAGGCAACCCCGAAGGAAATGCTCCCCGTCGTCGATCGCCCCGCGATTCAGTACGTGGTGGAGGAAGCAATCCGTGCCGGTCTGAACGACGTTCTGATGATTACCGGCCGTAACAAGCGCGCTCTTGAGGATCACTTTGACCGTGTTCCCGTTCTGGAGCAGCAGCTTGCTGAGCAGGGTAAGGACGCCCTGCTCGCATCCGTGGTAGCTACCAATGAGATGGGCGGCGACCTGCACTACGTGCGTCAGGGTGACCCCAAGGGTCTGGGCCACGCTGTTCTGCGCGCAAAGCGCCACGTCGGCGATGAGGCATTCGCTGTTCTGCTCGGCGATGACCTGATTGACGAGAAGGAAGACCTGCTCGCTCGCATGGTGGAGGTCCAGGAGCGTACCGGCGGTTCCGTCGTTGCTCTGATGGAGGTTCCCCGTGAGGCTATTTCTGCTTACGGTGCAGCTGCTATTGAGGCTGTTGAGGGTGAGGACGATTTTGTAAAGATTACCGGTCTGGTTGAGAAGCCTGCTGCTGATGAGGCTCCCTCGAACTACGCTGTGATTGGTCGTTACGTTCTGAGCTCGAAGGTCTTCGAGGTTCTGGAGAACACTGCTCCGGGTCGCGGCGGCGAGATTCAGCTGACCGACGCTCTGCAGACCCTGGCTCAGGGGGAGGGCGAAGGCGAAGGCGTCTACGGCGTGGTCTTCTCCGGCCGCCGTTTCGACACCGGTGACAAGCTGTCCTACCTGAAGGCAAACGTTATTCTTGCTGCTGAGCGCCCCGAGTTCGGTGAGGACCTGCGCGCATGGCTGAAGGACTTTGTCGCAGAGAACTGCTAAGCACTCTGCATCCGCTCTCTAGCGAGGGCAACCGATAAATACCAACCACGCTGAGGAAGGTGTTCTCTCTTGTGGGCGTTAGCCCAAGAAGGGGGCGCCTTCCTTTGTGTCGTACGTGGGATATTGTTGAGTGAGGGGTCAATGAGAGTACTGCTGCGAACATGTATTGCATCTTCGGATGCATATTCCTTCTAGGGTATATGCGCATATTTAGACCGATTCTTGCCCCTTATGGAAAGCATCGAGAATATAAGGGTATGATTAAAGTCTAGGGATAAAGGGACTATAGAGGGCGACCTGATATGACGCTGTTGAACACTTCTGGTGTGTTGGTAATTCTGACCGTGATTTTGCTGCTGTGGTTTGTACCCAGGAGTCTCCATCGAGCGCCCGCAGGTTCCGTCATGGAGCCTGAGCGTCCCTTGATTAGCGCCGAGCGTACCGCTGAGGACATTCTTGCCTCTGCAGGTGTGCTGCTGAATGAGTCGGATGCGTACCAGTCTTCCGATTATGCGGTGGCGCCGGGTACCTCTCTGCCCTCTTCTGCTCTTTCGCAGGCTTCTTCCTCTCACGCTGTCGATGACTCCGCTCAGCCTGCTCTGGATACGGCTTCTATTTCGCAGATTCGCGAATCTTCTCCCACTGCGCCCTATACCGATGGAATCCCTGTAGTGGAGGAGGTAAAGCCCTCCGCCCTGTCTTACTTTGACACCTCAAGCCCGAGTGGTATTGGCCTGCTGGTTGCTGTTGCATTGGCTGGTTTGGGCCTTCTGAGTGGCGTTCTTGCTCTCTTTGGTGTTGCGGCGTGGGGTTGGGCTGTTCTCTTCCTGATTCTTGCCGGTGGCGTGTGGGCTGTGAGCCGCTTCGGTCTGCTGGAGTCTGCGAGTCATCAGATTAAGGCTCGTCGTGCTGCTCGTCTTGCTGCGGCATCTGAGGAGGAGCCCGGTGAAGAGGATGCAGAAGATTCTGATGAGGACGAAGTGCCTGCCGGTAGTGCCGACGAGTCTGCGGAGGCGCCGGTTCAGGACCCGATCGAAGAAGAGAAAACCCCCGCTCGCTCCGCTACCCGCAAGCCCGTACACGGCATGAACCGCGAGGCAGCACGCCCGAGCCGCGCACATGCTGCAGTGGAGGCATCTGAGGGTGCACCCGAGGTGGCTGCTCGCGAGGAGGCGCCCGCGCCTTCTCAGGCTGTTCGTCCTGTTCGCCCGGCACCCGCTCGTTTTGCCGCAACTAGCTCTGCCGAGTCGCCTGCGGCTCATCGCCCTGAGCATCGCCAGCAGCGTCCGAGCCGCTTCCAGCCGATTCGCCGCGGTAGCGTGCTCTTCGACCAGGAGAGTGGCTCGGCTACTTCCTCCGCGGCTGCGCCTCGTACCGCGGGGCAACCTCAGGTTGTACAGGCGTATGTTGGGCAGGCTCAGGCGGTACAGACTCCTATTTCACAGCATCAGCCCGTTCAGAAGGCTCCGGCACCTGTCGCCCAGCCGGTAGCGCCTCAGCCTGCTCAGGTTCAGCAGGATTCCGCTCAGGCACCTGCACAGTCGATGGTAGCTGCCGTACAGCAGCCGGCAATTCATCCTGATCAGCCGGTGGCTCGCCAGGCTCTGCGCGACGGTTCACCCGTCCGCCAGGTAGCTGAGGCTCCTGCCGCTCAGCCGATTCCTGAAGAGATTCCTCTGCCGGATATCCTGGATGATTCCGAGTTCGATACGCTGGATATCGCCTCGCTGAACGACCCGGCTCTCTCGACCGGTGCTACCGCGACCGTTGGTGTTCGTTCGACGAGCCGTCACCCCGGTGCTGGCTCCTCCTTTGAGGCTGTGAGCAACACCTGGAACCCGGTTCAGTTGCCCAAGCCGCTGAGCGCCCTGCACCGCCAGGATCAGGATAAGAAGTAAGCTCTGCGGTCACTACATGTAAAACCCCCGACATGTCGTACTGTCGGGGGTTTCGCGTCCCTGGGTAATAGGGACGGTTAAAAAGAAAAAGGAACCCCGTCTATGGGGCTCCTTTTCTAGCATCACACACAGGAAGAAAGCCTTCTAGACCGACTAGGAAGGCCTTCCCACAAGACCTGCCCTATTCGGTAATAAAAATATATCCTAATTCCTGCACCTGGTACAAGCTGAAAATAGTGACACCCTGTCAATAAACTAAGGTTTACCTAAGTAAAATCCTTGTTATTGCAGGCGACAAGGGGCAATAACCCCTGGCTGAAAAAAATTTAAAAAAAATTTTAGCCCCCTCCGTACGTTGAATAAGAAGCCTCAAAGAACCTTCAATCAGGCTAATATTGCCCACTCATGAGAAAATAGCCAGATGAAAGATTGGTTTGACGCACTCCCGATTGAGGTAGCCCTAGCAATCATGTGGGGTGTCGGCATTGTTCGCACCAGCATTGTCTACGGCCTCGGAGTGCTGACCGCAGAAGGGGGATCCCGCTTTGACCGCATCCGCAAAGCCATGGATAGCCCGCTCTACCGCAAAGCGCGCGCCTTCATCAACCGATGGGGCGTTATTGCCGTGCCCCTCTGCTTTCTTACCGTGGGTCTGCAAACCGCGGTCATCATCACGACCGGCTTTACGAAAATGCCGTTGCGTCGCTGGGTTCCCGCGATGCTGGTCGGAACCTTCATATGGGCGTGTATCTACACCACCATCGGTTTCGCAATTCTTGCCGCGCTCGGCCTGGAACCGTGGATGTTCCCGGTCGCCCTCGCCATTGTTATTACGGTGCTGGTCATTGCGGCTCAGCTGCGCGAACGCCGCATTAACCGCGAAACCGTTGAGAACGCTACAGCAAACATTACCGAGAACTAGTCCTGCCCCCAGCAGGGGATAGGTGCACTATCTCCCCGGGTTGAGGCCGCTTACCTGACCCCAATACCCCCGCCCAAGATGTGCTAGCGTGGAGGGATGACTTCATCCGCACCCTCCACCGTAGGTATCCCCGAAGAGCAGCCCGCCAACGACCCCGCTCTCACCGCAATCGACCCCGAGCTGAGCGCGCCTGAAAACGCTACCGACGAGGTAGAAACCGAAGCGCTCACCGAGGCCCCCACCCGCGTGTACCTGCATCCCGAGCAGCTGGCAATGATTCAGACTCCGGAGGCTTTGCCCATCCCCGTGCTACAGCGCTCTGTGCTGCGTGTTAGCTACGTTCCGGCGATTATGCCCGGCAAGTGGTTCAACCGCTGGCATGAGCGTTACGGCGACCGCGTGCAGCTGGCGGAGGTACCCGTGCGTGAGGCGCGCGGCCTGGACTCCCTACATCAGGATTTGTGCCTGATTGATCCCGCCGATAACCTCCCTGCTGGATCTTCAGAAGAGGGAACCTCCGAGGTGCCTGCCGAAGTTGCCGAGCACTCTCCCATTGAGTGTAAGGACGTACCCGAGAATCCCTTCGCACACATGAGCATTGTGCGCCCCGACCGCGAACCGGTAAGCACCGACGGCGAGAAGTACCACAGCATCCGCCTCTACGAGGAGCTGCCCGTGGTCATTCTGCCGGTGGATCATGTGCTCACCGTACTTGATGAGGTGCCCGTGGAGGAGCTTGCCGAAGAGTTCCTGTTGCAACCGGCCTCCGATATTCCCGCCTATGAGGAAGTATCCCGCGCCTGGCGTGAGAACGCAGGTCGCATTGTGCCCGAAGGTCTGACCGATAAGGAAACCATCGAGCTGGTTGCCGCCGGTGTGGGCCTGTACATTGTGCCCATGTCCATTGCGCGTTTCTACCACCGCAAGGACCTCACCTACCGCCCCGTTGCGGGCTTGGACGTCTACCCGGTGCACCTGGTGTGGCCGCGTGCCCCCAAGGGCGAGCCGCGCAGCGAAGAGCTTGAAGCGCTCCTGCAGGACTTCATCGGTATTGTGCGTGGCCGCACCGCAACCAGTGACCGCGGCAGCGAAACCCGGCAGGCACGCGCTGAACGCGTCGCCGCCGAAAAAGCAAAGGCAAAAGCGAAGGCACGAGCCGCCAACGCCCGCCGTGAAGCACGCGATAAAAAACGCGCCAACGCCAAGAAAAACGGTAACGCACGCCAGCACTCCCGACAGACCGCCAAAGCCGCCAGTGCACGCCGCGGCAAGAAACGCTAAAGAACGATAGACGGTAAAATCAAACCATGGCATTAGCAATGGAAACCCGCCCCGCAGCCTACGCAGTCATCATTGAGCAGGGCAAGCTGCTCATGACCCGCTGGGTGCCCGAAGACCGCGCACTCAGCCCTCTCTGGTCCCTGCCCGGAGGCGGCATGGAACCCGGCGAACAGGCCGATGAAACCGCGCTGAGGGAAACCCTTGAAGAGACTGGCTATAGCGTCGCTATTGAAGACATTCTGGGCGTGCACGCCGGGCACTTCCCCGTGCGCTCCACCCAGAAAGACCCGCAAGCGCTGCCTTTCTGCGCCCTGCGGGTGGTTTTCCGTGCCCATATTGTCACCGGCGAACTGCGCCATGAAATTAACGGTTCCTCCGACACCGCACGCTGGGTACCCATCGCTGAGCTAGATACCATCCGCTACGGTACTCTCATAGACGAGGTAGCCTCCATGATGGGCTACTCCAATGCCGCCAGCTGGGCACGCGAATACCGCGAATTTCTTGCCGACGAAAATGCACGGAAGCTTCCCTAATGAACCGACTAACCATCACCCGCCGTGCGGTGTTCACCTCCCTGGTGCTCATGCCGCTGCTCGCCGCCTGCGGGAATAATGACGCAACCCCCCAGATGGACCTTTCCGCATCCAGCTACGGTACTCTGCGCATCGGCTACGGTGCCCTGCGTGAAATGCGTGCTGTGGCGCACCTGTACGCGCGCGCCCTGCGACAGGTTGGCTACTCCGTTGAACTAGTTGACACCGACAACAGCCGCGCTACCGCCCTGCGCGGGCTCATGGTTCCTTCGGCTAACTCCGCCACCCCTACCGCAACTTTGCCCGACGATGAGGAAACCGGTAGCACCGCAGCCGCGCTTGAATCGTTGGACCTGGTTATCGACTACAGCGGCGACCTGCTGCTTTACCTGACCGACGACGGAAAAATCAGCCCCGCCGCAGCGCAGAACGAACGCATCGCGGCCTCCATGAGCGCCTCCGCTCAAGCCGCAGGCGTGACCCTGCCCCCGGCAGCTACCCCCAACCCGGAGGAGAGCACCGCCTCCGCGCATGCTAGGGACGCAACCGCGAGCCCCACGGCAAGCTCTACCCGCTCCGCAGACCCCATCAACCTGCGTGCCATGAGCACCACCGACATGACCAACGCCATCTCGCGTATCCTGCCCGAAGAGCTCATGCTCCTCAACGGTGCCCACGCCACCAACAAGGATGTACTGGTCACCACCCGCGCCGTGAGTGCCCGCCACAAGCTCAACTCCCTCGCGAACCTGCGTGAGGTACACTCTTCTCTGGCGTTCTCCATTCCGACCGGGTACTCCAGCGGCACCTACGGCGTGGATTCTTTGCATAGCCTCTACCGCTACCGTGTGCACAACCCGAAGATTCAGGACAACCCTGCCGAGCGCGTTAAAGCCCTGACCTCCGACAGCGTGCAGGTGACCCTGCTGCACAGCAGCGACTCCGCGATTGAAGAGAACCGCCTGGTTATCCTGGAAGACCCGTCAACGGCACTTTTGCAGCAGCAGTTGGTGCCCATTATTCGTCGTGCCCTGCCAGATAGCGCCCGTACGGCAATTAACCGCGTATCATCTACATTAGACACGGGTAACCTCTCGTTCCTATTGCGTCTGACCAGCGGATCCAACCCCATCGCAGATGATGACGCAGCGCAATTCATTTTGGATCACCCTAGAAAGTAAATCATCATGACGAAGTACCGTCAGTCCTCAAAGTTGAGCAACGTCCTGTACGACATCCGCGGCCCCATTCTGGACGAGGCCAATCGCATGGAGGCGATGGGTCACCGCATCCTCAAACTGAACATTGGTAACCCCGCCCCCTTCGGCTTTGAAGCGCCCGACGCCATCATGATGGACATCATTCGTCACCTGCCCGAAACCCAGGGCTACTCCGACTCCCGCGGCCTCTACTCGGCACGTACCGCCATTGTGCAGCACTACCAGAACCGCGGCATTATGAATCTCGACACCGACGCCGTCTACCTCGGCAACGGCGTGTCTGAGCTAATCCCGATGACCCTGCAGGCACTGTGCGAGACCGGCGACGAAATCCTGGTTCCCATGCCTGACTATCCGCTGTGGACCGCATCCACTGCGCTGGTTGCCGGCAAGCCCGTGCACTACCTCTGCGATGAGGAAAACAACTGGTACCCGGATATTGAAGACATTAAGTCGAAGATTACCGAGCGCACCAAGGGCATCGTGGTTATTAACCCGAACAACCCCACCGGCGCCGTGTACCCACGCGCAGTCCTGCAACAGATTGTGGACGTGGCACGCGAGCACAATCTGGTGGTCTTCGCTGATGAAATTTACGAAAAGATTACCTATGACGATGTTGAGGTAGTCAACATGGCAACCCTCACCGGCGACGACGTGCTCTGCCTGACCTTCTCCGGTCTGTCCAAGGCATACCGCGTCTGCGGTTACCGTGCAGGCTGGGTCGCTATCACCGGCCCGAAGAAGGACGCCGCAAGCTACCTTGAGGGTATTCACCTGCTCGCCTCCATGCGCCTGTGCTCCAACGTTCCGGCACAGCACGCAATCCAGACCGCGCTCGGCGGCTACCAGTCCATTAACGAGCTGATTATTCCCGGCGGCCGCCTGTACGAGCAGCGCACCCTGGCGCACAAGATGCTCAACGAGATTGACGGCATCAGCTGCACCAACGCCGAAGGCGCACTGTACCTGTTTCCGAAGATTGATGTTGAGCGCTTCGACATTACTGACGATGAGCAGTTCGTCCTGGACCTGCTTAAGAGCCAGAAGATCCTCTTCAGCCACGGCCGCGCCTTCAACTGGAAGGATCCGGACCACTTCCGCCTGGTGTTCCTGCCCGATACGCAGACCCTCACCAGCGCCCTGGAGCGTCTGGGTAACTTCATGGCTGACTACAAGCAGAAGCACTAGCCTTCCCGCCTCTGCTACATATAGACAGAAGTAGCCTGCCCCGCAGTTCTGATGAGCTACGGGGCAGGCTATTTTTAGTGGCTTAGCGGATGCGTGATGCGCCAGAGGGCCGAGGAACGCGCCGGGGGAGGGGCGTGCTAGTTCGCCGCAGGCTCCCCGCCCTGCGCACCAGTCTGCACACCGCGTGCCGCGTTCAGGCGCTCCTGTGCGCCCTGAAGCCACGCCTCGCAGCGGGCGGCAAGCGCCTCGCCACGCTCCCACAGGGCGATAGAGGTCTCCAGGTCACTGGCGCCGGACTCCAGCTGGCGCACGACCTGCTCCAGCTCGGCGCGCGCCTGCTCGTAGCCGAGGGTTTCGACGGGGGCGCCCAGCTCGGCGCTGTTGAAGCTAATGTTCTCGCTCATTGAGGAACCTTTCAGAGGTAAAAACTTGGGGTAAAACTTTAGGGGTATTGAGGTTTAGGAGATGTTCGAGGGATCCGTGGAGGTCACGGTCGCCTGCGCCGAACCGGTCGCCGCGCGCACCGTAATCTGCTCGCTCTCGCTCAGCGCCGAAGCGTCACGCACAATAGCGCCCGCGGCATCCTGAACGATGGAGTAGCCGCGGTTCAGCGTCTGCGCAGGAGAGAGCGAACGCACCCGCGCCAACGTGTGCGACAGGGTCGCCGACTCACGCTCCAGGCGGTGCTGCACCGAACGGTGGGCGCGCTCGCGCAGCTGGCTCAGCTCCTCCACACGCATGAGCAGGGAGGACTCCGGGTGGGTGAGCACCGGGCGGCTGCGTAGCTGGGCAATGTAGTTCATCTGCATGCCCACGTAGCCGAGCACCGCACGGTCCAGGCGGGCGCGCGCCTCGGTGATGCGGGCGGTTTCCTCCGAAATATCGGGCACAATGCGCTTACCCGCATCGGTTGGGGTGGAGGCGCGCAGGTCAGCGACCGCGTCGAGGATGGGGGAGTCAGCCTCGTGACCGATTGCCGAGACCACGGGGGTGGTGGCTGCCGCGACGGCGCGGATGAGCGCCTCCTCAGAGAAGGGGAGCAGGTCCTCGAAGGAGCCGCCGCCTCGGGCGATGACGATGACGTCAACCTCCGGGTGAGCGTCTAGCTCGGCGAGAGCGGCAATGACCTCAGCCGCCGCACCTTCACCCTGAACGCGGGTGTTGCGCACCTCGAAAGTCACGCCGGGCCAGCGCAGGGAAGCGTTACGGATGACGTCCTTCTCAGCGTCAGAATCGCGACCGGTAATCAGACCCACACGGTTGGGCAACATGGGCAGCGGCTTCTTCCGCGCGTCAGAGAACAGCCCCTCGGCGGCGAGAGCCTCACGCAGACGCTGCAGCTGCTCGTGCAGGTTGCCGGTGCCGACCGCGTACACTTCCTTGCCGATGAGGGAGAGCTTGCCGTTCTTCCACAGGCTCGGCTTGGCGCGGGTGACGATGCGAGCGCCTACGGTCACATCGGCCGCCAGGCCGCTACCGGCACGCCCGAAGAGCGCGAGGGTGAAGGAGAAGTCTTCGTTGAGGTCTTTGAGCTCCATGAAGACGTTGCCGCCGCGGCCGTTGAGGGAGGCGACCTGTGCCTCCACCCAGAGCTCGGGAACCTTGTCTACGTAGTTTTTGAGGTTCTGCGCGAGCAGGGCGAGGGGCCAGGGGTTGGTGGCGGTGGTTTCCTGAGACTTCCCGGGAAGCTGCCGCTCGTGCACGGGCGGCACCACGAGTGCGGGTGCCGGCTGCGCTGCGGAGGGGTTGTAGAAGTTCATACCCTCTATTGTCCCTGATTGGTTGGTTATGCGCCTGCTCACAGGTCAGCCGAGCAAATCGGGGTATCTTGCACGCAGTGCAGGTGGAACTTAGCTTCTGGCGCATTCGGCGGGTCTGAATCGGCTTTGAACAGTGTGAGCGGGTACCCTAGGCTCATGCGCTCACCCGATCAGTCAGAAGACCAGAACAATGCCCTCAACACCGCCGCAGCTTCGTCTGCGGCGGGTACGGGCGCGCACAACTACCCGGCGGATGCGACCCGAGTCGTCGGCACCCGGATCACCCGCACGGATGGCTACTACACGGACGGCCACTACACGGCGGATGAAGACACCACCCTGCTACAGCCCACCCGCACGCTCGGCCACGGGACAGCCCCCACAAAGGCCGAATTGCAGGCTGCCCCGGAGCCTCCCTTCGCGGCAGGTTTGCGCAGGTTCCTGACCGTTGTGCTGTGCGCCCTGGCCCTGGTGACCGGTCTGGGCGCATCCGCGGGTGCCTGGGTGAACTCAAAGCTCATGTCAGAGCGCGGTTTCTCACAGATTTCCTCCAACTTGGCGGAGGACTCGCAGCTTGCCTCGCGCATCGCTGACGGCGCGGTGGAAGACCTCATGAACTCCGAGGCTATGACAACCTTCCTCGACGGCACCAAAGAAAGCGGCTTATACTCCATTCTTGTAAAGCCGACACAAGACGGCATACGTTCCCTGCTCAACCGTTCCGCGGCTGAGCTGTCAAAAACTGAAGAATATCGAAGCCTCTGGAAGGAAGTCGCCGAGGAAACTCGCCGCTACAACCTTGAACACCAGGACGGTCCCGCCGTCATTGTGCTCACCCCCTTCTACCGTGCGCTGGATGCGAAGGTCGGCTCTATCGGCTCCTTCGACCCGGACCTGACGAAGCTCGGCCCTGAAACCCTCAACATTGACCGGGTGAAGGACGGCAACAGCCAGCAGGACCAGCAGGAATGGTACCTGCACGCCGGCATTAACCGTGCCGCCGCGCTGGGCAAGTCCACCGTGCCGCTGACCATTATCTCGGTGCTGAGCCTGCTGCTGGCTATGTTGCTGGCACCCAGGCACCGCATCCTGGTACCGGTGGTCACGGCTCTGCTCTACGCCCTGCTGGGATGGGGCGCCGCAGCCTGGTTAGGGGACCAGAGCCCCGAATCCCTAGGAATTACCAGCCACAGCGCCGCCGGAACGGCGCTGATTACCGGGGTATGGAATCAGCTCGCACCGTCACTGACCGGGCATCTGGAGGCGGCGGCAAGCTACGGGCTGGTCCTGGCAATCCTCGCCCTGCTACTCGGTATCCTGATTCGCCTCACCGCCCTGGGCCGTAGCCCTGCGAGCGGTGCCACAGTCATCACACACTAAAAGTCTGAACAACGTAGGATAGTAACCATGTCCACTGAAACTATTGCCCTGGGCCTGCCGCCCGTACCCCGCGAGCGCCGCAGCCGCGCCGAGGTTGAAGCCGCCGCACCCGTCACCGGTGAGAAGAAAGTCCTGCTCGCCACCCCGCGCGGTTACTGCGCGGGCGTTGACCGTGCCGTGATTGCTGTTGAGAAGGCGCTGGAGCACTACGGCGCGCCCGTCTACGTGCGCAAGCAGATTGTGCACAACCGCCACGTGGTGGAGACCCTGGAGAAGCAGGGCGCTATCTTCGTTGATGAAGTGGACGAAGTTCCCGAAGGTTCCGTGACCGTATTCTCGGCGCACGGCGTGTCCCCGGCGGTGGTTTCCGCAGCCGGCGACCGCTCCCTGAACACCATTGACGCGACCTGCCCGCTGGTGAACAAGGTGCACCGCGAGGCTGTGCGCTTCGCCAAGCAGGACTACGACATCCTGCTCATCGGTCACACCGGCCACGAAGAGGTCGAGGGTACCGCCGGTGAGGCGCCCGAGCACATCCAGATTGTGAACTCGCCCGAGGAAGTGGATCAGGTAACGGTCCGCGACCCCGAGAAGGTTGTGTGGATTTCTCAGACCACCTTGTCCGTGGATGAGACCCTGGAAACCGTGGCTCGTCTGCGTGAGCGTTTCCCGTCCCTGCAGGACCCGCCCTCGGACGACATCTGCTACGCAACCTCCAACCGCCAGGGTGCAATCAAAGAGATCGCTCCGCGCGCTGACCTGGTGATTGTGGTTGGTTCGGCGAACTCCTCGAACTCCGTGCGCCTGAAGGAAGTGGCACTTGAATACGGCGCTAAGCGTGCCGAGCGTGTGGACTTCGCACACCAGGTGGACGAGGCCTGGTTCGAGGGCGTGGCGACCGTGGGTCTGACTTCGGGCGCGTCCGTGCCGGAGGTGCTGGTTCAGGAGGTGCTGGCGCTACTGGGTGAGTACGGCTACAGCACTATCGAAGAGGTTGAGACCGCGAAGGAAGACATTCTGTTCTCCCTGCCGAAGGAACTGCGTTCCGCCCTGAAGAATGACGAGAACGTCGGCCGCCAGCTCGGTGGCCGTGGCGCGAAGCCCACTCGCTAATACTTTTAGCTTATGACCCCGTGTCCTCTTCCCCGTGTGGGGAGAAGACACGGGGTTTTTCGTGTCTGAGGATGAGCGGGCAAGGACGCTTGCGCAGCTTCACGTTCACGCTACGCGGGAGAGTGCGCCCTCTGCGGAGCTGGGGAGCCTTGAGGACGGAGTGCCCGCTTCGCGTAACTGACCGAGACGTTCGCATATCCTCAACTCATGACATTTGTCATGGGCAGGTCATGACACTCTGTACCGCACCGGTGCGAAAACCGGCGGTGTAATAGAAACATGAACACCGCAGTACTTCAGAACAGCACGCAACAAAATATCGCAGAAACCGTTATTTCCGCCCGCTCCCTCCGCCAGGTTTTCTCCACCCGTGCGGCAGACACCGTGGTCGCTGTCGACTCGATTGACCTGACCATCAAGCGCGGCGAAATCATCGCATTGCTCGGCCCCAACGGCGCAGGCAAGACCACCCTCATTGACATGATTCTTGGTCTGACCCAGCCCAGCGGCGGTGAGTTGAGCGTCTTCGGCCGCAACGCCTCCGAGGTGGCACGCGCCGGTCTACTCGGTGCGGTTCAGCAGACCGGTGGCCTGCTCAAGGACCTGACGATCCGCGCCACGGTCGAGATGATTGCCGCCCTGTACCCCAAGCCCATTGACGTGGATGAGGTACTCGCCGGCGCCGACCTGACCGATATTGCTAAGCGTAAGGTCGGCAAATGCTCGGGCGGTCAGCAGCAACGTCTGCGTTACGCCCTGGCGACCATGCACTCGCCGGAACTGCTGATCCTGGACGAGCCGACCGCCGGCATGGACGTGAACGCGCGCCGCACCTTCTGGGAGCGCATGGAAGCCATCGCCGAGCGTGGAACGACCATTCTTTTTGCGACGCACTACCTAGAAGAAGCACAGAACTTCGCCCAGCGCATCGTGCTCATGGAATCCGGCTCCATCATCGCTGACGGCTCCTCCGACGAGATTCGCGCCCTGACCGGCCACCGCCACCTCAGCTTCCTCTCACCCGCACCCATCACCGACCTGAACGTGCCGGTTGAGGTCACCGAAGAGTCCGGCGGGTACCGCCACCGCATCTCCGTGGTGGAGATTGAACAGGTACTGCGCACTCTGCTGAAAAACTACAGCATCACCGACCTGGAGGTCACCAAGCCCTCCCTGGACGAGTCCTTCACCCTGCTGACCGAGCAAGCCGCCGCCTCCAAAGCATCCGAAGCCTAAACACCGTACCGCCTCAACATCACACCGCCGCCGCTACATACCTCAAGGAAAACATCATGCTCCGCTACGCACTCTACGACATCCGCGCTTCTATCCTCTCGACCGACCGTTTCTTCTTCGGCGTGGCACTGCCGATTGTATTCTTCCTGCTCTTTGGCGCGATGCAGGACTACTCCTCCCAGCCGATGGGCGACGGCAACGTAGCAGCGTACGTCATGATTGGCATGGCGCTGTACGGTGCCGTGCAGAACACCGTGGCGATTAGCGGCAGCACCGTCACCGAACTGTCGAGCGGCTGGAACCGCCAGCTGGCGCTGACCCCGCTGACCACCGGCAAGTACCTGGGCGCGAAGGCACTGACCGCCCTGGTGATTTCTGCGCTGCCGGTGATTGCGGTGAACATTGTGGGCATGTTTACCGGTGTTGAGATCCCTGTGAACCAGCAGCTTGCAGCCGGCGCGCTGACCGTGCTGTGCGGTCTGGTGTTTGCCTTCTACGGCATCATGATGGGGCTGCTGATTCGTAACGAGAACGCCGTGTCCATTGCGAACGGTCTGCTGGTGATTATGAGCTTCTTCGGTACCGTGTTCTCCCCGCTGAGCACCGACCTGCTGAAGTACGCCCGCTTCACCCCGCTGTACGGTGCCGCTGAGATTGCCCGCTACCCCTTCGCCGCAGGTCAGACCATTATTCTGGGCGGTGGTGAGGACTGGTTCGTCACCGAGCCGCTCTGGTACGCCGTGTTGAGCCTGGCCGTGTGGGCGGCGATCTTCCTGGGTGTTTCTGCCCTGCTAATGCGCCGCGCAACCCGCCGCTAAACGCTTCTTCCCGCCGCAGCCTTGAACCCTAAGGCTGCGGCGGAAGCCGTACCCACTCACACCCCATCTGCTAACACTGCCGCGCCGGTGGTATCTGCACCCCTGGCACCTGCACCCGCAACACCCGCACGTTAGGCTAGAACCATGACCGAAACCCACACGCACCCGCACAACACTGACCAGGCCCGCGCCGTGACTGAACAGACTCACGCAGAGAACGAGGCGGCACCCTCCGCCGCGAAGCGCACCCTGGGTAAGCACCGCTTCCGCTTCCTCCACCGGGAACGCAGTGGCAACGTGAACTGGCTGGCGCTGGGCTTTAGCGCCCCGTGGCTGGTGTTTCTGCTCATGCCGCTGGACAGCTTCCTCACCACCCCGGAGCTGGCGCATGTGCGCTGGACCGGTGTGGCGCTGGTGGTACTGTTCGCGGTGGTGAACTGCTCGGCGTACGCGGTGCCGTGGCTGGTGCCGGTCGCCTCCACGGTGCGTCGAAGCGTCATCTGGACGGTGCTGATGGCACTGCCTGTGGCTGGCCTGACGGCGCTGCAGCTGGAATCTGCGTATGTGGTGTTCTTGTCGTTCAGCATGTACTTTGTGGCGTTCTGGATTTTTGGCACAATCGCCCCGTACCCCCTGCGCTTCGGTGTAGCGGCGACGATTGCCCTGGTCTGCTGGCTAATCTTTATGGCGGGCATCGGTTTTGACGTCACCGCGCACGGCGGAATTGCCCTCTTTATCGGTGCGCCGATGGTGGGCATGCTGGGCTTCTCCTACCTGATTGAGCTCGGCGAACGTGCGGACGTAGCGCGTGCCTCCCTGGCGCTCTCTGAGGAACGCGAGGAAATCGCCCGCGACGTGCACGATGTGCTGGGCCACTCCCTGACCGTCATCACCCTCAAAGCGGAGCTGGCGCAGCGCCTGCTGGAGATTGACCCCGCCCGCGCCGGCGCCGAAATGGAGGCGATCGCGCAGCTGTCTCGCGCATCTCTGGCGGAGGTCCGCTCAACCGTGACGCGCCTGCGTGTGCCTGACTTCTCGGGTGAGATTGAGGGTGCGGGCCGTGCCCTGCAGACCGCCGGTATTCGCGCCGAACTGCCGGAGGCCCAGAGCGCGCTCGCGGTAGCTGGTGTGAACGCGAAGCTGTTCTCCTGGGTTCTGCGTGAGGCGGTCACGAACATGGTGCGCCACTCGGGTGCGAACGCGGCGCGGGTGCGTCTGACCGCAACCGGTCTGGACATCCTCGATAACGGCGTGGGCGTGGGTGATGTGCGCGGTAACGGTCTGACGGGTATGGCTCAGCGTGTGGCGGCTCCCGAGCAGTGGCTGGCGGAGAACCCGAACCCTGCCGGTGGGGTGGGTACGCGCATCCGCGTGAGCATGGACGGCGATACTTCGCTGCTGTAGATTGTGGAACATGGCGCCGCGCCCTGGACGGGGGAGCTACCCGCCCATGTATGGTGGTGGTAGACAACCTCACGCGGTTGTTCCGCCCGCCGTTATCATCCCGTCTTCACCCCAGGGAGGCTCCCCTGATTCGTGTTCTGCTCGCTGATGATCAGCAACTCATCCGTGAGGCTCTTGCCGCCCTGCTGGGTCTGGAGGTTGACCTGGAGATTGTGGGGCAGGTCGGTAGCGGCGATGAGGTGTTGGGCGCGGTCGCCCTGTTGAAGCCTGACGTGGTGCTGTTGGATGTGCAGATGCCCGGTACTTTGCTGGCTGATGGTATTGAGGCGGCTGCGGCGCTGCGTGATGCGGGGGCGGTGAGTGAGTCGGGTGAGCCGGTGCGTACGCTGATTGTGACGACGTTTGGCCGCCCGGGCTATGTGCGCCGCGCGCTGGAGGCTGGTGCGAGTGGTTTTGTAGTGAAGGATACGGGTGCTCGCCAGTTGGCGGAGGCGATTCGTCGTGTGCATGCGGGGTTGCGTGTGGTGGATCCGTCGTTGGCGGCGGATTCTTTGGTGACGGGTGCTTCTCCGTTGACGGAGCGTGAGGCGCAGGTGCTGCGTGAGGCGGCGTCGGGTGGTACGGCTCAGCAGATTGCGTCGGCGTTGTTTTTGTCGGCGGGTACGGTGCGTAATTATTTGTCGGCGGCGATGGCGAAGACGGGTGCGTCGACTCGTCAGGATGCGGTGCGTATCGCCACGGAGAACGGCTGGCTTTAGCCCGCTGCTCTCATCAACACGGGCGGCTCCTGCGCGAACACGGTAGAATGGTAGTGTCTATGCCCGCAGGCGCCCCGCACCCGTTTCTTCTTGAGACTGGCGGTGTCGTGCTTGGAAGCGGGCACCATTTTCGCCCTGTGCCCGCCCGCACCCGCCGCATCACGTACGCGGCGCATCCTGAGTGTTTGGCGGGGTACATGATTCGAAGGAAAACTTGTGGCTCTAACTATCGGCATTGTTGGCCTGCCTAACGTGGGCAAGTCCACCCTGTTCAACGCTCTGACCGGCAACACTGTGCTGGCGGCTAACTACCCGTTCGCGACCATTGACCCGAACGTGGGCGTGGTGAACCTGCCGGATGTGCGTCTGAACCGCCTGGCTGAGATTTTTGGTTCGGAGCGTATTCTGCCTGCGACTGTTTCGTTTGTTGATATTGCGGGTATTGTGAAGGGCGCTTCTGAGGGTGAGGGCCTGGGTAACAAGTTCCTCGCGAATATTCGTGAGGCGCACGCTATCGCCCAGGTGGTGCGTGCGTTTGATGACCCGGACGTCATTCACGTGGACGGCAAGGTTGATCCCGCCTCCGATATGGAGACCATTAACACTGAGCTGATTCTGGCTGACCTGCAGACTCTGGAGAACGCTATTCCGCGTCTGGAGAAGGCTGTGAAGATTAAGAAGGGTGACGCCGCTCAGCTGGAGACCTACAAAGCCGCGCAGAAGATCCTGGAGGATGGTGACACCATCATTTCTCGTGTGAAGGACGCGAAGCTGGAGCTGGCTCACTTGAAGGAGCTGAACCTGCTGACTGCTAAGCCGTTCATTTACGTTTTCAACGCTGATGAGGGCATTCTGGCCTCTGAGGAGAAGCAGCAGGAGCTACGTGACATGGTGGCACCGGCTGAGGCTGTGTTCTTGGATGCGAAGCTGGAGGCTGATCTGGTGGAGCTGTCTGAGGAGGAGGCTCGCGAGATGCTGGAGATGAACGGTCAGGATGAGTCCGGCCTGGACCAGCTGGCTCGTGTGGGCTTCTCGACCCTGGGTCTGCAAACTTATCTGACTGCTGGCCCGAAGGAGGCCCGCGCCTGGACTATTTATAAGGGTGATACTGCGCCGCAGGCTGCTGGCGTGATTCACTCTGACTTTGAGCGTGGCTTCATTAAGGCTGAGGTTGTGTCTTTCACTGACCTGGATGAGGCTGGCTCCATGGTGGAGGCGAAGGCTCGCGGTAAGGTCCGTATGGAGGGCAAGGACTACGTCATGCAGGACGGCGACGTGGTCGAGTTCCGTTTCAACGTCTAAGCCGTAAAAACATAAAAGCGGAGCCCAGCACTGTGCACAGTGCTGGGCTCCGCTTTTATGTTTGTTGGCTTCTTCTGAAGAATCTGGTTGGGATATCTTCTTGTTTGACTCTATAGGATGACAAGATAGAAAGCTGTCTTCCGAAGTATTTGTGACAGATTATTGCACGCAAAATATGACCTTTTTTGAGCTGTGTGATTCATTGCATAAAATAAAGTTATGACGAAACCACATCTGGTAGCGTCTAACTACTAGCACGGCAAATATGACGGGCAGCAAAACCAGTCAGATCAGTCAACAGAGAAAGCTGATTGTGGATGCCACCGAGGGCACCTTGACTATATTGCTTACTGCATCGTGCATAACCGTTATTAACCATCTCGGATTTTTACGAAAGAGGCTCCAAATGAGCAACAACGCTATCCCCCAGACTGCAAAGCAGCGCGAGCACGACGAGAACAAGGCTGAAGAGACCAAGGAACCCCGCGGTCCTCTCCAGACCGAGCACGGTATTACCACCATTGATGAGAGCGTCGTCGCAAAGATTGCTGGCATGGCAGCTCGTGAAATCCCCGGCGTCTACGACATGGGCAATGCTGTTCGCCGTGCGTTTAGCGCTGTGACCGACCGTATCCCCAACGCTCAGACCAACGTCGCTGGCGGCATTAGCGTCCAGAAGGGTGAGACCCAGGCAGCTATCGAGGTTACCGTAGTCGTCGAGTATGGTGTCTCCATCGTTGAGGTTTCCGACGCAATTCGTCGCAACGTTATCGAGCAGCTTGAGGGCACCACCGGTCTTGAGATTGTTGAGGTCAACATCAACGTTACCGACGTTCACCTGCCCGAGGATGACTCTGACAAGTCTGAGGACACCGACCTCAAGTAACCCGCATCCAACGCCTTAATCTAAGGAGTTCTTATGAAGACAACGCACCTGGCCCTCCTAGTGGGCCTGTTCCTTGGAGCCGTTCTTGCCTTCGGTTCTTTCGGAACGTTTGTTCTGGTAGCCCTGTGTGGCTTTGCCGGATGGGCCGTAGGCCTCTGCATGGAGGGCCGGGTCGATGTCCGAAGCCTCCTGGACGGGCGAAAGAAGTGACGATGGTGACCGCGAACCAGCGTATAAACACGCAGCTAAGTGCTTCCCAGGAAGAACGTTCTTCCTGGGAGCACCGCGGCACCACCACCATCCCCGCGCGACTCGTTGCAAAGATTGCAGCTGAGGCTGCAAACGAAAGCGCCAATGTTGGCTCAAATGCTGGAGGTGTACTGGGAATTGGTACCCGCCACAACTTCGACTCGCGCCCTGAAGCCCAATGTGAACTCTACGGCCAGGTAGCAGTCCTGCACCTGGACATCGGACTGGTCTTCCCCGCACCTTTGTCACCCATCATCGAACATCTACGCACACACGTGCGTAATCGCGTTGAGTACCTCACGGGGCTTAGTGTGGGCAAGATTAACATTGAGATATCCTGGCTCAATCCGAGTAGCCACGTTAGGAAGAGCCTTAAATGAGTACACCTGTTCCGAAACTAATTCGTCGTCCCTCGCGAAGCATCCCTAACATCCTGTTGGCTCTGGTATTGCTCGCCTTGGGAGGACTGGTGGTTTGGCTTGCGGTTCACCGAATGGTGAACGGTGCCTGGCCTGAGTCTATGGTGGGTACCCTCACCGCTAGTGGTTCTACCACTCTTGGCTCCATCACGGCTATTATCTTCGCCATCATCTTGGCGGGGTGCGGTCTGGCTATGATCATTGGCGCTGTGTGGCCTGGACTTCCGGATCGCCTGGAAATTTTCCCCGACGATATTCCCGGTCAGACTGTCGCAAAACGCCGAGACTTGGCTAACCTCATTCAGACCCAGATTGAGCAGCTTGACGGCGTCCACTCCGCTATCGTTACTGCTAACGGCTCCCGCGTAGACGTTATTGTCTATAGCGTCTTGGACGACCTCGGCCCCGTGCGTGAAGCTGCGCGGAAGAAGACCAACGAAGTGCTAAAGATGCTTGCACCCGTGGGTATTGTACGTACTCGCGTGCGGATTAAGCATATTAGCTAAAGGAGATAGGAATATGCGTTCAGTTTCTGGTGTTTTGAATAGAACTGTCCTGGCCATCTTTGGGCTTCTCCTTGTAGTAACGTCCTTTTGGCTTTTAGCTTCGGGTTTCAATGCTGGTCAGACTTGGCCTGAAATTGCACCTTACCTGGCCTCTGCACAGGACCCGATAGCTAGCTTTATCGGACCCATGGTGCACACACCGTGGTTCCTGCCTGTAGTAGCACTGGTATCAGTACTTATTATCATTGCTGGCTTGTTCATGCTGGTTGCACAGGTTCCCCGTAAAGCTACTACTTCTCCTTTGAAGTTTAGCGGTTCTGAGGGTGTGCTGATGGCTACTTTGGCACCTGAGGTTCTGGCGCAGGCTCTGTCTGAGCGTGCTCGAGAAGTCCCTGGTGTAGAAAAGTGCGCTGTCTGGGTTACTGGTTCCCCGAAGAGCCTGTGGGTTCAGGCAGAGGCTACTGTCTCTCAGGGGTGTGAGGTTGAGTGGGCTATTGCTGAACTGAAGAACCGACTTAACAATGATGTGGCAGTATCTTTCGGCGCGACCCCCAAGCAGATTGACGTTCTAGTACGGCTGGAGCGTTCTTCGAAGCAGCGTAATGTCTCCGAGTCTGTAACTGGCCATCATGCACCCGAAATCACGGGAGAGAGCATTGGCGCGTAACCCTCAGAGCGAGGTAACGCTGGAACCTCAGCCCCATCAGTACCCCACTGCGCAGCTGAGTGCTTTGTCTGAATCAACGCAGGACGAGGATCGATACCTCGTTCTGCGTGCTCAGGACGGAGATATTGACGCCTTTGAGAAGCTTGTTAAGCGTTATCAAGGGCGTCTCTTTCGCTCTGCATATATGATTGTTCGGAACCGTCAGGACAGTGAGGATATTGTTCAAGACACCCTTGTCCAAGCTTGGGGTAGCCTTCACCTAGTTCGGGAACCGGCAGCTTTTCGTGGCTGGATTATGCAGATTTGCACTAATAAAGCTACTAGTATGGTGCGTAAGCGTCAGCGTCGAGCCACTGATCCTTATGACGCAGAAGGGCTCGAAGGCGTGAGCGGTGCGGCTGAGATGACGTCGAGCAGTACCGCTGACCCGGCTGATTCCAGTGAAGTTAATGCACAGATTCAGGCCCTTGCCAATCTTTTGGCGTCCGTGGAACCTGAACTGCGTGTAGTGTGGATTCTTCGAGAAATCGATGAAATGTCATATGAAGAGATTGCCAAGACACTAAACCTGACAGTTTCGACCGTCCGTGGGAGGCTGGCACGAGCCCGTTCTCTCATCATACGCCTGATGAAGGAGTGGGCTTGAGTAAATCCAACAACCTCTCAAATAAGGTCCGACACTCAGCAGCGTCGGCAAAATCACTCTCACGCTCGCATGAGCAGGACAATCTGGACACCCATGAATATCTGAGTCTCATCGCCTCCCTCCACAAGGAATGGGACCGGCTAGAGGCTATGGGAAGTACCTCGGTTATGCCGCGACCCCGTTCCATAATGGACGCTATTATCGCTGAGACTCGACACGGTACTCAGGTGGAAATGCCCGATACAGATTTGGGTCCCTACAGCATGTCTGAGTTTTCGTTGAGGGCCCTTATTCGCCGCATTGTAGACTCAGTACCCGGTGCACGTTCCTTGCGTTCTTCTTTCGAGCACGCACCTTCAAGCGAAGAACATCGCGGTCTGGGGGTTCCGGAGGGTGTATCTTGCCGAATCTCGGCGTACGCTCCCATTAAAAGCTTACCGCAGCTGGCCCAGCAAGTCCGTGATGCCGTCCGCGAAGCCTGCTATGAGAACCTGGGAATCTCCCCGACGGTCAACGTACATATCGAGGATATTCATCATGACGACTAACTTCTCTGCTGCCGAGCTACTCCGGCTTGTCACTGCCATTCCCGGAGTACGAGGAATCGAACCTGGATTGGGTAGCACCCTGAAAGTAATTGGTAGCCGCATGCCGCAGGCCCGATTTGGCGTCATCATTGAATCAGGCTTGCGCAAAGCTACTATTGAGGTCAGTATTGATGGATCCAGGCCGGTCAAAGATATCGTACGAGATATCCAAGAGACTGTCATTCATTCGCTGTCTCAATCGCAACAATACGACGAAGAACATACAAACTCTAAAACCTTAGACTCAACCGGTAGCGATAACGACAATACCCCGCAGGTTAGGGTGAGGGTCCAGTCCCTCCTGTAGGGGGGTTCAACCTCAGAAAACAACGGAGCCCCGCACTACAGCTCGTAGTGCGGGGCTCCGCCCTATTAACCCTCGCGCGCCACAAAAAGCAGCTACCGGGTGTAAGTCTTATTGACCGGGATTAGTGGTCAGCACCAACCATCACGTTGGACGCCTTAATCACTGCGTAAGCGGTCTCGCCAACCTTCAGGCCCAGCTCCTTGATGGACTCGTTGGTGATGGACGCAGAGATAACAACCTCGGGAGCGATCTCGATCTTAACGATGCCGTTAGTTGCACCCTCAGTAATCTCAACAACCTTGCCAGCGAACTGGTTACGTGCAGAAAGCTTCATGAAGCCGTGCCTTTCACTCAATAAACGTACAAATACTCCAAGCATTCTACACGCCGTAGCCATTGAGAAGTATCTTCCAACCAAAATATTACGCACCAACTATGCAAGTTTTATTTTCGGATTTACCCATGCCCCGAATCCGCCCCTAAAGACCAACAAAAACCAGCCCCGCACATGCGGTTCACACCCGCCAAATGGTATAGTCAGCACGAACGCGAGAATCCTCGTACCCTCCACCGTCGCACCCCTTGCCTGGCTGACGCGCGCCCACACGCCGAAGCACCACCGCTGTAGCACCGCGGTAACAGGAGAGCGGCACATCCGCACAGATCGAAGAAGGAACTATGAGCGAAAACCTCAACGAAATCGAAGCACCCGCCTGCCCCGAATGCAATGAAAACTACACCTACGAAATGGGCGCACTCTGGGCATGCCCCATGTGCGGCCACGAATGGGAACGCACTGCAGCCGGCGAAACTGAAGAAGCAGCAGGCTCCAAGGTTCTGGACTCCGTCGGTAACGAGCTCGTCGACGGCGACTCCGTCACCATCGTCAAGGGCCTGAAGGTTAAGGGCGGCGCAGACATCAAGGCGGGCACCAAGGTGCGTGGCATCCGCCTGCTCGAATCCCCCGTGAACGGCCACGACATTGAGGCGAAGGTCCCTGGCGCAGGCCAGATGTACCTGAAGTCCTCTGTGGTGAAGAAGGCATAAAGCGCTTCGCATTAGATGCAGAAAAGGCGGCACCTACCGCACTAGCTCGCGCTAGGGGAGGTGCCGCCTTTTGCTTTATAAAAATTGCTTAGGTTTTAAAAGAAATTGACAAATATCTCTTTACTTTTTACCGGTCAAGCCCATGTACAGGGAAATAGTTAGCATTGCAGCAATAATTGAGATAATCCAGCGGATCCAGTCAATGCCGCTAGTGTCTGCAACACCCAGCTGGGTTGCTGCCCAGGTACCGATAGCCGCGCCGACAGCACCGCAGATAATGGTCCAAAGAATTGCAATATTCTGACGGCCTCGCATAAAGAAGCGTGCAAGTGCACCAATGATTGCGCCGGTAATAATAGTGCCAATAAAAGTACCCATTGTCATCTCCTTGGGTCAATATATCTGCCACTGTGGCAGATAGTAGGTTGATTTCAATTATCAATTATACGTAAATATAATGCAAGAAGAACTTATGAGAGCTTTTATTAAGCTAAAAGCACCTTAATGTTTTATCTCTAAAACACTAAGGTGCTTTTCTCTTCAATGAGATGAGTGTCGAATGTATCGAATGGTGAATGTATTGGCTACTTCGACTTACGCCAAATCTTCAGTGCGCTACAAATCATCGGCAGCTGCAGGGGTAGGCGACCGTACGCAATAGCCTTACGCTGAGTGGACTGGTTACGCGCATCCAGCGCCATCTGAATGTTTGCGGGGAATACTGCAACAAACAGCAGAGCCGCAAGCAGGCCACCGGCACGGCGGGTCTTGTCATTAGCCAGCAGGGCAGCGGTGCCCAGCTCAGCTACACCCGAGCCGTGAGTGTATGCGTGGGGAGGACCCGGCAGGTACTTCGGCACAATCGAGTCGAAGGGATCCGGGATGATGAAGTGCAGAGCACCCATCACAGCGAGGGCGCGAGCCATGCGAGTAGCCGAGCGCTCAGCGCTATACTCTTTCTTCTTAAAAATACTCATGCTCCCATTATGCGCCTGTCAGAGGCGTATTCCTTGGTTCAAGGGCATGTTGAACCACTGCGTGTTTGATTGTCTAGAATGCGGACTCAGCACGTCACACAGAAAAACATTGTTCAAAGGCAGGTAAGATAGGAAGCGATGGCATCACGTGCGGATGACGCCCCGCCTGCCCTCACCTTTGGGTGAGTCGCCAGGGGAGCAAAACACCGGGTGCCTACCGGAACAATCAAAGGAGTTATACCGTGAAGAAGATTCTGTGCATCGCTATCCTGGCAGGCGCCGCATACTTCGGTTACAAGAAGTTCGTTGCCTAAACAGCTAGCCCTCGGGCGCTCTACATATCCTTGAGCAACGAAAAACCCGCCGTCTCACATATGCGCCATATGCGAGACGGCGGGTTTTCTTGTATGCCCAACTTCCTGAGTTTTAAACGCGTAGATTCTGGGTTGCGAGACTATGAGACGGATTGTCCAGTAGCTCGGCCTAGTAGCTCGGCGGAACCTCACCGGTCATCACAACCTTGTTCTGCGATGAGCTCCAGCTGAACTCAGCGGTCGTGCGGCCGCTTGCGCTGGCGGAGCTCTCATCGCCCTTCACATAGCGGTAGGCCACACTAATCGAGCTGTCCGAGGTGCGGGTAATCACCGGGGAGAACGAGTACGGCTCATAGGTTGCGGTACCAATGAACTTGCTGCGGTGGAACAGCAGAATGTGGTGCGCCATCGAAGAGATACAGCAATCAGACGGGGAAGAACCCGGAATCGCGTCAATCCACGACAGCTCAGCACAGGGGTCATAGCCCTCATAAGTGCTGGAAACGTTCGTCCACTGATCCCACCTGCTCTTATTCTTCAAATTGCGCAGCGCCTTAGACACCACGGTCGATGCAGAATCAGAGGCACAGGTGGAGTCCTTCTTCAGGTCAGACTTCGGATCAGCGTTCTTCGACTCGGAGGCGGTCGGCTCAGCATGAACTGTAATCGTCACCACCGACGGCGCCGGAGCAGGTGACGAAGCACTCACGGATGCACTCGGGCTCGCCGACGGGGTGGGGAACAACTCCTGCGTAGAAGTAGCGCTCGCTGAAGCAGAAGCGCTACCAGAAGAAGACACCACGGTACTAGAAACAGCAGAATCAGTGCTTGCCGAGCAAGAAGTGACAACAAGAGCTAGAGCGGCGCCCAGCGCAGGTAGAGCTAAAGAGGTACGACCGGTAAAGTGGCGGCGTGTAGAAGACATGAATACTCCTCAGATGCGCATCAGCGCACATCAGTACTGGTCATGAAGCGAATAGTGAACTCGTCCAGTATAGGGAAAAAGAGGCGGGCGCGCGGTGCGTGCGGTCAGTGCCGTTCGTTACCGTAGAGTCACAGACCGGGATTACCGTTAGACAGCCGCTACAGCAGGGCCAGAAGAAGTGAAGTAACGTAGCAGGAAATCAGCTATGCGGAAACTCCGCCCACTAGTACCTGTGCCCCCTTGCACACCCGCCGCATCCAAGGGACAATGAAGGTATGGCTGAAGTAACTCTACATAATGAACTCGTAATCCACACCAACGGTGACCTTCCCGCAGTCGGCGCAAAGCTGCCCGAATTCTCGGTTCTCGCGGCTGATCTCTCCGAGATTTCCTCCGCAGACTTCGCAGGTAAGAACCTGGTGCTGAACATCTTCCCCTCCGTCGACACCGGTGTGTGCGCAACCAGTGTCCGCACTTTCAACAAGCAGGCTGCAGGCCTGGAGAACACCGTCGTGCTGTGCGTCTCCAACGACTTGCCCTTCGCAATCGGCCGCTTCTGTGCAGCCGAGGGCATTGAGAATGTCGTCACCTCCTCTGCTTTCCGCTCCTCCTTCGGTGAGGACTTCGGTGTGAAGCTCGTGGACGGCCCCCTGGCTGGCCTGCTGGCACGCTCCGTGGTTGTTGTGAACCCCGACGGTGAGGTTGTCTACACCGAGTTGGTTCCCGAGACCACTAACGAACCCAACTACGAAGCAGCCCTGGCAGCTATCAAGTAATCGTAGATTTGGTCGCTATCGAACCAATATCCGGCGGGAGCCAAAGCAATAAGCGTTGACTCCCGCACAGTACTTCCGCCCGAGGAACCAGCTCGGCGGTAACAGCACAGCAGATACTGAACGTCTACAGCGCATCACGATGGGGTTCATCCACACATGCGGCTGGCGACAGCGTAGCGCCCCGCCCACCCGAAGTACCGGGTCGGCGGGGCGCTTTACTATATCCAGACTTAGTGCGCGACCCAGACTTAGTGTGTGGGGGCGCCGGGATGACCGGGAACGCCGGCTTCGGCAGGTTCCTCATCGGCGACCAGCATATGCTCCGGCAGGGTGCTGCGGTGCTTAGCCACAACAAAACGCGACACCAGCAACAGAATGTACACCACCATCGAAATCAGTAGCATCGACTGTGGTGCCACCAGCAAACCAACCGCCGCAGACGCAGCAGCCATCACACCAATCAAATGATCCTTTGACGCCTGGTAAGCATCGATGGCGAGCACCGCAAAGAGCGCCGTCATCACAAAATCCACGCCCTTGAGCTCACTCAAGAAGCTTGCACCCAGCATATAGCCGAGCGTTGCGCTCGCCAGAACACTCAGATGTAGGCCCGCATGAATCCATAGGATACGGGAACCACGCAGCTTATGGCGGTCCGGGCCGGTGTTCAGCGCGTACGCCTCATCGATGAGCGTGTACACGGTGTAGAACTTCGCCAACCCACCACGCACCCGCTCAATCGGATACGAGAGACCATACATGAGGTGACGTGAATTAATGAGCAGAGTCATCACGGCGATAGAGAACAGTGAGGCATGATTCGACACCATATCAATCAGCACGAACTCTACCGAGCCAGCAAAAACAACGGTAGGTAGCAGAGGCGCCACCCAGAACGGTAGATGGTAGCTGTGGACAAGCACACCCAAACCAATACCGACAAAGAACAAACCCAGCATAATCACACCGGCGATGCGCACCGCCTCTGTGAAGCCACTCTCTCGCGGCTGCTGAGAGCCTTGCGCATCGGGGGAGGTAGGCGCCTCCACCACGGGAAGCATACCGGTTAGCGGAAGAGCGGAGGCAATAACCTGCTCAACCTGTTGCTGGGTTGCCTGCTGAGGTGAGGGCTGAGAAGAAGCAGAATTCTTAGAGATGTTCATCATGACCCCCTAGAAAACCCAGTTAGCCAACACAACGCAGGTGACGGTACCCGCCACCATGCTCAGCACCATATTC
Organism: Rothia similimucilaginosa; assembly: GCF_029850875.1. GTDB lineage: Bacteria > Actinomycetota > Actinomycetes > Actinomycetales > Micrococcaceae > Rothia. Next base: position 33,599 of record NZ_JAOVAM010000004.1, on the reverse strand, counting down.
TTACGCCACAGGTGCACCCCCACGGTCACCACCAGGCCCGCAAGGTACGGCGCTGCCGTAGCGAACGAGGAGTAATTAATCTTCGCCACCGCATAGATGGCAAGTAGTGCGACCGCGCCGAGCGGAATCCAGTGGCTGAGCGCATCCAGTAGTTCGGAGCCAGCCAGAGCCTTTTTCAGACCGAAGGGGAGCAGGCGCAACAGAAAAGTAATTCCAGCAGCAATGAACACCGCAGCAAGAATATATCCGGTGGTTACTTCACTGTTCATAAGGTTTATCTCTTTCTGCACTACCTCCCCCCAAAGACCCATGAAAGAGTGAAAGAACCCTGAACGAAGCGTGTGGGTGAAGCCGTGAAAAAAGGGCAGGGAGAGCCTACTCATAGAGAAGGCGCTCAGTAGTGCGGTAGGTACGTGAGTTGATGAAAGCCGCGAATAGTGAGGTGGAGGGGTATTCCTTCCGGGCAGAGACTACATCTCTGTATGACCTCGGGTGGTGCCGCTCCCGGTGCGGTGTTACTCCGGGGCGGCACAGCGTTCTGCGTCGCTAGTTTCCTTAGCGGTGTCTTTCATCTGAGTCATGGGTACCTCAACTTCTGGGGGCCTCCGTGCAGGTTCGCATGTGAAGGCGTCTTTTGAATCCTAGAAATAGAAAGAGGGGAGAGCGGTGCTCTTCATCTATCCTAGCGGGTTTTGAACACATATGTAATGTTCTTACTGTTGTGTGGAAGCGGGCGCATCAGCGGTAGTGGTGGTGTCGCTACTCTCAGTTGTTTCTGCATAAACAGTACGATGCGGCAGGGTGCCGCGGCGCTTCGCTACCGGGAAGCGCACCAACAGTAGCACCACATACGAACCCAACGCCATCACCAGGAAAGAGGACGGCGCAAAAACTAGGGCTACCGTGGCAGAAATTGCCATAAATAATGCTGCCACACGATCCGGGTTAGCACGGTAACCGTCCATGGCAAGCACCGTGAAGAGTGCTACCATCACAAAATCAACGCCCTTTAAAACGCTCAAGAAGCTTGCACCGAGCACATACCCGAGGATTACGCTCAGAATCCATGAGACGTAAATCAGAGTGTTTACCCACAGGATGCGTGCACCGGAACGGTCATTGCGGTCAGGGCCGGAGTTGAGAGCAAACGCCTCATCACAGAGAGTGTGAATGGCGAAAAGCTTAGCCCAGAAACCCTTGATCCTGTGTAGAGGATAGGAAAGACCGTACACTAGATGGCGGGCATTCACGAGGAATACTGTCAACGCAATCGACGTGATAGAGGCACCACCAGAAATCATGCCCACCATCAAAAACTCCACCGAGCCGGCAAACACCAGTGAAGAAATCAGTGGTGCCGCCCAAAAAGGCATATGGTGCGCACTCAAAATAACACCCAAACCCAAACCCAGCACCGCGATACCGAGCATCACCACGGAAGAATCCGCCATAGCCAGACGGATATTATTATGTGTACTCGTACGCTCAGTGCCGGGGGTCTGTGCCATCAAAGAGTTCCTTGTGTGCGTTGTGCTTTTCAAAAAATTTGCTGTGTGCGCGAGCGGCTTCGAAGCCCCACCGCGGTTTTCCAGTGTATAGGAGCGCTTAGATGGCCGTCGAGAAAAAGAGACCGGGAATAAAATACGAGAAACACGCTTATAGTGAATGACACTAAACAGCGCGGCGCTGAATAACCTGGCGACCGCACAAGCAACCCGAAAGGAATCTCAATGGCTGAGCAGAACAACACCGGGCAGACTGCAGAAGAACAGAAGAAAGTCTATGAACGCCAGCAGGAACGCCGAAAACTCGACAACTACCGCCAGACCAAGATTGAGCGCATCGACCGCCTGCGCTACCGTGCCTACGGTGCCAACGGCGCAACACTCGACTTCGGTGTGGGTGAGGGCCTGCTAACCCCCGTCGAGCTACTACTCGCCGCTATTGCCGGATGCTCCTCCGTGGATGTGGACGCGGGCACCTCCCGCCGCTCCACCCTCGAGGTGTTCGAAGTGCTCGCCTCAGCACTGAAGCAGACCGAAGATGGCGCGGTGCGCCTCGACGACGTTGAGGTGGACTTTGACGTGCGCTTCCCTGAGGATGAGCAGGGTGCTAAGGCGCAGAAGATGGTGAACCGTCTGATTCAGCTCAGCGAGCAGAAGGACTGCACCGTTTCTCGTACCGTGGAACACCCCACGAACGTTTCGTTCCACAACCTGGCTGACTAAAGCCTGGCGAAGTAGATAAGCCAGGGGAACCTAGTAAACAGGTTTTGAACCCTCCTGTACCGCTTGTGATGAGATGGTGCGGGAGGGTTTTTCTGTGTTTTTGTGGTTTTGGGGTGGAAAAGAACCTGAAAAGCGAGTAGGATTGACCCTCAGATTAGAAAAACTTATGATACGTAAGAAACCCTAATGATTGAAGAATTTCTTGACAGCAGACTAAACCTTCGGCGACACCACCCGCAGCAAGACTAGACTGGACACCAGACTAGACCGCTAGCAAACGCACGAAGCAAGAGCCTCAGAAAGAAGACCTGACATGGCACAGCCTACAGAGACTTCCGGCGTTGCATCGGAAGCCACCTCCGCAGAGGGTGAACTGAAGCGAGGCCTCTCCGCCCGCCACATGCAGATGATCGCAATCGGCGGCGCAATCGGCACCGGCCTCTTCGTTGCCTCCGGTAAGACCATCTCTACCGCAGGCCCCGGCGGCGCAATCCTCGCCTACGCCCTCATCGGCATCATGGTGCTCTTCCTCATGCAGTCCCTCGGCGAGATGGCTGCTCACCTGCCCGTCCCCGGCGCATTCCAGACTTACGCGGCACGCTACGTGTCTCCGTCCTTCGGCTTCGCCATGGGCTGGAACTACTGGTTCAACTGGGCGATTACCGTCGCTGCCGAACTCGTAGCCGTCGGCGAGGTGATGAGGTACTGGTTCCCGAACGTCCCATCCTGGGTATGGGCGGCAGGATTCCTCGTGCTGCTGACCGGCATCAACGCCCTCTCGGCACGCTCCTACGGTGAGAGTGAATTCTGGCTCGCCACCATCAAGGTCGTCACCGTGGTCGTCTTCCTCATCGCAGGTATCGCCATGATCTTCGGCATCCTGGGCGGTAGCTCCCCGGGCGTCTCCAACTGGACTGTTGGTGAGGCACCCTTCGTCGGCGGCGCACCCGCCGTACTCGCCATCTTCATGGTGGCTGGTTTCTCCTTCCAAGGCACCGAAATGATTGGTGTGGCAGCCGGCGAATCTGAGAACCCCCGCCGCGACGTGCCCCGCGCACTGACCAGCGTGTTCTGGCGCATCATGCTCTTCTATATCGGTGCGATGGTCGTCATTGGCTTCCTAATTCCTTACACCGACCCGAACCTGCTCACTGCAGCGGACGGCAACATCAACATCTCCCCGTTCACCCTCATTTTCGAACGTGCGGGTATTGCTTTTGCGGCAGCCATCATGAATGCCGTGATCCTCTCCGCAGTGCTCTCTGCAGGTAACTCGGGCCTATACGTTTCGGCACGTATGCTCTTCGCGCTCGCCCAGGAGGGTAAGGCACCGAAGATGTTCACCCACATCAACTCCGGTGGCGTGCCCATGAATGCGCTACTGGCCACCGCCGCAATCGGTGCGGTCGGCTTTATCGCCGCACTTCTCTCGCCGGATGGTGCGTACCTGTGGCTGGTGAACGTGTCCGGTCTGGCTGGCTTCATTACCTGGGTGGGTATCGCCGTGGCTCACTACCGTTTCCGCCGCGCATACCTGAAGCAGGGCAACAGTTTGAAGGATCTGCCCTATGTGGCGCCGTTCTTCCCCGTGGGCCCGATTATAGCCTTCCTCATGTGCCTGGTCGTTATTGGTGGCCAGAACTATGAGGCGTTCTTGAGCGGTGACTGGGCTGGCGTGCTCAGCTCCTACATTGGTCTGCCCGTGATTATTGCGGTCTGGCTGGTGCACCGCGTGGTCACTCGTGACCGCATCATTCCGCTGGAGCAGATTGACGTGAGCGGCATTGATGTTAAGGTTTCGAAGTAATGCGAACATGCAGAACTATTGGCTGCAATAGCTGATACGTGAAGAGCCGCCGGTTCCCCCATAAGAGGGGAGCCGGCGGCTCTGCTGATGCAGAGAGTTCCCCATCGAGGAGATGAACGTCTTTATCCGTGGGCTGAGTCAAGAATTTGAAGCGTCCAGATGCTAGGGTGGAAAGCATGCAGAACAACCCCTATACCCCTGCCGGCGCGTCACACACCGGGCAGCCCGCCGCTACACATGGCGCTATCGATAATGCACATCGTATTGTGAACGTGTGCGCTGTAGCCATCCGCACTAAGGACGGGCTTGTTCTGACCGTGCGCAAGCAGGGTAGTGACGGGTTTATGATGCCCGGCGGCAAACCTGAACCGGGGGAGACCCCGCTACAGACCGCCTGCCGTGAAGTAAGCGAAGAAATCGGACTCACCCCCGACCCCATCTGGATGCACTACCTGGGCATTCTGAAGGCGGCGGCATTGAATGAGGTCGGCTTTACGGTACGCGCCGAAACCTACGAATACTCACCCACCGACGAGCAGCACGAACAGCTGGCTACGCTGGTGCCGCAGGCTGAAATCGCCGAGCTGCGCTGGGTCAACCCTGCCATGAGCAGCCCCTCCGATTCTGATGCGCAGGCACCGCTGAATACAGAGCAGATTTTCCCGCTACTGGCGCGCACCCCGCTACCTTAACCGTTGAGCCCAACGTGCCTCTGAACTGGCGGGTGGCACACATGAGGTACACAGGTGCATCCGGTACTCTCAACACAGCAACATCTATCGTGGGTAGAACGCATAGAGGCGCTCCACCCCGGAAACCCTTATACACCCCAAGGAGAACCATGAAGAAGACTGACTACAACCTCGCCGTCTACTGCGGTGCACGCTCCGGCAACGACCCGCTCTTCACCACCCGCGCCCAGGAGCTCGGCACTCTCTGCGCCCAGAACAATATTGGCGTGGTGTACGGTGGCGGCCGCACAGGCCTCATGGGCACCATTGCGGGCGCAACCCTGGATGCCGGCGGCGTGGTCTACGGCGTGGTCACCCACAAACTGGTCGGATTGGAGGGCGTGTACCCCGGCCAGACCACCCTCGAAATTGTGGACACCATGCACCAGCGCAAAATCGCCATGATTGAGAAAGCCGACGCATTCGTTGCCATGCCCGGCGGCCCCGGCACCCTCGAAGAGTTCTTTGAAGTTTTTAGCTGGCAGTTCCTTGACATTCACTCCAAGCCGGTGGCCCTGCTGAACGTCAACGGCTACTGGGATAAGCTTATCGACGCCATGCACTACATGGCGTCCACCGGCCTGCTCAATGAACGCTACCTGGATGAGCTCATCATCGCCACCACCCCCGAAGAGCTACTGGAGGCGCTCGCCAAGGACCTGGAGCGCCGCGCCACCAACAAGAACGCCGCTGAATAAAACCAACACTGCATAAAACCAACGCAGAAAACGAGATTGACTATGGTAACCACCCCCAGCCAGGCACGTACCCTGCTGCTGACTTTCTTCGGCCCGTTCCCCGGTGTGCCCGTGAACCCCACCGTAGTGCTCGCCGAAGGTGCTCAGCGTCTGCTGACTCAGATGCGCCCGGATTTGAACGTCATCATCCGCGAACTGCCCGTCAGCTACGACGGTTCCAGCACCGCCCTGCGCACCGCCCTGCAGGAGATACAGCCCGATGCGCTCATCAGCCTGGGCGTGGCGGTTGGCCGCGACGTGCTCAGCCTCGAACAGGTCGCTATCAATCTGGATTCTGCCGGTATTGAAGATAACGACGGCGACCAACGTTGCGATGAGCCAATCGCCCCGGGAGGTCAGGAGGCGTACTTCTCCTCCCTACCGGTGCGCGCCAGTTTTGAGCGCCTGCGTGCGGCGGGAGAGCCGGTCGAGATTTCGTACACAGCCGGAACATACGTGTGTAACCACGTGTTCTACGAGGGGCAGCGCATTAGCCGTGAACTGGGTTTGAGCATTCCCGCCGGATTCGTGCACGTGCCCGCAACGTGCGCCGACGGCGAAGAGAGTACCGAAGGCATCGGTATGACCGCTCACCGTGACGCCGGTGGCGTAGTCCGTGACGAGCAGGGCATCCCGCAGCTACCCGAATCCACCGTGGTGCGCATTATTGCCGAGGTCGCCTCCGACACCCTGCCCGCAGTGGACTAACAGCACGGCATTGAGCTAGAACCCGTACAACAAAACCGCCGGATAGCCTCCCTCACTGGGATCCTATCCGGCGGTTTGTGTATTTGTGCTGAGCTAATTTGCGCTGGGCCAACACAGCCAGGCTATAACACCGGCACATGCAGGCTCACACTACTACTTGGTGCGGTTCTTCAGGTAGTAGTCAATCAGAGAAGCGGTCGAAGAATCCTGACGAGCCAGAACCTCACGGTCACCTTCAATAGCGGGAACCAAATCCAGCGCCAGCTTCTTACCCAGCTCAACACCCCACTGGTCGAAGGAATCAATGCCCCAAACAACACCCTGAACGAAGGTGATGTGCTCGTACAGGGCAATCAGGGAGCCCAGAATGCGCGGGGTCAGGCGCGGCGCCATAATGGAGGTGGAGGGGCGGTTACCGCTGAAGATACGTGCGTTGACCACGTGCTCTGCGGTGCCCTCTGCACGAACCTCTTCCTCGGTCTTACCGAATGCGAGAGCCTGAGACTGTGCGAAGAAGTTAGCCAGGAACAGTTCGTGAACGTCCTGCTCGCCGTCCTTGGTCGGGTGGACCGGGTTAGCGAAGGCAAGGAAGTCTGCGGGAATCAGGCGGGTACCCTGGTGGATCAGCTGGTAGAAAGCGTGCTGGCCGTTGGTGCCGGGCTCGCCCCAGAACACTTCACCGGTTGCGTAGTTGACGAAGGAGCCGTCCGCTCGAACGGACTTACCGTTGGACTCCATGGTTAGCTGCTGCAGGTAGGCGGGGAAGCGGTGCAGGTACTGGTCGTAGGGCAGAACCGCGTGGGTCTCTGCGCCGAGGAAGTTCACATTCCAGATGTTCAGTAGACCCATCAGAACGGGCACGTTCTGAGCCAGGGGAGCGGTGCGGAAGTGCTCATCTATTGCGTGGAAGCCCGCGAGGAAGTCAGTGAAAACCTTCGGGCCGAAAACGATAGCCAGGGAGGTGCCGATAGCGGAGTCTACGGAGTAGCGGCCGCCAACCCAGTCCCAGAAGCCGAAAGCGTTCTCGGGGTCAATGCCGAATGCTGCAACCTTATCCAGTGCGGTGGAGACAGCCACGAAGTGCTTAGCCACAGCCTCGGAAGCTTCCTTACCTTCCAGCGCGTCAGCCTCAGCCAGTGCGGACAGCAGCCATTCGCGTGCCACGCGCGCGTTGGTTAGGGTTTCGAGGGTGCCGAAGGTCTTAGATGCGACGATGAACAGGGTGGTCTCGGGATCTAGGTCGGAGACCTTCTCAGCCACATCGGTCGGGTCAATGTTGGAGATGAAGCGTGCGGTGATGCCTGCATCAGCGTAGGGCTTGAGAGCCTCGTACACCATGACCGGGCCCAGGTCGGAGCCACCGATACCGATGTTCACAACGGTCTCGATACGCTTGCCGGTGATGCCGGTCCACTGGCCGTTGCGCACGCGCTCAGCGAATGCGTAAATCTTCTTCAGTACGGCGTGTACGTCTGCGTCTACGTCCTGGCCGTCAACGGTCAGTGCCGGGGTGTAACCCTCGGGGCGGCGCAGAGCGGTGTGCAGTACTGCGCGGTCCTCGGTGACGTTAATGTGCTTGCCGGAGAACATTGCCTCGCGAGTCTGCTCCAGCTTGACCTCTTCAGCGAGCTTGACCAGCAGTTCAAGGGTTTCGGAGGTAATCAGGTTCTTGGAAAGGTCGACGTGCAGTTCGTCGGCGGTGAAGCTGAGCTTCTGCGCGCGTTCCGGGTCAGCGGCAAACCATTCGCGCAGGTTCGGAGTGAGGGACTTGTGATGAGCGGACAGAGCAGACCACGCGGAGGTGGTCGTAGGGTCAATAGAAGTAGTCATGGTTCCATTCTCTTATTTTCGGGTGCCTATGTCACCTCTTTCGAGGGTGAGATAGGACGATACTGCGAAAAAATCGAAACCTGGCACGCCATTGTGTGCCTTGCAGTATCAAGATGTAGAGTAAACCCCATGACTTCTTCACCTGAACACACGCATGAGACTATTTCTGAGAGCGCATTGCGCTACCTGCTCATTTCTCGCGAAGGGGAAACCCTCCTCAACGATGAGGGAGCCGTGCACTATCTGACCGGTAGTGATTCTGCCGAACTGCTGCCTGAGGAAGCTATCCTGGCGCACAGCATAATCCGTCCCGCCGCTTACAGCGATGACGTGAAGAAGAATGGCACGGCAGAGGTGCACGTGATTTACTGCGAGGACAAAACCCTCGCGCAGGTTGCCACCGAGCTGAACAACCCTCGGGTGCGCGCCTCCAGCAGGGGCTTCCGCTACTACCCGGTCCACGAGGACCCGGAAGGTCGTGCCCACTACGCCACCGCCCTGGCACGCCGCGACTACCTCATCGACATGCGCTACTCCGCCTACAGCGGTGAGGAGGCGCCCCTCGGTTCCAAGGGAATCCGCCGCACCGCCTCGGGCGAAATGGTGTTCCCCCGCATTGAACCCGCCGTGATGGCGCTGGTGACCAGCCGTGACGGCGAGTGGGTGTTATTGGCGAATAACCGCCAGTGGCACCCCAACCGCTTCGCTCTCATCGCCGGTTTCGTTGACCCTGGCGAAAACCTCGAGGAGGCAATCGCCCGCGAAGTCTACGAAGAAACCGGCTTGCACGCCCTCAGCACCGAGTACCGCATGAGCGATGTGTGGCCTTTCCCGCGTTCGCTCATGATTTGCTACCGGGTGCACGTGGATGAGAACGAAACCATCATCCACCACGATGGCGAGATTCGTGCCGCACGCTGGTTCACCGCCGCTGAGCTGCGTGAGGCAATTGCTCTTTCGGAGGAGTGCGGCAACAGCGACGAGGACGACCCCGCAAAACTGGAGTTGCCCGGCACGAACGCTGTCGCTCGCCGCATGATTGATGAGTGGCTCACGGAAAAGCCCTAGTGATACACTGGTAGCTAAGCCCAACGGAGGGGGTCCGTTTTGGCGTGCCCGGAAACGTTCTCATCGCAGAGCGGGTCCATCGGCAAATACCCAAACCGGCAAACGACCGCCAGATACCTATCTGTAGGCACTGCCCTGTGACCTCCTGTGCCGTCTAGAACGCACCCGTTGGCAAGACTATCCCCTAGATTTAAGCGAGAAACTTAACGCATGTCTGAAAACACCGCTTCGCGCCCCGACCTTCGCAATGTGGCTATCGTGGCACACGTTGACCACGGTAAGACCACCATCGTCGACGCGATGCTGCAGCAGACCCACGCCTTCTCTGCCCACGCAGATGTTGAAGACCGAGTCATGGACTCCGGCGACCTCGAAAAGGAAAAGGGCATCACCATTCTGGCGAAGAACACCACCGTGTTCTACAACGGCCCTTCCGCCAACGGTGAGACCATCACCATTAACGTGATTGACACCCCCGGCCACGCCGACTTCGGTGGCGAGGTGGAGCGTGGCCTGTCCATGGTTGACGGCGTTGTGCTGCTCGTGGACGCATCCGAAGGCCCGCTGCCCCAGACCCGCTTCGTGCTGCGTAAGGCACTGGCTGCTAAGCTGCCCGTGATCCTCGTGGTGAACAAGGTTGACCGCCCCGACTCCCGTATTGACGAGGTCGTTGGCGAGTCCATGGACCTGCTGCTCGGCCTGGCATCTGACCTGGCGGACGAAGTTCCCGACCTGGACCTGGACGCTGTGCTGAACGTTCCGGTGGTGTACGCATCCGGTAAGGCTGGCGCTGCATCCCTGAACCAGCCCGCAGACGGCCAGCTGCCCGACAATGATGACCTGGAGCCGCTGTTCAAGACCATCATCGAGCACGTACCCGCCCCCACCTACAACCCGGATGAGGTTCTGCAGGCACACGTGACCAACCTGGACTCCTCCCCGTTCCTGGGCCGTCTGGCACTGGTCCGTATCTTCAATGGCACCCTGAAGAAGGGCCAGACCGTTGCGTGGGCACGTCACGACGGTGAAATCAAGAACGTCCGCATCTCCGAACTGCTGGCAACCAAGGCTCTCGAGCGCGTTCCCGCAGAGTCCGCTGGCCCCGGCGAGATTGTCGCAGTGGCTGGTATCGAGGACATCACCATTGGTGAAACCCTCACCGACGCTGAAAACCCCAAGCCCCTGCCGCTAATCAAGGTGGACGATCCCGCGATCTCCATGACCATCGGTATTAACACCTCCCCGCTGGCTGGCCGCGTCAAGGGTGCAAAGGTCACCGCACGTCAGGTGAAGGACCGCCTGGACCGCGAGCTAATCGGTAACGTGTCCATCAAGGTTCTGCCTACCCAGCGTCCGGACGCGTGGGAAGTTCAGGGTCGTGGCGAGCTCGCCCTGGCTATCCTCGTGGAGCAGATGCGCCGCGAAGGATTCGAGCTGACTGTGGGTAAGCCCCAGGTGGTGACCAAGACCATCGACGGCAAGGTCTACGAGCCCATGGAGCACATGATTATTGACGTGCCCGAGGAGTACCTGGGTGCTGTCACCCAGCTGATGGCTGCACGTAAGGGCCGCATGGAGAACATGGCGAACCACGGTACCGGCTGGGTTCGTATGGAGTTCGCTGTTCCCGCACGTGGTCTGATTGGTTTCCGCACCCAGTTCCTGACTGAGACCCGCGGTGCCGGCATCTCTTCCTCCTACTCGATTGAGCACGAGCCTTGGGCTGGCGACATTGAGTACCGTACCAACGGTTCGCTGATTGCTGACCGTGCCGGCGTGGTCACCCCCTATGCGATGATTAACCTGCAGGAGCGCGGCACCTTCTTCGTGGAGCCCACCTCTGAGGTGTACGAGGGTATGATCGTTGGTATGAACTCCCGTGCAGACGACATGGAAGTTAACATCACCAAGGAAAAGAAGCTAACCAACATGCGTTCTTCGACCGCGGATAACTTCGAAAACCTGACCCCGCCGAAGAAGCTGACCCTGGAAGAGAGCCTGGAATTCGCTCGCGAAGACGAGTGCGTTGAGGTGACTCCCGAGGCAATTCGTATCCGTAAGGTCATCCTGGATTCCAACGAGCGTGTCCGCGAGTTCCGCCGCCGCGCCCGTGCGAACGACTAATACAGCGCCAGCGATTAATACAGCGCGACTATGAGTGTTAGTAGTGCGTTAGCAACTCACCTGCTGTAGCGGGTGTCGTTGCTCAATCGTGTCGTTACCCAAGAGCCGCCGCTACCTTCCGAAGAGGAGGTAACGGCGGTTCTGTTTAATCACCACGATCTGTTTGGGAAATAACGGCGGGGGAGAATGGAGAGGAGAGACGGTGCTTTTGCTTTCTGCCGAAAAACCGCCTTCCGAGAAGCCCGAACACCTCGCGCTGTACATGCGAGTGTGTAAGATAAAAATAATGCGCCTGCAAGGTGGCGGTACCCGTCCGCCGCTCAACATCTGCCGCCAACGATGTAAATTGCCGGCGCCCTATTGACCGTCCAAGAAACCCAACCCTGCGTATGAGAGGGAAAGCCTGTGTCTGAAACCGAGAACACTCAGCCTGATTCTGCGACCCCCAGCTACCCCACGCAGGGTGAGCGCATCGCCCCCGGCTCGCGCCGTGACCTGCTGCCGAATAACTACGATGCGAAGAAGGCGCGCATCCTGTTCGTGCATGCGCACCCGGACGATGAAACCTCCTCGACCGGCGCGACCATGGCGTACTACGCACAGAAGGGTGCGGAGGTGTACCTGCTGACCGCTACCCGCGGTGAGCTGGGCGAGGTCATCCCCGAGGAGCTGCACCACCTGGAGGTCGGTAAGCTCGGCTGCCGTGATAACGGTGAGGCGCTGGGCGAGTACCGTACCGGTGAGCTTGCCGGCGCTGTTAAGGCTCTGGGCGTGAGGAAGCAGTTCTTCCTGGGCCAGGAGCCTGCTGTCGCTGAGGGTGCGCTACCCCTGTACCGTGACTCCGGCATGGCGTGGGGCCCGGAGGGTAAACCCGTCGCTAACCCGGTAGCGGCGGAGGAGTCGTTGACCGCCCAGCCGCTGGAACCGCAGGCTCAGGCTTTGGTTGCCGCTATCCGTGCTCTCACCCCGGACGTTCTGGTTACTTACGATTCGGACGGTGGCTACGGCCACCCCGACCACGTGCGCGTGTACGAGATTGTGCGCCGTGCCCTGCAGATCCTTGAAGACGACGAGGACCGCCCAATTCTTACCTGGGGTATTGAGGGTGAGTTTGACGCGGATGATCAGCGCCTGCAGGCCGCTATTTACGGTGACGGCACCACCAAGCGCAAGGCAATGGAGGCGCACCGCACCCAGATTACGGTCGTGGACGAGAAGACTTTTGAGTACTCAAATAAGGTGCCGCAGAAGATTTCTGCCGTGGAGACTTTCCGCGTGCTCGACGGTAATCCGACCGCGACCGTGCACCCGAAGCCGCAGGAGGCTGGTCTGGTGGCGGGCGTTCTGACCGGCTCGATTCTGGGTATTTTTGCTGGTATTGCCGGGTCGATCTACCACGCCTGGGTTGTATACGTGGGGGAAACCGCCCTGCCCCTCGGCTTGCTGGTCGCGTACCTGACGGTCTTCTTCACTGCCCTGTGGTGTGCCCTGTCGTTGCGTCGCGGCTACGCTGCGGCTGTCGTGGCTGTTGCGGTGTTCGTGACCGTGTACGTGCTCGGTTACAGTCGTCCCGATTCGCCGTTTGTTCTGGTGAATCCGGGCCATTCGGCGATTGGCCTGTACGGTGCCCTGTGGTGGTTCGGCGCCCCTGTCGCGGCGATGCTTGGCATGCTCGTGTACACGCGCGCTCGCGTGAAGGACGCGCAGTATTTCTCGCCGCGTGCGGCGCATCAGCGTGCTCGCGCCAAGAAGTAGGCTGAAGCCTATCACTACGTCATAATCTAAGGGGAGGGGTGTTCCGGTTAGCCGGGACACCCGTCTGACGTTTTTGGGGTGCTACACCGCTGCTGTCTTCTAAACCCGTCGGATAGAGGGCAATAGGAAAGAGAATGTATGCGTTATTCGGTGAATTGTGCGGGGTGGAAATAGCGATGACTTCATCAAAAAATTCATGTGATGAAGATTTCATTTTTGGCTTAATCTATTTTTAAAAGCCTGCGGACTAGCAATAACGCAAAGAAATACCAGGTCAGCCTAGCCTAAAAAATACCCCCACAAACCCATGAGACCACTGTCTGATACGCCACGAAAATACGGTTAAACAGCCGGTGCGCGATAGACTATACACAGACTTCCCCGCCGGGTACCAACTACTCGGCGGTTTACTCTGTAGATTCTGCCCTGCAGCAGACGACCCGCAGAACGGCGGGCACGGGGCGAACAGCTTGTAGAAAGGCACACCAATGACCTACGTAATCGCGCTTCCCTGCGTGGATGTCAAAGACCGCGCATGCGTTGAAGAATGCCCCGTCGACTGTATCTACGAAGGCGAACGCACCCTGTACATCCACCCGGATGAGTGCGTGGACTGTGGCGCCTGCGAACCCGTCTGCCCCGTAGAAGCAATCTACTACGAAGACGACGTCCCCGAAGAGTGGACCGAATACATCAGCGCCAACGCAGACTTCTTCGATGACCTGGGCTCCCCCGGTGGCGCTGCAAAGCTCGGCCCTACCGGTAAGGACGTGCCCTTCATCGCGGCGCTGCCTCCTCGTGGCGAATAATAACCTGCGGCGAATAATAGCTATAACCGCATAGACTGATCGCACCCTATGACGGGTGCCAAGAGCCTCCATCTAGCACCCGGTGCCCACACACCGTCTACGCGCTGGAATGGAGGTTCTTGCTATAGGCACGCCAGTGCCCGGACGCTAGACTAAAATGACGAAAACTATTCCCAAGCAACCAGGTGACACTATGACTTACGGCCTTAACCTGCCCGAATACCCCTGGGAGGCGCTCGCCCCCTACCGCGCAACCGCAGCCGCCCACCCGGATGGTCCGGTGGACCTGTCCATCGGCACCCCGGTCGACCCGACCCCGCAGACCATTCGTGAGGCGCTGGCGGCAGCCTCCGACGCACCCGGCTACCCGACCACCCACGGCACCCCCGCCCTGCGTGAGGCTATCGCCGAATGGTTTGCGCGCCGTCGCGGCGTGACCGGTCTGAACCCGGAAGCTATTATGCCCACGGTTGGTTCGAAGGAGCTCGTTGCGTGGCTGCCGTTCCTGCTGGGTCTGGGCCCGGGCGATGTGATTGTGTATCCCCGCGTTGCGTACCCCACCTACGATATGGGCGCCCGTTTTGCTCGCGCCGAGTCTGTTCCCGCAGACAGCCTGGACGAGCTGGATGCTGACACCCGTAGCCGTGTGAAGCTGATTTGGGTGAACTCACCAGCGAACCCGAACGGTGTGGTGCGTACCGTGGAGCAGCTGCGTGAGGTTGTGGCGCAGGCGCGTGAAATTGGTGCCGTGGTGGCATCTGATGAATGCTACGCGGAGCTCGGTTGGGGTGCTTGGGATGAGGCGTGCGGCGGTCAGCCGGTGCCGTCCATCCTGGATCCTCGCGTGTGCGATGGTGACTTCACTGGCCTGTTCGCCGTGTATTCACTTTCGAAGCAGTCGAACCTCGCCGGTTACCGTGCCGCGTTCATTGCCGGCGCCCCCGAGCTGATGCCGAACCTGATTAATAGCCGCAAGCACGCCGGCATGATTGTGCCCGCCCCGGTGCAGGCTGCCATGATGGTGGCGCTGGCTGATGAGGCGCATGTGGCGGTGCAGAAGGACCTGTACCGTGCCCGCCGTGAGGTGCTGGAGGAGGCGATTACTGTCGCCGGTGGTCGCATCGAGAATTCTGAGGCGGGCCTGTACCTGTGGACCACCTTCGGTGAGTCCACCTGGGATTCAATTAGCCGTCTGGCGGAGCTGGGTATTATTGCTGGCCCCGGTGTGTTCTATGGCGAGGACGGCGAAGGTTACGTACGTATCGCCCTGACCGCCTCCGATGAGGCTGTAGCGAAGGCTGCCGAGCGTCTGAAGGCATCTGTATCTCAGTAGCTTTGCTGCTCTGTAATCCGGGCAGCGGTACGGCTCCAGTAGCTGTGTAGCCCCGGCAGCTAACTAGCCCGAGAGACAGAGAAAACCCCGCACCCTCCTGAAAGGGGAGTGCGGGGGCTTTGCGGTATCTGCATATCGTCGTTGGCTGGGGAGCCGGGACGATAGGGAGGGGAGGAAGCTACTTGCGGCCGCCGGGCAGAACGAACATCTGGACGGTTGGCGGGTTCGGGTTGTCCAAGGCATCCGGGATCAGGTTACGGGTCACTTTAGCTGAGGTTCGTGAAGCCAAACGATCCGTAATGCCGGTTGCTACCGCGGTCAGCACGAAGTTCACCGTCACGAAGATCGCCGCCGCCAGAATCAGGGTCTGCAGTACGTTGCCGTCACCGGAACCGATGCGTCGGGCTGAAGCCAGCAGCTCCGGGTAGGAGATGATGTAACCGAGCGCGGTGTCCTTCAGAATCACCACGAACTGGCTGAGCATCGACGGCATCATTGCAGTGAAAGCCTGAGGAAGGAGAATCCGAATCAGCGTCTGGGTCGGGGTTAGACCAATCGCAAGACCCGCCTCACCCTGGCCGCGTGGAAGCTGCTTCACGCCCGAACGGAGTAGCTCAGCGATCACCGAACCGTTGTACAGGGTCAGACCAACAACCACGGCGATGAAAGGTAGCTGAGCAGGCGGAAGACCGCTGTACTTGCCCAAAAAGAGCCAGAAGAAGATCATCATGATCAGCACCGGCACGGCGCGGAAGAATTCCACGACCACGGTGCCGAACCAGCGGGTAATGCGGTACTGGGATAGTCGAGCAATACCGAAGACCACACCGAACGCAACCGAGGTAACCACCGAAACCGCTGCCGCCGACAGGGTTGAGGCAAGGCCCGGCAGGTAGTAGGAACTCCAGGCGCGGGCGGTGAACAAATCAGTCCATTTTTCTGCCTCCAGCTGCCCCTTCTGACCCATAACGGTCAGCACATAGACCGCAAATAGTGCAAAAAGGACTACCGCAGCAATGTTGAAGATACGGATACGACGCTGAGCAATAGGACCTGGCTCGTCGAAAAGCACCGAAGAAGTGGCGCGGGTTTCATCACTGATAAAGGGGTTTTTCATCTCTTCACCGCCAGCTTACGGGATGACCAGGTGGTCAATGCACCAATGGGAACAACAATGATGACGAAGCCTATCGCAAACATAATAAAGATAGCGAGCACCATGTTCGCATCGAACTCAATCATGGTTTTCATTAGCCCGGAGGCTTCAGCCACCGACGCGACCGAGGCGACAGTGCTGTTCTTCGTCAACGCAATTAGGGTATTACCAAGCGGGGTAATGGCACCGCGTAGAGCCTGAGGGAAAATCACCAGGCGGGCGGTATCGAAGAAACCCAGGCCGATAGCGCGGGCTGCTTCTGCTTGACCCTTCGGCACGGTGTTTACACCCGAACGGATTGCCTCGCAGATAAATGCTGAATGGTAGATTGACAGGGCAATGACCGCGTACACGAAGAAGTTCGTGTCGAAATCGTGTGAGAAGGAGAGCTGGAACTGCGTCCATACACCCAGAATGGCGAAAGTCATCATGATGGTGAGCGGAGTATTACGGACAGTGTGTACGTAGGCGGTGCCCGCCCAGCGCAGGGACGGGACGGGGCTGATGCGCATGAGCGCCAGCACGGTACCGAGGACGAACGATCCAATAGCCGCCCAGAAAGTCAGCTGAATATTGGTCATGAAGGCGCCAACCACATCGTACTTGGACAGGAGAGCGCCGAGTTGGTCAAAGAATGACATTCGTGAACCTCTCTAGAGGCCTAGGCGCAGGAGGTGCCCAGGTGCGGTGGGTTGGTTTCCGTGTTGTAGTGGTAGCCGGTGTCTTCGGTGTACTTGGTGATGAGTTTCTCCCAGGTACCGTCAGCTACCATTTCGTTGATGGCATTATTCACAGCTTCACATTTGTCGGTCCCCTTGGGCAGACCCACACCGTAGCGTTCAGCGGTAAAGGGGGAGCCGACCACTTTTAGCTTGCCCTTGTTTGCCTTGGTTGCTGCTAGACCGGCGAGGGTAATGTCGTCGGTGGTGACGGCATCTACCACGCCACCATTGAGGGCAACCACACAGTCGGAGTAGCTATTCTGCTTGACCAGGTTCACATTCTTGGCGAATTTGTCCTGGACTTTTTTGGCGCTCGTAGAACCGGTTACAGAACAGAGGTTCTTTCCGTTCAAATCATCCGGTCCGTGGATGTCATTGTTATCGACACGAACCAGCAAATCCTGACCGGCAGTGTAGTAGGGACCTGCGAAGTCTACGGTCTTCTTGCGGCTCTCAGAGATAGAGTAGGTCGCAAAAATCATGTCTACCTGGCCGGTATTGAGCATATTTTCGCGGTTAGACGCTGGAGACTCGACGAATTCAATCTGGCTTTCGGAGTATCCAAGCTTACCGGCGACGTAGCGCGCTACCTCCACGTCGAAGCCGGTGTAGGTGTTGCCGTCCTGATAACCGAGGCCGGGCTGGTCTACTTTAATGCCGATGCGGATCTTATTGCCGCTGTCTGCGCTGGAACATCCGGTGAGGACGCCGGTTAGAGCGAGGGATGATGCCGCGGCGAGTGCTGCGAGCTTGCGTGAATATTTTTGCATGTCGGGCCCTCCGCTTTAGTGGTTGATGATCTTGGAGAGGAAGTCCTTGGCGCGCTCGCTCTTCGGGTTAGTGAAGAACTCGTCCGGGTGTGCTTCTTCGATTATCTCCCCGTCGGCAAGGAAGACGATGCGGTCTGCCGCCTTACGGGCAAAGCCCATTTCGTGGGTTACAACAATCATGGTCATGCCTTCCTTTGCGAGGGAGACCATGGTGTCGAGCACTTCGTTGACCATTTCGGGGTCAAGTGCACTGGTGGGTTCGTCAAAGAGCATGACCTTGGGCTTCATAGCGAGGGCGCGGGCGATAGCGACGCGCTGTTGCTGACCACCGGAAAGCTCTGCGGGCATTTTATGTGCCTGGGAATCCACACCAACCTTTGCGAGTAGCTTCATAGCTTCTGCTTCTGCGTCTGACTTGGACATTTTGCGGATTCGGCGAGGTCCAAGGGTTACGTTATCAAGAATGGTCTTGTGAGCGAAAAGGTTGTAGGACTGGAAAACCATACCTACTTCGGCGCGGAGCCTCGCGAGGGCTCGGCCTTCTGCGGGGAGCTCTTCGCCATCAATCGTGATGGATCCGCTGGTGATAGTTTCGAGGCGGTTAATGGTTCGGCAGAGAGTTGACTTGCCGGAACCAGAGGGGCCGAGAAGGATGACAACTTCGCCCTTGCCTACGGAAAGGTTGATGTTTTTCAGAACATGATTGGTGCCGTAGTATTTGTTGACATCAGCAATTTCGATGAGGTTTTTTTGCTCTACGGGAGTTGTCTGTGCGGACATCATGAACCCTTTCATGTGAGGTGCATCTATGATGTGGGTTGTGTATATGCTGAGATTTTAGATTACGCCTCATCAGGTAACGTGTGTGTAAAATATTCGCTTTACTGTGTAAGTTATGTGAATTTTTAAGCCCTAATGCATAGTTATAGTATTTTTGACGTAAAAATATGGGTGAAAAACACCTCATCTATGTAAAGGGCTCTGACTAGGGGGAATGCTTCACCTTTCCGTTTTCTCCCACGACTTGTCAACTGTTTCCAGGGTATGCGTCACAAGCTGGCAAAAATTTCGAAAAAAGCGCACAAAAGTGCCCGACAGGTGAGATAACACCTATCGGGCACTCTTCAACACCCCTCACAAGGGGCTAAAACAGCTTAGGCCTCGTAACCGTTGGGGTTGTTCTTCTGCCAGTTCCAGTGGTCGCGAACCATGGTCTTAATGTCGCGGCTAGCGCTCCAACCCAGATCCGCCAGAGCAGAGGAAGGATCAGCGTAAGAGACCGCAACGTCACCGGGGCGACGATCCACAATCTTGTACGGCAGCTCCTTACCGCACGCCTCCTCGAACGCGTGCAGAACCTGCAGAACCGAGTAGCCGTTACCGGTACCCAGGTTCCAGGTGTGCAGGCCGCAGTGCTCAGTAATGTAGTTCAGCGCCTTCAAGTGGCCGTCAGCCAGGTCAACCACGTGAATGTAATCACGCACGCCGGTACCGTCAACGGTCGGGTAGTCGTTACCGAAGACGTTCAGGTGCTCGCGGCGACCCACAGCAACCTGCGCGATGAAGGGCACCAGGTTGTTCGGGATACCAGCCGGGTCCTCCCCAATACGGCCGGACTCGTGCGCACCAACGGGGTTGAAATAACGTAGCAGAGCAATGTTCCACTTGGGGTCAGAAGCAGCCAGGTCGACCAACATATCCTCGATGTGCTCCTTGGTGCGGCCGTAGCAGGACTGCGCATCCATGTTCATCTTCTCAATCAGAGGCATGGACTCCGGCTCGCCGTACACGGTAGCGGAGGAGGAGAACACGATGGAGTGGCAGTCAGCCTCATCCATTGCGTACAGCAGGTTCAGGGTGCCAGCCACATTGGTCTGGTAGTACCACAGCGGCTTCTCTGCGGACTCACCCACAGCCTTCAGACCCGCAAAGTGAATCACAGCGTCGGGGCGAACCTGCTTGAAGAGAGCCTTCATGCCTTCAAAGTCGAGCAGGTCAACCTTATGGAACTCGGGGGCGCGGCCAGCGAGTTCAGCGACACGCTTGAGGGACTCCTCGGAAGAGTTTGCGAGGTTATCCATGACGACGACGTCGTGACCTGCCTTGAGCAGTTCAAGTACAGTGTGGGAGCCGATGTAGCCGGCGCCGCCGGTAACGAGTACCTTCATGATGTCCTTTCGGGCTTTATATATCCGGAACAATTGCTCCGGATGGGGGACAAAAGCTGTTGAGCTGTATCTAATAGTACAGCCGCACACGATGTGTAAGTACTGCGGGACACTGTGCGCTTGTGCACGCTGGTGTGAGCATGTAGGAGGCGTTATTTAGATGTGTCGACGCTCGCCTTCACACAGCGTCTGAACCCGACTCTCAGCTGATTTCTGAGCCGACCTCTAATCCCACCAGAAATACCACTGGCGGCTCTGGTGAATAAACTCCGTCAGCGGCTCAAAATCTTCAAACACCTGGAACGGAAGATCCGAACAGAACGCGATTTGCTCGACCGCCACCTTCTTCGCCTCCAGCGGGTCTGCCACGGGGCGTTCCACCAGAAATTCCAGACAATTAGCACCGTCAAGAGCCGCCGGGATTGCACCATACTTTTCACGCCAATAGTGGGTGAACGCCAGCTGCGTTTCAGCGTCCGGGCAGTCATTCCAGCCGCCAAAGGGCAAGTACGCGGGAATGTCGGCGGGGTCATCGGTCGGAATCTGCAACAGGAGCATCTCGCCTTGCTCCTCCTCATCCAGGAGCTCGTAGCAGAGCAGAGCAGAAAGAGTCGGGGCCTCATCTTCAGGCTCCTCATCGGGCAGAAAATCGGAGCTCATAAACTCGTCAACAAACTCATTGAGGTTGAACTCGTCCGAGTTGTCCTCGTTAGTATCTTCGCCGTCATCGACAACCCTGCGCAGCTGTTGGGCAATGGCGGCGCTGCCATACTCTTCGGCGGAGGCGCCACCCCGGGCGGTACGGTAACGCTGCAGAACAGCACGAGTGTAGGCACTCACCTGCTCCGGGGTCAGCGTCTCAACATCGTCAATGATGTCGTGTTCAAGGGACACCGCAATGACCATGCTTTCAAGCACCGTATCATTCAGGTTCAGGAAGAAGGGGGGCGAACCCCTCCGCACGTCCCAGCTTAGCCAGCTCATCGTAACGGGCCATGGCATCAGTAGCCGCAGCGCCCACCGCAATACGCTCGTGCAGGTAGGGGAAGAGGCGCGTAAAGTGCCGGTAGGTGTCGCTCATCGCAGGCGCGGATGCTGCTGATTCGGATGCTACTGATTCGGACGCTGCTGACTCGGACATGGGGGCTCCTCTCTGAACGGTACCTATCGCCTGCAATGGCGGGTGGGCTGTACCCGATACTACCAGCCTAGCGAAAGCCCGCGCATCCCGCCCCGAAAATGGTCATCGTAACCGCAATGGATCTGCTCCCAGCCTGTGAGAGCGGCGAAAAAGGGGAGCACCGGGCAGAGAAAAAGGGGCCGGGATGATTCACACATCCCGACCCCAAAGTTCACGGGCGGACCCGTACTATTCCAGGTACAGACTAGTCCAGGTACAGACTAGTCCAGGTGCAGACTAGTTCAGGTGCAGTGCCTCGTTCAGCTCCACGGTGTTCTTAGCACGCGGCAGAACCTCGATCGCGCCGCTGACCGAATTGCGGCGGAACAGCAGGTTCGACACACCGGACAGCTCCGCAGCCTTCACCACGCGCGCCTCCTGACCGGGCAGCAGAACGCTCACGCGCGAACCAGCGGTCACGTACAGGCCAGCCTCAACCACACAGTCATCGCCCAGGGCAATACCGATACCGGACTCCGCACCCAACAGGGAACGCTCACCAATAGACACGCGCTGAGTACCTCCACCGGAGAGTGTGCCCATCGTCGAGGCGCCGCCACCCACATCCGAGCCGTCACCCACCACAACCCCCTGAGAAATACGGCCCTCAACCATGGAGGTGCCCAGGGTACCGGCGTTGAAGTTCACGAAGCCCTCGTGCATCACGGTCGTGCCGGACGCCAGGTGCGCACCCAGGCGTAGGCGGTCACCGTCACCAATACGTACACCGGCGGGAACCACGTAATCCACCAGGCGAGGGAACTTATCAATGTGGCTCACACTCAGGTGGCCCAGCTTGCGCAGACCAATCGCAAGCTTCTGGAACTCGGCGGCAAGCACCGGGCCGTGGTTGGTCCAGGCAACATTCGCCAGGGTACCGAACAAGCCGTCCAGGTTCAGCTCGTTGGGGCGAACCAGGGTGTGCGAGAGCAGGTGCAGACGCAGGTATGCGTCAACTGCGTCTTCGGGTGCCTCATCCAGGTTAATGGAGGCAGTGCGTACCTCGGTGCGAGCATTGCGTGCCGGGTGCTCAGCGGCCAGCTCCTCTAGCTCGTCCGCGATGGACAGGTCAGGAGTCTGGGTGAGGGAGGGGGCGGGGAACCAAGCATCCAGGACGGTGCCGGCGTGCTCGCCAGAGATAACAACATTAACCAGTGCAACGCCGGAGGCATAACGGGGAGTGTTTTCAGACATACCGTCCATTATAGTTTTGGGGATTGGTGTCCCTTCAAGAGCGTCCCATATCTTCGATATGGGCGCTGTGTGCGCGGGGGAACCTGTAAGGTGGAAGGATGAGCGTTTCCCCGAATATTTCTGAGCATCACTCGGTTCCGGCTCCGCCCCTGAACTTGGACGTATCCATGCCCGAGCTGACCCGTGCCCTGCTGGATTACGAGTCGGTTTCCGGCAACGAGCAGCTAATTGCTGACGCCGTGCACACGGCGCTGTCGTTCTGCCCGCACCTGCACCTGACTCGTGACGGGGACGCCATTATTGCCCGCACTGAATTCCCGCCGCCGCCCGGTGCTAAGGTCGAGCGTACCCGCATTATCCTTGCCGGTCACCTGGACACCGTGCCCCTGCCCACCGTTGAGGGATCCCTGGGTACCGTGCCGTCCACGGTGCGTGAAGAAGAGGACGGGTACGTGCTCTACGGCCGCGGTGCCACCGATATGAAGGGCGGTGTGGCGGTGCAACTGAAGCTTGCCGCCGAACTGACCGTGCAGGACACCGACTACAACCTGACCTACATCTTCTACGACAATGAAGAGGTTGCCAGCGAACTCTCCGGCCTGGCACGTCTGATCCGCAACCACGGCGAACTCATCACTGACGCAGACTTCGGTGTGCTGCTTGAACCGACCAACGGCACCATTGAGGGCGGCTGTAACGGCACCATGCGTTTCTTCGTGCGCACCCGCGGCCTTGCCGCCCACTCGGGACGCGCTTGGCGCGGCGAGAACGCGATTCACGCCCTGGCACCGGCATTGGCGGCGCTCGCCTCCTATGATCCGAAAACTATTGCCGTGGAGGGCCTGGATTATCGTGAGGGCCTGAACGCGGTGCAGATTTCTGGCGGTGTTGCCGGTAATGTGATTCCTGATGCAGCGGCAATGCACGTGAACTACAGGTTCGCACCCGATAAGAACCTGGACGAGGCGGTCGCCCATGTGCGTGAGGTCTTCGCCGGTTACGAGCTGGATTTTGTGGATCTTTCCCCGGCAGCTCGCCCCGGCCTGGACACCCCGCTGGCAGCTTCCCTGATTGAGGCGGTGGGGCAGGAGCCGCAGCCGAAGTATGGTTGGACGGACGTGGCGCGCCTGAGTGAGATCGGTATTCCCGCCGTAAACTTCGGCCCCGGTGATGCTCTGCTGGCTCATACCGATAATGAGCATGTGAGCTTTAGTCAGCTGACCCGGTGCCACGCGGATTTGCGTGCCTGGCTACTCAGCGACCGTGACGAGGATTAGACATAACAGGACTAGTCGCGGCGCTGATTCTGCCGGTGCTGACGCTACTATTTGAATTTAGGTGACCGTCAGGGGTTGATGGTCCTGCATGATATGAGATTGAGATGAACATTCTGCTGATTCTGCTTGCCCTGCTGATTGCGGGCATCGCGGCGCTCTCCGTTGTGGCGCTCACCGGTGAGCGTGCCGTGCCCGGTGCCGCATTCTTTAGTGGTGTGGGCCGTGACGGTTTGGGTACTTTCGACCGTGTGGAGGATTTGACTACTGCGGTTCGTTTCTTCGGCGATCCCGAGGACGAAAAGGCGTCTGCGAGTGAGTCGGCATCCGGTGATGCTTCTGCTGAAGCAACTGCAGAATCCGCTGAGGGTGCTGCTGAGACTGCTGGTGAGCAGAAACCCGTGTGTCGCGTCGCGGTTCCGCGGGCTGATGATGCGGAGAGCACCTTGAGCGCGCATAACCTTGTGGAGAAGCGAAAGAACGTCCGGGCGGCTTCCTCCGGTCGGGTGGCTACTCCGGCTGAGGGGAATTAGCGTCTGTGAGTGTTCCTTCTCAGCACCCTAGCCCTGTTCCGCTTGCCCGCGCTAACTCTGCCGCTGACTCGGCACCCCGCACCTCCTCGGAGCAGGGTGAGTCCTTTGACCAGCTACTGACCTGGGCGTACGCCGCTGCCGGTGAGCGCCTGCACCGTGTGTGGGAGCGTCTGTGTGCCCTGCCCGCGTGGCTGTCGGTGCTACTGATTTATGGTCTGTCCCGCGTGTGGGGCTTCATTGTGTTTGCCGTGGTCGGTCAGCAGCAGCTACGAGGTCCGTGGGGTGAGCACCTGGATTATTTGTCGTTCATTAGTATCTGGGATGCCGGCTGGTATGAGCAGATTGCGGTACAGGGCTACCCGAGTGAGTTGCCGGTGAATGCAGCGGGTGTGGTTCAGCAGAATCAGTGGGCTTTTTATCCGATTTTCCCGCAGCTTTCCGGTGCTATTAGCCATGCGACAGGCATCGGGTACTACCCGGTGGCGGCGACTGTTGCTCTGCTTGCCGGTTTCGCAGCCGCGTGGGTGATTTACCTGCTCTTTGAGGCGTCGTTGAAGGCGACCGGTTTCAAGAGTGAGGAGTTGCCTTCTGTGCTGTCTAAGTGGGCTGTTGCGTTGGTGTCATTCTTGCCGGTTGCGCCGGTGCTTCAGGTGCCCTATGCGGAGTCGCTGAATCTGGTGTTCCTTGCCGGCGCCCTGCTGTGCCTGGTTCAGGGACGCTACGGTCTGCTGGTTCCTGTGGCGGCGTTGGCGTGCCTGTCCCGCCCGGTGGGTGTGCCCCTAGGCGCGACTGCCGGTCTGTGGTGGTTTACGTGCTGGGTTCGTTCAAGCCGCCAGTCGAGTATGGGCACGGCGTTTGTACGTCATCTGGGGCAGCTGGTGAGCGCCCTGGTGGTGTGTGCGTGTGCGCTGGTGTGGCCTGCGATTGCATGGTGGGTTACGGGCCGTGTGGATGCATACACCGCCACGGAGACGGCGTGGCGCGGCACCCATCTGGCGCTGATTCAGCCGTGGCTTTCGCAGGGTTACCTGTACTTTGGGTATGCAGCTCCGGTACTGCTGACTCTGCTGATTCTGGGCTTTATCGCTCTGTGCTTGAGCCCGTTGGCACGTAGGGTTTTGGCGGCTCCGTTGAACCTGTGGTGTCTGAGCTATTTTGCGTATTTGATTCTGTTTTTGAATCCGCAGTCTTCGACGTTCCGTCTGTTGTTGCCGTTATTCCCGCTGGTGATTGTGGTGGCGGCGGTGAGCCGTTCGCGGGCGTATCGTTGGGCGTTGCTGGTGGCAGGTGCGTGCGCGCAGTGGGGCTGGGTTGGCTGGCTGTGGCATTGGAAACAGCTCCCCGGCGGTGGAGACTACCCGCCGTAAACCGAATATTGTGTCAGGAGACCGCCGGTGTGTAGCCGGCAGTCTCCTGTGTTCTTAGCCGTGGGCGCAATGCCCCTTTGCGGTGCTGTAGCATACGCCTTTTGCCTGTCCAGATTTTAAAGACACGTCCAGAAAGCGCCGCGGGTTCGGCGGTGCTGGCTCGGAACTGATAATCTATATTCCGTGTTTGGTATTAGTGGCACCGAGTTTATTATTTTGGCCGTTATCACGTTCTTTGTGATCGGTCCCGAACGCATGCCTGAATACGCCCGACAGATCCGTGAATTCGTCAAGATGGTGCGCCGTATGGCGTTCGACGCGAAGGACGACTTCAAGGAAGCCCTGGGCGAGACAGGTTTGGAAGATATTAACTGGCGCCAGTACGACCCCCGCCAGTACGACCCGCGCGTGATTGTGAAGCAGGCGTTCGCTGAGGATGACGCCGAGCGTGAGCGTGAGGCGAAGGAACGTGAAGAGGCGCTGCTGAAGGAGAAGGAAAAGTCGGAGAGCCGTGCTCTTCCGCGAGGCGCATACGCTCCCTTCGATGTGGACGCAACCTAAGATTTTGACATGAAAGAACCCCGCACTGTGATGGTGCGGGGTTCTTTGTATATCTGCTGTTTGGCCGCAGCTTCTAGAAGCTTGGTCCTAGACTGCTGCAGCTTTAGACGAAGAGCGGCAGGCTCTGACCCGCCCTCGACTCGCCCGAGTGCAGTAGCTGCGAGGCAATGGACTGAATCTCTTCGGCAGCGGACGAATCTGGGTGGCTCCAGACCACGGGGGTACCCTCGTCGCCGCCGGTACGCAGGTTTACGTCCAGCGGGACCGAACCGAGCAGTGGTACCGGGTAGGAGAGCGCCTCCGAAAGACGCTCAGCGAGCACCTGACCGCCGCCAGAACCGAACATGTCGAGTACGGTACCGTCCGGTAGGGTCATGGCAGCCATGTTCTCGACCACGCCCACGACCTTCTGACCGGTCTGCAGGCTCAGGGTGCCGGCACGCTCCGCCACATCCACCGCGGCGTGCTGCGGGGTGGAAATAAGCACCAGCTCCGCATTGGGCAGTAGCTGAGCCATGGAGATGGCAATATCGCCGGTACCGGGCGGTAAATCGAGCAGCAGCACATCCAGGGCACCGAAGTGCACGTCCATGATGAACTGCTCCAGGGCGCGGTGCAGCATGGGGCCGCGCCACGCTACCGGCTCGTTGCCCTTGAGGAACATGCCGATAGAAATCACACGAATAAAGCCGCCGCTGACCTTCTGCTCACCCCAACGCTGGGCGGGGGCGGGAACATCCACGGTCGGCGGAAGAATCAGATCATCCAGGCGGGTCGGGGCGTCAGTAATACCCAACAGACCCGGGATGGAGAAGCCGTGCACATCCGCGTCAATAATGCCCACCGCAAGCCCGCGTGAAGCGAACGCGGCGGCAAGATTTGCGGTCATAGAGGACTTACCCACGCCACCCTTACCGGACACCACACCGAACACGCGGGTTAGCGAACCGGGTGCGGTAAACGGGTTGGAACGCTCCGGCTTGAGCATCGAACGCAAGGCGGAACGCTGCTGCGGGTTCATCGCACCCACCACCAACTGCACACGCTCAACACCCTCAACGGTGGCGGCGGCGTCACGAACTTGCTGTTCGATGGTGTTCTTCAGCGGGCAACCCTCAATGGTGAGTAGCACCGTGACCTCAGCCCAGTGGCGACCGGGAATCGGCGCACCCAGCTCATCCAGCTCAGGATGCACGAGCGCAGTGTCAACCATACCCAGCTCCGTAATGGGGCGGCGCAGTTCGGGATCCTCGACACGGGCGAGCGCCGCGTAGAGCGCATCCTGCAGGGGTGAATTAGCGGTCATGGGCGCCTCCTTCACGGGTGCGCTCTGCCTGCTGCTGTGCCTGCTGAGCTTCGCGGCTCTGAGGCTGGCTCAGATCGCCGCGGTGGGAATGATCCTGTGCGGAGTCCTTCGCAGAGCGTTCAGACTTGTCAGAGGGCTGCTCGGTGCCGTTCTCGGTGCCCTCAGCGTCCTTTTCCTCGCCCTCGGAGATATCGATATCGTCGATAGCCTCCTCCAAGTCCTCAATGTCTTCACTGATGTCCTGCAGCTGCTCGGCGTGACGCTCCTGCTCCTGCGCAATGTTCTGCAGTTCCTCAAGAATGTCACGCAGCTCGCTACGGACGAAGTCACGGGTCGCAACCTCACGCAGAGCAATACGCAGCGAAGCAATCTCGCGGGTCAGGTACAGGGTCTCCTCCAGGTTCTGCTGGTCGCGCTTACGGTCCTCAGATGCCACCACACGGTCGCGGTCATCCTGACGGTTCTGCGCCAACAGCAGCAGGGGAGCAGCGTAAGAAGCCTGCAGGGACAGCATCAGGGTCAGCAGGGTGAAGTTCAGACTACGCGGGTCGAACTGCATCTCCTCCGGCGCCAGGGAGTTCCAGGCAAGCCACACGCCACAGAAAACGGTCATCCACATCAGGAACTGCGGGGTACCCATGTAGCGTGCAAAGCCCTCGGTCATGCGGCCGAAAGCATCCGGGTTGGGGCTCGAGAACAGCTTCGGCTTACGGGTACCGGGGGTGCTCAGCTGCGAGTCGTTACGCTGCGGGCGGGAGTCGCCGCGCTCGCGGTTGCGTTCAGCGTACTTCTTCTCCAAGCGGTCTTTGAGAATGCGAGCCTTATCGATGCGGGGGTTCTCTTCGGTACGGTTTGCGTCACGGCGGTTCGAATCAGGCAAAGCGTCGTCCTACCTTTCGTACGGGAGTTCCATCATCGTAAGTGCGCCAGTCTTCGGGCAGAAGCGCATCGAGCACGTCGTCGATGGTCACTGCGCCTACCAGGCGGTGCGATTCGTTCACAATGGGAACGATGGTCAGGTCGTAGGTTGCCAGCACGCGTGCCAGCTCTTCCAAGCTGGCCTGGTCAGAGACGGGCTCAGTGCCGGTATCAAGGATGTGACCAATCGGCTCGCTCGGCGGCACACGCAGCAGCTTCTGCATGTGCACCAGGCCCAGGTATTTGCCGGTCGGCGTTTCCAGAGGCGGGCGGGTCACCATCACAGCAGCCGCCATCGCCGGAGGGATTTCCTCGGCGCGGATGTGCGCGAGCGCCTCTGCGACGGTCGCCTCGGGGGAGAGGATAATCGGTACCGGGTTCATGAGCGAACCGGCGGTACCTTCGTCGTATTCGAGCAGTCGACGCACATCGTCTGCTTCGTCGGGTTCCATGAGTTCGAGCAGCTTTTCACGCTGGGCGTCGTCCAGCTCGATGAGCAGGTCGGCGGCGTCGTCCGGTTCCATTTCTTCGAGGACCTGCGCGGCACGCTCGTCATCCAAGTGTGAGAGGATCTGCACCTGGTCCTCGGCGGGCAACTCCTGCAGAACGTCCGCGAGGCGCTCATCCTGCAGTTCGGCGGCGATTTCGACCATGCGCTTATCGCTCATCTCGTGGATAGCGTCCGCAAGGTCGGCGGGCTTGGAGTTCTCATGGTTCGCCACGAACGCGGTTGCTGCCTGCGGTTCCACATCGGTGGAGAGCACCGCTTCGTCCCAGTCGACGATGAGGGTCTCCTTAGAGCGGCGGCGCCACGTGTTGGAGGAGGAGCTGACGCGGGAAACGAACAGCTCGGTCACGCCCCAGTCGCCGTTGCGGCGCTGCTCAATGGCGACGTCCTCAATGACGGCGTCGCCGCTGCCGTCGAGCAGGCGCACACGGCGGTCAAAAAGCTCACCAACGATGAGAGTCTCAGAGTTGCGTTGTTCAAAGCGGCGCAGGTTCACCAGGCCGGTTGAAATGATCTGTGAAGCGTCGATACTTCGCACACGGGTCATGGGCATGAACACGCGTTTCTTGCCGAGCACCTCAATAATGATGCCGACAACAATGGGTTCGCTGCCCTTGGCGGGGCGGGCGCCCGCAATGGATGCGCCCAGGCCGCGTTTGAGCACGACAACATCTCGGAGACGTCCGAGGCGGTCACCGAAGGGGTCAAAAACGTCGAGGCCCAGAAGGCGGGCAATGTAAATCTTGCTGGGGGTGCTGAACTTCGAATTGCTCACCTCTCTAGGGTACGCTCTGCCGTGGGGATTCGCACTTTGAGAAGCCTAATTGAAGAGGTGTTTGCTACGCCTGTAGAGGAGCTGACTGCCCACCGGGCCCAGGGTTGGGGTGGGCGGTAGAATAGGAGTCATGACTTCTCACCTGCCGAATATTCCCTCGACCCCGCCTTCTTCATATCTGGCGTCGCGCCTGTCGCAGGCTCAGGGCAAGCCTCTGCCCGCCGGTGAGGCGATTGCCTCCTTCGTTCGTCACGATGATGCGCTCGCCGCTTTTGATGTGCTCAGCGAGCAGGATTATCCGGTCACGGCGCTGTACCTGGTCAATGACGGTATCCGCCAGGTGGAGTACCCGGTACAGCCCGGTTATGGTCGTGCCCTGATTTCTTCAGCGATTCAGGGTGTGGTGATTGGCCTGTTGTATTCGGCATTTGTGTCTTTGAACGGCACCTCTTTTATCTCTGCGGCAATGTCTACGGTGCCTATCTCTGTGGCCATTTTTGTCCTGTGGCGTATGTTTGATTTGCGCCGCGGCCGCGGGGCTCGTTACCCGATGCGTACTGAGGCGATTCCCTCGCGCACCGTGATGTACGCTCTGCCGGAGTACGCTCAGGATGCGCGCCGCGTGCTGGGTGCGCATCCTCGCTTCTCGGCGGCGGTTGCGGCTGCGCGTGCGGCTGCAGCTCCGGATGCTTCGCAGGCTCGTGCGGCACAGAGCACCGTTTCGATGAATGGTGCACCGGTTCCGACCGGCGCCCCGAAGGCGCCCTCGTACCGTGCGCAGGCGGGTAGTCAGCCGGCACCGAACCAGAACCTGCCCGTGCGTGATGCGACCGCGCAGAACGCGGTGGCTCAGAGCGCGGCGCAGAATATGCCCGCACCGGTTGCCCCCGTACAGTCCACACAGTCCGCCGAACAGGAACAGGCAAGTACTGACCAGACGACCGGTCAGAAGTCAGATACGCAGAAGCGTCCGGCTCAGCGGTACGGTCTGCGAGTGGACGACCCGGAAGAGTACGCGAAGCTGATTCAGCCCAAGCCGCAGCGTCCGACCCCGCGCCCGCAGGGCCTGCACGATAAGTCCTCGCACAATAATTCTTCGAAGGACTACGAATAACCGAACCCGCAACGGCAGTAGCCGCCCATCACGGTGGGAAACAACCATAGAAGACACGCGAAAGCCCCTCACCGAACGAGTTGGTAAGGGGCTTTCCCTATGAGCCGTTACTAACGCATCTGGGGGTAGGCGTTACTTCGCCAGCTTCGCCATCCACTCCTCAATGCCCTCAACGGTGCGCGGCAGTGCAGCGGAGAGATTCACGTTGCCGTCCTTGGTGCAGAGCACGTCGTCCTCAAGGCGGATACCGATACCGCGGTATTCTTCGGGAACGGACAGATCCTCGTCCTTGAAGTACAGTGCAGGCTCAATGGTGAAGACCATGCCCGGCTCCAGCTCAGCCCACATGTACAGTTCAGCCTTTGCCTGCGCACAGTCGTGCACGTCCAGGCCCAGATGGTGGCTGGTGCCGTGCGGCATCCAGCGGCGGTGCTGACCGCCCTCAACGGTGAGCGAAACATCAGCGGAAACAGGCAACAGGCCCCATTCTTCCAGACGGTGTGCAAGAACGTTCATGGCAGCCTCGTGGATTTCGTAGAACTTGACACCCGGCTTAGCGACAGCGAATGCGGCGTCAGCAGCCTCCAGCACAGCGTTGTAGACCTTCGCCTGAACCTCGGTGAACTTACCGTTCACGGGGAAGGTGCGGGTCACGTCTGCGGTGTACAGGGTGTCGTCCTCAACGCCTGCGTCCAGCAACAGTAGCTTGCCGTCGTCGACGGTGCCGTTGTTGCGGATCCAGTGCAGGATAGTTGCGTTGTTACCGCACGCTGCGATGGTGTCGTAGCCCAAGTCGTTACCGTCGGTACGTGCCACGGAGAAGAACGCGGTCTCAACGACGCGTTCGCCACGGTGATGTTCCTTAGCCTTCGGCAGGGAGCGAATGACCTCTTCGAAGCCCTTGACGGTCAGATCAACGGAACGCTGCAGGTTCTCAATCTCGATAGCGTCCTTGATCAGGCGAGCCTCGGAGAGAGCCACGGCCAGTTCGGAGTCCAGCTTGTCAGCCTGCTCCAGCTCCACGCCGGTGTTGTAGCGGGAGGTGTCAACCAGTGCGTCAACAGCCGGGTCAACATTGCGGACCAGGCGGATGTTCACACCACCCAGGCCCTGGTTACCGGCGTTCTTAGTGATAGCTACCTCAAGCTCGGATAGGTCTCGGGTGCGGATGCCGAAGCGTTCGGAGAACTCCTTCAGGGTGGGGCGGGGACCAACCCAGAACTCGCCATAGCGGGCGTCTGCGTAGAACTCGGTGGTGTCGCGGCCAGCCAGCGGACGGAAGTACAGGGTGACTTCGTGGTTGGAGCCGTTGTCACCGGTACCCTCTTCGACGGGCTCGAAGATCAGCACAGCGTCGGGTTCGTGGTCGATGCCCAGACCGGTCTGGTGCGCAAACGCCGAGTGGGGACGGAAGCGGTAGTCGCAGTCGTTGGAGCGGACCTTCAGCGGGCCTGCGGGCAGGACGAGGCGCTCGCCGGGGAATGCCTTGGAGATCTTGGCACGGCGCTCAGCCGCGTAGTCTGCTACGGGCTCGCGAGTGTAGCCGTCATCTTCGGCAGGTGCCCAGTTTGCGGCAATGAATTCGGTGAACGCAGATGCCTTAGGGGTGCTGCGGTGGTCGTTCTTCTGAGCTTCGGTGCTCTTCTCATTGTTCTCAGTCATGGGTTAATCATATCGCCTTCACCACAAGTGGGCAGATGTTTTAGCGCTTTTGACTATAAGAGAGGACCGGTGGGGCAGAATATATCTTTGACCTGCGACCGGGTACCCGATATTGCGCCGCCGATATTGGTAGGGTTGAATCAGAAGAGTAGATGACATGCCTTAAAACCCCGCTGAGGTGGCGAGGAACTAGCAAAGGCGGGGAAGGAGAGAAAATGACGCAGACAGAACATCGAAATAGTGCACCGCAAAATAATGCGCAGCAGGCACCGCAGCCCGCTGAATCGGGCGCGCCTGAAAACCGGAACCTTACCGGGAGCTATGATCTGCATATTCACTCCGCTATTTCTGACGGTACGCAGAACCTGGCCGAGCTGGTGCCGCTGATTGCTCGCGCTGGGTTGGCGGGTTTTGCGCTGACTGATCACGATACGACGGCTGGATGGGCGCAGGCGGCTCAGCTGGCGGATGAGTACGGTCTGGATTTTCTGCCGGGTGCCGAGTTCTCTTGCCGCTACCGGTACACCGACGGTGAGGGCCGCGCACGCACGAAGACTATTCACCTGCTCGCTTATGGTTTTGACCCGGTGGGTTCGGAGTTGGCGTGCCGTGTGGAGGCGATTCGCGCCAGCCGTGCGGGCCGTGCACAGGCTATTGTGGACCGTCTTGCCGCTGACTACCGGCTGACATGGGATGACGTGTTGGCGCAGGTGGGGGCGGGGAACACAGCGGTGGGCCGCCCTCATATTGCTGATGCGCTGGTGGCTGCTGGTGTGGTTGCTGATCGTTCTGAGGCTTTTGCGAAGCTACTGTACACGGGTAGCCCCTACTATGTGCCGCAGGGCGCGCTGGATCCTTTAGAGGCGGTGCGTCTGGTGCGTGAGGCTGGGGGTGCGCCGGTGATTGCGCACCCGATGAGTACGATGCGTGGGCCCGCGTTGAGCCTGGAGTATCTGGGTTTGATGGTGGAGGCTGGCCTGGCGGGTGTGGAGGTGTATCACCGTGAGAATTCGGTTCAGGACCGTGCGCGTCTGCTGGAGTTCATTGAGGGTCAGCGCGCGGCGGGCCGTGAGGTACTGGTGACAGGTTCGAGTGATTATCACGGTGCGGGCAAGCCGAACCTGCTGGGTGAGAATACGACGGATGCGGCGACGGTGGCGCATATCCGCGAGTTGCTGGCAACCCGGTAGTAAGACCAGTAGCTAGGGGAAAGAGTGTGGGGGGGGGGGGGAAACCCCGGGCCCCCCCCCCCCGCAAAAAA